>JAFSZH010000034.1 GCA_017455685.1 Oscillospiraceae bacterium
AAAGAATGGTATAAATAGTACAAAAGAAACCGTTCAATTCATTATTATTACGGAGGTAGAAAAATGCCGATTGTCACTACTGCCGAGATGTTCCGCAAGGCTTACGAGGGCGGCTACGCCATCGGCGCGTTCAACGTCAACAACATGGAGATCGTCCTGGGCATCACCGAGGCCGCCGCGGAGGTCAAGGCCCCTGTAATCCTGCAGTTCTCCAAGGGCGCGAGAGCTTACGCTAACCACACCTATCTTATGAAGCTGGTGGAGGCCGCCGAGGCCGAGACCGGTCTGCCCATCGCCCTGCACCTGGACCACGGCGACAGCTTCGAGCTGTGCAAGAGCTGCGTGGACGGGGGCTTCACCTCTGTGATGATCGACGCCAGCAGCAAGTCCTTTGAGGACAACATCGCCCTGACCCGCAAGGTGGTGGAGTACGCCCACGACCACGGCGTGGTGGTGGAGGCCGAGCTGGGCACCCTGGCCGGCGTGGAGGACGACGTGAAAGTGGCCGCCGAGGACAGCAGCTATACCCGTCCCGAAGAGGTGGAAGAGTTTGTGACCCGCACCGGCTGCGACTCCCTGGCCATCGCCATCGGCACCAGCCACGGCGCGTATAAATTCACTGCCGCCCAGTGTACCCGCAACGCCGAAGGGATCCTGGTGCCGCCTCCCCTGCGCTTCGATGTACTGGAAGAGGTAAGCAAGCGCCTGCCCGGCTTCCCCATCGTGCTCCACGGCGCCTCCAGCGTGCCCCAGGAGTTTGTGAAGATCATCAACCAGTACGGCGGCCGGATGCCCGACGCCGTCGGTATTCCGGAGGAACAGCTGCGCAAGGCCGCCTCCATGGCCGTATGCAAGATCAACATCGACTCAGACCTGCGGCTGTCCTTCACCGCCATGATCCGCAAGCACATGGCCGAGCATCCGGACCATTTCGATCCCCGTCAGTACCTGACCGACGCCCGCAGCGCCCTGCGCGCCATGGTCCGCCACAAGATCGTGGACGTGCTTGGCTGCGACGGGAAGGCATAAGCATTTTATTGACGTAGAGGGCCGGGGCGATTGCCCCGGCCCTTACAAAAGGAGCACCTATGCAATTCAACGGTTTTACCCAGGAGACCAGCGACTTCCTCTGGGATCTGGCGTTCCACAACGAGCGCCCCTGGTTCATGGAGCACCGGGAGCAGTTCCTCCGTGTGCTGAAGGAGCCCTTCGACGCCCTGGGCCGGGAGACTCTGGAACTGATGCGCCAAAAGTATCCCGACTGGCCGCTGCAGCTCCACATTTCCCGGATCTACCGGGACGCCCGGCGGCTCTTTGGCCGGGGCCCCTACAAGGACCATCTGTGGTTCACCATCTGGAGCGGGGTGGAGAAGCGGGACAGCCCCGCCTTCTGGTTTGAGATCTCCGCCTCCGGTTACGAGTACGGCGGCGGGTTCTTCGACGCCCTGCCGGAGGAGATGGAGGCCTACCGGGCCTATATCCGGGAAAACCCGGAGGAGGTCTCCCGGCTGATGCGCAGGATCAACCGGCTGGAGGAGTTTCATCTGGTGGGTCCGGACTATAAGCGGCCCAAGGGGGACGTGGGGGAGCTGCTGAACCCCTGGTACAACAAAAAATGGGTGGGTGTGTCCGCCGCCTTTGATTTCGGCGGGGACGTGCTGAAGCCGGAACTCCCGGCCATCCTGGCGGAAAAGTATGAGGAGCTGATGCCCCTGTATCTCTTCCTCCGGCAGTTCCGCCGGGAGGAACAGGAGAACTTCTCCGACCGATAAAGCCTGAAATATGGGAAGCCCCTTTCTTTCCTCGGGAAAAGAAAGGGGCTTTCCTTTATTACGCGCCCCGCCCTCCGGCGGCATCCAAAAACTGCCAGAGCACCCAGCGGTGGCAGCGGACGTTGTAGCGCAGCTCAAAGAGCCGTTCCCGCCCGGCGATCTCGGCGGTGCAGACGAAGCGGAAGGTCTCTACGCCGAAATAGGGGATCTCCACCGTATCCCGGACACGGCGGATGCGGACGGTGTGCAGCTCGCCGTCCCGCCCACGTACCCGGAACCGGACCGGACAGACCTCCCCCTCGGCGGAGCAGGTGGAGATCATTTCCACAGGAACATTCAGCGCGTTCATCCCAGGCCGCCTCCTTTAAAATTCGCTTAACAAGCTAATGATTGCATTATAAATCGCTTATTAAGACAAATCAAGCGGGAAATTTCGCTTATTAAGAGAAATTTTGCTTGCTATTTTTGGCAGGGTCCTATATATTGTGTTCAGAGAAAGCGATCCGGCACAAAAGGAGGCGCGGAGCATGATACGAGAATTCGGAGCCCGGCTGGCCGCGGCGCGGAAGAGCGCGGGCCTGAACCAGACGGAGGTGGCCCGGCTCATGACGGAGGCGGGCTATCCGGTGCGTACCCAGGCGGTGAGCAAATGGGAGCGGGAGACCACCCTGCCCAGCGCGGTACAGCTCATCGAGCTGTGCCGCTTATATGCCATCCGGGACGTGGCGGCTTACTTCGGCCTGGCGCCGGAGGAGCTGCGTACACCGGGCCGGATCCTGCCGCTGTACCGGCTGGCGGTGTCCGCCGGCACGGGGGAGTTTTTGGACGGCTCGGACTACGACACCGTGGAGGTGGGAGAGGAGGTCTCTCCCCAGGCGGATTTCGGCGTGCGCATCGCCGGGGACAGCATGGAGCCCCGGTTTGTCAACGGGCAGATCGTCTGGGTACACCGGCAGGATACCCTGCGCCCCGGGGAGATCGGCGTTTTCCTGTACAACGGCTCGGGCTACTGCAAGCGGCTGGAGCGCCGGAACGGGGCGACGGAGCTGGTGTCCCTGAACCCGCTGTACGCCCCCATCCGGGTCCGGGAGGAGGATGAATTCCGTCTCTTCGGCAAAGTGGTGGGCTGAGCGTTTGTCTTGCAATCCCCCTGCCGGTCGGATATAATAAAGAAACATGAAACAAATGGTTTTGGGAGGATATGACTGATGATCGGTTTCCTGGCCGCCGTACAGACCACGGCCATCGCCGCCTGGCTGAACTCGGCGTTCGCGGGCTTTGATGAGAGCGTGGCCATTGCCGTCCACAAGCTCTATGAGCTGGCCCCCGGCTTTTTCACCCCGTTCCTCACGCTGGTCACCTGGATGGGCAAGGGCGGTATTTTTCTGATCCTGCTGTCCTTTGCGCTGATGTATTTCCGGCGTACCCGGCGGCTGGGCGTCACCATGCTGCTGGCTATTTCCATCGGCGCGCTGATCACCAACCTGACGGTAAAGCCCCTGGTAGCCCGGCCTCGGCCCTATACCTGGGACGGCAGCGTGTTCCAGCAGTTCTGGATCCAGCTGGGCAAGCACACCGAGAGCGATAAGAGCTTCCCCTCCGGCCACATGACCGCGGCCATGGCCGCCTCCACGGCGGTATTTCTCCGGGGCAAGCGGCGCATCAGCTGGACGGCTTTCTTCTTCGCCCTCTTCATGGGCATTTCCCGGATCTATCTGAGCGTGCACTACACCACCGATGTGCTGGGCGGCGTGATCACCGGCGGCATCGGCGGGATCCTGGGCTACTGGATCTCCGGCTTCATCCCCGAGGGCTTCTTCCGGGGTGATGTGAAGGACCTGATGCCCGGCAGCCGGAAGCACGGCCGCCACGAGGCCAAGCCCGTCGAGCGGGAAAAGCCTGAAGAAGAGGAGCGCCGGGAGGTCGTCATCGACGGGGAGAACTTCTCCGACCTGGCCGGCTTCTACGCCGAGGCGTCCCGGGTGCTGGGCAGCCCGGAGGACCGGCCCATCCGGACCCTGGACGGCTTGAACGACATCCTCCGGGGCGGCTTCGGAGAGCACGAAGTCTATGAGCCACTGGAGATCCGATGGAAAAACGCCGACAAGAGCCGGGAGGACCTGGGCTATGAGGCCACGGCCCGCTACTTCGAGAGCGTGCTGGAGCGCTGCCACCCCGACAACCGGGAGAAGGTGGGAAAGCGGCTGGCCGCCGCCCGGGAGGGAAAAGGCCCCACGCTGTTCGATCTGATCCTGTCGGTGATGCGCCGGACCGATTCCGGCCACGATTGCACCGTAGTATTGGAGTAATATAGTTGACATAATATTATGCAGCAAGAGCGCCGCTGGGGTTCAGCGGCGCTCTTGCCATATACAGTATGTCTTTATTCCCGTTCCGCCAGAAGCCGGTCCACGGCCTGGCTCACGCTCTCTCCTGAGGCCAGAGCGGCCTCGGCTTCCGCCTCGCTGCAGCCGGTGAGTTCCACGATCATTGAGCAGGCCCGCCGAACCAGCTTGGCGTTGGTGGGGCGCATGTCCACCATGAGATTGGAGCGCACCTTGCCCAGCTTCACCATGGCGGCGGTGCTGATCATGTTCAAAATCATTTTCTGGGCGTTCCCGGCCTTCAGACGGGTGGAACCGGTGAGGACCTCGGGGCCGGTGTCCGCCTCTATTGCCACGTCGGCCAGCTGCCCGATCAGGGAGCCGGGGTTGCAGGCCACGGCGGCGGTCTTTGCTCCCGCGGATCGGGCGTACCGGAGCCCCTCGGCCACATAGGGGGTACTGCCGCTGGCCGCTATGCCGATCACCAGATCTCCCGCCGAGCAGCCCCGCTCCGCCAGCCGCCGGGCGGCCAGAGCGGGATCGTCCTCATCGGCAGTGAGAAAGCGCATATCCTTCTCCGCCGGCAGGGCGATGACGACGTCCTCCGCCAGACTGAAGGTGGGAGGCATCTCCGCCGCGTCCAGCAGCGCCAGCCCGCCGCTGGTCCCGGCACCCAGATAAAAGACCCGGCCGCCGGCGCGAAGGACCTCCGCGTACAGATCCGAGAGGGCGGCAATTTCCGGGAGACATGCCTCCACGGCCCGGACCGCATTTTCGTTTTCCTCGTTCATCAACCGGAGGATCTCCTTCGTGCCCATGTCGCTCAGGCCCATGGACCGGGGGTTCCTGCTCTCCGTTCCCATGGATTCAGGCCTCCTCCCGGGCCGGCACAGCGCACAGCAGCGCCTCGATCTGTTCGGGGGAGGTGGCCCAGCTGGTGCAGAAGCGCACCGCCGTGCTGTCCTCGCCCATCTTCTGCCAGACGCTGAAGCTGAAATCCTCCCGAAGTGCCTCCACCGCGCTGTCGGGCAGGATGGGGAACTGCTGGTTGGTAGGGGACTCCACCAGGAAGTCCCAACCCTTTTCGCGCAGCCCGTCCCGGAGCTCCATGGCCAGCTCCACCTCATGTCGGGCGATCTCCTCATAGAGGCCGTCCTCCAGCAGGGCCAGGAACTGGACCCCCAACAGCCGGCCCTTGGCCAGCATGCCGCCGTTCTGCTTGATGAGATAGCGGAAATCCTGCTGCAGCGCCGGGGAGGTGATGACCACCGCCTCTCCGAAGAGAGCGCCCAGCTTGGTGCCGCCGATGGTGAAAACATCACACAGCGCCGCCAGCTCCGACAGCGTCCAGCTCTCCTCCGACACCAGAGCGCAGCCCAGCCGGGCCCCGTCGATATACAGCGGCAGGGACCACTTTTGGCAGACCGCATAGAGCTCTTCCAGCTCTCGATGGGTATACACGGTGCCGATCTCCGTGGGCTGGGAAATGTACACCATGCCCGGCTGCACCATGTGCTCGAAGGCCTCGTTGGCAAAGTGATCCCGGCACAGAGCGTCTACCGCGGCGGCGGACAGCTTGCCGTCAACGCCGGGCAGAGTCAGCACCTTGTGACCGGCGCTCTCAATGGCCCCGGTCTCGTGTACGGCGATGTGCCCGCTGTCTGCGGCCACCGCTCCCTGATGGGGACGCAGAGCCGAGACGATCACGGTGCGGTTGGCCTGGGTGCCGCCCACCAGGAAGTGCACCGCCGCCTCCGGCGTGCCGCACAGGGAACGGATCAGTTCCCGGGCTCTTTCACAGTACTCATCCTCTCCGTAGCCGGGGGTCTGGACGGCGTTGGTGTCCGCCAGCGCCCGCAGTACCCGGGGATGGGCTCCTTCCAGATAGTCGCTGTCAAATCGGATCATATTCACACCTCGCTGAAAATGCTTCTTTGTCGTCGTGATATCCCCGGACGAACAGCGTGCCGTTCTCCAGTGCGAAGGTCAGCACTGCCCGGACTCCCAGGGGAAGTTCCTTTTTGTATTCGATCCACAGCCGCCGCAGGCGATGGGAGGAAGAGAACTCCTCCTCCAGCAGATCCCGGCACCAGCGCAGATACAGCGTGTTGTTCAGATGGCCGTTGATATCGGCCTCAGCATCGGTTACCGTGCGCTCCGTCCGCCGGGGAAGCTCCTCCGGCACAAGGGGCCGGCGCAGAGTAGCGGGCAGCTGTCCGGGCAGGGAGTGTCCGCCCTTTTCCGTGATCCAGCCGCAGTCGAGCACCATGGAACGGGTGACGACGTCCATCAGCAGCCAGGTCCCCACGGACCGGACCAGCTCCGTGCCCTCCGGGGTCATGATGCGGTAATGCCGCCAGAAGAGGCCGTGGGCCTGCTTTCCCGTGCAGGTGTCCAGATACAGCGGCGTCCCCGCAGGCACCGGCGCGAGATACTCCGTGTCGCTTCGGGCCAGAGCCCAGAAGCAGCCCCGGGCGTCCGATACCGCCCGGCCCAGCCCCAGGGTCTCGTAGTGCTCGGTGGCGATATCCTGAAAGGCGAGCGCCGTCGCCTCGGGCAGCACCCGGCCCAGCGGGTCCGCCTGCGCCGGAGAAAAAACCGTTTCTCTGCGGAATATGTCGTTTTCGATAAAATGACCTGCCATGGGTCCGCCTCCCGGATACGTTCAGTTCACTTCTTTGATTTTGCCAAACGGAACG
Source organism: Oscillospiraceae bacterium (assembly GCA_017455685.1). Taxonomy (GTDB): domain Bacteria; phylum Bacillota; class Clostridia; order Oscillospirales; family Oscillospiraceae; genus Apopatocola. The sequence continues at coordinate 6,796 of JAFSZH010000034.1, forward strand.
GGAAAAATCAAGAGAAATCGGCGCCGATCAGTCAAATTCTGTCAGTTTGGATATTGATGTTTCGCCCGGAATGGAATAAACTGTTCCCATGAGATCGGGCCGAAACGGGACAGAAAGGGAACGGACTATGGGCAGAAAAATACTGATCCTGGCGCTGTGCGCCGGGCTTCTCACAACGTCCGGCTGCCGCTCCCGGGCGGAGAAAAACCGGCCGGAGGCCACTGCCGCGCCGGTGGTCACCGCCGCCCCCACCGCCGTGCCCACCGTCTCGCCCACGCCGTCCCCCACGCCGGTGCCGACCCCGGCCCCCACCCCCGAGCCTGCGTGGATCAGACTGGACGATGCGGAGAACTACACCCTGTTCACCGGCGCCTCCGAGGGGGCAAAGGCCCTGCGGGCGTATCTGACGGGAGAGTGCGGCGAGGTGATCTCCGCCTTCGTGCCGGAGCATCTCAACGAGCCCATGTTCACCCTGCTCTTCACTCCCGCCGGGAGCGGGGAGATCCCCCCGGCAACCGAGGACGCCCGGCTGATCCGCATGGCCACGGACGAGCGGATGCTCCAGAGCGGTCTGCTGGGGGAGCTGCTGCCCGCCTTCGAGAGCCGTTACGGCTACCGGGTGGAGATCTACACCGGCGATCCGGCCGCGGCCCAGTCCTGGGCGGGCGCCGGGGCGGCGGATCTGGCCCTCATCACCGAGAGCGTCGCTTACGGCATGAGCCGGCAGGGCTTTGTCGCCATCACGGCTTTCGCCTCCACGCAATACGATATCCCCTGATCGAAAACGTTGTCTGCCGAAGGAGGAAAGAGAAATGAAACGCTTTTTCAGAAACTTCCGCTTTGCCATGCTGGGCGTCAGTATCCTGTGCATCGCTCTGGGCCTGGCCGTGCTGCTCTGGCCCGAAAACGCCATGAAGATGCTCTGCTACGGCTTCGGCGGCGTGCTGATCCTCTCGGGACTGCTGCAGGTGGTCTCCTACGTGGTCGGGGAGCGGAACACGCTGCTGCAGAAGATGATGCTCGTCTCCGGCGTGGTCGCCGCGGTGGCGGGGGTCTGGGTGATCCTGATGCGGCCCGACGGAGTGCAGAAGCTGACGCTGATCGTCATGGGCGTGCTGCTGCTGTACCACGGCGCCATGGACGTGAAATACGGCTTTGACGTAAAGAGCGCCCAGGGCAGGACCTGGGGCGCGGTGCTGTTTTTCGGCATCGCCACCTGCGCCATCGGCGTGCTGCTGCTGGTCAACCCCTTTGCCGAGCCCCAGACGCTGTTCATGACCGCCGGACTTGGCTTCCTCTTTGACGGCGCCACCGACCTGTTCACCGTGTTCTCCGTGGCCGGCGCCAAGGCCCGCTACGAGCGGCTTTCCGGCAGCGAGCCGGTGATCGAGCTGGAGCCCGGCCAGACGGTCCATGAGCTGCCTGTCGAGGGCGGCGGCGCCGCGGCGGAGCATGCCGCCGCGGGCGGGACGGACGATGCGCCTGCCGAGGAGGCCGGGGAGTTCGGAGAGACCGGCGCGGAGACCGGTATGCCCGCGGAGATCGGCGACGCGGACGGCGACGGCGACGGCGACGACTGAACCAAAATGCTTTTTTGCGGCCCTTCCTTTTCGGGAAGGGCCGTTTTTCACGCCTGCTCGGCGGCTTTTTTTCACGCGGGACTTGAACACGGGTGGAAAATACGGTAAAATATATGTCCGAAATCAAAGTGAGGACGAGCTATGCCCATTTCAAGGAAAAAATATATATTGGTGCTTCTGGCCTCTGCGGGCGTTTTCGCCCTGGTGCTGGTGCTGGCGCTGGCCATGTCCGGCGGCGCGGGCAGCGACAGCGTGGCCGCCGGGGAGCATCCCCTGCGCATCAGCGAGTATATGGCCAACAACACCGCCTACCCCAACGCCGACGGCGTGGTCTGCGACTGGATCGAGATCGAGAACACCTCGGACCGGGACTTCAACGTGTCCGGCTACCGGCTCTCGGACGACGTCACCCGGGCCCGCTTCGCCTTTCCCGTGGGGACGGTGATCCCCGCCGGGGGACGGGCGGTGGTCTGGTGCACCCTGGAAAAGTCCGGCGGCATGTACGCCCCCTTCTCCCTGAAATCCCGGGGTGGGGAGACCCTGCTGCTGATGAACAGCGCCAACACCGTGCTGGACCAGATCATAACGCTGCACTCCAGGCGCAACTATTCCATCGTCCGGCTGGAGAACGGCGACTTCACCGTTTCCGCGGAGCCCACGCCCGGCTACCCCAACACGGCGGAGGGCTTCGCCGCGTTCCTGGCTGCCGACGGGGAGAGCGCCTCTCCCGTCCGGCTCAATGAGATCATGGCCGCGGGAAAGCTCTGCACCGACCCGGACGGCGCTCCCGCCGACTGGATCGAGGTGATCAATCTGGGCGCCGAAACAGTGGACCTGGGAGGAATGGGACTTTCCGACAAGGAGCGGGAGAGCCGTTACGTCTTCCCTGCGGGGACGCTGCTGGCCCCCGGCGAGACCGGAGTGGTCTGGTGCGTGGGGGAGGACGCCGTCCGGGAGGATCAGGCCGCCTTCCGCATCTCCAAGCTGGGGACGGAGACGATCTTTCTGCTGGACGAGCGGGGGACCGCTCTGGATCGGGTGCAGCTGCCCTATCTGAAGGACGACACCTCCTACGCCCGCCGGAGCGGGACCTGGACGGTCACCACCAACGCCACGCCCGGCTATACCAACGATGAGGAAGGCTACGCCCAGTGGGTGCGCTCCATGGGCTACGGGGACGTGCGCGTGGAGATCACGGAGCTCTGCCCGAAAAACGTCGGCGGTCTCACCGACGCGGACGGGGACGCCTGCGACTGGATCGAGCTGCGCAACGCCGGTACGGACACGGTATCGCTGGAGGGCTGGTATCTCTCCGACAGCCCGGAAAAGCTGGCCCGCTGGAAGCTGGGGGACGTTTCCCTGGCGCCGGGACAGGTGCTGGTGGTGTTCGCCTCCGGGAAGAACCGCAGCGCCGGGGAGCAGCACACGGATTTCGCCCTGTCCGCCGGGGAGACCGTAACGCTCATGACACCGGTGGGCACCATCGCCGACCAGGCGGAGTGCCCGGCGGTGGGGGAGGACCACGCCTGGGCCCGGCAGCCGGACGGCTCCTGGGCCGAGACCGACGCGCCCACCCCGGGAAGATAAGGAGCTGGCTATGGACAGAACGGTCAACCGACATGAGATCAAGTATTCCGTCAGCGTCTTCCAGGCGGAGCTGTTGAAACGGCGGCTGGGGGCTCTGCTCCGGCCGGACAGCCACGCCGGGGAGGACGGGGGATACTTCATCCGCAGCGTCTACTTTGACGACCCGGATTTTACCGCCTACCATGAAAAACTGGCGGGCGTGAAGGAGCGGACCAAATACCGGATCCGCTTTTACAACAACGACCCCTCCGTGATCTATCTGGAAAAGAAGACCAAGGACGGGGATATGACCGGCAAGGATTCCGTCCGGCTCACCTGGGCGGGGGCTCAGGCCCTGCTGAAGGGGGACGACCGCCTCCGCACCCAGGACGGACTGCTGGGAGAGCTGGGCCGACTGCGCCAGGGCGTGTGGCGGCCGGTGGTGATCGTGGACTACGACCGCTTCGCCTTCACGTACCCGGACGGCAACGTGCGCGTCACCGTCGACATGAACGTGCGCACCTGCCCCTATCGGACGGATATTTTCACCCCGGACCTGCTGACGGTGCCCGTGCTGGACGACGGGGAGGCCGTGCTGGAGGTCAAGTACGACGCCTTTCTCCCCGCCCCGGTCCGGGCCCTGCTGGAGGGAGTTCCCAAGCAGCGCACCGCCGTTTCCAAGTACACCAAATGCCTGAGCATTATAGAATAGTGAGGACAAGAAAATGAGTATTGCCGACGTGATCAAAAACAAATTCGTGGAGGAGTTCACCGCCATCTCGGTGCCCAACCTCCTCATCACCATGTGCCTGAGCTTTCTGCTGGGCCTGTTCGTGCTGGTGGTGTACCGTCTGACCTATAACGGCCCCTCCTTCAGCAAGAGCTTCGCCCTGTCGCTGGTGATGCTCTCCATGGTCACCGCTCTGGCCATTCTGACGGTGCGGTCCAACGTGGTGCTGTCCCTGGGCATGGTGGGCGCGCTGTCCATCGTCCGGTTCCGCACCGCCATCAAGGATCCCATGGACACGGTGTTCATGTTCTGGAGCATCGTGGCGGGCATCATCACCGGCGCGGGCTACGTCACCGTGGCCATCTTGGCCACGCTGCTGCTGGGCGTGCTGTTCCTGGTCATCAATCTGGTCACCGGGAAGATGCACGGAAGCGCCTATCTGGTGGTGCTGCGCTATACCGACGAGGCGGAGGGTCTGATCCGCTCCCGGCTGAACAACCTGGGTAAGTACAAGCTGAAAAGCCGCAGCATGAACCTGAAAACCACCGAGCTGGTCATCGAGACCAAGCTCTCCAAAAAGGAGATGGACATGCTCTCCGCCCTGCTGGACAACGACGGCGTGCAGGACGTGAACATCATCTCCTACAACGGCTCCACGCTGCTCTGAAAATAAGGAGAGATCGATATGGCTTATCATTACAACACCCGGGGCACCTGCTCCCGGGAGATCCACTTTGACATCCGGGACGGCAAGGTCCGGGACGTGCAGTTCGTCAACGGCTGCAGCGGCAACACACAGGGCGTAGCCGCCCTGGTGGAGGGGATGGACGTACAGGAGGTCATTGCCCGGCTCAAGGGCATCAAGTGCGGCTTCAAGCCTACCTCCTGTCCCGACCAGCTGGCCACCGCGCTGGAACAGGCGCTGGCAAAGCAGGCGTGAGATCCGCGTAAAAAAGAGAGCTGCGATCCGGAGGGATCGCAGCTCTCTTTTTTTATTCATTCGTCCGTTTGTCCGGGCCGGCCCGCCGGTTTTCCCGGGGGAAGCCCTTGTCTTTCGGCAGGGGGATGCGGCTGAGCAGGTCCAGTCCCGTGATCTGCTTGATCAGCCACAGGAAGAACAGCAGACACAGAATCGGGATCAGACAGGACGTGGCGATCAGCACCGCCAGCGCCTCCACGAACCGGCGCAGGATGCCGGAGGCCTTCTCCGCCAGCCGCTCGGCGGCGTCCGTCAGGAAGTTGGACTTGAAGAGGCCCGTGCCCTTATCCTCCTCGGCGTCCGTCAGGGCGGTGGCCTCGTCGGTGAGGGACTCGGCGGAGGAGATCGTGGTGTTGATGGACGATTTATAGGTGTCGTAGATGAAATCGGAGATCCCGATGCTGCCGGGGATCAGGAAGAACAGCGCCAGCGACACCGCCAGCAGCTTCAGAATGAACCGGAACCAGTTGTTCTGAAGGGAGAACCGCTTATTCAGCCATACGAATCCGATGCCCAGCAGACAGCACAGGGGGATCATGTACTTAAGAACGCCCACGCCGATGATGCTCAGCAGGTATTTTTCCGAGTACAGCACGCAGAGGATCAGCAGAAAATACTCGGTCAGATCCGCCAGCTTGTTGGCGATGGGGGTGGCAATATCCTGGGGCAGGGCGGAGAGCGCCGCGGAGGCCAGGGTGGAGGTGGCCGTGAGCTTCAGCACGGTCTCGGTCTTGTCGTCGATGGACTGGATGGTCCTGGCCTGGAGGTGAGGATCGGACGCCCGCTCCTTCGCCGCCAGAACGGACAGGCCGAGGACCGCCACCAGAATGAGCGTGATAATGATTTTCCACTTGCGTGACAGCATTTTTCTCCTCCTCTCTCAGCTTTGGGAGACGATCCGGACGGTGTATTCCCCGGGTCCCAGCAGGGACAGGATGAAATTTCTCACCACGGTCCGGGCGTTCTCGTCGGCCTTTTCCAGCAGGCCCCGCTCCACGGCCTTGTCGCTGGCGGTGTTCTCCAACTGGGTCAGGGCGTTGTTGTAGTCCTCCACGGTGATCCGGGTGCCCAGACCCTTCTTCTCGTCGTAGAGCCGGAAGCTCTCGGGGTCGATGTCCACGTGAAGGATCTTCGCGGCGGGAAGCGTCACCAGGATCTCCTTCGTCCCGTCGTTCTTTTCCACGGTGACCCCGGTAAAGTCGATGCCCGCGGTGACCACGCCGTCATAGCTTGCCAGGAAGCTGGACTCGGTCAGCGGCAGAGCGCTGTTGATCTGGAACAGCCGCAGGTCCATTTTCAGCTCCAGCATGGTGGAGTGGCTGATGACCTCGGTGAAATAGTATTCCTCCGTAGCCAGCTCGCCCAGGTCCCGGAGCCCGTCCCGGATCATGACGGCGGTGAAAACCTTTTCCACCTCCACGATCCGTTCCACTTCCTTTTCCTGGATGACGACCTCCGGCGTAGGGAGCGGCGTGGCCTCCGGCGCTTCGGCGCGGGAGCTTTTGCCGCCGCCGACGATCCGGATGAATATGCAGAGGATGGCCACGGCAAGCGCCAGCACGATGACGTAAAACCAGAGGTCTTTTTTGATCTTTGTCTTCATCTTTATCCCTCCGAAGCATGGTATGTCGAGGTGTCGTCTGTGTCGTCACGCCCGGGTTCCCGGAGCGGGTACGTGAAAAGCGGGGACGCTCCGAGCCGGAACGGTCCCCGCTTTGCCGCATGCGTCAGTATCGGTGGAATTGCTGTGGGATGGGCCGGTATTTGGCCCCCGATACAAGTCCCACGGCGGCAAAGGACGCCATCAGCGAGGAGCCCCCGTAGCTGAAGAAGGGGAGCGTGATGCCGATGACCGGGGTGATGCCCATATTCATGCCGGTATTGACCAGCATCTGGAAGAACAGACTGGCCGCCACGCCCATGCACACCAGCATGCTCATGGTGTTGTTGGAGCGAAGCCCCACGTAGACGCAGCGGAAAATGACGATGGAAAGCAGCAGCATGATCAGCAGACAGGCGATCATGCCCAGCTCCTCGCCGGCCACGGCGAAAATGAAGTCCGTGTGCTTGCCGGTGAGGGCGTTGGTCTGGGTCTGCACGCCCTTGCCGTAGCCCACGCCGGTGAACTGACCGGAGGCCAGGGCCAGGCGGCTGCGGATGGTCTGCCAGCGGATGCCGTAGCCCTCCGGGTCCACCGCCGGGTTGTAGGGGGCCATCATCCGGTCCCGCTGGTACTGCTTGAGCACGTTGTTCCACAGAAACGGGATGGCCAGCGCCACGGCGGAGCCGCCCAGCAGGAACCAGTAGAACTTGATCCCGGCCATGACCATCATGACCACGAAGATGGCCGCGAACACCACCGCGCTGCCCAGGTCCGAGGAGGTGAACATGATCAGCACGAACACGTAGCCGAAGTGGATCACCAGCTGGGCCATACTGAAGATGGAGTTGATGTCCCGGTATTCCTTCAGATAGGTCATGTGCTTGGCCATCAGCACGATGAAGACCACCTTAGCGATCTCCGAGGGCTGGATGCCGATGCCGAAGAAGCGGATCCACGCGGAGTTGCCGGTGTCGCCCTCCACACCGAAGGGGATCAGCAGCAGCATGATGAAGGTCTCAAAGATCAGCAGCAGGACCCAACGGTCGGCGATGATGTCCACGTCGATGACCGTCATCACGTAGTACATGAACAGACCCAGGAAGAAGGAGAAGATCTGTACCGGGAGATAGGTCCGGCCGGGCAGGGCCTTGGTGGCGCTGGCGATGAGGATCATGCCGAAAATGGAGCAGAAGCAGCATACGGCCAGCAGGAACATATCCGCCCGCTTGGTGAAGTCCGAGGTCCGGTCCCATATATATCGTAGCATTTCGCGGAGTTCTTTCAATTTGACGCATCCTTTGCGATAATTTTACAAATCGCATTGTACCACAAACTTTCCGCCAACGCAACATGCACTCAAAAAGATGCTTTACTCAATGGGGTCAAGGGTGTATAATTTTGTTTTAGAAAATCACTGGAGAGACTGGTATGGTTTACTATTCGCACAGCGAAGCGGAGACGGAAGCCGCGGGGGAGAGCCTGGCCCGGGCCCTGCCGGAGGGCGGCGTGGTGATCGCCCTGTACGGCGAGCTGGGCGCCGGGAAGACCGCCTTCGTCCGGGGCCTTGCCCGGGGGCTGGAGGTGGACGGCCAGGTGGTCAGCCCCACCTTCACCATCGTCAACGAGCTCTACGGGAAAAGGGACCTCTTCCACTTTGACATGTACCGCCTGGGCGGCGCCGACGAGCTCTTTGACATCGGCTGGGAGGACTATCTCGGCCGGGACGGAGTCTGCGCCGTGGAGTGGAGCGAGAACGTGCCCGAGGCCTTCGACGGCTCGGAGATCCGGGTGACCATCGAAAAAGAGGGCGACACCGCCCGGAAGATCACGGTGGAGGGTCTGCGCGAATGCTGATTTTAGCCATTGAATCCTCGGCCAAGGCTGCCTCGGCGGCGCTGTGCCGGGACGGGGAGCTGATCGCCCAGAGCTTTCAGCGCAGCGCCCTGACCCACAGCCGTACCCTGCTGCCCATGATCGAGGATCTGTTCCGGAATACGGAGATCCCCAAAGAGAGCGTGGACGCCGTGGCCGTGGCCCACGGTCCCGGCTCCTTCACCGGCGTGCGCATCGGCGTCTCCACCGCCAAGGGCCTGTGCTGGGGGCTGGACAAGCCCGCCGTGGGCGTTTCCACCCTGGAGGCCATGGCCCGGCTGTCGGAGTGCGCCGGAGAGGAGCGGGTGATCTGCCCGGTGATGGACGCCCGCCGAAGCCAGGTCTACAACGCCCTCTTCGCGTGGCGAGACGGAGAGCTTCAGCGGCTTTGCCCGGACCGGGCGGTGTCCGCCGGGGAACTGGCGGCAGAGCTCAAGGCCCTGGACCGCCCGGCGTGGGTGCTGGGGGACGGCTGGCAGGTGTGCGCCGCGGCTCTGGACGCCGCCGGAGCGGCATACAGCCTGGCCCCGGAGCTCCTCCGCTACCAGAACGCCTGGGGCGTGGCCATGGCCGCCCTGGGAAAAGAGCCTGTGGGCGCCGAAGAGCTGCTGCCCGTGTACCTGCGCCTGTCTCAGGCCGAGCGGGAACGGCAGGAGAGAATGTCAGAAAAGGAAAATTTATCATAAAGGAGATTTGTTTATGAGCGAGCTGCACGTTTACGATCATCCCCTGATCCAGCACAAGCTGTCCATTCTCCGCGACAAGAACACCAGCGTCAAGGAATTCCGCGAGCTGGTGGGCGAGATCGCCGGGCTGATGTGCTACGAGGCCACCCGCGATCTGCCTCTGGAAGAGGTGGAGGTGGAGACCCCCGTGGCCAAAGCCAAGGCAAAGCGCCTGGCCGGCAAGAAGCTGGCGGTGGTGCCCATCCTCCGTGCCGGTCTGGGCATGGTGGACGGCATGGTGGCCATGATCCCCTCCTGCAAGGTGGGTCATATCGGCCTGTACCGCGACCCCGAGACTCTGGAGCCGGTAGAGTACTACTGCAAGCTCCCCCCCGATATCTCCGAGCGTGACGTTTACGTGGTAGACCCCATGTTCGCCACCGGCGGCAGCGCCTCCGCCGCCTGCACCTTCCTGAAGGAGCACGGCTGCAGGCACATCAAGCTCATGTGCATCATCGGCGCGCCTCCCGCCTGGGAAAAGATGCAGAAGGATCACCCGGACGTGGACGTGTACGTTGCCGCCATGGACGAGAAGCTCAACGACCACGGCTATATCGTGCCCGGCCTGGGCGACGCCGGCGACCGGATCTTCGGCACCAAATAAGACGACGGGACCCGGAAAAATGTTCCGGGTCCCGCTCCATGAGTTGACATAATACCCCTGGAAAGGAGACAAAAAACATGACCTATCAGGAGATCCACGACGCAGCGGCGGGCCAGGTCGGACCGTACTGCAAGAACTGCCCGGTCTGCAACGGCAAGGCCTGCGGCAACACCGTACCGGGACCGGGCTGCAAGTACCCCGGCAACACCGCCGCCCGGAACTATGAAAAGTGGCAGGAGGTCTGCGTGAACATGGACACTCTCTGCCCCAACGCGGACCCGGACGTGTCTTTCACCATGTTCGGACGGAAGTTCTCCGCCCCCATCTTCGCCGCGCCTCTGGGGTCGCTGGACCTGCATTACGGGCCCAAGTACAAGGACCCAGAGTATAACCGCCTGCTCATCAAGATCGCGGCGGACTGCGGCGTGCTGGCCTTCACCGGCGAGGGGGTGGACCCGGAGATCATGAAGGCGGCGGCGGAGGATATGACCCGGCTGGGCGCGCCGGGCATCCCCACCATCAAGCCCTGGAACAAGGAATTCCTGTTCGAAAAGCTGGACTTTCTGAAGGAGCGGAACATTTTTGCCGTGGCTATGGACGTGGACGCGGCGGGCCTGCCCTTCCTGAAGGCCATGAACCCCAACGCGGGCAGCAAGTCCGTGGAGGAGATGCGGGAGATCATCGACTATGCGAAGATGCCCTTCATCATCAAGGGCGTCATGACGGTGGCCGGCGCGGAGAAGGCTGTGGAAGCCGGGGCGTCGGGCATCGTGGTGTCCAACCACGGCGGCCGGGTCCAGGGCGGCGTGCCCTCCACGGCGGAGGTGCTGCCCGCCATTGCCAAAGCGGTGAAGGGCAAGCTGACCATTCTGGTGGACGGCGGCATCCGTTCCGGCGTAGACGTGTTCCGGGCGTTGGCGCTGGGCGCCGACGGCGTGCTCATCGGCCGCCCGGTGGTGAACATGATCTACGGCGGCGGGGAAGAGGGCTTCCGCGTTCTTCTGGACAAGATCGAGGGCGAGCTCAAGTCCACCATGTCCATGTGCGGCGCCCCCACTCTGGCGGATATCACCGCGGACAAGGTCTGGCAGGGCTGAATTTGACAGAAAAAATACCGGCGAAACGCCAAAGCGCTTCGCCGGTGTTTTTCTGTTTTTACCTGATCAGATACTGCAGGATCTGCACCGCGTTGCTGGCCGCGCCCTTGCGGATCTGGTCGCCGCAGCACCAGAGAGTCAGACCGTTCTCGTCGGTCAGATCCTCCCGGATGCGGCCTACCCACACCAGGTCCTGTCCGCTGGTGTCCAGAGGCGTGGGATAGCACCGGCCCTCGTAGTCCTCGATGAGACGGCAGCCGGGGAAGCTCCGCACGGCCTCTTTGGCCTCCTCCACGGAGATCTTCCGCTCGGTGCGCAGCGTCACGGCGATGGAGTGGGAGCGCATCACCGGCACCCGTACGCAGGAGCAGGTGACCTTCAGCTCCGGCAGATGGAGGATCTTCCGGCCCTCGTTCTGCATTTTCATTTCCTCGTCGGTGTAGTCGTTGGGAGTGAGAGCACCGATAAAGGGGATCACGTTCATGGCGATCTGGGTGGGGAAGACCTTGCACTTGAGTTCCTCGCCCCGGGCCATGGCCATCATCTGCTCCTCCAGCTCCACCAACCCGCCCTGTCCCGCGCCGGACACGGCCTGATAGGTGGCGGCCACCATGGTCTTGATGGGGGAGAGTCTGGCGATGCCGCCCACGGCCATCAGAGTGATGATGGTGGAGCAGTTGGGGTTGGCGATGATGCCCTTGTTGGCTTTGGCGTCCTCGCCGTTGATCTCAGGCACCACCAGCGGCGCCTCCGGGTCCATGCGGAAGGCGGAGCTGTTGTCGATGAACACGGCGCCGGCCTTGACGATGGCGGGAGCGAACACCCGGGACATATTGCTCTTCACCGCGCCCAGCACGAAATCCATGCCCGAAAAGGCCTCGTCCCGGGCTTCCTCCACAAGGAGCTCCCGCCCCCGGAAGGGCACGGTGGTGCCGGCGCTTCTGGCGCTGACCAGGGGCAGCAGCTTTTTCACGGGAATGTCGTATTCCTCCAGGACCTTCAGCATCTCCCGGCCCACGGCGCCGGTGGCGCCCAGCACGGCAACGTTGTATTCTTTCATGGAATATCCCCCTTCTCCGGTCAACCGGTAAAGCCATCATATAGTACGCGGATGGCCTTTTCAAAGTCACTGTTTTCCACGCCCACGATGATCGAGAGCTCGTCCGCGCCCTGGGCGATGGTGCGGATGTTCAATCCCTGCTGGCCCAGCGCCTGGAACAGCTTGCCGGAGGTGCCCGGCCGGGAGGTCATCTTCCGGCCCACGGCCGCCACCAGGGCGATGCCGTCCCGCACGTCCACGTCGTCCGGCTCGCAGATCTTCTGCATATCGGAGATCATGTCGTACAGGCAGTTTTCCAGGGCGGCGGAGGAAATGACCAGAGCGAAGGAATCCAGCCCCAGGGTGATATGCTCCACGTTGGCGTGGTAGCGGTCGGTGATCTCCAGCGCGTCCCGCAGCGTCTCCGTGGGCGGCATGTTCCGCTTCCGGAGCGTGAGGATGGTGAAGTTCCGCCGTCCGGCGATGCCGGTGATGAGCCGGGCGTTCTCGCCGGTCTCCTCCGCCACGGACTCCACGATCATGGTGCCGGGGTCGTCGGGGCAGTTGGTGTTGCGGATGTTCAGCGGGATGCCCCGCTCCTTTACCGGCAGGATGGAATCCTCGTGGAGCACGCTGGCGCCCATGAAGGCCAGTTCCCGCAGCTCGGCAAAGGTGATGTGGGAGATGGGGCGGGGGTCGGGCACGATCTTGGGATCGGCCATGAGGATGCCGGACACGTCCGTCCAGTTTTCGTACACGTCCGCGCCCACGGCCGCGGCGGCCAGAGCGCCGGAAATGTCACTGCCGCCCCGGGTCATGACCTTGATCCTCCCGGTAGGAGCCTTACCGTAAAAGCCGGGAATGACGATCCGGCCGTATTTGTCCAGGGCGGCGGCGATGGCCGCGTAGGTCTTATCCCTGTCGAATTGGCCGTCAAAGGAGAAGAACACGCACTCCGCCGCGTCCACGAAGGTGAAGCCCAGGTACTCCGCCAGCAGCTTGGAGGTGAAATACTCGCCTCTGGACACCAGCTCGTCCACGGAGGTGTCCCGGCTGAGAGTGGCCCGGTAGGCGTCGAACTCCGCCTCCACGTCGTATGTGAGCCCCAGCTCGCTGCGGATCTGGCCGAAGCGGGAGCGGATCACCGCCAGAATGTCGTCCCCCGGCACGCCGTAGGTCAGATGGGCGTGACAGAGATAGAGAAGGTCCGTCAGCTTGTGGTCCCGGGCGTCCCGCTTGCCGGCGGCGGAGGCCACCACGATCCTGCGGGCGGGGTCGGAGAGAACGATGTCGCGCACCTTGCGGAACTGCTCGGCTCCCGCCACGGAGGAGCCGCCGAATTTTGCCACTTTCAACATTTTATGCTTCCTTCATCCCGGCGAAGAAGATCTCTCCGCCGTCCTTTCTGATCTTTTGCGCCAGAGTGTGCATGGCGTGGACGCTGATCGCCTCCGTCAAGAGCCGTACCGTGGGGCCGTTTGCCAGCAGAGCCTTTACCGGCAGGGCCTGCGCGGCCTCGGCGGCGCAGCGCACGTAGTAGGGATGCTGCTCCCGGCTGTTGTCCGCTTCCACCGCGGCGCAGTCGGCGCTCAGCATGGCGCGCTGGCCCTGAACGATGCAGCTCAGATCCCGGAGCACCGCCGAGGCGGTGGGGAAGCGCCCGGCGCCCTGGCCGATGAACACCAGCGGCCCGCTGTTGGCCCCCTCATACCGGGCCATGTTGTAGTTGTCCGCCACGGAGCACTCCGGCGCGCCGGGGGAGAACACCGTGGGCTCCACGTAGGCGGAAACGGTCCGGCCCGCCGGTTTGCCCGCGGCGATCAGCCGGCAGGTCAGGGAGCGGCTTTGAAGATCCGCCACGTCCCCGGCGGAAAAGCTTTCGATGCCCTCGCACTCGATGCCCCTGTCCGGCAGCCGGGACCAGGCCACGGCACAGGCCAGGGTGATCTTCCTTGCCGCGTCCAGCCCGGACACGTCCGCGGTGGGGTCCGCCTCCGCATAGCCCAGCGCCTGGGCCTCGGCCAGCGCCCGGGCGTAATCCCAGCCGCGGGTCTGCATGGCGTGGAGCATATAGTTGGTTGTGCCGTTGAGGATGCCGGACACGGAGCGTAGACTGTCGCTCTCCACTGCCAGAGAGATGTTGTGCAGCAGCGGCACGCCGCCGCCGCAGGCGGCGCTGAACAAGAATCCCGCCCCGGTGCGCCGGGCAATCTCCGAGAGCTCCAGCCCCCGGGCCGCCACCAGCGCCTTGTTGGCGGTGACGAAATGCCGTCCGCTCTCCAGCACCCGGCTGGCATAGGTGAAGGCGGGCTTCACGCCCCCCATCACCTCCACCACCGCTTTCACGTCGGCGTCGGCGAGGATCTCCTCCAGCGAGGTCACCTGAAAGGGCTCTTTCTTTTTTCCCTCCCGGACCAGTACCGGGCCGGGCTCCAGGCCCCGAGCGGAGCAAAGCATCCTGTAAACGCCCTGCCCGACGGTCCCGTATCCCAAAACAGCGGTTTTCATGGGTCGTCTCCCTCGTATGTCTTTCACATAAAGACAAATGTATATGATAGATGGAATAATAGCAGAAACCGGGGCAAAAAGCAAGAGCTTTTTCCCCGGTTTTCGTCTCGTTTCCCGTGTGGGATTTTGGTGAATCTCACATATTTCCCGTGGCGTACATGATGGCGGCCAGGGCGGCCACCGGGGCGGTCTCGCAGCGGAAGATCCTGGGCCCCATGGAGCAGACGTGGAGCTTCATGATGCCCGCCAGCTGCGCCTCAAAGGGCTCGAAGCCTCCCTCCGGCCCGGTGAGGATGGCGGCGGAGGCGACGGGCAGGGCGGCCTCCACGGTCTCCTTCAGCGTCTCCCGCTCGCCGGTCTCGTACATGAACAGGGGCAGATCGGTTTTGTTGGCCAGGTTGAAGGCCTCCGCCAGATCGCCGGCCCAGCCCACCCGGGGAATGACACCCCGGCCGGACTGCTTGGCGGCCTCCTCGGCGATGCGCTGCCAGCGGGCGACTTTTTTCTCGATCTCCTGCTCGTTGTGGAGCTTCGCCACGCAGCGCTGGCTGGCAAAGAAAAAGATCTCCGCCGCGCCGGCCTCCACGCATTTCTGCACCACGTAGTCCACCTTGTCCCCCTTGGGCAGGCCGCAGAGCACCGTCACGTGCACGGAGGGCTCCCCCCGGCAGGGCACGGTCTCAAAGATCTCGGCCTCCACCTCTTCGGGGGTGATCTTCGTCACGGTGCAGTGGTGGTCCTTGCCCAGACCGTCGCAGACCACCAGCCGCTCGCCCACCCGCAGCCGCAGGACTTTAGCGTGGGCGGCGTCCTCGCCTACGATGAAAGCGACGCCGTTGGCAATGGAGCTGCCGCCGGTGAGAAAGAATCTGGGCATGAGAAGTACCTCCGAACTGTTTTTTCTTATTATTATTGCATAGTTGCAGCTGCTTTGCAAGCGGAACGGCGCTCCTCCGCCGGGAATATTCTGAAAGGGAGGAAGGAGGTGAGAAGATGGACGCGATCGACCTGAAGCGCATGGACCGGGTGCTGGGCCGGGTCTATCCCGACCGGCCCGCGCCGCCGCTTCCTCCGCCGCCGCCGGGTCCGCCGCCTCCAGGGGAGGAAACGATAGGGCTCCTTGTTCGGGAGCGGGAGCTGCGGACGCTGCTCCGGGAGCTTTTCTTCCGCTGCGTCCGCTGCCGCCGGACGGTGGGCCCGGCACTGGACCACAACCGTCGGCGCCTGGAGCGGCTGACAAGGGAGCACTATTTACAGACCGGAAAACAGCCCCCGCCCCCGCCTCCGGGAAAGCAGCGTTGGCGGGGCGTGTATGCCGCCCTCCGGCAGGTCTGGCAGACGGAGGAAGAACTCTCCCGGGCTTATGAGACCGCCGGGGAGCGGGACCCTCGCCGCCGGGAGGAGTACGCGGCCATGAGCCGGGAATGCCGTGCCGACGCCCGCCGGGTTCGGGATCTGCTCACGTAAAGAATTCCCGCCGGGGAATGTCCCCGGCGGGAATTATGTAAACTTAAAGTGTACAGGCGTAGACGAAAGCGAACACGGTCAGCAGCGTTCCGGCCACGATGGAGCCGGACCAGAAGTAATACTTCCAGTCGCCGCCGCCCCGGCGCCGCTGGTTGCTGACGAACTGGTCGGGGGTGGGGCGACCCGGCAGATCGGGGATGAAGTCCGGGTCCTGCGCGGGGTCGAAGTCCTCCCCGGGGAAGGGCGCTTCGGTGCCGTCCCCGGCGTAGCCGGCCGCGGGGGCCGCCTGGGGCTGTGCCTCCGGGATGGGAGCCGCCTGAGGCTCCGGCGCAGGCGCTCTCTGCACCTGCGGCGCGGGCGCTGCCTGGGACTGGACCGGGGCGGGCCGGACCGGCCGGGGCTCCGGTTCCCGGGGCGTCGAGGGCCCGAAGCTCAGCTCATGAAACAGGGCGTCGGTGCGCTCCCGGGCCTGCCGCAGCTCTTCCGCCGGGGAGGAAGACTCCCGGGCCAGGCGCCTGGCTTCCGCGTCCTTTTCCTGCTGGGCCTGGCGCATCGCGATCGCCTGATACCTGGCCCGGGTCCGGTCCTCGTCAACGGGGATGATGACGTCGTTGTCCATGGGCTGGATGGGCGGCGGGGCGGCGGCGAAGGCCGCTTCGTTGTTCTGCGGGTAGGAGGCGTAGCTCGGGTCGTAGACCGGCGGAGCGGGGGCGTAGTTCTGCGGGGCATAGGGATCGAAGCCGGGGGCGTACTGGGGCGGATAGCCCTGCCCGTAGGCCGGGGCATACTGAGGCGGATACCCCTGGCCGTAAGCCGGCGCGTACTGAGGCGGATAGCCCTGACCGTAATAGGGGTCGTAGCCCGGAGGGGCGTAGGGATCGCCGTAAGGGGCGGGCTGCTGATCGTAGAACGAATAATCGTAGTGGAGCTGGGTCTGGCGGGGCATGGGGGCGGCATAGACCTCGTTCCGGAACGCCTCGAACCGCTCCGCCGCCGAAAGCGCGGGGGCGGTCGGTTCCTGGGGAGCGTCGTAGAAGGCGTTTTCCCAGCCCAGGTCCGGCGCGGCCTCCTGACCGTAGGTGTCGGCGGAATAAGTGGGCGCGTCGTACTCCCGGGGGGCGGTCACGCGCTCCCTCAGTCCGGAGAGCATGGCCCCGGCCCGGGAGGGCCTGGGCGCGCCCTGACGGGCCTGCGCCATCTGCTGCTGTCTGGCCGCCTTCATCTGCTGATGCCGGATCTCGGAGAGCTGTGCCTCCGAGCCGTAGGCCATGGCGGGGTCGGCCCGGCCCGGCTGCTGCCGGGAGAAGAGCCCTTTGGGTGAATTGGCTTTCATGGACGACCCTCCAGTATCTTTCTGGCCCGCTCGCCGTCGGCGGCGATCTGGGCGGAGAGCTCCTCCAGCGAGGAGAACTGCTGTTCATCCCGGAGATGGGAGAGGAAGGACAGGATCAGCGTTCGGCCGTAAAGGTTGCCGTCGAAGTCCAGCAGGTGGCTCTCCACCGTCACCACGGCGCCGGTGTCCACCGTGGGCCGGACGCCGATGTTGGTCACGGCGTCGTAGCGCCTTCCGTCCAGGGTGGCGATCCGGGCGGCGTAGACCCCGTGCCGGGGCACCAGCACCCCGGGGGCGAAGCCCATGTTCACCGTGGGGGCTCCCAGACGGCGGCCCAGGTGGTGGCCCTGGCGCACCGTGTCGGTGAGGATGTGGGGATGGCCCATGAACCGCTCCACCCGCTCCATATCGCCCTCGAACAGCAGGGTGCGGATGTAGGTGGAGCTTACGGTGACGCCGTCCAGCTCCACCCGATCCACCACGTCGCAGCCCAGACCGTTTTCCGCGCAGTAGCTCTGCAGCCGCTCCGTAGTGCCCTCGCCCTTCCAGCCGAAGCGGAAGTCGTAGCCCACCACGAAGTGGACGCAGCCCAGCTCCCGGCGGATGGTGTCCAGGAACACGTTCCAGGGCAGACGCATAGTCTCCCGGGTAAAGTGGAAAAACTCCACCCGGTCGATGCCGAAATAATGCCGGATGAGCCAGGCCCGGTCCGGGGCGCTGTTGATCAGCGGCACGGCCTGGCCGAATACCAGGGTGTCAGGATGGCTGTCAAAGGTCATCACGGCGCTCTCGCAGCCCAGCTCTTCCGCGCGCCGGACCGTCCGGCGCAGCAGCGCCGCGTGGCCCAGGTGGACCCCGTCGAAAAATCCCAGGGCCAGAACGCATTTTTTCTCTGTTTTTTCTGTCATGTACGCATTTCTCCCCGGCCCTCCGGCCGCCGGAATCAAACCTCGTAAAAGCTCTTGACGCTGCGGCCCCGGCCGTCCTTTACTTCGCCCAGCGCGAGAAATTCCCCGCTCCCGGCATAGAAAAGCGCCTCGCCCTCGCCGGCTGTCACGGCAAAATCCCCGCCGCAGCGGCAGCGCCGTTCCTGCTCGTCTGTCAGCACCAGCTTTTCCCGTCCGGGAAACAGGGTCTCGACGGGCAGCAGCGTCTCCCGATCGGCGCGGGTGATCGACCCGATGGGCCTGGCGTCCTCCACCCGGAACGCGCCGGAGGCGGTGCGCCGCAGGGCGGACATGCAGCCCCCGCAGCCCAGGGCCTGCCCCAGATCGTGGCAGAGAGTGCGGATATAGGTACCCTTGGAGCAGCGGACACGCAGCAGATGGTCCTCGCCCTCCGCGCCAAGGTATTCCAGTTCATGGATGACGATCTTCCGGGGCTCCCTCTCCACGGTGCCGCCCCGGCGGGCGATCTCATAGAGCTTTTGCCCCTTCACCTTGATGGCGCTGTACATGGGCGGCAGCTGCCGCTGCTCCCCGGTGAACCGGGGCAGGGCGGCGCGGATCTCCGCCTCCGTGGGTAAGACGCGGGAGACGGTCAGGACGTTGCCTGTAATATCCTGGGTGTCGGTGGTGAGCCCCGGCCGGAAGGAGGCCAGATATTCCTTTTCCTCCGCCTCGGCGTAGGCCGCCGCCCGGGTGGCCCGGCCCACCAGCACTACCAGCAGCCCGGTGGCCAGGGGGTCCAGCGTCCCGGCGTGGCCGATGCGCCGCTCGCCCAGCACGCCCCGCAGCTTGGCCACGCAGTCCTGACTGGTCCAGCCCTCGGGCTTGTCCAGCAGCAGGAGCCCGCTTACGGCCATAGCTCCTCCACCACGGAGCGCACCCGTTCCGCGGTCTCCTCCGGGCCGCAGGCCAGCTCGCAGCCGGAGGCCATGGCGTGGCCGCCGCCGCCGAAGCGGGCGCAGACCGACGCGGCGTTGACCATCCCGTCGGTGCGCAGGGATACCTTGCACAGCGGGGGATCGCAGCGCAGCTCCCGGACGGTGATCGCCGCCCGGTTCCCGTGCACCTGTCCGGCCAGGGAGGCAAGGTCGTTGCAGTCGTCCTCGGTGGCGCCGCTGCGCTCCATCATGTCCAGCGTCACCACGGCTACGTTGATGCTGTTTTCCCGGTAAGAGCGCAGGGAGGCGCAGATCATTCCTTCCAACAGGACCCGGGCCCGGGTCTTGGAGCGGAACAGCAGCTTGTTCAGCCGGGGCAGATCGGCCCCCGCCTCCAGCAGCCGGGCGGCCGCCCGGTGGGTGTCCGCGTGGGTGTTGTCATAGAGGAAGCAGCCTGTGTCCGTGGAGAGAGCGGTATAGAGCATATCCGCCTCCTCCCGGTCGATATTGCCGCAGAGCTGCTCGATCAGCTCCATCACCAGCTCGCCGCAGGAGGCTTTTTCGGCCCAGACGACCGCGTTCTGCCTCGGCTCGCCCTGGTCCGGATGATGGTCCAGCCACAGGTCGATCCCGCCGGTATAGCCCGCGGAGATCATTCCCGCGTCGGCCACGTCCACGGCCACCGCCGTGTCGTATGCGTAGCCCTCCGGCGCCAGCCAGGGCTCCGTCATGGGCTGATACAGCTCGGTGATCTCCGGATTGGGGAACAGCCTGGCGGTCTTGCCCAGCCGTCCCAGGGCATGGCAAAGCCCGGCGGCACTGCCAAGGGTGTCCCCGTCAGGCCGCCGGTGAGTGATGATGAGGAAACGGTCGTGTTCGCGGAAAAAGTCCGCGCAGCGCGTCAGATCGCTCATTCGTCCGCCTCTTCGCCCTCTCCGGCCGGGATATCCAGCTGGGAGATCAGATCGTTGATATGGGCGCCGTGCTCGATGGAATGGTCCAGCTCAAAGATCAGCTCCGGGGTGTAGCGCAGGGAGAGGGAAGAGCCCAGCTCCCGCCGCAGCCAGCCGCTGCAGGACTTGAGCCCCCGCCTGAACTCCTTTTCGTTGCAGTCTCCCAGCACGCTGAGATACACCTTGCAGTAGCGCAGATCGCCGGTGGTGTCCGTGCGGACCACGCTGACCAGATCGCCCTGCTGCACCCGGGGGTCCTTCACCTGCCGCAGCTTTTCCGACAGACAAAGCCGGATATCCTCGTTGATGCGCTGAATGTGATTGGATGACATGGTTTCTCCTTTGCGCCCGTAAAGCGCCGGTGAGTTTTACATTTGACTGTTTATTATAGCATGGATCGCAGAGACTTTCAAGGAAAACAGAAATGGGAAAGAGAGGCGGACGCCGCATGAAACCAACCACAGTCCTTGTCAAATTGAATCATAAGTGGTACTAATATATTGTATCAACGGTGTTTTTTTATAGAAAAGACGCTTTGCCGTTGCGGGATGGGGGCGGCGTATCAAAATGCAGTTTAACAGCTTTGCGTTCATATTCTTTTTCCCCATAAGTATTTTGCTGTATTTTGCAGCCAATCGGCTCAGACCGGAGCTGGGGAAGCTGGTCATCATCGGCAGCGGGATCGCCTTCTGCGCGCTGGGAAAAACGAATATGCTTCTCTTTCTGGGGGGCAGCATCCTCATCAACTACTGCGCCGTCCTGCTCATCAGGAAGTATTCCACACGGAACAAGCTCCTTCTGGCGCTGCCCATCCTGATAAATCTGGGGCTTTTGTTCTCCCTCAAGTATCTGGATTTTGCAATCAGGTGCTTCAACCTGCTGACGGGGACGCATATTCGCGTGAGAGATATTCTGCTCCCCCTGGGGATCTCCTTTTATACCTTTCAGCAGATCGCGTACATCGTTGCCACGATCAGCGGGGAACTGAAAAACAACAGCCTCATCGATTATCTGACGTTTATCCTGTACTTTCCCAAGCTGGTGATGGGCCCCCTTGCCGATCCCGTGGATTTTATAGCGCAGATCAATGAGACGAGCCGGAAAAAAGCAAACTATGACAACATCGCGTCCGGCCTTATGGTCTTCAGCTTCGGGCTTTTGAAAAAGACGCTGCTTGCAGATACCTTCGCCGCGGCCGTCACCTGGGTCTACACGAATCTGGGGATCGCGACCGCCGTGGACTGTCTGCTGGTGATGCTGTTCTACACGTTTGAGATCTACTTTGATTTCGGCGGCTACAGCGATATGGCGATCGGCATATCGACCATGATGAACATCGATCTGCCCATGAACTTCCGTTCGCCGTATCTTGCCGTTTCGATCCGGGACTTCTGGAAGAGATGGCACTTGACGCTGACGAGATTTCTTACAAGATACGTGTTTGTCCCGCTGGGAGGGTCAAGAAAGGGCCTGCTCCGCACCTGCGTGAATACGCTGATCGTGTTCGTGTTCTGCGGGATGTGGCACGGCTCAAAATGGTCCTTCGTTCTCTGGGGGATCCTGCATGGACTGCTCAGCTGTTTCGACAGGGTGTTCGGCAAGCTGGAGGAGAAGATCCCGAAGCCCATCCGATGGCTTTTTACCTTCGCGGTACTCAACGTCCTTTGGCTGCTGTTCAGTACGCAGTCGATCCAGGTGTGGCGCGGCATTCTGATGAGGATCATGGCCATGCAGACGACGGCCGTCAGCGGAGGGCTGATGGACGTTTTCAACGTGGCAGAGATCACTGTCCTCTATCGCTTGTTGGGCCTGGACGGGTTGACGCAAAGCGTGCCCTGGTTCAATATGGTCCTCTTTTTTGTGGCGGCGGCGGTGGTATGCGTGCTGCCGGAAAACTGCCTCAGGGTGAGGAAAAGGGCGGGGATCGCGGCACTGGCGCTTTCTTCGCTGGCCTTCATCTGGGGCGTACTGTGCATAGGCGCAGAATCGGTGTTCATTTATTCTGCTTTTTGAGTGTGAGAGAAAATGAAAGCTAAAGTGTGGCTTATCAGCTGGCTTGTCATCGTGATATCCGTACTGGGCGCGGTGGGATATGTGGTCTATAAGGTCGATCCCTTTATCCATTTTCACGCGCCGGATCTGGACGAGTACTATTATACCCTGGACAATCAACGCAGCCAGAATGACGGCTTGAGCGAATTCCTGGAGTTTGACGCGCTGATCACGGGCACCTCCATGACGGACAATTTCAAGACATCCGAAATGGACGCGCTTTTCGGATGCCATTCGGCGAAGCTTACCTTCGACGGGGGCACCTTTGTTGAAATCAACGATTTTGTAGAGAGGGTATTGAAAAGGAAACCCGATCTGTCGATCGTCCTCAGGGGATTGGATTTAGGCTGTTTTCTGGACAAGTATGACTGGATAAACGTATCCGAAAAGCAGCGAGTGGGATACTTGACGGATGACAACGCATGGAATGACGTTGAATACCTGCTCAACGAGGATGCGTTTTTCGGCAGAGCGCTGACGATGATGCTCGATAAAGGCGAGGAGGGCTTTGAACCGGGTATCACGTCCTTCGACGAATACTCCCGATGGCAGGAAGCTTATGGATTTGGTTATAATTCTGTGTATCCGGATGGAATTACTTTCCGTGCGACGGCAGAAGAAGGCCTTTCGGAAGAGCAAAGGGCAGTGATCGAGGAAAACATCACCCGGAACGTCACAAGCATTGCGGATCGGTATCCGGAGGTAGAGTTTTATTACTTCTATACGCCGTACAGCCTCGGATGGTGGGGCTATTTGGTGAACTGCGGACTTCTCACACAATGGCTTGAGGCGGAAAAACAGATCACGGAGCTCATCCTTCCCCATGAGAATATCCATTTGTTTTCTTTCAATAACCGGAGGGATATCACAGCGGATCTGAATAACTATACAGATCCGAACCATTATGCCGCGTGGGTGAACAGCCTGATCCTCAAGTGGATACACGACGGGTCGTACCAGTTGACGGCGGACAATTATGAGGAATACCTGGAAGAAGAACGGATGTTCCTTGCAGCTGTGAACTACTCCCTCCTTAAAGACCAGATCGATTATGAAAACGACCTGTTCGCGGCGGCTCTGGTCAATCGGGAACTGACCGGGGCGGAGCCTCTGGACGTTTTGAATGACGACAGGCTCGGTGTGGAGCTGGTCGGGGCGTCGTTTCTTGTCCAGGACGGCAGAAACACGGGCGTCTCCTGTCAGGGCTGGCCGGTCGGGGACGGGTTCCCGGGAGAAGGGCCGGAGAGGGTCCTGGATGATGGATTCGTCGGCGTGAAGTTTACGGTCAGCCTGGACGAGGGCTACCGGTATCTTTGTTTTGACGGCCAGAAGGATCGGGAGGAAGGGATGCCCGTGGTTCTCGCAGTGGATGAAGAGGGGAATGCTGCATCGTTTCTCGAGGCCAATGATATCTATATGGATTGTGAAAAACACCAGTATGTGATCGATCTCGCGTCAGCAGGCGGAACGGTCACGGTATTCCTGGGCGGTACAGAGGGGACCGCCGGGGGAGGCCCCGATACAGAATACCTTTTCAGCAATGTTGTCCTGTATTGACGAATCAAAAGCGCCGCAATAAAAAACAACGTCCCGTCTGCCGGATCCGGCGGACGGGACGTTTTCTTTGGAAGAAGCGCGATCAGAACTGCTCGATGACGAAGCACTCGATGATGTCGCCTTCCTTGACGTCGTTGAACTTGTCGATCTGCATGCCGCACTCGTAGCCGGCGGCCACTTCCCGCACGTCGTCCTTGAACCGGCGCAGGGAGGCCAGCTCGCCCTCGAAGACCACGATGTTGTCCCGGTTGACCCGGACCTTGCAGCTGCGCTGGATCTTGCCGTCCTGCACGTAGCAGCCGCAGATGGTGCCGATCTTGGACACCTTGAAGGTCTGGCGGACCTCTGCGTGGCCGATGATGACCTCGTGGAACTTGGGAGCCAGCATGCCCTTCAGGGCGGCTTCCACGTCGTTGATGCAGTCGTAGATGACGCGGTACATCCGCAGCTCCACCTTGGACCGCTCGGCGCTGTCCCGGGCGGCGTTGTCGGGCCGCACGTTGAAGCCCACGATGACGGCGTTGCTGGTGGAGGCCAGCATCACGTCGGACTCGTTGATGGCGCCCACACCCGAGTGGATGACCCGGACCCGGACCTCCTCGTTGGAGAGCTTTTCCAGCGAGGTCTTGACCGCCTCGGCGCTGCCCTGTACGTCGGCCTTGACGATGATGTTGAAGTCCTTGAGCTCGCCCTCCTGAATGCGGGCGAACAGGTCTTCCAGAGAGACCTTCTTGCCCGCTCCGGCAGCGGAGGCCTTCTGCTGGGCCAGCCGCTCCTCGGCCAGCTCACGGGCCATGCGCTCGTCGGCCACGGCGTTGAACACGTCGCCGGCGGAGGGGACCTCGGACATGCCGGCGATCTCCACGGGCACGGAGGGCCCGGCCTCGCTGATCCGCTCGCCCCGGTCGTTGGTCATGACGCGGACGCGGCCCACGGCGGTGCCGGCGATGATGATGTCGCCGGTGTGCAGGGTTCCGTTCTGCACCAGCACGGTCATGATGGGGCCGCGGCCCTTGTCCAGCCGGGCTTCCACCACGGTGCCCTTGGCCGCCCGGTTGGGGTTGGCCTTCAGCTCCATGATCTCCGCCTGGAGGACCAGATTCTCCAGCAGCTCGTCGATGCCCATGCCGGTCTTGGCGGAGATGGGCACCACGATGGTCTCGCCGCCCCACTCCTCGGGCACCAGGTCGTACTTGGTCAGGTCCTGCTTGATCCGGTCGGGATTGGCGCCGGACAGGTCCATCTTGTTCACCGCCACCACGATGGGCGTTCCGGCGGCTTTGGCGTGGTTGATGGATTCAATGGTCTGGGGCATGATGCCGTCGTCGGCGGCCACCACCAGAATGGCGATATCCGTCACCATGGCGCCGCGGGCGCGCATGGTGGTAAAGGCTTCGTGGCCCGGGGTGTCCAGGAAGGTTACGGGACTGCCGTTGACCATCACGCGGTAAGCGCCGATGTGCTGGGTGATGCCGCCGGCTTCGCCGGCCACCACGTTGGCGCTGCGGATCTTGTCGAGCAGGGAGGTCTTGCCGTGGTCCACGTGGCCCATGACCACCACCACGGGAGCCCGGGGCTGCAGTTCGGCCTCGGTGTCCTCCCGGTCGTCGATGAGCTTTTCCTCGGTGGTGACGATGACCTCGTGCTCCACCTTGCAGCCCAGCTCCATGGCCACCAGCGCGGCGGTGTCGTAGTCGATCACGTCGGACACGGAGGCCATGACGCCCAGCTTGATCAGCTGCTTGATGACCTCCACCACGGTCTTCTTCATCCGGGAAGCCAGCTCGCCCACGTTGATCTCATCGGGGATGCTCACCTTCAGCTGCTGCTTGCGGGCGATCTCGAACTGGAGGCGCTGCATCTTGTTGCGCTCCTCCTGGCGGCGCTTGCTGCTGGCGTTGGCCTGCTGCTGGCGCTGCTTGTTCTTGCCGCCGATCTTCTCCTTGCCCTGGCGCTGCATGTTCTGGGCCCGCTCGCCGGCCAGATTGTCAAAGCGCTCGTCGTACTTGGAGAGGTTGGCCTGGGCGGAGCCGCGGGTGTCCACCACCCGCTTCTCGGCCACCTGCCGGGGCTGGTGGGGCTTGTTCTCCCGGGGCTTGGCCGGGGGAGCGGCCTTGGCGGGCTCGGCGGCCTTCTGGCCCGGGGCGGCGGCTTTGGCAGGCTCGGCGGTCTTCTGGGCTGGGGCGGCAGCCTTCTCGGGCTCGGCGGGCCTGGCGGGCTTCTTCTCCTCCGGCTCGGGGGCGAAGATCTCCGCGATGCTGCCCACCTGGTTGTGCTGGGTCAGATACTCGAAGATGATATCCAGCTCCCGCTCCTCCAGGACCTGCATGTGGTTCTTGGGCGGCGCGATATAATCCGTAAGGATCTGGCTGATCACCTTGGAGGTCATGCCAAAGTCCTTGGCTACCTCATGGATCCTGTATTTGAAATCAACTGCCATCCTTATTTCCTCCTGTTTTCATGCTTTCGGGGGGCGGCCTTCCGCTTTCGCGCCTTGTCGGCGCGCCGGGCGAGAAGCTCCGCCGTTTCCTGCCATTCCGGCAGCTCCTCCGCCATGGCGGAGGCGAACCGACCGGCCAGCGCCAGATCGGTGAAGCAGACCACGCTGCAGCCGGCCTTGCCCAGCAGAGCGGACAGCTCCGCTTTGGTCCAGGGCAGCGTCATCAGCGGCGCCCGATGCCCGGCGAGGGAGTTCTCCGCCCGCCTGGCGGTGTTGGGCGCCGTGTCTCCGGCAAGCAGCAGCAGCCGTGCCCTGCCGCTTTCGGTGACGGCGCTGCAGTTCTCCTCTCCCACGGAGAGGAACCCGGCCTTTCGGGCCAGACAGAGATACTGCTGTGCCTTATCCATCCGCGCCCTCCATTTCCGAGAGCAGCCGCTCGTAGACCTCCTGGGGGATGGGCACGGCCAGAGACCGTTCCAGCGCCCGGGACTTCTGCGCCTTTTTCAGACAGGCGGCATCCCGGCACAGGTAGGCGCCCCGGCCGGAGACCTTGCCCCGGAAATCCAGGGACACGTTCCCTTCCGGAGAACGGACCACACGGATCAATTCAGTTTTCGGCTTTTGTGTCCGGCAGCCGATGCACTGCCGGATGGGAATGGTTTTAGGCAATAGCGAGCCTCCCCGATAGAATTGGCGAAAAGCTTATCCGTCCGGTCAGACGGCACTGACCGGTTTGATGTCGATCTTGTAGCCGGTGAGCTTGGCGGCGAGCCGGGCGTTCTGGCCCTCCTTGCCGATGGCCAGGGAGAGCTGGCTGTCGGGCACCACCACGCGGCAGCTCCGGCCCTCCTCCAGGATGTCCACGGAGACCACTTCGGCGGGGGACAGGGCGGAGGCGATATACTGCTCCGGGTCCTCACTGTACTTGATGATATCGATCTTTTCGCCGCCCAGCTCGTCCACGATGGAGGCCACACGGCCGCCCCGGGGACCGACGCAGGCGCCGATGGGATCCACCTCGGGATCGGCGGAGGCCACGGCCATCTTGGTGCGGCTGCCGGCTTCCCGGGCGATGGAGCGGATCTCCACCGTGCCGTCGAAGATCTCGGGCACTTCCAGCTCGAAGAGCCGCTTCACCAGACCGGGATGGGTCCGGGAAATGAGCACCTGAGGACCCCGGGTGAGCTTGCGGACCTCCACCACGTAGACCTTGATGCGGTCGCCCTCGGTGAGAGTCTCGCCCTTGATGCACTCGGACACGGGCAGCATGGCCTCGGTGAACTCGGAGTTGGAGCTGATCTTGATGGACACGTTGCCGGTGCGGTTGTCGATGCGGGAGACCACGCCGGTGAGGATCTCGTGCTCCTTGGAGGTGAACTCGTCAAAGATGATGCCCCGCTCGGCCTCCCGGATGCCCTGGATGATGACCTGCTTGGCGGCCTGGGCGGCGATACGCCCGAACTTCCTGGTCTCCACGGGAATGCTGATCACGTCCCCGATCTGGGCCTTCTTGGCGTAGTGACGGGCCTCGTCCAGGTTCATCTGCACGCTGGGGTCCACCAGATCTTCATCGGCGACCACCATCTTGCGCATGGACATGGTGATGACTTTTTTGGCCGGGTCGATATCCACCACAACGCTGTCCTCGCCGTTGTCCAGCTTGCCGCCGTTCTCCCCGTCGGGATTGTCCCGCTTGAAGGCGGTGAGCAGGGCGGTGCGGATCTTGTCCATCATATAGTCCTGGGGAATGCCCTTTTCCTTTTCAATGGCCTCGATGGCCTCAAAGAACTCGGCGTTCATAACACTCATCTTTGCGATTCTCCTTATCCGTTCTCATTACAGGATGCGCAGGCGGACCTTGGCCACCTGGCTTTTTTCAAACTCGATCTCCTGCCCGGCCACGTTCACGCGGACGTTCCCGTTCTCGTAGCCCAGCAGGGTGCCCACCTGGGTCTTGGCGCCGTTGACGGCCTTGTACAGCCGGACCTCCACGGGACTGCCCAGGAATTTTTCAAAATCTCCCGGCCGCTTCAGCTCCCGCTCGGCCCCGGCGGAGCTGACCTCAAAAACGTAGCTGTCGGGAATGGGGTCCTTTTCGTCCAGAATGGGATCCAGGGCCCTGGACAGGGCCTCGCAGTCGTCGATGCTCACGCCGCCGTCCTTGTCCACGTAGACGCGCAGCACCCACTGCCCGGCCTCCCGGACGTACTCCACGTCCCAGATCTCGAGCCCCAGCTCTGCCGCGGCGGGCCGGGCCAGCTGTTCCACCAGTTCGGAAATTTTGCTCATGCGCTCACCATTTTCCAGTTTCTGACAATTTGTTTTACACCAACAAAAAGAGTGGGGGGAACCCACTCTTTCTTGCCTGCATACCATTAACAAATGCATTATAGCACGCAATGCAGATAAATGCAAGACCAATTCCCTGTAAATATGGAAGGGAACGGGGCCGTTTGTTCAGCCGTTCATGGCGGCCAGCACGTTGCCGTAGTCGGTGATGTAGTTGGCGCCCTCGTAGGTGCCGTTGACCATGCTCATGGTCCGCTCCCAGGCCTTGCCGCCCTCCGTATAGGGGGTGGGCTGGTAATCGTTGAGGGTGCCGGGGTTGGGGACGAAGTTTTCCAGATCGCTCACGCTGGCGATGCAACAGGGGATGACCTCCAGCTCCTCCAGCGTGACCTGATCGCCCAGGCGGCATACGGTGACCCGGCCGATCACGGTGTCGTAGGCGCCGGGGTCGGTGCCGTTGCCCGGGTTGGTGTGGCCGCCGAAGGTCCAGTTGCCGAAGCCGTAGAAGATCACGCCGCCGTTGTAGCTCTCCACGGGCTGCAGCCGGTGGGCGTGGGTGCAGTAGACCAGATCAAAGCCGGTGTCGATGGTGTAGCGGCACATTTCCATCTGGATCTCTGAGGGCTCGTAGAAGCCCTCCGTGCCCATGTGCAGACAGGCGATGAAGTATTCCGCGCCCTGCTCCCGCAGGGCCTTTTCCGCCTGGGCGATGAGCTGGCGGCTCTGCTCGGCCAGCTCCGTCTGGGCGGCGGAGGACATGGTCTTGAGCATATTGCCGGTGAGCCGGTTATAAAGGCAGTAAATGCCGATCTTCAGCCCGTCGTCCGTCTGGTAGATATAGGTCTCATTCTCTCCGGCGTAGGCCATTCCCACCGCGTCCAGAGCGGCAAGGGTGTCGTTGTAGGCTTTTTCTCCGAAGTCCAGAGTGTGGTTGTTGGCCAGGGTCACGAAGTCCACGTTCCCCTCGGTGAGGATATCGGCGTAGGACGCGGGAGACAGGAAGGTGAACCACTCGATGGAGGAATAGTAATTGTCGGAGAGCACGCCCTCCAGATTGGCGATGGTCAGATAATCGTCCTCAAAATACTGGCGGGTGTTGGCGAAGGGGTAGGACATATCCCCGTTGATCACCGATTCGTAAGCGATGGCCCAGCCCTTTTTGTCCGGGTTGGAGGCCATGGAGCAGTCGCCCACCATGGAGATGGTGAAGTACTCCGGCTGCGGCACAGGCGTGGGCTCGGGGCTCGGTTCGGCGGTGGGCTCCGCCTCGGTTGGGGCAGGGGCTTCCGTGGCGGACGCGGGGCCGATGACCGGTACGGCGGTGTCCGCCGGCGCGGAGATCGCCGGGGCGGGAGAGGGCGTGACGGCGGGAGCGTCCTGTTTCTGTGTCGAGGCCCGGACCAGAACGATGCCCGCCACGGCCACCAGCAGCGCGGCGGTCAGGATCAGACCGGGCAGGGAAGAGGGGCGTTTCTTTTTTGCCATGGGATTCCTCCGGGTTTATTCGGTAAAGTGGATGTGGTTGTTGATATGCTCCTGACAGAAGCAGTGGTAGCCCGCGCAGCGGGAGCAGTAGCGGAACTCCAGCTCCGGGTGCTCCGTGTCGGTGCGGCCGCAGACGCCGCATTTGAAGCGGTAGGGAGCGGTGCGCTGCTCGCTGCGGATCTTGTCCGCGGCCCGGCGGAAGTTGACCACCTTCTGCCGCTGCCGGTAGGGCCCCGGCCCCAGCCGGGCGAAGAGGATGTCCCCGCAGAACAGCAGGAAGTTCAGCGTCGCCACGACGGGCAGCAGATTGTCCGGGAAGGAGATGGAGAACACGCAGTACAGGAAGTACGCCGCGTCGATCAGCGCCAGCCACTTCATCTTCATGGGGATGAAGAACATGAACAGCACCTGCAGATCCGGGTAGTTGGCGGCGAAGGAGAAGAACATGGACAGGTAGATGAACTCCGCCACGTAGTAGGGGTTCAGGCTCTTCCCGGAGATGAAGTACACCGCAAAGGCGAAGATCACCGTAAAGAGCATGCCGCAGTAAAAGTAAAGATTGAACTTTACCGAGCCCCATTCCCGCTCCAGCGTGCTGCCGATGAAGTAGTAGAAGTACAAAAACAGCAGCGTCAGTATCCCGCCGGAGGCGGGCACGAAGACGAAGGTCACCAGCCGCCAGATCTGTCCCTTGAGCACCATGCCGGGCAGCAGCGCCAGATAATAGACCACCGTGCCGGTGCGGTCCATCAATGTCAGAAGCCAGATCGCCGCGTTGCCGATGACCAGATATTTCATCAGATGAAAGATCCCGAACCGCGGGTGGCGGGCGCAGAAGCGGTCCACCCAGCGAATAAAGGACTTCATAGTCCCACTCCTTTCACGGGTCTGATTAAATCATTATAGCACGTTTTCTCCGCAGAATCAATCCGCCGGCAGGGGGATGGGCCGGCGCAGCAGCACTTTTCCGTAGCAGACGGGCATTTCGTCCTCCGCTTCGATCACCAGATCCCGGTCCTTCCTCCGCCGGTCCGGCGCGAAGAGGTACACCGTACCCCGCACGTCCCGGCAGTACTGGCGGAACACCATGCCCTCCCGGCTGTAAAAGAGACCCAGATCCCCGTCCCGAAGTTCGACGCTGCGCAGGAGAAAAACGGTCTCTCCGGCCTTGAACCAGGGCTCGAGGGCGTCGTCGGTGAGCCGCACGGCGAAATCACCCTCCGCCGGGGCGTCGATCAGTTCATACTCGGCCATGCCGTCAGCTCCTTTCCTTTATGGAGCATACCCACTTTTCCCCCAAAGGTCAAGAAGGGGAAAAAGTGAAAATCACTCTTTTCTCCCCGGAGGGAATGTGCTACAATATAATATAATCCGAAAGTATGCGAATTTATAGATCATAAGAGGCATTTTGCGATATGAACGAACAAAATCAGCGCATTTCCGCCCAGGAGCGGGAGGACCTCATCGAGGGACGCAACGCCGTCTCGGAGGCCATCAAGGCGGGCCGCACCATCGACAAGATCTACGTGGCCCGGGGGGATACGGACCGGACCTTGGGCCGGATCGTGGCCAAAGCCCGGGAAAAGGGCATCGTGGTCACCGAGTGCGACCGACGCAAGCTGGATGCCATGAGCGGCGGTGCCGCCCACCAGGGGATCATCGCCCAGGCGGCCATGCGGGAATACTGCTCTCTGGACGACATTCTGGACTACGCCGCCGAAAGGGGAGAGCCTCCCTTCGTGGTGGTGTGCGACGAGATCGCCGATCCCCACAATTTAGGGGCCATCCTGCGGACGGCGGAGTGCGCCGGGGTCCACGGGGTAGTGATCCCCAAGCGGCGCAGCGCCGGGCTCACCGCCGTGGTGGACAAGACCAGCGCCGGGGCCGCCGAGCACATGCGCGTGGCCCGTCTGCCCAACGTCACCGCCGCCCTGCAGGAGCTGAAGGACCGGGGGCTGTGGGTCTACGGCACCGACGCCCGGGCCGACGCCTCTTTGTGGGACACCGATCTGACCGGGCCCATCTGTCTGGTGATCGGGTCCGAGGGCTTCGGCATGAGCCGCCTGGTGCGGGAGAACTGCGACGCCACCGTCGGCATCCCCCTCCACGGCCAGGTCACGTCCCTGAACGCCTCGGCGGCCGCTGCCGTACTGATTTACGAAGTCCTCCGGCAGCGCCGGGGGTAAGGAAAGGAAACGCTATGGCAAAACGCAAAGCCCGCCGCATCCGGGAGGAACAGCCGGAGCAGTACAGCCTGCAGCAGATGTCCCTGGAGGATATTCTGGAGGAGTACCGGGCCCAGACGGAGGCCGCGGCTCCCCCGGAGCCGGAGAGCTATCCCCTTACCCTGGAGCCGGAGCCGGACGGCGTGGCCTCCGCCGAGGTGACCGAACCGGAGGAGGAAGCCCCGGCGTATCCCGAAGCGGAGCCGGATGGGGAAGGATCCCCGGAAGAGGAAGAGGAGCATGCTCCCGTCTCGGAGCTTCCGCCGGAGGAGCCCGCCGCAGAGGAGCCTGCCGGGGAGGAAAAATCCTCCGTCCCGCTGGAGATGATCGAGGGCTTCGACGAGGAGGACGACTTTTACGCCGGCGCCGTGGAGGAAGGGGCTTTCGACGACGGGGAGGAAGAACCCCTGCCCCTGGGCGACCCGGAGCTTCCCCCGGATATCGAAGAGGAAACGAAGAAAAAACGGGCCGCTGACAAGAACAAGCGCCGGCGGCCGTTCAACCCGCTCTCCGCCCTGCGGGGCGGTCTGGTGGGCTTGCTGGCGGCGTCCTCCTGGCGCCGGGAGCAGGCCCGGACCCAGCCGCCGCCGGAGCCCGAGGACGCGGAGCTGGAGATGGAGCCGCGGAAGGCCGCGAAGCACTACGCCTCCCAGATGCCCTCGCTGAAGCTGCGCACGATCATGGCGGCGGTGATGACGCTGTTCCTGGCCTGGCTTTCCCTGTCCGTGGGCTTCGGCTGGCCCCTGCCCGGTTCTCTGGCGGAGAATCTGCGGGCGGTGTCGCTGGTCTGCCTGTCCGGACAGGTCACCGTGATGCTGCTGGGGCTGGATATCGTCACCTCGGGGGTCATGTCCCTGTCTCGGGGCCGCGCCGGCGCCGAGAGCATGATCGCTCTCTCCGGGCTGACGGCGCTGATCGACACGGCGGTCGTCGCACTCACCGGTGATCTCTCCCGCGGTCTGCCCTTTGCCGTGCTCCCCGCGGCGGCCATGACCTTCGCCCTGTGGGGCGCCTGGTTCACGGGCCGGGGCTTTTATGACAGCTTCATGACCTATTACCGCATCGACGAGCCCAACACCGTCTCCAGCGAGGAGCTGCCCGGCCGGGAATACCGGGGGCTGATCGTGTCCAGGCGGGAGGGAAAGGGCTTTATCCGCCGGAGCGAGGAACCCTCTCTGGCGGAGAGCATCGCCTCCCGGGGCTTCCTGCCCATGGCGGCGGGGGCCTTTGCCCTGGCCCTGGCCATCGCCCTGGGCTCGGGTGATATGGGAGCGTTCTTCCACCTGCTGGCGCTGACCACGGGGCTGTGTGCCTCCTTCGGCTGGCTCTTCTCCTATCCGCTGCTCTTTGCCCGGACGGCCAGACACCTGATGCTGGACGGCTCGGTGCTGGCCGGATGGACCGGCGCCCGGGAGATCGGCCGCAGCGGGCAGCTGGTGATCAAGGACACGGACGTTTTCCCCACCGACACCATGGAGATCACCGGCATCCGCCTGCTGGACAAGTCCAACAAAGAAAAGATCATCGGCTACACCGGCAGTATGCTCTCCACCGCGGGGACAGGCTTCTCGGCGGTGTTCACCGAGCTGATGCGCCGCCGGAACGCCGTGCTGCGCCAGGTGGAGAACTTCACCGTAGGAGAGGGCGGCGCCAAGGGCGTCATCGAGGGCGCGGAGGTCCGGGTGGGCACCTCCGGGTATATGCATCTGAGCGGCGTGAAGATCCCGGAAAAGCTCCGGACGGGCAGCGCCCTGTTCTCCGCCATCGACGGGGAACTGGCGGGCGTGTTCCTGTTCCGCTACCGGCCGGAGGAGAGCGTCCGCCGGGCGCTGCTGCAGCTGCGCCGGGCCAGGAGAAAACCCATCTTCGCCGTCCGGGATTTCAGCATCGACCCGTCGATGATCCGCCGGGAGTTCGACGTGCCCACCGACGGCTTCCAGTTCCCCATATTCCAGGAGCGCTACGAACTCTCCGCCGTGGGCACCGAGGAGGGCGGACCGGCGGCCGGCATCACGGGCCGGGAGGGACTGGACGCCCTGGTGGAGCTGTCCGAGAGCGGCCGGTCCCTGTACAGGATCGGCACCGTCTGCGCCTGGGCCTGTCTGGTCTGCACCGTGCTTGGCGCGGCGCTGATCGCGGCGCCCTGCTGGCTGGGCCGGTGGGAGCTCGTCAGCGCGGGCCGGGTGCTGCTCTATATGCTGCTGTGGGTCCTGCCGCCGCTGGCGGGCTCGCTGCTGCTGCGCCGGTGACAAACGACAAAAAAGCCGGATTTGCACTTGCCAAAGGACCCGGCTTGGTATATAATTTCTATTTGCGTAAGTCTTTTTTTACGGCGATAAAGAACAAAGAAAAGGAAATATAAGGAGTGTTCGATTCATGAGCTACACAACCAAGGACATCCGCAACGTCGCGCTGCTGGGACACGGCAACACCGGCAAGACCAGCCTGGCTGAGAGCATGCTCTTCGTCACCGGCGCCGTCGACCGGCAGGGCCGGGTCAGCGACGGCAACACCGTCTGCGACTACGACGCCGAGGAGATCTCCCGTCAGATCACCATCTCCATGTCTGTGGCCCCCGTCAGCGTGGGCAGCAGCAAGATCAACGTTCTCGACTGCCCCGGTTACTTCGACTTCGCCGGCGACGCCCTGTGCGCGCTGCGCGCCGCCGAGGCCGGCGTGATCGTGGTCTCCGCCAAGGACACCGCTGAGACGGTGGCCGTGGGCGCCCAGCGGTCCTGGAAGTATCTGAAGAACGCCGGGCTGCCGGCGATGTTCGTGGTTTCCAAGTGCTGTGAGGAGCACGGCGACTACTTCAAGGCTCTGGAGACTCTCCGGGGCAAGTACGGTCCCGCCGTCTGCCCGGTGACCATCCCCACCAGCGACGGCAAGGGCGTCATCGACCTGGTGAACAACGTGGCCTACGTGACCAACGGGAACAAGACCAGCAAGGTGGACGTGCCCGCCGCCGACGCCGGACACGTGGAGGACCTGCGCATGGAGCTGATGGAGTCCGCCGCCATCACCGAGGAGCTGATGGAGAAGTTCCTGGACACCATGGAGCTCACCGACGCCGAGATCGCCGAAGGCCTCCGCGAGGGCCTGAAGTCCCGTGAGGTGTTCCCCGTCTTCGCCAGCGACGCCATGACCAACCTGGGCACCACGGCCATCCTCCAGGGCATCGTGGATTACTGCCCCGCCCCCGAAGAGAAGTCCGGCGCTACCACCGGCTTCGTGTTCAAGACCATTTCCGACAAGTTCGGCAAGTACAGCCTGGTGAAGGTCGTCTCCGGCAAGATCACCGCGGCCATGACCCTGCGGAACCTGCGCGCCGCCTCCAACGACAAGCTGGGCCGGCTCTACACTATGTGCGGCAAGAAGAACACCGAGGTCCAGGAAGCCTGCTGCGGCGACATCGTGGCCGTGGGCAAGATGGACTGGAAGACCGGCGACACCGTCTCCGACGACAAGGACGCCGCCGAGCTCCCCGCCATCGAGATCCCCGAGCCCTTCTACTCCGTGGCTATCGCCCCGAAGACCAAGGGCCAGGACGACAAGGTGGCCGGCGGCCTGAGCAAGCTCAACGAGGAAGACATCTCCTTCACGCTGGTGAACAACGCCGAGACCCGTCAGATGGTCCTCACCGGCGCCGGCGATATCCAGGTCAGCGTGCTCTGCTCCAAGCTGAAGAACCTCTACAACGTGGAGACCGAGCAGTTCCCCGCCCGGGTGGCCTACCGGGAGAAGATCAAGGGCAAGGTGGAGGCCCACGGCCGCCACAAGAAGCAGTCCGGCGGCAGCGGCCAGTTCGGCGACGTGTGGATCCGCTTCGAGCCCCAG
>JAFSZH010000035.1 GCA_017455685.1 Oscillospiraceae bacterium
GCCGAGAACGCTCAGATCCTGCCGATATTCCTCCGGGAAAAAGCTGACGGTGAAATAGTCGTTCTTTTCCAAAAAGCTGTGCGTATAGCGCGCCGGGGAGACGTAGACCGTCAGGATCGGCTTGCCCTTGTGCGGCGGGCCCCAGATCGTGCCCATGCTGCCCCAGGCGATGGTCATGGTGTTGTAGTCGTCGATCCCTCCCGCCGTGACCAGCGCCCAGCGGTCGTTGAACAGGCGAAAGACGTCATAGCTTTTATCCATAAAGTCCAAGGTATCAACCTCCTTTTCATTCGTATTATACCCGTGTTCCGCCCGCTCGTAAAGTACGCGCAAAAAGGTGACGGTCAAGCGGACAGATAAACCTGTTTTCGCCCCTCGCCCGTCAGAGCGGGCGTTCAGAAGAGCGTTTTGAAGGGTAACCCGATTTGGGCATCCGGCTGGCAGGGTTGGAACGGAAAAATGACGCTGATCATCCACAAGGGGTATAGATCAGCGTCCTTGTTTATTTTTCGATCCAAGCCTGAAGCTCCGCTTCGGAGATCCCGGCGCTCAAGCGGGTAGAGGGAAGAAAGGTCCCCGTCCCGGCCTGCTCGCCCAGCGTTTCACCGGTGCGTCCGGCGCCGCTGCTGCCGGAGGTGCAGAAGGGGACGACCGTGATCCCGGTGAAGTCGTGACTCTCGACAAAGGTGCTCAGGATGCGAGGGGCCTGTCCCCACCAGATGGGATAGCCGAGATACACGGTGGTATAGCCGTCAAGGGAGATTTCATTTGCGATCTCCGGACGGGCGTCCGGCGTGTTCTGCTCCACCGTAGCGCGGGTCGAGCGGTCGTTGTAATTCAGATCCTCCGCCGTGTAGGGCTGTGCGGGAACGATCTCGGCCAGATCTGCGCCTGTGAGGGCGGCGATCCGTTCCGCTGCGCCCCGGGTGGTGCCTGTGGCGGAGAAATACACCACCAGGACAGTGTTCTGCTTTTCTGCTTCGGATGTTTCTTCTGCAATCTCAGCTTGCGGGGCACTTTCCGTTTCCTGTTCAGGGATCGGGGCCTCAGTCTGTACTTGTTCCGGCGCTTCGGTAGGTGCAGGCTCAGACGCCGTCCGGGTGGGCGTGCCGCCGCAGCCCGCGCAGGAAAACGCGAGAGTCAGCAGCAGACAAATGGCAGTCAGTTTTTTCGACAATTTTGCTCCTTTTTTATTTATGCTTGTTTCGTCCCCAGAAGGTGTTGTAGCGGTCGGGCTTCCACCCGGGCTTAACGTCCTTCACAGCCTCTGAAGCTGTAATGACAGCGTCGTCATGGTCGATATCAATGAGTGTGTAACGGTCGTGACCCATACCGAGCTCCTTCATATAACTCAGCTGCCGCAGACCGTGACGGCTCTCCACCCGTTCCACCAGCTCCCTGCCGCCGCCTTCGGGCAGGTTGTAGATCAGATCCATGCAGGCGTTGTCCGCCGCCAGGATGTCCAGCGATGCAACGATCCCGATGTCCGGGGTAACGACCGGTTCCGCGTAAGGGCCGGCACAGTCGCAGTCGACGGACATGTTGCGCATGGTGTTGATATAACAGACATGAGGCGCAAAGAAGTCGATGGTCGCTTTGGTGCTTTCACTGATACGTTCCATCAGTTCTTCTTCCGAGATGCTCCACATATCGCCGTCGGGGTAAGTGTGGATCTCCTTCTTGCCGACCCTTCCGTCAGCACAGCCGATGCCGATGTTCTTGTTGCTTCCCCCAAAGCCGCCCATCATATGGCCCTTGAAGTGCGTGAGCACCAGCAGCGAATCGTAGTTGAGCATGCTCTTGCCTACATGCATTTCCTTAAACCACTTGCCGCCCTTGACCGGAAGCGCGGCCACGCCCTCGCTGTCCGTGATGTCTACGGGGCAGAAGGTCCAGCCGTTACACTCCAGCGTTTTGCGGTGGGCTTCGGTGGTATAACGACTTCCATCGTAGTAAGTGTTGGTCTCGATGATCGTTGCGTCGGGCAGACGGCTCTCGATCAGTTCCTTCACCCACGGGCGCGGGATAATGTTCGGCCCTTCGGCCTCGCCTGTGTGCAGCTTGATTGCCACCTTTCCGGTCAGCACGGAGCAGACCCGGTCATAGATCTTTTTCAGCCCTTCTTCCGACAGATCACGGGTAAAGAACACAACGGAACTCTCGCCCGTGCGCTCTTCAAAGGGGACGTACTTGTTGCCGTCTTTGCCGGGGACAGGATTGCCGTTTTTCATTCTGCGTTCTCCTTTCACAGTTTGTCGTATTCTTCGTCGGACACGGGCTCCAGCCACTCGTTGGAGGCGTTCTCCCCGCCGACCTCGATGGCCAGATGGGAAAACCAGCTGTCGGCTGCCGCGCCGTGCCAGTGCTTGACGTTGGCCGGGATGTTGACCACCGTACCCGGCGTCATCTCCACAGCGGGCTTGCCCCACTCCTGATACCAGCCGTGGCCGCCCACGCAGATGAGCAGCTGTCCGCCGCCCTTTGCGGCGTGGTGGATGTGCCAGTTGTTGCGGCA
>JAFSZH010000036.1 GCA_017455685.1 Oscillospiraceae bacterium
GTGGAGATGGACGGCTTCGGCAACAACGAGGGCGTCATCGTCATGGCGGCCACCAACCGGGCCGACATTCTGGACAACGCCCTGCTGCGTCCCGGACGCTTCGACCGCCGGGTGTACGTGGGTCTGCCCGATATCAAGGGCCGGGAGGAGATCCTGAAGGTCCATGCCCGGAACAAGCGCCTGGGCGACGACGTGGTCCTCAAGGAGATCGCCAAGGGCACCCCCGGCTTCACCGGCGCGGATCTGGAAAACCTGCTCAACGAGGCGGCGCTGCTGGCGGTGCGCCGGAAGCAGCGCTTCATCCGGCAGAAGGATATCGACGACGCCATCCTGAAGGTGGCCATGGGCCCGGAGAAAAAGAGCCGGGTCATCACCGAAAAGGAGCGCCGGCTCACCGCGTATCACGAGTCCGGCCACGCTGTGGCGGCCCACTTCCTGACCCACGTGGACCCGGTGCAGTATATCACCATCATCCCCCGGGGCCGGGCCGGCGGCTTCACCCTGTTCCGTCCCCAGGACGACAAGGAGTTCAAGTCCCGTACCGAGATGTTCGAGGACATCGTGGTGTCCCTGGGCGGACGCATGGCGGAAAAGATCTTCCTGGACGACATTTCCACCGGCGCCAGCGGCGACATCCAGCAGGCCACCGGCGTGGCCCGGAATATGGTCACCGTTTACGGCATGAGCGACCGGCTGGGCCCCATCAGCTTCGACTCCAGCGAGCA
Source organism: Oscillospiraceae bacterium (assembly GCA_017455685.1). Lineage (GTDB taxonomy): Bacteria > Bacillota > Clostridia > Oscillospirales > Oscillospiraceae > Apopatocola. The sequence continues at coordinate 726 of JAFSZH010000036.1, forward strand.
CAGCATCTTTATCGGCCGGGATTTCGGCCAGACCAAGAGCTACAGCGAGGAGACCGCCTCCATCATCGACGAGGAGGTCAAGCGCATCTTCGACGAGGCCGCTGCCAGGTGCGAGGAGATCCTGCGCGCCCACGCGGACGTGCTGGTGGCCGTGGCGGAATATCTGCTGATCCACGAGACCATGGACGGGCCGGATTTCGCCTACTTCTGCGAGCACAAGGAGCTGCCGCCCGCCGCCCCCGAGGCAAAACCGGCGGAGCCCGCCGCGGAGCCTGCCGAGGCCCCGGCAGAGACCGATTCGCCGGAAGAGCCCGCCCCGGCGGACGTCCCTCCGGCGGAGGAACCGCCCGAAGGATCGGAAGAATGAGTATAAAAAACCCTCTGGCTTCAGGCGGGTGTTCATAAGAAAGTTTTGTATCAAAAATGATTGGGCATCTGTCTGAACGGGTTGGCAAACAAAGAATACCGGATTGCTGGAATTATCGAGCAATCCGGTATTCTTTCATGGGGAGAAGACCCTTATGAGACTTCTCCCGCCTGGATTCTTTTGCGCTTTTTGGTTATCACCGGGGTCGGCTCATCTGCATATTTCCAGAGGTCTTTCTGCGGTGTACAGATCTCCATTTTTTCGGCCTTTGCCCAGGGTGGGATTTTGGGTTGGAGTTCGGTCATTCGAAGCATCATCTGCTCCATATGATCCATAATAATCGCTTACTGTAGCCTTTACATCTTATACTCGGCCGCGTTGATCACCTGGGTGTCCTTCAGTCTGCCGAAGAAGCCGCCCAGGATCCCGCCGACCATCCCGTTTTCCGGCTCTTCCTCCGGTTCCTCCCCGGCGCATCTGATCATGGCCACATCCTCGGCGATCATATTGACCGCTTCCTCCTGTTCTTTCGTGCAGACGACCATCGCGCAGTCAGAAATGTGCAGTTTCTCCATGATATCCTCCGGACTCAGGTCTTCGGAAAGGATGACCTTGGCGCAGTCCTCGATCCGCACACCGTGGGGATACTTTTTCAATACCGCAGCGCCTACCTTCAGCAACGGGCGATCCGAAAGCAGGCCCTGTTCCGGGTCGATGACCTTCAGTTCATCATAAACACTTTCGATCTCGTCAAAGGCTTCCTCCAGCTCCTTGGCCACGCGGACCGTTCCGTCGGTATACAGATATTCCAGCGAAGACAGAGCCTCAGCGTCAAAGACGGAAACATCGCCGGTGACGCAAAGCCGGGGTCCATATTTTCTGATCGTTTTTGGCTTCAGCTCCAGATCGTCGTCGATGAGCTTTGTGCCGTCCGGAACCTTCACGATCTCTGCTTCTTCATCGATCAGAGAAACCAGTTTGCCGATCAGACTTTCTGCGATCACGACCTTTTTCGCGGTGAACTTCAGACCCATAGAAAGAAGCTTTTCCGCATCGATTTCCGTGTCCAAGAAAAAGAGGTTTCCGGAGCAGTAATACAGGGTGTTCGCAGCTCTTAAAACAAACAGATCATCGATCTCCGTATCCGGCTTCAGGATCGTTGCGCCATCCGGATAATATTCGGTCTTTCCTCTTACCTGAATGTTCGAAAACTGCCCTTCAAAGCTTTTCGGCATCAGGACCTTTCCGTTCACCATGATGCGATAGTAGCTCCTTACTGCGTCCAGGCTGCCATCGGCAATGAATAGTTTGCCATTGACTATCAGGAAAACACCGGTTCCGTCAGCATCCGGGCCGATATCGCCTTTACCGTTAATGCTCTGCATGGCAATGTTCTCTCCATCCGGGATTTCGAGAACTGTTGCCGCATTCATGGTAACAGGGTATTTGTTCAGTAATTCCTTGGAACGCTCATTGACAATCAAAATCGCGGCGTTGATGGCGATATTCTCATACCCGGCAAGGCTTTCTTCCGTTACAGCTCTCGCGTCGCAGGTCGCGGCATTGATCATTTTGTTCTTCTTCATGAGATTCGTCCTCCGTTATTTCAGTTTTTCTCTCAGGAGCTTCCTGGCGCGGCTCAGGGCCGCCCGGACGCCTGACGGTGAAAGCCCGTACACTTCCGCAAGCTCCTTTGAGGTATACCCTTCAAAGTAGCGCAATATAAAGAGCTGGGACAGCTCCGGCGGCAAAGCGGAAAGGATCATGGCTGTTTCGGCTTCGGAGAATCCGCCGTCTGTTTCTTCCTCCGCCTGTATCCGATTGTTCTTTTCCACTGCCCTTCTGCGGCAGGCATCATAGAAAAGATTCCTCGCCACCTTGTACAGCCATGCCCTGCGCTCTTTCTCTCCAAGCTCTTCCAGAAGATCCAGATCGGAAAGCGCCTTCATGAAGGTCTCCTGCAGCAGATCTTCGGCATCATTGACATTCCCGCATATCATGCAGCAGTATTTCAACAGTTCTGCGCGATGCATGGTATACAGCTCTGTGATCATGGCGCTCTCCTTTCTTTCGGCTTTCACTCTTATAACGTTTGAGAACGGCAAAGTGTTTTTAGTATAGCATATTTTTTTAACATCTCAGAAAAATAGAAAACGAAAAATCCTCCGTATGTACAACAAAGCAAATCAATAAAATTCATACATTAGTCCCAAAGAAAAAAGTAGATTTCGTTGTTTGCAAATATGATGTAAGCGTGAAAACGCGCAGCTCACACGAAGTGTGATTCAGAAGATTAGAAAGTACGCAGAATTAACCGAATTGACACCATATGCAGCCCATGAACTGATCAAGGCGATCTATATCGGGGCACCGGATAAAAGCAGCGGAAAACGCCGTCAGAGCATTCATATCTGCTATGATCTGATCGGGTTCATCCCTCTGAGTGAACTGATGGAACAGGAAATGACATGATCCGAAGATCATGCCATTTCCAGAAAATTATAAAACTGTCTTATAAACCCCGGCTTCATGCCAGAGGGTTTTTCTTTTATCCGCTGCTCTGCCGGGCGGCCTTTTCCTGCCCGATCCGGCATTTCGCCTGGGACAGCAGACAGTTGTGGTGGCAGCCGCCGCAGTGCTCCGAGCGTTTGGAGGCCCGGACCCGGTCCAGAGGCCGGGGCAGGAGCTCCCCGCCCTCCAGCAGATAGCCCCGGCGGCGCAGTACCGTTTTCAGAGCCGCCATGGTGAGCCCGCGGGAAATGACCGCGCAGTCCCGGCCGTCCGCCTCCACCCTGTCCGCAAAGGCCTCCGCCCGGGCGAGCGTCTCCTTTGCCGTCTCCGACTGCCGGGGACTGCCCAACCGCCATTGAGCGGCGCCCAGGGCTCGCCACAGCCAGAGAGGGAGCGCCGCCTCCGTGTCCCGGAAGGGCTGGAGAGGCACGTCATCCAGCAGCGCCGTCCGCTCCGGCGGCTCGTCCGTATAAAAGAGCAGCGCGGCGGTCTCCGCGGCGCAGGGAGAGGTGCCCGTATAGATCCGGTAGCCCGCCGCGTCACCGGGGCGGACGTTCGCCGGAGCGGGAAACGCCGTCCGGGCCGCTTCCTCGGAACGGGCGAAAGCCGCGGCGTTCAGCCGCCCGTCCCGGGGCGGCTCCGCCTGCCAGATGAGAATGATCTTCACGGCAAGGGTCCCCTTTCTCCGTCGTTTCCCGCCGGGTCTTACTGCTCTGCCAGCCTGGCCGCCGTGCGGGCGGCCAGCCGGGCGTTGTTCAGCACCAGCTGGATATTGCTCTCCAGGCTCTCCCCGCCGGTGAGCTCCACTACCTTGGCCAGCAGGAAGGGTGTGGTCTCCTTGCCGTGGATCCCCTGAGCTTTGGCCTGGGCGAGAGCTTCCTCGATGGCTGCGTCGATGACGGCCTTGTCCATGGCGTACTCCTCCGGAATGGGGTTGGTCACCAGCATGCCGCCCCGGTAGCCCAGCTCCCGCTGGGCGCGGAACATGGCGGCCAGCTCCGCCGGGGAATCCACCCGGTAATCCACGCCGAAGCCGGACTTCCGGGTGTAGAAGGCGGGCAGCTCCTCCGTGCCGTAGCCCAGCACGGGCACGCCCTTGGTCTCCAGGTATTCCAGAGTCAGCCCCAGGTCGAGAATGGACTTGGCCCCGGCGCAGACCACCATCACCGGGGTCTGGGCCAGCTCCTCCAGGTCGGCGGAGATGTCCATGGTGACCTCGGCCCCCCGGTGGACGCCGCCGATGCCGCCGGTGGCGAAAATGCTGATCCCCGCCATGTGGGCGATAATCATGGTGGTGGCCACGGTGGTGGCGCCGTCGGCGCCGCGGGCCACCAGCGCGGGCAGATCCCGGCGGCTGGCCTTGGCCACGCCCCGGCCGGTCCGGCCCAGGTACTCGATCTCCTCCCGGCTCAGCCCGGCCTTCAGCCGGCCGCCGATGACGGCGATGGTGGCGGGCACCGCGCCGTTCTCCCGGATGGTCTGCTCCACCAGCAGCGCGGTCTCCACGTTCTTGGGGTAAGGCATGCCGTGGGAAATGATGGTGCTCTCCAGCGCCACCACGGCCCGGCCCTCCTTCAGCGCCTGCGCCACCTCCGGCGCCACGTCCAGATGCTTGTTGAAATCCATTGATTTATCCTCCTGACGTTTATTCTTCCGTTTGCTCCATCCGCTCCAGCAGAGCGGTCACGCTCATGGCCGGGTTGATGGTCTCCGCGCTCTCCATGGCGATGGCGGCGGCGGCCAGTCCCGCCCGGGTGCTGCCGGGCAGGTCCGTTCCCCGGAGATAGGCCCACACCAGCGCGGCCATGAAGGCGTCTCCGCTGCCAGTGGTATTGACGATCCGGGAGGGCAGGCAGGGCAGCAGCAGCCGCTGCTTCCGGTCCGCCGCCAGTACGCCGTCGGCGCCCAGAGAGATGAATACCCGGTGGAGCCCGGTCTCCAGCAGCTTGTCCGCCACGGCGTGCAGGCTGGCCTCATCGGTGATCTTCACCCCGGAGAGCAGCTCCGCCTCCAGCCGGTTGGGTTTGAGAGTGTTGAGCTTCCCCAGCACGTCCCGGAGTCTCTCCGCCTTGGTCACGCTGACCGGATCGGCAAAAATGGGCGCCTCCGCGTGGCCGCACAGCCACTGAATGGTGTCGGCGGGGATGTTGGCGTCGATCACGATCACCTGGGCGTTGTTGAGCCAGCCCAGCCTGGGGGAGAGCACCGCCGGGGTCAGATGCCGATAGATCTCCATGTCCGACAGAGCCAGAGCCATGTCGCCCTTTTCATCGTTGATGTAAAGATAGGTGGAGGTGGCGGCCCCGGGGATCCGTACCGAGCGTGTCAAATCGATGCCCAGCTCTCCGCAGGAGGCGGCGATCTTCTGGGCGTACACGTCGTCTCCCAGCACCGTGATCATCCGGGTGTCCAGCCCCAGCAGGGCCATGTTGTGGGCGATGTTCCGGCCCACGCCCCCCAGACTCATGCGGATCTGCCCCGGATTGGAGTCCGCCGGGATCAGCGCGCGGGCGGAAAAGCCACCCACGTCCATGTTGACGCCGCCCACCACCGCCGTGTAGACGGAGGAGGGCAGGATATACCCCTTGCCGGCGATATACCCCTTCTTCATCATGTTGGAGATGTGCACCCCCATGGAGGACCGGGTGATGCCCGCCCGGTCCGCCAGCTCCTGCTGGGAGATCATGGGGTTTTCCTCGATCCAGCGCAGGATCTGCCGTTCCCGTCGCGTCATAGAAAGCTCCTAAACAAATATTTATTTACTAAACTTTTGCTGGTCTTATTGTAACGGCGGGGGGAGGGAATGTCAATCCTTTCCCCGGCGAAAAAGAGCGTGCCCGGAGGCACGCTCTTTCGTCAGAGTTCAGTTGTTCGGCCCTTTCACGGCGGCAAACAGGAACAGCGGCGCGTCGGAGAGATCCCGTTCCCGCAGGATCCTGGCACCGGCCGTGAGATCCGCTTCCCAGGCGGCGAACCCGGTTTTTTCCGCCAGCTCCCCGTCCCAGGCGGGGCGCTCATGGTCGGCGGCGGGCATGGACAGGGTGATCTCCGCATTCTCCCGGGAGAGCTCCGGGGTGACGCCGACGTGGCCGTAGACCCCGGAGGCCGTGGTGGCGGAGGCCTTCTGATTGCCGTTGCGCACGTTCCGGGCGTAGTCGGCGTCGAAGTTGATCAGTACCCCGCCGGGCCGCAGGACCCGGAACCACTCCCGGTAGGCTTTCTCCGGGTTCGGGAGCGTCCAGGTGAGGTTGCGGGTGACCACCGCGTCGAAGCTTCCGTCGGGGAAGTCCAGGGCCTGGGCGTCCATCAGCCGGAAGACGGGCGCAACGCCCTCCGCCCCGGCGGCCTGCCGGGCTTCCTCCAGCATGGAAGCGGTGAGGTCGACGCCGGTGAGCCGGTGGCCCAGCCGGGAGAGCAGGATGGCGAAATAGCCGGTCCCGGTCCCCACGTCCAGGATATCCAGCGGCCCGTCCCCGGGGACCCGGGCGCAGATCTCCGCCGTCCAGCGGCCGCTGATCTCATCGCGCAGTTCGTTTTTCCGTACGGTCCCGAAATCGTGGGCCCGTGCCGTCCAGTAGCGCCTGACGCGCTCTTCTTTTTCCACCATGGTCGTTTATTTCTCCTGTTTGACCTCCAGAACGGAGGAGATCAGTTTTCTGGAATACTCGTCTTTCGGGCAGTCGATCACGTCCCGGACGGCTCCCTCTTCCACAACTTTTCCCCGATACATTACCATGACTCTGTCGCAGATGCAACTGACCACCGCCAGATCGTGGGACACGAAGACGGCGGACATGTGCCGTTCCCGGCAGATGTCCGAGAGCAGTTTGAGCACCTGCGCTTGGGACGACACGTCCAGGGCGCTGGTGACCTCGTCACACAGCAGGATCTTCGGGTCCACGGCCACGGCCCGGGCGATAGCGAAGCGCTGGCACTGGCCGCCGCTGAGATTGCGGGGATAGCGCTCTGCCAGCGCCGGGTCCAGTCCCACCACGGCGGACAGCGCTTCCAGATCTGCCTGGGCATCCCTGCCGCACAGGTTGCGGACCGACTCCCGAATGGACGACCGGATCGTTCTCCGGGGATGGAAAGAGCCCACCGCGTCCTGGAAGATCATCTGGATGGTGCGGTAATCCTCCCGGGACCGTTTGGCGCCCAGGGGCGTCCCGCAGAGCAGCAGCTCGCCGCTGTCCGGCGTTTCCAGCCCGCTGATCTGGCGGAGCAGGGTGCTCTTGCCGCTGCCGCTCTCACCTACCACGCCCAGGATCTCCCCGTCGCCCAGGGTGAAGTCCACGTCGATCAGCGCTTTCACGGTGACGCCGCCGCGGGAATAGGTCTTGCAGAGCTTTCGTCCTTCCAGCAGGTTCATGCCGCGCCTCCTTTCTCGCCGGTGCAGGCCGCGAAGTGGCCGCCGCCGGTGTCGGCGAGGGCATAGGCCGCGGTTTTGCACGCCTGGCCGGCACGGGGACAGCGGGGGCAGAATTCACAGCCCCGGGGCTCCGGACCGGTCATGGGCGGGCTGCCCGGCAGGCCTGCGGGCATCTTCCCGTCCAGGGAGGGGATCGCCTCGATCAGACTTTTCGTGTAGGGGTGTCGGGGGGAGAAGAGCACCTGGTCGGCCTTGCCCAGCTCTACCACCCGTCCCGCGTACATAACGGCGATCCGGTCGCCCAGATACTCGGCCAGGGCCAGGTTGTGGGTGACGATGATCTGGGCGATGCCGCTCACGTCCCGGAGCCGCCTAAGCTCCCGGGCCATCTGCATCTGGACGGTGGCGTCCAGGGCGCTGGTGGGCTCGTCCGCCAGCAGGATCTCCTGGCCCAGCAGCAGGGCCAGGGCCATGGCGATGCGCTGGTTCATGCCGCCGCTCATCTCGTAGGGGCAGCTTTGGAGGATGCGCTGACAGTCTTCCAGACCCAGCTTGTCGAAAGCCTCCCGGACCTGGGAGAGGAACGAATTGGGCCGATAGGCGCCGTGGCTTTTCAGCGTTTCGATAAACTGTTTTTTATAGCTGCGGATGGGGTTGAAGGCGCTGCCGGGGTTCTGGAACACCATGCCCATCTTCTCGGTGCAGAGCTTCCTCCGCCGGGCCTCGGGCATGGCGGTCAGCTCCTCGCCCCGGAGGGCGATGCTTCCCCCCAGGACACGGAGCTCCGGGGCGGCGCCAAGAATGGCTTTCAGCAGGGTGCTTTTGCCGCAGCCGCTCTCGCCCACGATGCAGAAGATCTCGCCCTGCCCCAGGGCAAAGGACACGTCGGACACCATGGGCTTTTCGCCGTAGCCGGCGCAGAGCCCGGCGACGGTCAGGATCGGTTCCTTCATCATCTGGCCGCCTCCACGTCAAGCACGTCCCGGACGCAGTCGCCCAGGTAGTTGAAGATCATCACGGTGACGACGGTGGCCGCCGCCGGGGCCATCACCGCCCAGGGAGCAAGCTGGATATAGGCCCGGGAGGCGCTGATCATGCTGCCCCACTCGGCCTGGGGCTCCTGGACGCCGACGCCCAGGAAGGAGAGACCGGCGATGCCGATCATCATGACGCCGATCTGGGTGGAGGCGTTCACCACCATGGGCCCGAGCATGTTGGGCAGCAGGGTCCTGAACATGATGGACAGCGGCCCGCAGCCGGAGAGCCGGGCGGCGCTGACGTAGGCCTCCTGCTTCAGAGCCAGCACCTGAGCCCGGGCCAGCCGGGCGTACATGGTCCAGCCGGCGATGCCCATGGCCAGCATGGCGTTGAACATGCCGCCGCCCAGGATGCCCGCCACGGCGATGGCCAGCACCATCTGGGGAAAGGCCAGCAGCACGTCCGCCAGCCGCATCACCAAAGAGTCCACCACGCCGCCGAAGTATCCGGCCAGCATCCCCAGAAGGGTGCCAACCAGGAAGGTCACGGCTACCAGGGTCACGGCGGAGAAAATGGAGGTGCGGGCTCCCATCATCACCCGGGAGCAGATGCACCGGCCGTAGCGGTCCGTGCCGAAGGGGAACTCCGGGCAGGGGGGCTTGTTCATGTTCAGAGCGTTGGTGGCGTCGGGGTCGTTGGGAATCAGCATGGGGGCGAAGATCCCCAGCAGCACCAGGATCCCGGCCAGGACGAGAAAAACGATCAGGCGCGTCCTCGCCTTTTTTCCTGCGGTGTTTTCTCTCATGCGATCACCTCATTCCGGCCGGACCCGGGGGTCGATCCAGTGGTAAGCGATATCCGTCAGCAGGTTGACGAGCACGTAAAACGACGCGGTGAGCAGCACGAAGCCCTGGATCACCGGATAATCCCGGGCGGTGATGGCGTCCATGGCCAGCTTGCCCAGCCCGGGCCAGCGGAAGATGGTCTCAATGACCACGCTGCCGCCCATCAGCGTGCCGATCTGCAGCCCCACAATGGTGAGGATGGTGATGGAGGCGTTGTGCAGCACGTTGCGGTACAGGATATACCGGCGCTTGACGCCCCGGGAGGCCGCCCCGCTGACGTAGCTCCGGCTCATCTGCTCCAGGATCTCCGCCCGGAACTGCCGGAGGAAGCGCCCGATCATGGGAATGGACAAGGCCGCGGAGGGGAGCAGCAGCCCCTTGAGGCTCCTTTCCGCCACCACCGGCAGCAGCCGCGCCTTGACGCAGAAGAAGTACATCAGCAGCACCGAGATCAGGAAGTTCGGCAGGGAGTTGCCGATAAAACTGAGGAACCGGAGGAGATAATCCAGAAGCGAGTCCTGCTTCAACGCCGTGAGGATGGCCAGAGGCAGGGCGATCACCAGGGAGAGCAGCAGACTACCGAAGGCCAGTTCCACTGTGTAGCCAAGCGCTTTTCCCAGCTTGGCGGCAACACTGACCCCGTCCTTGTAGGAATTGCCCAGATCCCCCCGCAGCACCTTCAGCGCCCAGTCGCCGTACTGCACCAGGAAGGGACGGTCCAGACCCATTTCGGTACGGACCTGTTCCAGCACCTCCTGGGAAACGGCGATGCCCTGGGCGTTGAGCTTTTTCGTGGCGGCGTCGCCCGGGGCCAGGTACATCAGCAGAAAGGTGAGAAAACTCAAAGCGATCAGGATCCCCACCAGATGCAAAAGCCGTTTGCCTATGTATTTTTTCAAGGCGGTCACCTCGTTTTCTTCGGCGGAAAATACGACGGATGGGGCCGGCTTTCGCCGGCCCCGGGTTGCCTATGGAATACTGCCCGGCTCAGGGCATGTCGCTCTCGGCGCTGACGCCGTAGAAATCAAAGGGGCTGTTCTCACCAATGTTCACCACCCCGGGGGCGGCTACGCTGGTCTTGTTGAACAGACCGATGAAGCCGAAGGCGTCGTCGTCGATGGCCATCTGGACGATCTGATTGGCCAGCTCGGCCCGCCGGTCCGCATCGGGCTCAGACTCCAGCTCATTGATCAGCGCCTCGCACTCGTCGCTGTGGAAGCCGCCGAGAGCCCAGTTGCTGTTCTGGCGGAACAGGGCGTTGATGCCAAAGTAGGGATCGCCGGCCTGGTCCGCGATCATGCAGTACAGGGCCATGTCATACTCGCCGGTGACCCGGTAGGTGCTGTCCGCGTCCTCCACGCCGGTCAGCACCGCCTTGATGCCCACGGCCTTGAACTGCTGCTCCAGCAGCAGGGCGATGGTGTCCAGGCTCCGGGCGTAGTAGAAGCAGATCTCCACGGTCAGGACCTGGCCGTCCTTCTCGTAATAGCCGTCGGCGTTCAGAGCGTAGCCGTCGGCTTCGATGGCAGCCCTGGCGGCGTCCGCATCCACAGCGGGCTTGGTCACCTGACCGTAGGGAGCGGAGGCTCCGAAGGGGCCGACCGCCGGGGAGACGGTGCCGCCAAGGAAAGCGGCGATGGCGTCATTGTCCACGGTCAGGTCGATGGCTTTCCGGACGTTGGCGCTCAGCCGGTTCTGGTTGAGCACGTAGAACTGCAGCCGGGTGCCGGGGATCACGGTGAGAACGTAGCGGTCGGGCTCCAGGGAGTAGATCTCCTTGGCGGCGGCGGTGACGCTGGAATAACCGTCGATCTCGCCGCTCTGCATGGCCATGAGCTTGCTCTCGTCGTCGTTCATGTAGTAGAAGATCACGCCGTCCAGCTTGACCTCGCCGTTCCAGTAGTTCTCATTTTTCGCCATTTCCACGGTGCCCTCGGGCTCGAAGGTCTTGACCTGGAAGGGACCGGTGCATACGGGGGCGTTGTCCAGATCCTCGCAGTCCAGATCCATGATGCCGAAGGCGGAGTTGGTCAGCTTGTCGGTGATCAGCGTGGGATAGAGCACCGGCGTGGTGATGGTCAGAGTACGCTCGTCCACCGCGGTGATGACGTAATCCTTCACGTCAGCGAAGCGGGCGTTCACCTCGCCCACCCGCTGCAGATTGCGAACCACCATTTCGGCGGTCAGCGCCTTGCCGTTGGAGAAAGCGGCGTTGGGATCCAGAGTGATGGTCCAGGTCAGGCCGTCCTCGCTGGTCTCGGCCTTGTCCGCCAGCAGAGGCTCCACGGACAGATCGTCGCCCACTTTGAAGAGAGTCTCGGTCAGACCGTAAATGGAAGTATACCAGCCGTTCCAGTCCTTATGGGCGTCCAGACTGGCGTAGGCGAAGCTCTCCGCCAGACGAAGGATCTTCGGCTCGGCGGGAGCGGCGGGGGCTTCCGCGGCGGGCTGTTCCTGCGCGGAAGGCGCCTGAGTGGGTGCCGGAGCTTTGCTGCCGCAGCCGGCCAGGCTCAGCAGCAAAACGAGAGCCAGAACGATGGAGAGAACACGAGCTTTCATGGTTGACCTCCTCTGATAATATTATTTGACCGCCCGGATCAGAAATCCGGGGGTAGATGCGTAATTGACCTTTTCCTCGCCGCTCCACACCCTGTCCCACACCGTGAGATCGGCGGAAACAACGGGGAAACCCAGGTCCAGCAGGGTGACGAGGTCCCACTGGGGCCGCAGCCGGGGGGTCATGGGCAGGGAAAGGGAGAGCGTTTCCATGGTCCGGCTGCCGTCATAGCTGTCATGATCCTCCACCCCGGCGGCCCGGGTGTTCTTCCGGTCCAGGTCCCAGGCGCGCCGCTTTTCCTCGTCGTTCAGATAGGCGTACCAGTTGGCGTCGAAAACCAGCATCACGCCGCCCGGCCGCAGCACCCGCCGCCACTCCCGGTAGGCCCGGACGGGGTCGGTGAGGTTCCAGGTGAGATTTCTCGAGACCACCGCGTCAAAGCTGCCGTCCGGAAACTCCAGCGCCTGGGCGTCCATCTGCCGGAAGCAGATCTTCTTCGCCAGCGGCCCCGCGTTCTGCCGGGCCTGTTCCAGCATCTTTTCGGAATAATCCACCGCCGTGACACGGTAGCCCCGTTCCGCGAGGATGATGGCGTAAAAGCCCGGACCGGTGCCCACGTCCAGCACCCGCAGCGTCTCCGGCGCCCCAGACGGGAACCCGGAGATCAGCATATCAGCCCAGATCCCGTCCCATCCGCCGTCCAGGTTTTTCAGAATAACGTCGGTATAGGAGGGGGCCCGCCTGTCCCAGTACGCAACAAGATCGTCTCGCAGAGATTTCATGGCATTTGTCCTTATAAAAGTATTTTCAAACCGATTATAAACAGGACACTTTTCGGATTTAAGCCCCCGGGGGGGATAAATAATATACAAATAAAGGCCAATTCTCTTATATATACCGACGAAAAGGCGGTTTTTCGTCACAAATATCCCCCCAGGGGGGCTTGCGCGGGTGCTGTCCGTATGCTACGCTTTGAACGCTTTGAGGCATCAGAGCGCCGGCACGGACCAGGCCCCGGGTCGGCGATTGGCGCGGGTCATCCTTTCGTGGCTTACGCTTTCTCCTCCTCATAAGTCTCCCCGTCCGGTCAACGGGGAGACTTTTTATTTCCCCGGGAAAACACTTTATCGCGGCGGAGGAACGTGGTATACTATCGCAGAGACCACGGGGCGCCTCCCGGAAGAAAGCAGAGGGGATCATCATGAAAAAACGCAGGATCTACGTTATCTGCCTTGTCTGCCTGCTGGTGCTGGCGGCGGCGATCTTCGCCGTGGTCCGCAGCCGGGCGGACGAGGGCGTCGTTTCGAAGAAGAACGCGGAGAATTTCGGCGCGCTGCTCACCGACATGGCCCTGGCCGCCGAGGATCCCGCCGGGGAGAATGCCTCGAAGATCGACGCGGACCTGGCCGCCATCCGGAAGACAAACAGGCGGGATCTGGAGCTGGCGCAGGCCATCGCCGACCACTGGCGGCAGGTGTATCTGGACCCGGCCTATGAGCTCTGCCTCTATCGGGGCGAGGAAGAGGCGGACGTTCTCCGGCAGGCGGGAGTCCCCGACGGCGGAAAGCACGCCATCGTGGTGCTGGGCTATGAGCTTATGGACGGCGAGATGCAGCCGGAGCTGGTGGGCCGGTGCGAGACGGCCGCGGCCGCAGCCCGGGCCCTGCCCTCGGCGATCCTGGTGTGTACCGGCGGAGCGACCGGGGAGAACAACCCGGAAAAGCACACCGAGGCCGGTCTGATGAGGGATTACATGGTGAACGAGTGCGGCATCGATCCGGCACGGATCTTCATCGACGAGAGCGCCATGACCACCCAGGAAAACGCCGTCAACACCTACAAGATCCTCCAGGCCAACGGCATCGGGACCATGACCATCGTCACCTCCTCCTATCACCAGCGCTGGGGCCAGGCGGTGTATCACGCCCTGGGCGAGCTCTACCGCCGGCAGAACGGCTACGACGTGAAGATCGTGGGGAACTACTGCTACGACACCGAGCCCACCGTGCCCCTGTACCGGAAGGACGCCCGGATCGCCGTGATGCAGATCGCCGGCATCCTGGAGCTGCCCGAGGAAGTGATCCGCTCCCTGCCGCCCTTTATGGAAAGACCCGCCGGGGAGGATCGCTGACCCCGGCCCGGACGAAAACGCAAAGCCCCCGGACCGCCGCGGCTGCGGCAGCCCGGGGGCTTTGCTGAACAGACGCTCGTTTGAGCTCCTCTCGGAATAGACTGTGTCTGATCCCGCTTCGTCAACGGGATCAAAATCATCGGCTGCAACCGATCGGCCCTTTCGATTGTATCCCTTATGAAAGGACGGTGATGGATATGGATGGCGCTCTGCCGCACACGGACGAGGAGATCACGGCATTCTACCTGCGCTATGTGGACACGGTATACCGGCTGTGTTATTCCTTCCTGAAAAACCCGGCGGACGCGGAGGACATGACGCAGGAGTGCTTTCTGCGGGCGCTCCGCAGCGGCATGAGTTTTGCCTCTGTGCAGCATGAAAAGGCCTGGCTGATCGTCACCGCCTCCAACCTGTGCAAAAACATGTTGAAAAGGGCCTCCCGCCGGGAAGAGAGCGTGGAAGAGCATCCGGAGCTCGCAGACCGGAGCGGGACCGAGAACGGAGAAGTGTTGGACGCCATCCTGCGCCTGCCTCCGGAATACAAAACGGCGGTGTATCTCTATTACTATGAGGGCTACACCACACCGGAGATCGCAGAAATGCTCCGCTGTCCCAAAGCAACAGTCCAGAGCAGATTGTTTCGGGCAAGGAAACTATTGGAACGATGGTTAGGCGGTGAATTGACATGAAACAGACGATCCAAAACGCGTACGACACGCTGAGCCCCACGGAGGAACAGCGAGAAGTCATGCTGCGGCAGCTCCGTTTACGGCTGAGGGAGACGGCGCCGGAGAAGGATGACGAGAGGGGGAAAAGACCTGCATCCCGGCTGATGGCGGCGTCTCTGCTTGCGGCAGTGCTGCTGGCGTTAGGCGTCACAGCCTATGCCCTGGGCTGGTTTGGGCTGGAAAACCTGAAAGAGCAGGAATATACCGTGATCAAGGGCTTTACTCAGGAGGAGATTTTGGCACGCAACAGGGAACTGGAAGAAGCAGTCGCCCGGGGCGAGGACCCGGCGGAGAAGTTGCGGGAAATGGATGAGCGGGATTTTCCCCGACCGACGGAGACCAGACGCATCACCTTTATGGCCGGACTGCAGGACAGCCCCGAGGCCCAGGCTTTTCAGGAATACATGGCCTTTTCGGTCGGCTACGACCCGGACCGGGAGATCCTGCGCAGCATAGGAAACGAACCCACCGGGCTGGAAGAGGAATACGGCGCCTACGGCTGCTATACTCGGGAAATGGCGGACAAAGTAGACGAGATTTGTGCGAAGTATGGTCTTGAAAAGTTGGGACCGGGCAGGACCCTGACCAGCGCCCGGCAGCTATTTGCCTATGCAGGCACCGGCGATTTTGCGCCGAAGAATGACCATTACAGCGGCCAGCGGCTGTATTCCGCAATAGCCTATGCCGACGGGAGTTTCATTGCCGACGGGGCCCTCTCCGCGGGCATGATGACGCAGTATCATATCTGCCGATGCATGAAGGGGACCTTTACGACCTTCGCGGTCATGGAGCTGGGCGAATTGGAAAGCTGGACAGAGTGGAACTATACGACGGAAAACGGAGCGGAGCTGCTGCTGGCCCAGAACGGCCGTCGAGCGCTGATCCTGGCCGACAGGCCGGAGTCTTTTGTTGTGCTGGAAGTACACGGCTCCTACAGGGCGACCAACCGAAAGGATTCACTGGAGACTATCGCGGAAATATTTGACTTCACGGCGATCCCCTGAAAGCCGGAAAGACAGTTCAATAAGGAGGCGTGAGAGCACGGGAACGGGTTTTCACGCTTCCTTTTTTCTCCGGGAAGAGACGGATGCGCTCTTGTGGAAGAGGGCTCTTTGTGGTATACTCGGTGCGTTCAGAGTGATTGCAAAGGAGATGCGCAATAGATGAAACTTGGAATCGAAGTGAATCGGCCAATTTCTGTATCTCCATGCATCCCCACAAAAGCCAACAAAGGTGCATGAACGCTGGACTTTTTCAAAAGCCAACTTCATGTATTTCCACATAAATCTATGCAGTTTCATGCCAAAAGGGCGTATGAATGGGCGTAGAAAGACCTTGCGAAAAAACGAGTTCAACGCTTGATAAACAAGAAAGAAGCACCTGTACCAGCACGGTTGTTCCGTGTGTGGTACAGGTGCTTTTTGCATTATGAAATGCTTATTTATTGACTCCCGACACATATGCTGCCCATGAGACAAAACAGCCCTGCTCCGGCAACACCAACACACCGTCCATGTGGCCTCGCTGCTGCACCAGCAGGCAACGCCATACATCCCCGGCCTTGCATCGCTTTCCGTAGGCCTCAATGAATTTCCTGTCTGCCAGCATATCGGTAATAAAGTTTTCGTAGTCGATTTCCGGGAGCTGCACAGCGGTTACGATGCTGTATGGCCGTTCCCGTTCTACCAGATGTGGGCGCAGCAGATCCTCTAATCTCCGGGGTCGCTCCACGAAATAGGCATAGCCGCGAAATTCCATCTCTATCTCTCCCTGCAAGTATTGTGTACTTAAATTAAGTACACAATACACATTCTAACATGTACTTGAAATAAACTCAAATTATCTTCTATCAAGTACAAAGAGGTTAGAGATATGGATATTCCGAAAAGAGAAAAGGACAAGCACCTTGGCTTGCGTATTGACAGTGAATTACACTATAAGCTGCATTATATTTCGCAGTATGAAGGCCGATCCGCCAACGGAGAAGTGATTTATCTGATCCGCAAAGCCATTGAAGATTTTGAGAAGCAGCACGGCAAGATCGAAATGCCGTAAAATAGCCATGCCCGCAATGGACGAGGCCGCCGTGGATTTATCGGTTTGCTTCGGGCCCGCGTTTTCTTGCGCATAGAATGAAAAATAAGGCGTTCCCTATGAAGCTCGAAGCTTCGAGGAAACGCCTTTTGTTTTCGGCAGGATGGGAATAATATATCTTCCAACTGCATTGACTTTTTGTCGAACATCACGCAACACTGGACGAAAGACTACTTGCTGCATAGCAAAGAGGAAAAAGCTCTATTTACTTGACTGTAATCAAGAATTATTCTGTGGACTCGGTTAGATATGCCGAAAAACGACGAAAATACGGTGTTTTTAGTTGATCAATAGCTCTTTATTTAGTTGACTGTATATGCCACATGTGATAAGATGTTTTCAACGAAATAGGAGGCGTTATATATGCCGTTTCAAAAGAACATGATTAACTCCATCATTGAAGAGGCGCGGAAGTATCTTTATGAACAGCCGTGGATTGAGTTTAAACACAACAATCATGACCCTCAAGAGATTGGAGAATATTTAAGTGCTCTGTCAAATACAGCCGCCCTCTTCAATCAGGAGCACGCATTCCTAATTTGGGGAATTGATGATGAGACTCATGATATTGTCGGAACCTCGTTCATCCCGCAAGAAACAAAAGTCGGGAACCAAGGATTAGAATTATGGATCAGTACCCAGCTTGAACCTCAGATACAGTTCTACTTCCATACCACAGAAATTGAAGGGAAACCGCTGGTTCTTCTCGAGATAGCTCGCGCACATAGCGCTCCTGTCAAGTTCAAAGGCGTCGATTATATCCGAATTGATTCCTATAAGAAGAAACTGAAAGACTTTCCGGATACGGAAAGGGAGTTGTGGGCAATCTTTTCAAAAAAGCCGTTTGAAGCAATGATTGCCATGGAAAACGTCTCCGGTGATTTCGTGCTTCGTGAATTAGACTATTCTTCTTACTTTGATCTGCTGTCACAGGATTTGCTGTCTGATAAAGCCAAGATACTTGAGGCGCTTGTAGACGACAAAATGATTGTCAAGGCCGAGACCGGGAATTACAACATCACGAATCTCGGCGCCATTCTCTTTGCAAAGAGACTTTCTGATTTCCCATCCCTTGCGAGAAAAGCCGTGAGGGTTATCAAGTATGAAGGAACTGGAAGGATTGGGGCAGCCAGTAAAGAGCAGGTCGGCGGCAAAGGATATGCATGCGGATTTGAAGGACTGATCACGTATATTACAAATCTCCTCCCGAATAATGAAATCATGGGGAAGGCCTTGAGAAAAGTAGTTCCCATGTATCCCGACATTGCTGTGCGTGAATTGGTGGCTAACTGTTTGATACACCAGAACTTCTTTATGCAGGGAACAAGTCCTCTTATAGAGATCTTTTCTGATAGGATGGAGATAACAAATCCTGGATCACCCTTGATTGACAAGGCTCGCTTTGTGGATCATCCGCCTGTTTCCCGTAATGAGCAGTTGGCTTCTTTTATGAGGCGGATAGGTGTCTGTGAGGAACGCGGAAGCGGGTATGATAAGGTTGTGTTTGAAACCGAGTTTTATCAACTTCCTGCTCCGGAAATTGAAATCTACAATGACCACACAAAAGTGATTCTCTTTGCACACAAGGAGTACGCACAGATGAGCAAAGAGGATCGTTACCGTGCTTGCTATCTACACGCATGCTTAAAACGAGTTAATCGAGATTATATGACAAACGCTTCGCTTCGCGAGCGTTTTAACATTGATAAGAAGAACAGTTCTATGGTCTCAAGACTGTTAAGTGAAACGTGCGCTCTCGGCTTGGTCTATGTTTCACCTGATTCGACGTCTGATAAGAACCGAAAGTATCTTCCGTTTTGGGCGTAATTATAGTTGACCGGTACTTGATTAAACTCCGAAAAGCATTTGAAAAAAGCCCTATTATCAAGCTTTTTTACGTGTTTATTTAGTTGACCCATGGTTGACTTCAGAAAGAGCTTCAACTAAAGACAATGCTCCTCGATGCGCCAAAGCATAGAGGAGCATTGCTTTTTCAATAGAAATAGGAGCTTTTCTTTGTCGGTGTTTTATTGTTCGGGTCGGCACTATGATTTCTTTTCCCGAAAAGAGGATCTGCTGCGGCTACTGTAGGATCATACCAATCCGCTTTCGCTTTTGCCCAGGCAATCCAATCGAACGTTTCGGCATCCAGTTCGGGCGAGGACTCCACAGCAGCAATATCTGCGCACTGCGATCCCCATAGTTGAAAAAACGACTGCCATAGAGCCGGAAACCCGGCCGCCGGACAGCCGGGATTCTGACGCTATTGCAGCCGGAAACTTGACCCCAAGTAACATTATAGAGTCACAATACCAGAGTGACAGAAGAGATGAAATTTCCGAGCGCACCGCTTTCGGTCGCTACGGAAATATTTTTTTGTCCGAAGCGGAGTATGCGCAGCTCCGAGCGGATTACCCCTGCGATCTGGATCGGTACATTGAAGAAATGAGCCGATACCTTTCCGCGCACGGGCGTACCTATAAAAACTATGATGCAGCCGTTCGCATGTGGGCGGCCAACGACAAAAAGCAATCTGCTGACCATGGCAGCGCGGATTACAGCTATGAAGGGGAGGACAGTTTATGAATTTCAAAGATTTGATTTCTGTTCCGGCAGTCGAGCCGGAAGCTGCGGATTATTACGGTGAGAACGGA
>JAFSZH010000037.1 GCA_017455685.1 Oscillospiraceae bacterium
GCGCCCACTGATTGAACAGGATATAGCTGAAACCGAAAAAGCATTGACATTGTGAATGCGGACTTCATTCTGACGGTTCCGGAAACCGACTGCTACCATATCTCCGTTACAGGCCATCGGGCAAAGGGAGAGATCTCTTTTCCTGCATTCCATTGAAAGATGAATGAAGGTAATTTGGCAAACACAATAACGCTTTTCAGAATGGCTGCCGGTATCGTTCTGCTGCTCTGTCCGGTGTTCTCTCCTGCCTTTTGCGTATTTTACATAGCGGCCGGGTTGTCTGATATACTGGATGGATTCGTGGCGAGAAAAACGGATACCGTCAGCGAGCTTGGGGCAGGGCTGGATACGATGGCGGACTTTGTGTTTGTGGTCGTATGCCTGATCAAGCTGCTTCCGGTCCTGCGTATTTCCCCGTGGCTGTATGGCTGGATCGGGATCATTGCCCTTATTAAGGTTGTGAATATCATTTCCGGATTTGCCGTACAGAAGAAGCTCGTGACGGTCCATTCGTTTATGAACAAAGCGACGGGAGTTCTGCTGTTCCTGCTGCCGCTGACGATCCCCGCCGTTCCGCTGAAAACCTCTGCGATCGTCGTGTGTGCGGCAGCAACGTTCGCCGCCGTTCAGGAAGGCCATTTCATCAGAACAGGAAGAGAATAAGCCGCTCTGGGTCGGGAGGAAAAGAAGACCATGAAATTCAAAGGAGCCCTTATCGTCGTAAAAGACTGCGATAAAGCACTGCATTTCTATCGGGACGTGTTTGGATTCGAGTTGATCCGGGATAACGACGGCAACATGGAGCTGTCCGGTAATCTGTATCTCCAGGAGGAAAAGTACTGGGAGCGGTTTACGGGGAGGCGCGTCGTTCCGCGAAGCAATCAAGCCGAGCTGTATTTTGAAGAGCCGGAGATCGACAGCTTCGTCAAAAAGCTTGAGATGCTTTATCCTGACACGGAATACGTCAATCGCCTGATGACGCACAGCTGGGGACAGCGAGTCGTCAGATTCTATGACCCGGACGGCAACCTCATCGAAGTCGGCACCCCCGTATGATCAGTTCGATCGGAGTTTGGCGTAAGAAAAGAAATAAAAACGGACCGGCTGTTCTCTGGAGCGCGAGCACACGGTCCTGTCACGCAAAAAAGGAAGATGACCTGCACGGTAAATGCAGATCATCTTCCTTATTTATTTGATCTGAGCTCCGGGGCGATCTTACTTGATGTTGCCCTGGTAATCCACGGTGACGGCGGTCACGGCGGGCTCGCTCTCGATGTCGTTGGACACGGTGACGTTGCCGGCGAACATGTCGGCCACCAGAGCCTCGTAGTCGGCGCGGGTGAAGCCTTCACCGAACTGGGTGGAGCCGGCGATCTGGACGAAGTTCTCCTCGGGGACCGCGGAGACCAGGCCCAGGTTCTCGACCTTGCCGCCCTCGAAGGTGCCGGCGACGACCTTGGCCAGCATGGCGTTGACAGTGGCGCCCAGGCCCTTCATGGCGGAGGTAACGGTCAGGCCCTCGCCGTACAGGCCGTCGATGGTGGCAGCCTGGTCGACGTCCACGCCGATGACCTTGCCGCCCTCGACCTTGGCAGCAGCCTCAGCAGCGGAGGAGTAGATGCCGCCGCCGCAGGCGAACACGACCTCGGTGCCGGCAGCGTACCAGGTATCCATGTAGGCGGTGATGTCGGCATCGCCGAAGAACTGGTTGCCGTAAACGTACTTGATCTCAACGTCGGCGCCGGTCTCGGCGGCGGCGGCGTCAGCGCCCTGCACGAAGCCGTAGCCGTAGCGGACAACGGCGGGAACGGCCATGCCGCCCAGGTAGCCCAGCTTGGTGTAGCCCAGCTTCACGGCGGCGTAGCCGGCCATGTAGCCGCAGAGCTCTTCCTGGTAAACAGCGCTGTACAGGTTGGCGGGCAGGGGATCCAGGCCGGCGGTGGTCAGGTCGTACTCGGACACGTCCAGAGCGATGAAGGTCACGTCATCATACTCGGGAGCGGTCTTGGCAATGGCGGCGGCGAAGGCGTAGCCGGGCATCACGATGACGTTGTAGCCCTCGTCGATGGCCAGCTCGATGGAGGCGACGCGGTCGTCGTCAGAGTCGGAAGCGGGCTTGTAGTAGCTGAACTTCAGGCCGTTGGCTTCGCAGTAGGCCTTGCAGGCCTCGTAGGTGGTCTGGTTGAAGGACTGGTCGGTGATGTCGCCGTAGTCGGTGACCATGGCCACGCAGACAGCGGGCTCGGCGGCGGGCTCCTCAGCGGGCTGCTCGGCGGGCTGCTCGGCAGGAGCGGCGGCGGGAGCGGCGGGCGCAGCGGTCGGGGTGGTGGCAGCGGGCTTGCTGCCGCCGCAGGCGACCAGGCCCAGGACCATCACGAGCGCCAGGACAAGAGCGAGAGTTTTCTTCATTGTGAGTTTTCCTCCTTTATAATATCCTTTTAAGGATCTTCACTTGAAAGATTATAGCACGGAACGCCTCTCGATGCAATATTCCCGGTTTTCATAACATCCCGCAGAAAAAATGTTTTTTCGATGAGGCCGTCCGTGGGCGACAAGTGTCATTCAGCTGCGAACAGCCACTTCCAGCGCCAGCTCCATCATCTGGGTGAAGGTGGTCTGCCGCTCCATGGCGTCGGTGGCCTCTCCGGTGAGGACGTGGTCGGAGATGGTGCAGATGGCCAGAGCTTTCTTCCCGGCCCGGGCGGCGTTGCAGTAGAGGGCCGCCGCTTCCATCTCGATTGCCATGACGCCCATCTTGATCCAGTTGGCGGTGGCGGAAGCGTTGTCGCTGTAGAACGTGTCGCTGGAGAGCAGGTTGCCCACGTGGTACGAAAGGCCCATCTCCCCGGCGATCTCCGCCGCGGAGCGCAGCAGGCCGAAGTCGGCGATGGGTGCGTAGCGGCCCGGGCAGCCGTACTGGTCGGCAAAGGCGGAGTTGGTGCAGGCGGCCTGGCCCAGCACGATGTCACGGAGCTTGATCTTCTCGCTGATGGCGCCGGCGGAGCCCACCCGCAGGATGTTCTCCACGCCGTAAAAGTTGAACAGCTCGTAGCTGTAAATGCCGATGCTGGGCATGCCCATGCCGCTGGCCATGACGCTCACCGGCACGCCCTTGTAGACGCCGGTATAGCCCAGCACGCCCCGGACGTTGTTCACCAGACGCCGGTTTTCCAGGAAATTCTCGGCGATGAACTGGCTGCGCAGGGGATCGCCGGGCATCAGCACGGTCTCGGCGAAGTCGCCGCGCTTGGCGCTGATATGGGGGGTGGGGATAGGATCAGCCATGATGTACCTCCTTGTTTTCTTCTCCCGCCGGGGCGGGACGGTTTATTCCAGCTCGATGGTCTGCTGGCCCTGCTCGCTCCGTTCCCGGGCGATACGCCGCCGCCAGCAGGCGTGGCACATGGCCACGTAGGCGTCGTTGCCGCCCAGCATCACCTGGGCGCCTTCGGTGACCACCCGGCCCCGGGCGTCGATGCGGGCGTTGACGGTAGCCTTGGAGCCGCATTCGCAGATGGTCTTGATCTCGGTGATGGAGTCGGCCAGCTCGAAGAGACGCCGGGAGCCGGGGAACAGATGGGTCAGAAAATCCGTGCGCAGGCCGAAGCACAGCACGGGAACGTTTTCCTCATCCACCAGGTCCCGGAGCTGCTCGATCTGCCGGGGGGTCAGGAACTGGCACTCGTCGGCAATGATCACGTCCTTCCGGCCCCGCCGGGCGTAGAGCTCGCGCAGATCGTCCTCGGGCCGGATCACCTCCGCCTCCGCCTCCAGACCGATGCGGGAGCGGATCATCTTCGCCCCGTCCCGGTCGTCGGTGGAGGGCTTGATGAGCCAGACGCTCATGCCCCGCTCCTCGTAATTGAACTTGGTGATCAGCGCCTGGGCCGTCTTGCTCGAGCCCATGGCGCCGTATTTGAAATACAGCTTTGCCATAAAAAGCACCTCGCCTTTCCGGGTATAAAATACCACGAAAGCGCCGCACAAGTCAACGCGCCGGGGCATATTCTGTGGTGCAAAAACAGGAAGGAGTGGTCCTATTGCGCTTTGCCATCACCGGGATCGATCCCCGGTTCCCCCTGCTGCGGGAGCTGCTGCTCGCCGACGGCCACGTTCCCGCCGGGGACGCCGCCTCGGCGGACGTGGTCATCCCGCCGCCCTGGGATCCCCGGGCCCGCTACGCCCGGAGCGAGAGCTTTCTGGCGGAAAACGCCCTGCTCACCGCCCGGGGCGCCGCTGCGCTGACGGAAAAGGAGCTGTCTCTGGCCGGGAAGCGGGTGCTGATCCTGGGCTACGGCCGGGTGGGGTCCCTGTGCGCCGAGGAATTCCGGGATCGGGGTGCGGCCGTCACCGCGGCGGCGCGGCGGCGGGAGAGCCGGACCTGGGCGAAGATCCGGGGCTTCGACGCTGCGGAGCTCTCCCCCGGCATGGAGCTGGAAAGCTTCGACGTGATCGTCAACACCGTGCCCGCGCCGGTACTCACCCTGGCGGAGCTGCGGCGCACCGGGGAAGACGCGCTGCTGCTGGAGCTGGCCTCCGCCCCGGGAGGCATCGACGCCGCCGCTGCCCGGGAGCTGGGCCGGCGGTATCTCTCCGCCCCGGGTCTGCCCGGAAAATACGCTCCCGCCCGGGCCGCCGAGATCCTGCGGGACGCGGTGTATGAGACCATGGCGGAGCCCCTGCCCCGGCTGGGCGTGGCCCTCACCGGTTCCCACTGCAGCTTCGACAAGGCCCTAGCCGCTCTGGAGGGGCTGGGCCGAGACTATGAGCTGGTACCCATCCTCTCGGAGCGGGCGGCCTCCACGGACACCGCCTTCGGCCCGGCGGCGGACTTCCGCGCCCGGCTGGAGACGCTGTGCGGCGGACGGCGGGCCGCGGACAGCGTGGTGCTCGCGGAGCCCTTCGGTACACGGCAGGCCCTGGATGCGCTGCTGGTGGCCCCCTGCACCGGGAACACCCTGGGAAAGCTGGCCAACGGCGTCACCGACACCGCCGTGACCATGGCCTGCAAGGCCCACCTGCGCAACGGCCGTCCCCTGGTGCTGGCCATATCCACCAACGACGGCCTCTCCGGCTCGGCGGAGAACATCGGCCGGCTGCTCCAGCGGAAAAACGTGTATTTTGTTCCCTTCCGCCAGGACGCCCCGGGGAGCAAGCCCTTCTCCCTGCAGGCGGACTGGGACCGGATCGGGGAGACCGTGGAGGCTGCCCGGGAGGGAAGACAGCTCCAGCCGGTGCTCCGGTAAACAAAGGCGGCGCGGATGCTCTCCGCGCCGTCTTTTTATTCGTTTTTTTCTATTCGTTTTCTCCCCGACAGAGCCCGGGCGGCCGGGCGTTCCAGTCCCCAGGTCAGCGCCGCCGCCGCGGCGAAGGCCGCGGCGAAGCAGAGCAGCGTATATTTGACCCGCCAGGCCTGGCCCTCGTCCATCTGGGGCAGGCCGGAGGTGGTGGTATACGGCGGGACGTGCCAGAGCTTCAGCTTCACCGCCAGATACTGGTGCCAGATGTAGAAGTTATAGGAAACGGCAGCGCACCACCGGGTAAGAGGGTTCCCCACGGCCCGGCTGAACGCCGGCCCCCACTGTCCGCCGCACCAGAGAAATCCCGCCCCCAGCGCCGCCAGGGCGGGCCGCCAGTTCATCTGCAGCTGGTTGAGCTCTCGGTCGGTGACCGGGTTCTGCTTCCAGAGCACCCACACGATCCCTGCCAGGCACAGCAGCGAGCCCAGGGCGAAGGGCCAGCGGCGCTCTCCCGGTTCCCGGCGGGCCAGCAGATGGGCCGAGAGCATGCCGAAGGCGTACAGGTCCAGCATGCAGGGCAGCTGGTTGAAGAGCATGGAGATGTCCGGCAGAGGCGTCACGGCCCGCCGGCAGCCCAGGGCTATCGCCGTCATCAGCGCCCAGGTGAGCCAGGGCTTTTTCTGAAAGGCCCGGCCGATCAGCGGGAAGAGCAGGTAAAACTGCACCTCCACCGCCAGGGTCCACAGCGCCACGTTCAGACTGGTCCACATGTAGGTCCCCCGCCAGAAGGTGTGGGTAAAGGTGAGATGCGCCAGCAGATCCCGGCCCAGAGGGGCGCTGCCCAAGTCCTCGCCGTACGTCAGCGCGAAAGCCGCGCATACGGCCAGCGCGAAGAGATAGCTGGGCAGGATGCGCGCCATCCGTTTTTTATAAAACGTCAGGGTGTCGGGCATCTTCCCGCTTTTCGCCGCAGGCAGGTACAGCAGGAAGCCGCTGAGCAGCAGCATCAGGTCCACGCCCATGTAGCCCCGGCGGATGATCCGCTGGAGGTCGAAATACACCCCGCCGATACGGAAGCCCGGGTCCAGCCAGGACTGCTGCCAGATGTGGAAGCAGGCCACCAGGCCCACGGCGAACACCCGCAGCAGGTCGGCGGCGGCCAGATAGTCCCGGCGGGGCCGGGAAGCCGAAAGCGTCCCGCTCAAAGCTGGAAGCCTCCGTCGCAGCCGATGATCTGTCCGGTGATGAAGCCGGAGCGGTCGCTGGCCAGGAACGTCGCCAGCTCCGCCACGTCCTCCGCCGTGCCCAGCCGGCCCAGTGGGGTGTCGGCGGCCATGGCGGCCTTTTCCTCCGCGGAGAAGCAGGAGATCATGTCTGTGTCGATGACCCCGGGGGCGATGGCGTTCACCCGGATGCCGGAGGGCCCCAGCTCCTTGAACAGAGACTTGGTAAAGGCGATCAGCGCCCCCTTGGTGGCGGAGTAGGCCGCCTCACAGGAGCTGCCCCACACCCCGCACACGGAGGTGACGATGATGATATTGCCGCTCTTCCGGCGGACCATCCCCGGCACCACCGCCCGGCAGGAGTAGAACGCCCCGTCGGTGTTCACCTGAAAGAGCCGGTGCCAGTCCTTTTCCGTCAGGTCCTGGATCTGACCGGGGTGGGCGATGCCCGCGTTGCTCACCAGCAGGTCCACGTCCCCCACCGCGTCGAACATGGCCTTCACCGCCTCCTCGTCGGAGACGTCCGCCCACACGGCCCGGCCGCCGATCTCCCGGGCCAGGTCGTGGGCCTTGTCCGCGGATTCGTTATAATTGATGTATACCAGCCAGCCGTCCCGGGCCAGGGCCCGGCACGTGGCCGCGCCGATGCCCCGGCTGCCGCCGGTGACCAGCGCCTTCTTTACGCGTCCATCACTTTGCATTGGAATTCCGTTCCTTTCACTGTGATCAGGCCGTAGGTCCGGCGGCCCATGCCCACGCTGCCCGGATTGAACAGCGTCACGTCCCCCATCCGTTTCAGCTCGGCCTGGTGGGTGTGGCCGAAGAGGCCCAGCTTTGCCCCGGAGAAGTGCACCGTGTTGGCCAGCGCGTCCAGGGTGGTCTTCACCGACTGGCGGTGTCCGTGGGCCATGTAGATCTCCACGCCGTCCAGGCGGAACCGCAGGGATTCCGGGGCGTCGGAGCCCCAGGCGTCGCAGTTGCCCCGGACCGAGCGGATATCCAGGGACGGGAACCAGCGCTGCAGCTCCTCCGCGTCCCGGGTCAGATCCCCCAGATGGAGCACCACGTCCGGGCGGTGCTCCTCCACGGCGGCGATCATGGGCTCCGTCACGCCGTGGGAATCGGAAAAAACGATGATGCGCACAGGGCACTCTCCTTCTCACCGGCGCATACAATGGGTATGCGGAGGTGGGTTCCATGGATGAATGGGAAACGCTGGCTGACCGGCTGCTGTCCGGGGAAAAGGGCGGCGAACTGCGCTCTCTGGCCCGGTCCGGCGAAGCCCGGCGGCTCAGCGAAACGCTGGACGCCGCAGAAGCGGAGCAGGCCCTGCGCTCCGGGGACAGCGCCCGGGTGAGCAGGCTGCTGCGGCAGGTGCTCTCCACGCCGGAGGGAAAGGCCCTGGCGGAGAAGCTCTCCGCCCTGGGCGGCGCGCCGTGAACGAGCTGGAAGAAAAGCTCAGCGCCGTGCTCTCCGACCCGGAGGAGCTGGGCCGTCTGACCCGGATGGCCTCGGCCCTGCTTGGCGGGGCCGGGGACGCCGGGAATGAGCCGCCCCCGCAGGCGGAACCCGAACGGGGCGGCGGTCTGCCTCCCGCGCTGGGCAAAATGCTCCGGGATCTCCGGGGCAGGGGAAAGCCGCCGCTGCTGGAGGGGGTGGGGCCCTATCTGGACCCGGAGCGCCGGGCCCGACTGGAGCGGGCTCTCCGGCTGGCCTCCACCGCCCGGCTGGCGGGGAGCGCATGGGAGAAAATGGGGGGATGGGATGGCCTATAACCGTTATCAGGGAAACAGCGGCCGGGTGGAGCGGGTGGAGACGCCTCCGCCGCCCGCCCGGAAGCCCCGGGACGCACCGCCGCCTCCGCCGCCTCCGCCGCGGCCCGCGCCGCCGCCCGTTCGGGAGAAAACTCCCTTCGCCATGCGGCGGCTGGACACGGAGGACCTGCTGGTGCTGGCGGTGCTGTATCTGGCGTACCGCAGCAGCGGCGAGACGGAAATGCTCATCGCCCTGGGGGCGTACCTGCTATTATAAAAGGAAAACGGAAGACTTTCAATCGTCTTCCGTTTTTTCTTTCGTCCGGGTCTTGTGCCGGCGGAGGAAAAGCCAGAGCCAGACCGCCGCGGCCGCCGTTCCGGCCAGCAGCAGCAGCCAGAACCGGACCGAGCCGTTGGCCGCCAGCAGCACCGCCGCCAGGCCCAGGAGCACGCTGAAGCCGTAGAGGATCGCCACGGCCTGCTTCTGGTTGAGGCCCATGGCCAGCAGCCGGTGATGGATGTGGCCCCGATCGGCCTTCATGGGGTTTTCCCCGTGGGAGAGCCGCCGGACCACGGCGAACACCGTGTCGAACAGCGGCAGAGCCAGCGCCAGCAGGGGCATGGCGAAGGTCACCGCCGTATACATTTTCAGCAGGCCCACCACCGAGGCGGTGGAGAGCACGTACCCCAGCAGCAGCGCTCCGGTGTCTCCCATGAAGATCCGGGCGGGGTTCCGGTTATAGGGCAGAAAGCCCAGACAGGCGCCGCCCAGGGCTCCCAGCAGCACCGACACGTCGGTGGCCCGGGGCAGGAACAGCGACACGGCCAGCATGGACGCGCAGCTGATGCCCGCCACCCCGGCGGCCAGGCCGTCCAGCCCGTCGATCAGGTTCAGCGCGTTGGTCATGCCCACGATCCACAGCAGGGTGATGGGCGCCGACAGGGCCCCCAGGGAGATCACGCCCCCGGCAAAATGCACCGGGTTGGTGAGGATCCGGATCTCCACCCCGTGGAGCAGGGCGATACCGGCGGCCATGGTCTGGACAAGCAGCTTGATCCAGGGGTTCAGATCATAGATATCGTCCGCCACGCCCAGCACGACGATGACCGCGCAGCCCAGCAGGATGCCCCGCAGGGGCCGGGTCACGCTCGTGAACAGCAGCAGCCCGGCCAGAAAGCCCAGAAAGATGGCCAGTCCGCCCAGCCGGGGGATGGGATGGTCGTGGACCCGCCGGGATTCCCCGGGCCGGTCCATGGCCCCGATCCGCCGGGCAAAGGCACCCACCGGCCCCGTGGCGGCGTAGGTGACGCCCACGGCCGTGAGCAGCGCGAGAAGCACCCGCAGCCGAAGCCGCAGAGTCAGAGCAGACAGCATGGGCTATCCTCAGCCTTTCATTTTTGTACGAGTCCGACCTTTTTGTAGACCTTGCGCAGGGTTCGCTCGGCTACGTAAGAGGCCCGCTCCGCGCCGGCGCGGTAGATGCCTTCCAGATACGCCTTGTCCCGCATGATGTGCTCGGCTTCCTCCCGGATGGGCCGGAGCATCTCCACCACGGCCTCGCCCACGGCGGGCTTGAAGGCGCCGTAGCCCTTCCCGTCGAACTCGGCTTCGATCTGCTCGAAGCTCTTTCCCGTACAGACGGAGTAGATCTGCATCAGGTTCGCCACGCCGGGCTTCTTCTCCGCGTCGTAGTAGACGCAGTGACCGGTCTCGGAGTCCGTGACGGCACGCTTGAACTTGCGCATGATATCCTCGGGTTTGTCCATCAGGCAGACCCGGCCGTTGCCCACCTCGTCGGACTTGGACATCTTGCTGGCGGGGTCCAGCAGGTCCATGATCCGGGCGCCCACCCTGGGGATGAAGGGTTCGGGGACCTTGAAGGTCTCGCCGTAAAGGTTGTTGAAGCGCTGGGCCACGTCCCGGGTCAGCTCCACGTGCTGCTTCTGGTCGTCGCCCACGGGAACGTAATCCGGCTGGTAGAGCAGGATGTCCGCCGCCATCAGCACGGGATACGTAAAGAGGCCGCCGTTGATGTTGTCGGCGTTTTTGGCGGACTTGTCCTTGAACTGGGTCATGCGGCTGAGCTCGCCGAACATGGTATAGCAGTTGAGCACCCAGCCCAGCTCCGCGTGGGCGGGAACGTGGGACTGGAAGAACAGGGTGTTCTTCTCCGGATCCAGACCGCAGGCCACGTACTGGGCCAGCTGCTCCAGTGCCCGGCGGCGGAGATCGGCGGGGTTGTTGCGGGTGGTCAGGGCGTGCAGATCCGCCATGAAGTAGAAGCAGTCGTACTTGTCGGCCCGCTCCGCCCAGTTCTTGATGGCCCCCAGATAGGACCCCAGGGTCAGATCGCCGGTGGGCTTGATGCCGGAGAGCATCACTTTCTTTTTCACGGTCTCTTCCATTGGCTTTCCCTCTCGTGTATAGTCTATTGTGTGCGTTTTCCCTGCGGGATAAACGAAAAATCGCTCTGTAACTACGTATCATAGCACATCGCCGGGCGCTTGACAATAAGCCGGGTTTCAAATAATATGGTGCGTAGACCACGAAAAGGAGACTGTTCCTATGGACAATACATGGTTTGACGAGATGGAAGCGCGGATCCCCCAGGGGGAGGTCCGGACCCGCTTCGCCCCCAGCCCCACGGGCTATATGCACGTGGGCAACCTGCGCACGGCGCTGTATACCTGGTGCATTGCCCGGAATGCCCGGGGCAAGTTCCTGCTGCGGATCGAGGACACCGATCAGAGCCGCCAGGTGGAGGGCGCGGTGGACGTGATCTACAAGACCCTGGCCGACTGCGGTCTGGACCACGACGAGGGCCCGGACGTGGGCGGCCCGGTGGGCCCCTACGTGCAGACCGAGCGCCGCAGCACCTATCTGCCCTACGCCAAACGGCTGGTGGAACGCCGCTGCGCCTACTACTGCTTCTGCGAAAAGACGGAGTCCGAGGAGGATTCCGGCGACTTCACCCGCGCCGACGACCCCTGCCGCAGCCTGACCGACGAGGAGGTCCGGGCCAATCTGGACGCCGGGAAGCCCTGGGTCATCCGGCAGAAGGTGCCCCACGAGGGCTCCACCACCTTCCACGACGAGATCTTCGGGGACATCACCGCCCCCAACGCGGACCTGGACGACCAGGTGCTCATCAAGCGGGACGGCCTGCCCACCTACAACTTCGCCAACGTGGTGGACGACCATCTCATGGGCATCACCCACGTGGTCCGGGGCAGCGAATACCTTTCCAGCGCGCCCAAGTACAACCTGCTCTACGAGGGCCTGGGCTGGCCCATCCCCAAGTACGTCCACTGCTCCCCGGTGATGCGGGACGCCCACAACAAGATGTCCAAGCGCCACGGGGACCCCTCCTACGAGGATCTGGTGGCCGAGGGCTATCTCACCGAGGCCATCGTGAACTACGTGGCCCTGCTGGGCTGGGCGCCGGGCGGCGAGCGGGAGATTTACTCCATCCGGGAGCTGGCCGAGGTGTTCGACATGAGCCGCATCAGCAAGTCCCCCGCCATCTTCGACAAGGAAAAGCTCACCTACTTCAACACCGAGTATATCAAGGCCATGAGCCCCGAGGCCTTTGCCGCCGCGGCCGAGCCCTGGATCCGCAAGGCCGTGAAGAACCCCGCCTGCGACGCCTCCCTCATCGCCGCGCTGCTGCAGCAGCGGACGGAAAAGCTCTCCGACATCCCCGAAAAGCTGGACTTCTTCGACGAGCTGCCGGAGTACTCCACCGAGCTCTATATCCACAAGAAATCCAAGTGCGACGAGGTCGCCGCGCTGGACGTGCTGCGGCGCATCCGGCCCCGGCTGGCCGCGCTGGACGTCTGGACCGAGGACAGCGTCCGCGACTGCCTGGTAGGCGCTGCGGAGGAGTGGGGCTGCAAGAACGCCCTGGTGATGTGGCCCGTGCGGATCGCCGCGGCCGGCAAGGCCGTGACCCCCGGCGGCGCGGTGGAGATCCTGCACATTCTGGGCAGGGAGGAGTCCCTGCGCCGGATCGACGCGGGCGTGGAAAAGCTCGCCAGATAAAGCAATCTCTCCCGGTATGAAAAATAACGCCTCTTTTGCTCAAACTATGGGCAAAAGAGGTGTTTTTTATGCGAACTCGAACCGCGATCCGCGCCATTTCTCTGCTGAGCGCCGCGGCGGTGTGTCTGGGGGCGGAGACCCTGCTGCTGAAAGGCCGGGCCGACCGGGCCGACAGGACGCTGCGCTATCAGGGGGAACAGGCCTTTGAAACGCTCTGCGACGCCGTCAGCGGCATGGACGCGTCGCTGAAAAAAACCGTTTACGCCGTGACCCCCGGCATGACCGCCGCGCTGTGCGCCGAGGTCTATTCCCGGGCCCAGTCCGCCGGAGACGCTCTGAGCACCCTGCCCTTCTCCGTGCAGGAGCTGGAATCCACCGCCTCCTTTCTGGCCAGGACCGGGGACTACGCCGCCTATCTTCTCCGGCGCAGCGGCGGCGGAGAGGACGTGAGCGAGGAGGAGCGGGAAAACCTGCGCTCCCTCTCCGACGCCGCCGGAGTGCTCAGCGACAATCTGATCCGGCTCCGCTCCGATCTGGCCGACGGGCTGGTGAGCGCCGACGGCGCCGCGGCCCTGGAGGCCGGGCTGCCCTCCCTCTCCGACAGCTTTCTGCAGATGGAGCAGGAATTCCCGGAGATCCCCACCCTGGTCTACGACGGGCCCTTTTCCTCCGCCGCGGCGGATCGGACCCCCCGGATGACCGCCGGGGCCGGGGAGATCAGCAAGGAGGACGCGCTGCTGGTGGCCTCGGGCTTTCTGGGAGTGCGGACCAACCTCTGCACCGCCGAGGGCGCCGAGGAGGGCAGGATCCCCTGCTGGCGGATCGCCGCCGGGGACTGCACCGTCTGCGTCAGCCGACAGGGTGGCTACGTGGTAAGGAGCATCTCCTCCCGGACCCCGGTCCGCTCGGCCCTCACCGTGGAGGAGGCGCTGGGCAAGGCGGAGGAGTATCTGGCCGCCCACGGCTATGCCGGGCTGCAGCAGAGCTACCACGTGCTCACCGGCCATGTGCTCACCGTCACCTGGTGCGGCCGGCAGGGGGACGTGATCTGCTACCCCGACATGATAAAGCTGGCGGTGGCCATGGACAACGGCGAGGTGCTGCGCTTCGACGCGGCGGCCTGGCTCACCTCCCACGGGCCCCGGGAGCTGCCCGAGGCGGCGTTCACCGCCGGG
The DNA here is from genome assembly GCA_017455685.1 of Oscillospiraceae bacterium. Classification (GTDB taxonomy): domain Bacteria; phylum Bacillota; class Clostridia; order Oscillospirales; family Oscillospiraceae; genus Apopatocola. The sequence continues at coordinate 13,435 of JAFSZH010000037.1, forward strand.
CCGGAGCACGTGCCCGAGGGGCTGACGCTGCTCTCCGACCGGCTGGCGGTGATCCCCGGGGCCGGTGCGGAGGAGCTCTACTGCCGGGAGCTGACCTGCGAGACAGAGTCGGGGGAGCATTATCTGCTGTATTTCAACGCCGTCACCGGGGCCCAGGAGCGGATACTGCTGCTGCTGGAGGACGACACCGGCACTCTGGCTTTGTAGAAAAGGCGGACCCGGAATTGGAGAAAATTGGGAAAACTTGACAATTCAATATTGATATAGTACAATGTGCATTGCTACTGTGGAAAATTATCATCATCTGTCCAAGCGTGCACATTATGCGAAGGAGGTTTTCCCATGGCCGTCATTCCTGAAATTACCTGCCGCCGCTGCGGCAGCAAGTATTCCGGGCTGCGCAACCGCTGTCCCAAGTGCGGCGCGCCCCGGATGAATCAGCCCACCCGCGTGCCGCCTACCACGGCCTCCGCCATGCCCCAGTCCGCCGCCTCCCGGCGGTCCGCCGTGAACATCCGCTGGCAGTATCTGTTCGGCGCGGTGCTGCTGCTGGCGGTGGTGCTGGCGGTGGTGGTACTGGTGACTTCCGGCCGGAGCGGCAAGTCGACCTCGCCCGCCTCCAACCCCAACCAGTCCAGCGCGGCGTACATCTCGGCGGACCTGCCCACGCCCAGCCCCTCCCCGGAGCCCACGCCCGAGGTCACGCCCGCCCCGGCGGTGGAGAGCATGTCCATCACCTTCCTGAACCGGGCCATTACCAATCACTCCATCACCCTGACCAACGCCGGGGAGATCTTCAACGTGGACCTGGACGTGACCGCCTATCCCGCCATTGAGGACCAGGGCGAGGTCACCTGGCGCAGCACCAACGAGAAGATCCTCACCGTCAACGAACGGGGCTTCGTCAACGTGGTCGGCGCCTCTCCCACCCGGATGGTCCACGCGGGCATCATCGCCTCCTACCGCGGTGTGGAAGAATACGTGACCATCTACGTGCCCAGCTTCCAGGCGGCCTATCTGGCGGAAAACCTGTACGATCCCGATACCTACGACGCGGACAACCTGGATTGGGATACGTTCATCTATTCCTCCCCCGTCCCGGCCCAATAAGGTTTTTCCGAAAAACAGCAAATAAACCGTTGACAAGGGGTATTTACTTCGGTATAATACCCCTTGCCTTTGAAACGGACGATTAGCTCAGCTGGTATGAGCATCCGCTTGACGTGCGGAGGGTCACAGGTTCGAGTCCTGTATCGTCCACCACACTTGAGAAATCCGAACTGCATTCCGGTAGGAAATGGGTTCGGATTTCTTGTTTTCATTGAGGCCATCGGGATATGAAGAAAGCGGGGCGCCGCCATTGCTGGCGACGCCCCGCTTTCTCATACCTGTTCTGTTTTCTGCTGCAGTTCCCATTCCGCCATGTCTCGTCTGCCTTCATCGCTCTCATAGTAGCTTTGGATCATCGGCAGCAGGCAGCGCGCAATGCGTTCGATTGCGAAATCCGGAATATCCATTCCGCGGTTCTGTCTCTCCAACTCTTTTTCGGCCATGCTTTTTCTTTTCATATTCAGTTTTCAAGGAACACTTGGATCTGTACCTTATTCTCCTTTCCGCGGCTGTGCCGCTTTCGTATTTCCCGCATTATCGCCTGTGGGCGTGGCGGTTAATTCAATAAAGATGCCTAAAACATCCGTACATCTGTACGTATGTACAGATGTTTTCCTGGTCATCCATAGATTTTGGACTGTTATAAAAGTTTGCTCTGCGAAGAAAAGGGAAGGACAAAAGAGTCCTCCCTTATCGGTCATCCCAATCATGGCTTTTGCGGGCAAGCTTACGCTGCCATTCTGTTGCCTTGCGCTGCGCTTTGATCTCCGCCTCCTGTTGACGCTCAGAGGCAAGGATCATGTCGATCCGCTCTGGCCCAAAGACACGCTTGACCCGGCGCAGGTCATCAGAATCCTGCTGTAGTTCACCGCATTTTTCCTGCTCTTTTTCCAACTGCTCCTTGTAGTGATCCCGGGCGCATTCCGCGCTTTTGAGTTTCCTTTGCGCGGCTTCCAGTTTTTTCTTCAAATTCAGAATCACCCGGTACAGTCCCAAAAACTTTTCCTTGAGCTTCTGTACCAGCGGCATGATCTTATGCTCCCGGTAGCTCTTCGCACTCTCCAGCGCTCCGGCCTCCGGGATCAGATCCTCGAAATAGCTGATGTTGTTCCGGGCAAATGTCTCGGCGTACTGTACGACAGGCACAACCGTATCCAGTTTCTTTTCTGCCTTTTCGGTCTGCTTTTCAAGCTTGTCCAGTTCTTCCTGCTTCTGAATCTCTTCCTCAACCAGGCGATCCAATGCGTCAATAGCCGCAAGCTTCTCATCCGTGATATCTGCAAGCCGCTGCTGCTCTTGTTTAACCTTGAATTCCGTGACCGACAGATGCTCTGCCGTGCTGCCGCGCTCGCCACGCTCGAAATCCTCGAAGCCGGCATCCCGCATGTGCTCGAAGAAGCGATCCTGCAGCAGACTGTAGGACTTGATGATGTGGGATTTCCCATCCTCATCCGTTACCTTTTGTGACGCCCACTTTTTGGAGTGGCTGATCTGATGGATGACCTCCTTGACCTTGCCCACCAGCTCCGGGTCTTTACATCGCTTGGAATAGCGGACTTCTTTCTCTACCACCGGCAGGGCCACCACATGCAGATGATAGTGATAGACCGGGTAGCCCAGCTTTTCCGTCAGCGCGCTGTTCAGTTCATCGGCATGCATGACGGCGGAGAGAATGTTCTCCGGGCCGTATTCCTTTTGAGCAAAGCGGAACACCTCTTCATAAAAGCGGCAGGCATAGTCATAGCCGCCGTGTTCCTCGAAATAGGCGGTGTTTACATCGAAGATCATCTCGTCGAATAGCTTGGCGTCCGGCTTGAGACCGTGCAAGGAAACGGCTCCTTCCTCGATCATCTTATCCAGGGTCGCGTTGTAGGTCAGGTCTCCGCAGCTTTGGAAATGGACGTTCCGGGGCGTTTGCGAGAGGTCCACGTTCATGTTTTCATAGTTCTGGTTTTTGCGTTCGATATGGCGCTCAGATTTGCCGATGCTCGCCTTGGTGTATTGCTGGACACGGGCAACGGCATAGTTTTTACTCATAGACGTTTTCTCCTTCCTTTGTTTTTCGCGGGGGTAGGACGCGGGTTACACAGCTTTTTCAAAGTGTGTAACCCACTATGACACTTTCAGCCCGAAGAGCTGCAA
>JAFSZH010000038.1 GCA_017455685.1 Oscillospiraceae bacterium
ACCGCCTTGAAACCCGCCAGTAACACGTTTGTCAGTATTCCAATGATACTGGTCCGAATAATGACCTTGTCACGATTTTGTTCTGAAGTAACAGGCGTTGTCTTTTTCTCCATGTTCAATCTCCTTTTCAAATCCCGATTTGTTTTAATCATTGTACCATTGCAGACCCGCGTGGTCAATTACCCTACTTTCAAAGGGAAGGAGGCACTTCCTTAAGAAGTGCCTCCTTCGGGGCGTCCTTCTTTTTTATATAAGGTGATCAGAAATCGAAGAAAAAGGGCATCATGTCCGCCAGACAGTTGACGGTCCAGCTGCCGTCTCCCCTGCCGCAGATCACCGTCATATACTTGTTGAACTCCTGCAGCACCTGGCGGCAGGAGCCGCAGGGGTAGCAGTACTCCCTGCTGTCGCCCCAGATGGCGATGCGCTTGAAATCCCGATGGCCCTCGCTGACGGCCTTTACCGCGGCGGTGCGCTCGGCGCAGATGGTGTCGCCGTAGGCGGCGTTCTCCACGTTGCAGCCGGTGAACACCGTGCCGTCGGCGCATTCCAGCGCCGCCCCCACCGGGAAATGGGAATAGGGGACGTAGGCCGCCTCCGCAGCCTTCCGGGCCAGGTCCAAAAGCTCCTGATCAGTCATTTTCGCTCCTCTTTTCTTCAGGAATCCAGATCGATGGTCCACTTGGTCAGATCGGTGAATACGCAGTACTGGTTGGGGTCCATACCTTTGATGACGCCGATGTGGGAGAGCACCTCCCGCTTTTCAAAGCCCACGGTGAGGAAAGCGCAGTTCTGCACGTACGCCTGGAGCATGGCGGTCCGGGCGGCGGCCCGGTCGTCCTCCTTGGCCCCGATGAACTCATTCATGGCGCTCTCCAGCTCGGGGACGTACCACCGGCCGTAGTTGAGGGTGCCGTCCTCCTGCCAGTCTCCGATGAACAGCGTCAGGCAGTTCCAGTCGGGCTGGATGGCGATCTCGCCGTAGAACACGTCCCAGGTCCAGTCCGGCGTTTCGTCATCGTCTTCGTCGTCCTCGTCGTCGGTGGTGCGCAGCACGGACAGATACTCGTTCCAGGTCAGCTCCCGCATGTGTACGCCCAGGCCGATGGCCTCCATGTCCGAGGCGATCTGCCGGGCGGCGGCCACCTTCTCGGCGTTATCGGCGCACACCACGAAGTTGATGCTGATCTCCACCTTGGAGCCGGAGAGGGCGAATTCCAGCATGCCGTCTCCGTCCAGATCCCGGCAGCCGCCCCGTTCCAGTTCGATCTTGGCCCGGGCAGGGTCGAAGCCGTAGGCTTCGCTGAACTCGCTGTCATAGATGCTGCTGTTGGGGTGGATGAACAGAACAGACGGGTCCATGGCTCCGTCCAGCACCGTGTTGGCAATGGTGTCCCGGTCGATGAGCCAGAGCATGGCGGTCCGGTAGGGCTCGTACTGGAAGAACTCGCTCCGGGAGTTGAAGCACAGGAAGTGCATGTTGGTGGTGGCAAATTCCCGCGTCTCGTTCTTGCCGCCGTAGCCCATGTTGTAGACACTGGTGGGGTCGTTGAGCACCAGATCCACCAGGGCGCTCTCGTACTCGGTGATCAGCTCCTCCGGCCCGGTGTAGGAGCGGAGGTAAATGGTATCCAGGGGCAGCAGATCGGCGTTTTCATAGTCCTCGAACTTCTCCAGACAGGACCGGTCCTCGGAGTAGGTGTAGGGGCCGGAGCCCACGGGCACCGCTTCCTTGATGGAGTTGGTGTAAGACTTGATGATGGGCACGCTCAGCCGCCAGGGCAGCAGGCCGTTGGCGTAGTCGCCGCTGACGTAGACCTGGCCCTGAAAGGCGCTGACGTAGACCCGGCCCATCTGCTGCTGGTAGAAGGTGCTGCCGGAGGTATAGACGCGGGACAGGGAGTAGGAAATATCCTCCGCCGTCAGGGTGGAGCCGTCGTGCATCATGATGCCGTCCCGGACGGTGAGCACCCAGGTGCCGGAGCCGTTCTCGTTTTTGGAGTAGTACCAGTCCTCCAGGATCCGGGAGGACAGGTTGAAGTTCTCGTCCACGATGAAGAGCCGATCGTACACCAGCTCGTCCACCATCTGGTTGAGGGTGCTGCGGGTGGTGATGGGGTTCAGCGGCTTTTCATAGTCCACCGCCAGGGAGAACACGCTGTCCGCCGCGGCGCCGGAAGTCAGCGTCTCGCCGGAGACCACGTTGCTGGCGTCGATGTCGTTGGACGGCTCCTCGGCGGTCTGCTCCGTCTTCCGGCAGCCGGAAAGGGCGGAGAGCAGCATGGCCAGCGCCAGTGCCAGACACAGGTTCTTTCTCTTCGTTTGCTTCATATCCTGACCTCAAAGCATGATGACGGACGCCTGGGTGCCCCGGACGCCTTTGGTGGCCCGGTGGGACCAGTACGCGTCCTGCTGACACATGGTGCAGTCCGGGGACACGTCGACGTTCTCCGGGCGAAGCCCCAGCTGCAGCAGCCGGCGGCGGTTGGCTTCCTTCAGATCCGCCATATACTTCCCCGGCCGGCCCTCCTCGGGCGGGCACAGGCCCTCGGCGTCGGCGCCCAGCAGGGCCTCGATGGCCTCTCTGACCTCCGGGCCCACCTCAAAGCAGCAGCGGCTGATGCTGGGACCGATGGCGGCGCGGAGCTTATCCGCCGAGCCGCCCAGGGCCTCCACCGCCCGGACGGCGGCGCCCATCATGTCGTGGACCGTGCCCTTCCAGCCGCTGTGGGCCGCCGCGGCGATCCCCGCCTCCGGCTCGTGGAACAGCACCGGCACGCAGTCCGCTGTGAAGATGCACAGGGGCACCCCCGGCTGATCGGTGATCAGCCCGTCGCAGTCCACAGGGCAGGGGTGCAGCGGCGGCATCCGCCGCTCCGCCGCGTCCACGTATCGGATCTTCGTGCCGTGGACCTGCCGGGTGAAGCAGAAGCCCTCCTCCGGGAAGCCGCCGGCGTCCCGGAATCGGAGCCACAGCTGCCGGACCCGCTCCTGCACCTCCGGCGCCTCCCATACCGGGTCGGGTCTGGAGGAATAGGGGAAGTCCCCCACGCCTCCCAGCCGCCGGGTGAACAGGTGCCGGGCGGCGACCCGATCCGAGACGGACCAGGAGAGGCCGTTTTTCGTTTCCAGTGTAAATGCCATATCCTATCCTTTATCTCCGGCGGTCAGCCGCCGTTCCTGCCGCAGCAGTCCTTGTACTTCATGGGCAGGCCGTTGGGCCGCAGCTTGCCGCAGGGGCAGGGATCGTTGCGGCCGGGCTTTTTGACCTTTTTCACCGGCTGCTTTTTCACCGAGCCGTCCCCCGGGGCGTTGGTCACGGCGTTCCTGGAAACGCTTTTGCGCTGCACGGGGGCCTCCCGCCGCACACGGACGGTGTAGATCCGGCGGACCACCTCGCTGCGGATGCCCGCGATCATCTGCTCGAACATATCGAAGCCTTCCTGCTTGTAGGCGTCGATGGGCTTCACGTTGCCGTAGCCCCGCAGGCCGATGCCCCGGCGCAGATCGTCCATGGCGTCGATATGATCCATCCAGTACTCGTCCACCACCCGGAGCATGATCACCCGCTCCAGCTCCCGCATCATGGGCGTGCCGTCGGGCATGGGCCCCAGGGCTTCTTCCCGCTGGGCGTAGACCCGCTCGGCGATGGCGGCGAGCTTCTCGTTGAGCTCCTCGATGGCCAGGCCCTCCCGCCAGGGGATCTCGCCGGGCCGGACGAACAGCCGGTACAGCGGCGTGAGCCGCTCGTGGAACTCCGCCTCGTTCTCCGGGGGCATGTTCCCCAGGGTCTCGGCGATGTATTCCAGGATCATGCCGTGGATGTTCTCCCGGATGTCCTCGCCGTCCAGCACCTTCCGGCGCTGCTCGTAGATCAGGTTTCGCTGGACGTTCATCACGTCGTCGAATTCCAGGGTGCTCTTTCGGGCCTGGAAATGGCGGCTTTCCACGGTCTTCTGGGCGTTCTCCAGAGCGCCGGTGAGCATTTTGTGCTCGATGGGGGTGTCCTCGTCCACGCCCAGGCTCTCGAAAATGTTGATCAGCCGCTCGCTGCCGTACAGGCGCATCACGTCGTCGGTCAGCGCCAGGAAGAAGCGGCTCTCGCCGGGGTCGCCCTGCCGGCCGGACCGACCGCGCAGCTGGTTGTCGATCCGCCGGGAGTCGTGGCGCTCGGTGCCCAGGATGTACAGGCCGCCGGCGGCGCGGACCTTCTCCGCCTCGTCGGAAATGACCGTTTTGTGCTCTGCCAGCCGCTCCTGGAACAGCTTCCGGGCCGCGAGGATGTCCTCGTTGTCCGTCTCGGCGTAGCCGGTGGCCTCGCTGATGATCTCGTCGTCATACCCGGCCCTGCGCAGATCCGCCTTGGCCAGATACTCCGCGTTGCCGCCCAGCATGATATCCGTGCCTCGACCGGCCATGTTGGTGGCGATGGTCACCGCCCCCAGCTTGCCGGCCTGGGCGATGATCTCCGCTTCCTTTTCATGGTACTTGGCGTTGAGCACGTTATGGGGGATCCCCTGCCGCTTCAGCAGCGAGGAGAGATATTCGCTTTTCTCAATGGAGATGGTGCCCACCAGCACGGGCTGGCCCTTGGCATGGCACTCCCTGATCTGGGCCAGGATGGCCCGGTCCTTGCCCGCCTCGTTCTTGAACACCACGTCGTTCTGATCCAGCCGGATCACCGGCTTGTTGGTGGGGATCTCCACGATGTCCAGCTTGTAGATGGCCTCGAATTCCTCCGCCTCGGTGAGGGCGGTGCCGGTCATGCCGGAGAGCTTGCCGTACAGACGGAAGTAATTCTGGAAGGTGATGGTGGCCAGAGTCTTGTTTTCCTTCTGGACGTCCACGTGCTCCTTGGCCTCGATGGCCTGGTGGAGCCCCTCGGAGTACCGGCGGCCCAGCATCAGCCGGCCGGTGAACTCGTCCACGATGATGATCTCCCCGTCCTTCACCACGTAGTCGATATCCCGCTTCATGATGCCGTGGGCCTTCAGCGCCTGGTTGATGTGGTGGGAGAGCGTGGAGTTCTCGATATCCGCCAGGTTGTCCAGGCCGAAGGCCTGCTCCGCCTTGGCGATGCCCCGGGCGGTGAGCGTGGCGGTCCGGGCCTTCTCGTCCACCACGTAGTCGGCGTCGATGTCCTCGGATTCCTCCTCTTTTTCGTCCACGGAGGTCACCACCATCCGGCGCAGCCGGCGCACAAAGTCGTCCGCCTGCCGGTAGAGGTCCGTGGACTCGTCCCCCTGGCCGGAGATGATCAGCGGGGTACGGGCCTCGTCGATGAGGATGGAGTCCACCTCGTCCACGATGGCGAAGGCGTGGCCCCGCTGGACCATGTCGGCTTTGTAGAGGGCCATGTTGTCCCGCAGATAGTCGAAGCCCATCTCGTTGTTGGTGCCGTAGGTGATGTCCGCGGCGTAGGCGGCCCGGCGCTCCTCGGAGGTCAGGCCGTGAACGATGAGGCCCACGGAGAGGCCCAGAAAGCGGTGGACCTTACCCATCCACTCGCTGTCGCGCTTGGCCAGGTAGTCGTTGACCGTGACGATGTGGACCCCCTCGCCGGTGAGGGCGTTGAGGTAGGCGGGCAGCACGGCCACCAGGGTCTTGCCCTCGCCGGTCTTCATCTCGGCGATGCGGCCCTGATGGAGCACCACGCCGCCGATGAGCTGTACCCGGAAGGGCTTCATGCCCAGCACGCGCCAGGCCGCCTCCCGCACGGTGGCGAAGGCCTCCGGCAGCAGGCTGTCCAGATCCTCGCCCCCGGCATACCGGGCCTTGAACTCCCCGGTCTTGGCCCGGAGGGCCTCGTCGGAGAGGGCGGCGTACTCGCTCTCCAGCGCCTCGATCCGATCCACCAGAGGCAGGAGCTTTTTCACTTCCCGCTCGCTGCGGGTGCCGAAAAACTTGTCAAAAATACCCATGTATGAAGGAACTGCCTTTCTCAGGGCTCGACAGAGCCACTGCACCATTATACTACTATATCAAGGTATTATATCACACCGGGCGCGGAAAGAAAAGAGAAAAAACGCCCCGCCGGAATTGAGACGATGCCGGAGCGGGAAAAGTTTTCTCTGAAAACGCATTTCCTGTTTGAACTGCGGCGAACGGTGATGTATAATAAAAAATCATGTATGCCCGACCGTCCCCGCGACAGGGACGGCAGCCCGGAAAGGAGTTCCCATGCAGGCAGCTCACGAGGCAAAAAAAGATCCCCGCCGCAGACATCGGATCATCTGGAAGATCGTCCGCTCGCTGGCACGCTTCCTCATGTGGCTCCGGCTGGGCTACGTCGGCCGGGTGGAGCGGATTGAAGGTCCGTTTCTGCTGGTGTGCAATCACGTCACCGACCTGGACCCGGTGCTGGTCGGCTGCAGCTTCCCCGATCAGCTGTACTACGTGGCCAGCGAGCACCTGCTCCGGTCCGGCTGGGCCGGACGGTTCGTCAACTGGGCTCAGGCCCCCATCCCCCGGCAGAAGGGCGGCAACGCCGCCGGCACGGTGATGGCCATGCTGCGCACCTTGAAGCAGGGCTCCAGCGTGGGCGTCTTCCCCGAGGGGAACCGCTGCTGGGACGGCGTCACCGGGGACTTCCTCCCCTCCATCGGCAAGCTGGCCCGGACCTCCGGCGCCAAGCTGGTGACCTATCGGCTGGAGGGCGGCTATTTCGCCTCGCCCCGCTGGTCCGGCACGTCCCTCCGCCGGGGCCGGATGGTCGGCCACGTGGTGAACGTCTACACCCCGGAGGAGCTGAAGGCCAAAAAGCCGGAGGAGATCAACGAGCTCATCCGCGCCGATCTCCATGAGGACGCCTACGCCCGGCAGCGGAAGGATCCCGTCCTGTTCCGGGGCCGGCGGCTGGCCGAGCACATGGAGCGGCTGCTGTTCATCTGTCCCAAATGCAGCATGCTCCACTCTCTCCAGAGCAAGGGCGACACGGTGCGCTGCTGGAAATGTGGCTTCCACTTCAGATACCTGCCCACCGGCTTCCTGCAGGGGGAGGATCTGCCCTATGACAACCTCCGGGACTGGAACCGCTGGCAGGACGGGGAGATCGGGCGCCTCTGCTCCCAGGCGGAGCCGGACCGGCCCATCTTCTCCGACAGCGACGTGCGGGTGGACCGGGTGGAGTTCGCCAAGGGTCTCAAAACGCTGGAGCGGGGCGAGATGAAGCTCTATTCCGACCGGCTGGAGATCCCCGGGGCCGTGCTGCCCCTGGACGGGCTCACCGGCGTCTCGCTGATGGGTGGCCAGGACCTCTATCTTGGCACCGACGAGGAAAATTATCTCGTCCGCAGCAGCACCGTCCGGTGCATGCGGAAATATCTGGTGGCCTGCACGTGCCTCACCGGGAAAACCTACGGCGTGTAACTTCAACTTTTTCGATACGGGGAGAAAGAGAATGTACAAACAGGGTTTCGACAACGACAAGTACGTCCGCATGCAGTCCGAGCGGATCCGCCAGCGCATCAGCGAGCTGGGCGGCAAGCTGTATCTGGAATTCGGCGGGAAGCTTTTTGACGACTACCACGCCTCCCGGGTGTTGCCCGGCTTCCGGCCCGACAGCAAGATCCGCATGCTCATGGAAATGAAGGACGAGGCCGAGATCATCGTGGCCATCAACGCCGACCACATCGAGCGCAACAAGCGCCGGGGCGACCTGGGCATCACCTACGATATGGAAGCCCTGCGGCTCATCGACGCCTTCCGGGCTGCCGGACTGTACGTGGGCGGCGTGTGCATCACCCACTGCCGGGAGGGCTCCTCCGCGCCCCCCTTCCAGAAGCGGCTGGAGAGCCTGGGCCTGCGGGTGTACCGGCAGTACGTCATTCCCGATTATCCCTCCGACGTGCCGCTGATCGTGTCGGAAAACGGCTTCGGCAAGAGCGACTTCATCGAGACCACCCGGCCGCTGGTGGTGATCACCGCTCCCGGCCCCGGCAGCGGCAAGATGTCCACCTGCCTGTGCCAGCTCTACCACCATCACGTTCGGGGCGAGCAGGCGGGCTACGCCAAGTTCGAGACCTTCCCCATCTGGAACCTGCCGCTGAAGCACCCTGTGAACCTGGCCTACGAGGCCGCCACCGCCGATCTGGACGACGTGAACATGATCGACCCCTTCCACCTGGAGGCCTACGGCAAGCAGGCGGTGAACTATAACCGGGACGTGGAGATCTTCCCGGTGCTCAGCGCCATTCTGGACCGGATCATGGGCGAGAGCCCCTACAAGAGCCCCACGGACATGGGCGTGAACATGGCCGGGTACTGCATCTCCGACGACGAGGTCTGTCGGGAAGCCTCCCGGCAGGAGGTCATCCGCCGGTGGTATCGCTCCCGCTGCGAGGTCCGCAAGGGCCTGGGCGAGGCTTCCACCGTCCACAAGCTGGAATCCCTGATGAGCCAGATGGGCATTTCCGGGGACGACCGGCCCACGGTGGCCGCCGCCCTGGCCAAGTCCCGGGAGAACGGAGACACCCCCGCCGTGGCCATGGAGCTGCCCGACGGCAGGATCGTCACCGGCAAGACCAGTTCTCTGCTGGGCGCCTGCTCCGCCTGCCTCCTCAACGCGCTGAAAACCCTGGCGGGCATCGACGACGGCGTTACGCTGCTCTCTCCGGAGATCATCACCCCGCTGCACCACCTGAAGGTGGAGCACCTGGGCAGCCACAACCCCCGGCTCCACGTGAACGAAGCGCTGATTGCCCTGTCTGTCTGCGCCGTCAACGATCCCGTGGCCGCCCGGGCCATGGAGGCGCTGAACGATCTGGCCGGCTCCGAGGCCCACGCCACCGTCATCCTGGCTGCCGCCGACGAGACGGCCCTGTCCCGGCTGGGGATCAATCTGACCTGCGAGCCGAAATACGAGACCCATAAGCTCTACCACGGCTGAACGGCCTTTGGGGCGGGTGTCAGATTTTTTCCCGAGAAGTCTTGACATCCGCCCGGGCAGATGCTAATATACTTTAGCCTGCGGGTGTAATTCAATGGTAGAATACCAGCCTTCCAAGCTGGGTACGAGGGTTCGATTCCCTTCACCCGCTCCAGCTTTCCGTGAAGGCAGGAATGTGCGCCAGTAGCTCAGCCGGATAGAGCAACTGCCTTCTAAGCAGTAGGCCGGGGGTTCGAGTCCCTCCTGGCGCGCCAGCGTCAAAAGGCTCGGCATATGGTGGGATTAGCTCAGTTGGAAGAGCACCGGATTGTGGTTCCGGGTGTCGTGGGTTCGAGCCCCATATCCCACCCCACTGAAAGAAAGGGGATTGGGCCAG
>JAFSZH010000039.1 GCA_017455685.1 Oscillospiraceae bacterium
CTTCATGAAAGGCGCGGGCAGCACCAACTCGGCGGAGGTCTTCTGCTTCGCCGCGGCGCAGGTCAAGAAGGCGCTGGACATCACCGTCAAGCTGGGCGGCCGGGGCTACGTGTTCTGGGGCGGCCGGGAAGGCTATGAGACCCTGCTCAACACCGACGTGAAGTTCGAGCAGGAGAACATCGCCCGGCTGATGCCCCTGGCTGTGGATTACGGCAGGAGCATCGGCTTCACCGGCGATTTCTACATCGAGCCCAAGCCCAAGGAGCCCATGAAGCACCAGTACGACTTCGACGCGGCCACCGCCATTGGCTTCCTGCGCCAGTACGGGCTGGACAAGGACTTCAAGCTGAACATCGAGGCGAACCACGCCACCCTGGCGGGCCACACCTTCCAGCACGATCTGCGCATCTCCGCCATCAACGGCATGCTGGGCAGCATCGACGCCAACCAGGGCGACATGCTGCTGGGCTGGGACACCGACGAGTTCCCGTTCAACGTGTACGACGCCACCATGTGCAGTACGAGGTCCTCAAGAGCGACGGACTCACCGGCGGCTTCAACTTCGACTCCAAGACCCGCCGTCCCAGCTACACCGCCGAGGATATGTTCCACGCCTACATCCTTGGCATGGACACCTTCGCGCTGGGCCTGATGAAGGCCGCCGCCCTCATCGAGGACGGACGGCTGGACAAGTTCGGGGAGGACCGCTACGCCAGCTATAAGACCGGCATCGGCGCCAGGATCCGCAGCGGCGAGACCACTCTCGCGGAGCTGGCCGCCTACGCCGATGGTCTGGGCGCTCCCGAGCTTCCCGGCAGCGGCCGGCAGGAGTATCTGGAGAGCGTCATCAACAGCGTGCTCTTCGGCTGATCCTCTCACTATCACAGGAAACAGCGCCCCGCACCGGGCCGGTGCGGGGCGTTTTCCCTTTCGTGCGTTTCCCGGCGGCGCAGTCTCCATTGCCACGGGGCGCTTTTTATGCTAAAATCACCTGCGGAAAGACCGTGCGGGACAGGCGGCCGCGCCGCCGTAGGATCCCGTACCGAAAAAATGAATCCACCGTTCTGAAAGGAGCCAAATACCATGAAAACAGCAGTCAGATACTACACCAAGACCGGCAACACCAGGCGTCTGGCGGAGGCCGTGGCCGAAGCCGTGGGCGCGGAAGCCCTGCCTCTGACTTCCCCCGTCGAGGAGCCGGTGGACGTTTTGTTCCTGGGCAACTCCTACTACGCCTTCTCCATCGACCCCGAGGTGCGGAAATTCATCCGCTCCCTGGACAAGAGCAAGGTGGGCAGGATCGTGAATTTCGGCTCGGCCGCCATGCTCAATTCCACCTGGAAAAAGGTCAAGGCCGAGGCCGACAGGATGGGCATCCCCATGGATGAGCGGGAATTCCACTGCAAGGGAGAGTTCCGGCACCTCCACAAGGGCAAGCCGGACGCCGACGATCTGGCGGCGGCCGCGGAATTCGCCAAAAGCATCGTCGGAGAATAAGGGGGCGCAGCCATGAAAGCGCTGGTCACTTACTTCTCCGCCGGCGGCGTCACGGCGGCGCTGGCAAAGCGTCTGGCGGAAGCCATCGACGCGCCTGCGTATGAGATCCGGCCCGCCGTGCCCTATACCAGGGCGGACCTGAACTGGCTGAGCCGGAAGTCCCGCTCCTCCGTGGAGATGCAGGACAAGTCCTGCCGTCCCGCGCTGGCGGACACGGACGCCCCGGTGGCCGATGCGGACCTCATTTTCGTGGGCTTCCCCATCTGGTGGTACCGGGAGCCGTCCATCATCGACAGCTTTCTGGAGGCCTATGACTTTTCCGGCAAGACCGTCGTTCTGTTCGCCACCTCCGGGAGCAGCGGCATGGGTGAGGAAGCGCCCGCCCGGGCCGCGGAGCTCACCGGAGCCGAGGTGAAGCCGGGCAGGCGGTTCCCCGCCAAAGCCCCCGCCAAGGATCTGAAGGAGTGGGCGGAACAGTATCTGGACTGATGCCGTATGATCCGAAGGGAAAGCATATCTGGCGGATCCGGGCCGGCCGGGAAGCTCCGGTCCCCCGCGTAAACGGCACCCCGTTTGTCATCGGTGCACTGCACTGACTGACAAACGGGGTGCTTTATCTTTCCACTCCTCCGGAGGGGGATCATCATGCTCCGCGCGATCTTTTTCCTTTCTTTTTTATCATCCACAGAATGTCTGCACAGAACACGATCGCAAAGGCCAGCGACGTGAGAAGGACCCGCTTTTTATTGCCGACGGTGAAGCTGTCGCCTGAAATGTCAAAAAGCTTTGTCGCAAAGCCGGCGTGGATCTTGTGGGAACCATTCACGTCTCTGAACCAGTAATGGACGGTGCCGTCCTCATCCCGAAGGAAGAAATATTCTGTCCCGTTATCATTGGAAACAGCCTTCTCCGTGCCGTTGTCCCCGGCCGTCCACTGCAGGCCGGCCACGTCGATCGTATTCGCATCGATTTGGATCGTCTTGAGCACAAAGCCCCGATTCGCCCGGATCAGGTGCTCCGTGGTATCGCCCACAGCCGCTATGATGATGCTGTCCCGGTATTCTGTCAGCGTCCCCGTATCCAGAGAGCAGACCCGCGTCGAGATCCGGCCGCCTTTGGTGGAGCGCTGAATGATCTGGTTGGAAATATTCGGTGCAAACAGGGTAAGATCCATGTTTTCCCGCCGGTCCGCGGAGAGCGTCACGATCATGGAGCCCCTGGAACGGAGCAGCACTGCAAAGCCTGTATCAAAGGTCCCTCCGTCGCGGCGGGCCTCCTCCCGGGTCGAAAGGGCGCTGCCGGCGGTGAACATCAGTCCGTTGGCCGTGCCGTCGGCAGGAACGTCCTTCATGCGGGAAACATGGAGCAGTTCCGTCTCTTCCCCCGCGTTGTGGTTATAATACGGAGACACGGCATAGCTTGCCGCTCCGGAAACGAAGCCGATGCCCTCGGCCCAGCGATAGTCGATCCCGAGCTCGTTGAGGCCCCAGTCGGCCCCGTTGTCCAAAGACATCGCCATGCTGGGGTGGTCCAGACCGCGGTTGGAATACAGCAGGAGGCCGTCTGCGGGGATCCCCCATTTGTTTTCAATGCTGTAGGTGATCTCGTATTTTGCTCCGATCCGCACGCCCTCCGACTGAAGGGGGTCTCCGGCGGGGTCCGGCTCGCCGTTCAGGTTGATCAGATACTGCCCGTCGTCGCACAGGATGGGGGAAAGATAGAGCTTATTGCCCTCCATGATCTGCAGCGGTCCGGTCACGTCCGCCTCGGCAACAAAGGTGATCCTGGTAAAGGTCAAGACAAGATCAAGCCAGTTTCCGTACCTGTCCTGTACAGCGCCTGCGAAGCGAACGGCAAACAGCCCTCGTTTGTTGTTCGGATTGCTCACGCTGGTCACGACAGGCTCCCCGTTTTCGTCAACGGTGGTCTTTTTGATCCCGCCGGTGTATATCACGCCGCTCCAGCTCCGCGTCCGGTATTCCCCCGAGGCGGGAAGGGTCCAGGCGTCGGAAAACAGCTGGGTGTATCTTGTCGTCCCGGCGACGGTCTTTTTCACGGTCACGTTCACAGGATCATACACCGGGAACGCATTGTAGTTGAAGTCTTCCGTATAGAACGAGTACTCGATGGTCCCTTTGTCGAAGGAAACAGAATTCCACGGAACGTACAGAGAAGCATTGGGAAGCAGCGCTGCAAAATCGTTTGTTTCGCTGTCCAACTCCTGCTCATCGGTCGCGGATCTGGCGTTCCCTCCGATCAGCCAGCCGGAGTCCTCCGTGGGAACAGAGCCCGTCCAGCTCCCTGTTCCTGCGTCGAATACCCGGGCGTCGTTCACGTCGTCGTACACGAGCCCGAAGCGGCAGGGGATCTCCGCGTCTTTCGATCCTTCTTCTGAGCCGAAGGGATCGTCCTCCGCCAGCGGCAGTTCCCGCTGAAAGCCGGGCATCTCCCCCTCCGTATAGTATACTCCGATTTCCGTTTCATTGGAGATCAGCGGCAGGTTTTTCGTCATCGCCGCACGCAGCAGCATGACAACAGGGATGCTTCCGGCAAGAAAGAGAAGGATAATGAGCCTTCTTTTCCTGGGTCGGTTTTTTGTTCGTTCCATTCCGGGTCTCATTTCCTCCTTCCGTCCGTTATTTCGGCGATTTCAGTCCCGGTCAGAACGTGACCTCGATCCAGAATGCAAAAAGCGTCAGAAACGCAAGCAAGGACAACACGGCAATTCGAACGCCGATTTGATATCTGTTCATTTTATTTTTCATTTCGCAGCTCCCGGACCCCTTCGTAATATGCCTGCCGGAAAATCTCGTTGTCGGTAAACCTGAATTGCCGCACGGGGGACTTGTTTTCATTGAAAAGGCATACGGCGACAATATGCGGATCAGTCTTGACATAGCTGAAAATGCTTCTTAAATAGTTTGCCTTGACCTCTTCGTCATCGCAGGAGTAGGAGGCCTCGCAGATGATGATCTTCTTTCCGTAGGTCTCCATGTCCGCCCGGGCGGCCTCCAGCACGTAGAAATCTTCAAAAGCATAATAGGTGTATCGCCGGTCGCTGGTATGGTTCAGCGTGACTCCCACGTAATCCACGTATTCATCGCCCGGATAAAACGGGGCTGCGTATCCGTCCGCCCGGTTGGGTGCCCAGATCCATTTGGCCTGGGGGCAGATCTCCCGGCCAAGCTCGACCAGGTGGATCCATGCAGCTTTGTATTCGTTCTCGCCGCCCTTGTACTGCCAGGAATACCACCCTCCGCCGTACTCCGGACGCAGTTCCATCTCATGGGCAAACCGGATCAAAATCGGCCGGTCCGGACAGCTTTCCGCCAGGCCCTGCAAATACAGGGTGATATACTCATCGTGCATCCCCCCGGCGATCTCCGGAAGCGGCACGCTGCTGGGCATCCAGGTGATAAACGGCGTATAGGCGGGGTTTTCAAAAATGAACTGCCGCTTCCCCTGGGCTTCCTGGCCGTACCAGTATTCGAACCAGCCGAGGATATCCGGCTGTTCTTCCAGCGCGTTCAGTTCTTTCGGGTCGTCCAAGAAGATCCCCACGTTCTGTTTGTCGTCGGAAAAACCGCTGCCCGCCTTTATTGCCTCTTCCGGCGTCCCGCAGGCGGTAAGCATCCCGGCGCACAGGACCAGCAGAAGCAGACGCGCGATCCGGTGTTTCATGAGTCCGCCTCCTTCCCCGTATCTCTCGTTCCCCAGCCGAGACCGTCCGCACACTTCATCAGTCCCAGGATCCGGATCGGAGCCAGGACGAAGCTCAGCACCAGTGTCAGCACAGGAATGACGAGGATGTAATACAACGGCAGCCGGCGGAAGCTCCTGATGTTTCTTCCTCCGAAACCCACGATCGACCCGAGGACGATCAGCCCGAAAACTGCCGCCAGAGACTGGGAGATGTGCAGTCCGGGAATGTGATATCCCAACGCCCGGAAAAGAGCGCACAGGACGTTGTTGCCAAGCACGCTGAAGAGCATGAACGGCATCAGCATGTCCATCCAATAGACCACAAGCATCAACGGCGCGTTCCGAAGCATCCAGGGCGTCATGCGGAGGTTGTTGTACTGGGAGCCTTCCGCCCAGCGCAGCTGCTGTCGAATGAACTTTTTCCACGTCGCAGGCGCGTCTGTGTAGACCAGGGAAGACTCCTGCATCACGGTCTTGTAACCAAGTTTCAGCGTAAGATTTGTCAGGCTCCGGTCGTCCGAAACCTCTTTGTGAAAACCCATGAACGTCTCGGTCATGAACTCAGGCATAATCTCCCGCAGGATCTCCGTTCGAAACGCAATGGTCCGCCCCGGCAGGCAGCCTACTTTCCCTGTAGCGCTCATGGCCTTCATGGTTCCCTCTGCACGAAGCTCCTCCAGAATTCCTGCCACCATGGTCACCAGATGGCGCCCGGGCTTGTAGATCTTCTGCCGCGTGGTCACGCCGCCGATGGCTTCGTCCGCGGAAAAGGGCATCAAAAGGTTTTTCAGCGTATCCTTTGTCCACAGCACGTCGCTGTCAACCAGCACGATAATATCGCTGCGCTTGTCCGTCTCCTCCAAGCCCAGCCGGATGGCGTTCCGTTTTCCCGGAACGGGTGTGTAGATGGTCTTGATCCTGGCTTCGGCGTGCTCCGGCACGCCGCACCAGTCCTCTGTCAGTCTTCGGACACCCGCCATAAACTCCGGGTTCTCCGGTCCGTTAACGGCTATGATGACTTCGTCGGGCTTCTGGTCCAGGACCTTTGTGAGGACCATGCGGAAAAAGTCGATGGGTTCATCCACCACCGGAATGATCACTGTCACAAAGAAATTCCGGTTGTCACACTCATATCCCTTATAGAACAGGGATGGCACGAACACCACAAGCCAACGGATCAGGATGAAAATATAGAAAATGACAAACCAATGCACGTTTCCGTTCAGGATCCAGTCGCGAAGCATCAGAATGAAAGAATACATAAACGGCCAACTCTCTGTTTTTCTCCCCGGAAAAGGGGCGCTGCGCGTCCAGCGGCGGGCTCTGATCTCTGCCGGAAAGGGACGTTTGCCGGGGTACTCACCGGTATCTGCAATTCAAATATAACTTGATAATGTTATCACGGGGGGGGGAAAGTAAAGTTTTTCCCGTGTGATTTCCGTTACGCCGACGCCGTAACCTTCCTCCTTTTCCTGGTGTTACAGGAATGCCGTCCCGCATATTTCTTGAACGCCCGGGAGATCGTCTGCTGCGGCGGTCTGGACGGGCGGATATCACGCCGGACTGCTTCGACGCCTCCATCAACCGCATTTCCGCCCGGGTCACAGGCTGCCGGAGTCTACATGAAGATTGCCTGGAAGCAGACCATCACCGACGAGATGCTCCGCCAGCTGGAACAGCGCTTCGGCGTCAAAGCCCGGGAGGGGTATCTGGAATAATCCGCCGAAAACCGCACAGCGGGAAAAAACGAGTGCCTGTAACGAAGCTTCGTTACAGGCACTCGCTTTCTTCACGCCCGAGGCGCGCTCAGCCCAGGGGATGTTTTTTCTGGGCCGTTTTCTGCTCTTTCATCAGAGAAACGATGTGATTGACCATCTGATTTGTAGCCGGGGACCAGTTTTCCCGGGAGTCGGTGATCAGGCCGATCGTGCGGTAACGGCCCGGAACGATGGGATAGGCGTCGGCATGGACGCTGCGGTTTTTGAGGAACAGGCCGGGGACGATAGAGCTTCCCATCCCGCTTTCCACCATGGCAAGGGTAGCGTTGTCGCCCAGGACCAGGATATAGGGCGGATCCGCTTCTCTTTTTCCGAACAGGTCGGCAACGATCGAAATATCCCGCCCGTTCTGGGGCGTCACAAAAGTCATCGAGGAAAAATCCTCTGCCGTAACGAATTTCTTTTCCCCCGGGAAAAACCCCGGCGGCGTGATGCAGAACAGCGGGTCCTCATACAGAGGGATCTCATAGAGCCCTTCTCCCCCGGGCAGAACGACAAATCCGATATCTGCCAGTCCGTCCCGGACGCGGTGGACGATCTCACCCGTTTCCGCTTCCGAAATCATAACGTTGATTTTGGGATAGATCTTATTGAACGAGCGGATGATCTGCGGCAGCCATGACATGCATACGCTCCCCAGGGCGGCGATACGCACGGAGCTGACGGCCAGTCCGTTGATCTCGTCCACCTTCTGGCGCAACGCTTCCTCCCTGTTCAGAACTTCGCATACGTACGGATAGAGGATCTCCCCCTCCCGGGTCAGCTCAACGCCGCGTTTCTTTCGTGAAAACAGCGGGAACCCCAGTTGATTCTCCAGAGTGCTGACGGAACGGCTGACGGCGCCGGGCGTCAGGCTGACGATCTCCGCCGCCCGGTTGAAGCTTTTCTGATCCGCCACGTGGCGGAAGATCTCATATGCCGAAATGGACAATTCGCCACCTCCCACAGGCTCGATGCCCCGCCGCAGTACCTTTCGCCCGGCAGTCTCACAACAGCGGCGCAGCCGCTTTGTTTATTGATATTCACTCACTCTTCAATTCGTCATACGAAATCTCGCACGACGATCCGGCGCCGTTTTTCCGCGCCAGATGACCATTATACCCGAAAAAAGACAGGATGGGGAAAAGAATTGAAAAATCAGTATTTTACACAAGTTTTTCGCGGGCAAATCATCATCATTCACAACAAACCCCGTTGAAGAGGCGCCGCGGGGCTTTTTCGGCCTGTTTTTTGCCTTTATTTAATGATTATTTGAGCAATACTCAACAATGCATTGAGAATTAATCGCTGTCCTTCTCGTTTTTGGTGTGATACCTTTTTTATGGAGAGAAGGTCCGTTCCCTGTCGGAGCGCCGGCCGAAAACCACATATTATATCGGCTGCCGCTGCTTTTCATACAGCGCAGTCCGGGTGAAAGGGAGAGATGAATATGGCGAGACTCGATGATCTTATCAACCAGTACGGAGACGAATTATTCGACAAAGTCGTTGCCTGGCGGCGGGACTTCCACCAGAATCCCGAGCTCGGCAACCAGGAATTCAGGACGAGCAAGATCGTCGCCGACCATCTGCGTGCCATCGGCGTTGACGAAGTGTATGAGGGCTGCTGCGGAGGTACGGGCGTCTTGGGTGTGATCAAGGGCGCCAATCCCGGTCCGACCGTAGGTCTTCGTGCGGACATGGACGCTCTCCCCATCAAAGAGGAGACCGGCCTGCCTTTTGCTTCCACCAAAACCGCTACCTGGGGCGACCAGGGCGTCGTTCCCGTCATGCACGCCTGTGGCCACGATATGCACACCGCCATGCTGATGGGCGCCGCGGAAGTGATCTGCCGCTGCAGAGACGAACTCAACGGCAGAGTCCTGCTCGTGTTCCAGCCGGCGGAAGAGGGCTGGTCCTCTGACTGGGTCGGGAAATCCGGCGCGGAGCGGTTCGTAGAGGATCCTCTGTACATCGCCAATCGTCCCGACGTCATGTTCGGTCAGCACATCTGGTATTTCGCCCCCAGAGACACCGCCGGCATGCTGGGCGTTCTCCCCGGCATGGTCGGTTACTGCATGGACATCCTGCGCATCACCATCAAGGGCGTCAGCGCCCACGGCAACCGCCCCTGGCTGGGCCGGGACAGCATCAAGGCAGCCGCGCAGATCATCACCGCTCTCCAGACGATCCCCAGCGGAACTACCGACATTTACAAGAACAGCGTTTCCGTCACCATGGGCATGATCAAGGGCGGCACGAAGTTCAACGTCGTCGCCGACACCACCGTGATCGAAGGCGCGCTCCGCTTCACGGACCGCACCCAGAGAGACTACCTCGAGAAGCGCTTCACGGAGATCGTGACCAAGACGGCGGAGGCCATGGGCTGCACCGCGGAGATCAAAATGACCTGGGTGCCCGGTCTTTACAACGATCCCGCCGTCCTGGAAAAGACGAAGAAAAACCTGGACGAGCTTTTCGGTGAAGGTATCTTCACCACCCGCGCCGATCTGTCCTTTGCCAATCTGGACGACTACTCCTGGTACACCGACGGCTGCCCCGGCCTGTTCTACGGGCTGAGCATCACATGGCCGTCCGACGACCCCCACGAGACCATTACGAACCACAACCCCAGATTCGATCCGAACGAAGCGGCCATGCGCAACGGCGTCAAGGCGCTGGCGGGTTCCGCTCTGAAGTGGGCAAAGTAAACCGATAATATACGACAAAAAAAGAAGGGAGAAATCATTTATGTTCGGAACCATGCAGTTTTATCTTTTCATCGTCCTGGGGATCTTCCTGGTCGGTGAAATCGTCGGCATTGCCACCAAAGGCAAGCTCTCCGGCATCATGGTGGCATTCATCATCTTCCTCGTCGGCTTCCTCAGCGGGATCCTGCCTGCCGACATCATCGACAAGGCCGGCCTGACCATCATCGCCAAGTGGTGCCCCGCCATGGTCATCTTCAACCTGGGCACGGGCGTCAACATCCGGCAGCTGATCCGTGAGTGGCGCACCCTCGCCATGGCCTGCGTCTGCATGATCTGCTCCATTATCATCATCCTCTGCGTTTCCCCGCTGATCGGCCTGAAGTCCGCGCTGGTCGCCATCCCCGTCGTGAACGGCGGCACCATTGCCACCCAGATCATGACCCAGGGCGCCATCGACAAGGGGCTGACCATTGCCGCGGCTCTGGCGGCCGTCGTCTACGCGCTGCAGAAGCTGGTCGGCGCTCCCCTCGCCTCCTACTTTGGCGTTCGCGAAGCCAACAACCTCCTGGAAGAGTTCCGCAAGGATCCCGCGGCCCACATGGCTGCTCTCCAGTCCAACGACAAGGGCGGCGAAGGCGCCAAGAAAGTCCCCTTCTACCAGAAGTATCAGAAGTACTACTCCTCCACTGTCATGATCGGCGTAACGGCTCTGTTCGCCTGGATCGCCAAATCCCTGGACACCTTCACCGGCGTCAACTACGGCATCTGGGCCCTGATCCTGGGTGCTCTGTGCAACTCCATCGGCATTGCTCCTCCGAAGCTGCTTGACCAGTCCAAGTCCACCGGCATCCTGATGATCGCCATGTTCGGCTCCATCATCCCCGCTTTGGCCAAGGTTTCTCTGGGCGATATCGGCACGCTGCTGTTCCAGGTCGTCGTGATCTTCGCTTCCGCTGTGGCCGGCATCTTCCTGGCCGGCTGGGTGCTGCCCACCTGGAAGATTTGCGGCAGCCGCAACCTGGCTATCGGTATCGGCGTCGAGCAGTTCCTCGGCTTCCCCACCAATGTCGTTCTCGTGCGTGAGATCGCCACTGCCACCGGCAAGACCGAGCAGGAGCGGGATTACATCGAGAGCAAGCTGGGCACTCCGTACGTCATCGCCGGATTTGCCACCGTCACTACCGTCTCTGTTTTGATTGCCGGAATCGTTGTTGATCTGCTTTAATAGGCAACGTTTCCCTTTCCTCCCGTACCGCACCTGTCGCAGGCGCATGCGGCAGGTGCCTTTACGGGAAATCATGATTATCTGATTGAAAGGACATTACAATATGGAACGCGGAACAATGAGACTCAGAATGGGCGTCAATGATACCCATTATGCCGGAAATCTGGTTGCCGGTGCGCGAATCATTGAACTGATGGACGATGCGGGCACCGAGCTGCCGATCATGGTCGGCGGCGACGAAGGTCTTCTCGCCTGCTGGAAGCACATTGAACAGTACGTCCCCGTCTATCTCGGTGATTATCTTGAGATCAAGACGTGGGTCAGCCGCTGGGGCAACACCTCCTTTGACTGGGAGGCAGAAGTCTACAAGGTCTGTGAGCTCGTGGACAAGAGCGGCCAGAGCAGCGCCTGCAACATTATCGATCCTCCGGTCCTGGTGGCAAAAGGGTCCTACGTCGGCGTCATTCCCAAGGCTTTAAATCGCGGCTTCCAGGTCCCCAAGGAAGAGATCCCCTTTATCCCTCACAACGGAAAAATGTGGTGGGAAAAAGAGTAAGGCGGACATTGGCAGCCTGACCGGCATGCAATAACCTCCCTGATCCCCCGGCGGATTTTCCGCCGGGGGATCCTTCATGTCCGGCTTTCCGTCGCCTTCCTCTGCGTATCGGTTTTCACGGGAAACCCGGATCGCCTGCTTCAAAAAAGCCCTCTGCCCGCCGCCCCCGCTCCGTTCTTTGCAAACACCCCTTGTCCTTTTGGCAAACTGCGAGTACAATACTCATAAAGTATTAGAGCCGGGGCGGCCCGGCGAGTACTTCAGGAAAGACGGAGATCCGAAATGACTCTGGCAGGTTTTCTGAACAGTCACTTTACTTTACTGCAGGCCGCGGAGTTCTGTCTGCGGATCATCGTGGCGTGCGCGTGCGGCGCGGCCATAGGCATCGAGCGTTCCCGGCGCTTCAAGGAGGCCGGGATCCGGACCCACGTGATCGTGTGCGCCGCGGCGGCGCTGATCATGGTGGTGTCGAAATACGGCTTCGCGGACCTGACGGGGCCGGACGGCGGCTTCCACGGCATCGGCGACGCGGACCCTGCCCGGCTGGCAGCTCAGGTGGTCAGCGGCGTCAGCTTCCTGGGCGCGGGCGTCATCTTCCGGAACGGCAGCACCGTCAAGGGCCTGACCACGGCGGCGGGCCTGTGGGCCACAGCCGGGATCGGGCTTGCCATCGGCGCGGGGCTGTACTGGCTGGGGCTGTTCTTCACGGTGGTCCTGGCTGTGCTGCAGTTCGCCATGCACCGCTTCACCGTGGGCGCGGACTCCTACGTTTCGGACGTGCTGCGCATCGTGGCGCCGGAGACCTCCGAGTTCCAGGGCGTGCTGCAGAGCAAGCTGGCGGAGTGGAAGGCCCAGTCCACGAAGGCGCACATCACCCGCTCCGTCAATGGCCTGGCCACCTATGAGCTGACGCTGCTGCCCCATTACATCAGCACGGAGGACATCATCAGCTGTCTCCGGGAGCACGAGGAGATCGTGGAGATCAACGTCACCCAGGTCAACTGAAAACCCGGCAAAAAAGCTTTCTGCCCGGACTGTGTCCCACAGCCCGGGCAGATTGTTATTCTCCGGCGGCCGTGCTATACTGGATCTGTGAAAAGGAATTCCGGGGAGGCGGTCGGTATGGAAAAACCCCTTGATTATAAGATCGTCCGGATCGTGCTGCTGGCCGCGCTGGCCTGCTTCGCCCTGGGCGCTCTGCTGGTGCGGGCAGTCGTTCCGGCGGTCAGGCTGAACAGAGCCGAGCGGCTGATGGCCTCCGGGGATTACGGGCGGGCCTACGCGCTGGTGAAGGGGCTGGATTATAAGAATTCCGCCGAGCTGGCCGCGGAGGCCGTTTCCCGTGCGCAGAAAGCCGGTCTCGGCGCCGTGACCGTGGGCTCCACGGTCCGCTTCGGCACGTACGAACAGGATAACGACGTATCCAACGGCCCGGAGGAGATCGAGTGGACCGTGCTGGATGTGGACGGAAACAGAGCGCTCCTCATCAGCAGATTCGGGCTCGAATCCCGGGAGTTCAACGATGAAAAAAACGCTTATTCTGCCGTCACCTGGGCCAACAGCCAGCTGCGGAAATGGCTGAACACGTCGTTTTACGAGACCGCGTTCAGTGCCGGTCAGCAGGAGACGATCCTGCTTTCCCGGGTAACGGCGGACCGGAACCCCGACTCTGATGTCTTTCCCGGCTCGGACACCAGCGACAGGATCTTCCTTCTGAGTACGGAGGAGGCATGGCGGTATTTCGCCTCAGACGGCGAGCGGATGTGCGCCGCCACCGAGTACTGCCATGCCCGGGGCGCGGAGAAAGGCGACAACGGGGCCTGCTGGTGGTGGCTGCGCACCCCCGGGATCGAGCCGTCCACCGTGGCGGTGGTCATCGCCCGGGGCACGGTATTCACCAACGGCTTCTCCTGCGGCCACGTGCCCAATCTTGCCGTCCGTCCCGCCATGTGGATCGACCTGGCCGGGAACTGACCCAGCCCGGCGATAAAAAGAGAACAGGAGCCCGAAAGGGCTCCTGTTCTCTTTTTATTTGTTCGTCCGGTTTACTCCCCGGTATACTCGCCGGGGACCTCCAGCACCATGTCGGAGAGGGGGAAGGTGACGCAGGGGTGGATATTGCCGGTGGTCCTGTCCGCGTAGCGGCGGTTCTCGTGGGCCGCCGGGGCGTAGTATTCGCCGGAGACCACCTTGGACCGGCACCAGCCGCACTCGCCGCTGCGGCACCGGGACGGGACGGTGAGCCCCGCCCGCTCCAGCGCCACCAGAATGGGCTCCTCGGCGGAGGCGGCGACGGCAGTCTCCCGGGGTCCCTGCCGCACGGTGACGGTAAAGCTGGCGCCCCGGGCGGATTCGGGGAAGGCCGGGTCGGCGGCCACGTTTTTCGTCACGCCCATGAGCTCCCGGCGGACGTTCTTCCGGGGCAGCGCCAGCTTGTCCAGCTCGCCTTCCAGGAAGCGGTACATGGCCTCCGGGCCGCAGATGAAGAGGGAGTATTCCTCGGGCGCGTACTTCTTCACCAGCTCGGCGGTGATGAAGCCGTGCTCATATCCCGGCTTCTCCTCGTCGGAGAGCACGTGGACCACGTTGATCTTGTCGTTTCTGGTGAGCTCGGCCAGCTCGCCCCTGAAGAGGATCTGCTCCTCCGTCCGGCTGCCGAACAGAATGGTGAGGTTGAAGTCCTCCGTGCCGTCGGCGATGGCCCGGGCCATGGACAGGAACGGGGTGATGCCGCTGCCGCCAGCCAGCGCCACGATGTTTTTTGGGTCCCGGAGCTCTTCATAGTAGAAGTTCCCCTGGGGCGCGGAGGCGTAGACGATATCGCCCGCCTTGGCCTCGGAGAGCAGCACGTCCGCCGCGAAGCCGCCCGGATTGGTCCGCACGGTCAGCTCATACCGCCCGGCCAGAGCGTCCTTCGGCGCGGAGCTGATGGAATACGGCCGGGAGACGGCGCTCTCGGCGATCTTCAGCTTCAGCGACAGATACTGCCCCGCCCGGAAGTAGGCCAGGGGCTTTTCGTCCGCGCTCTCAAAGACGAAGGTCTTGGCCCCGGCGGCGGGATGGTCCACGATCCTGGAAATGACCAGCTTCTGATAGTCCGGGTGCAGGGCTTTGGCGTTGTTGTTGACGGCATAGTCCGCTGTGATTTCGTTGGCGGGGGCCGCCTGGATGGCCTTTTCCCGGACCTTGGACATGTTCTTGAATTTCAGCATATCAAAGGCTCCGATGAGCCCGACTTTCACGTTCACCGACATCAGTTTTCGCCTCCTTCTTCACGAAGATCCTTCAATGCCAGCCGCGCCATCAGCTTGCCGCAGACGTAGGCGGAGCTGTAACCGTCGCCCCGGGGACCGGCCGCGCCGATGGGCCGAAGGCCCTTGATGGGGTAATCGCTGCCCAGCATCATCATCCGGGCCATCATGCCGTCCCATTCCGCGGTCTCATAGCCGTAAACGCTGCCCTCGGGGGTGCCCAGGTACCGGGCGAAGGTCCAGGGCGAGGCCACGCAGATCTCCTCGATATACGGGGCGATGTCGATGCCGGCCCGCTCCTTGAGCATGTTGATGAACTTTTTGGCGTACTTGTTTTTGTAGGCCACGTAGTCCTCCTGGGAGAGGTCGCCCCACTCGTCCGGGTTGCCCATGGAGGTGAAGAAGCCCACGGCCGTGCCCGGAGGCGAGGCCTCGGGATTGGCGATGTTGCTGCACAGGAAAATAGTAAAGTTATTGGAATCGTAGCCGCCCAGGATGTTCCTGTACTCTTTGGCGGAATCCGAGGTCCCCGCCATGAAGATGCAGTAGTCCTGGATGCCCAGCTCCTCGGCGGTCCTGTTGAGACCCACGTACACCGTGTACATCCGGGCGCTGTAATTGTGGTTCCGGGCCGTGGAGAGCTTTTTCTCCCGCTCGGGGATCAGCTCTTTCGGCATCATTCTGGCGTAGATGATGTCCGGGTTGATGTTGGCCAGCACGTACCTGCACTCCACCGTGCCCATGGTGGTCTTCACGCCGCAAAGGCGGTCGCCGTTGAACAGGAATTCCTCCGCCCGGCAGTTGAACCAGACCTCGCCGCCCAGCTCCCGGAACCGCTCGATCATGGCGTTGCTGATCTCATGGGAGGTATGGGCGGGGATGTAGGCCGCCCGGGTCACGTACTTCATGAACATGTTGCAGTAGTGGATGAAGGCCATGCGGGTCATGTCGATGCCCAGATAGCCCCAGTAGGTGGACATGATGTCCTGGCACTTTTTGGGAAGCTTGATGGCGTCCCACACCTTCTTCACCGGGTAAGCGCCGGTGCGGAGCAGGTTGGGGTACTTCTCCTTGAGCACCTTGGAATCCGCGTGGCCGTTGGAGGCGCTGATGTACGCCGTGCCCGCCATGATCTCCTCCAGCAGCTCGAAGTACTCCTCCATTTTGGGCCGGCTGCCGGGCACGTAGACCTCCATCTGGTCGATGAAGGGCTCCTTGCCCGCGGGCATGGTCACGTCCATGGGGGAACCGTCCGTGTACTGGCTGATGATGCGGAAGCAGTCCGGCACCGGCTTCCAGTCCACCTTGACCCCGTATTCCTCCATCATCTGGCGGATCTCGCCCGGGTCCTCCGCCGTACCGATGTCGCACAGCTCATGGAGAGAGGGCTCGAACTCGAACCGGCCCCGCACGAAGCTGGTGGCACACCCGCCGGGAAGGTTGTGCTGTTCGATGAGCAGGACCTTTTTCCCCTCCATGGCGCAGTGGAGCGCCGCCGACATGCCGGCATTGCCCGCGCCGACGACCACAATGTCATACTGTTTACTCATTTACGGTGAACACCTCCCAGTTACTCTGTTGGCTTTTTCTAAAGGACAGTTTGATTATACACGATTGATTTGCCGGTTTCAACAAAAAGATGCAGATCACTTCACAAAATCATGGGGATAATCGACAAAAAAGAGCGGCTTTCTAAGCCGCTCTTTCCATGATTCCGTCCCGCTCCGTCAGGAGTGCGCTTCTCCGTCCTCTTCTTCGGCCAGGGAGGAAATGATCTCCTCGATCTCCGTCCAGCCGTGCACGCGGATCATACCGTTGGCCGCCGCGTCGTAGCTCTCGTTGTGGGGCGCGGTCATCAGGATCTTCACGTAATCCCCGCCCTCCAGATTGTGCACGCCGTCGTCGATGAGCACGTCGCCCCGGATCATTTGTTTGTGCCAGGTGATGATGACCTGATGCCAGGAGAGGAAGGGAAAGCACCGGAACAGCAGATCGTTCATCTTCTCCGGGACGGATTCGTGGGGCGTGGCCGTCACGATATAGACCTCATGTCCCGCGTCCATCAGCCGCTTCACGGCCTCCGGCGCGCCGGGGATGGGCTCCACGGTCTTCCAGAACCCGGGCCGCAGCGGAACGGAGAAGACCTGCTCCCGGGTCAGCCCGGGAAACGCGGCGGACACGTCCCAGGACTTCATGTCCTCATAGGCCGTATTCGTGCCGTAGAGCCTGTTTGCGTCCCGGACCCACGCCTGGAGCAGCTGCTCGATGGTGTCGTCCATGTCGATAAGGATCGTCAGCTTTTTCATAAGGACCCGCTTTCTTTTATCTTCCCAGCTTCATGCCGGTCCGGAGGAGACGGAACATGCGCACCGCCGCTTGATAATACAGCTCCTCCGCCCGGTCCATGGCCTCTTCCAGCGGCATGGGCGCGTCCACGGCGGTCATGATCGAATCGATGCCGCAGTCATAAATGCCCGCCGCGTCCCGGCCCAGGGACCCGCTGAGCCCCACCGCCGGCACACCCGCGGCCCGTGCCCGCCGGCCCACGCCCTGCATGACCTTGCCGAAGCAGCTCTGCCAGTCGGTCCGGCCCTCCCCGGTGACCACCAGGTCTGTCCCCTCCAGCCGCCTGTCAAAGCCGATCAGGTCCAGCACCGTGTCGATGCCCGAGCGAAGCTCCCCGCCGAGGAAAACGCTCAGCGCCGCGCCCAGACCGCCCGCCGCCCCGGCGCCGGGGACGGCGTCCGGGTCCGCGCCGAACTGCCGCCGGATCACGTCCCGGTAATTGACCATGCCGGCCTCCAGCCGGGCCAGGGCCTCCGGTCCGGCGCCCTTTTGGGCTCCGAAAGTATACGTTGCCCCGTCAGGGCCGCAGAGGGGATTGGTCACGTCGCACATCACGGTGATCTTTGCATCCCTCAGCCGGGGATCCAGGCCGGAAAGGTCGATCTGCCGGACCTTTTCCAGGTCCTCCCCCCTGCCCTCCAGCTCCCGGCCATGCTCGTCCAGAAACCGGCCGCCCAGGGCCCGGACGCAGCCCATGCCGCCGTCGTTGGTGGCGCTGCCGCCGATGGCCACGGCCAGCTCCGTGAAGCCCTGCTCCAGAGCGTGCCGGATCAGCTCCCCGACCCCGCAGCTGGTGGTCCGGAGGGGGTCCCGTTTCTCCGCCGGGATCAGCGTCAGCCCCGAGGCCGCGGCCATCTCCAACACGGCTCTCTTTTCGTCCAGCCTTCCGTACCGGGCCGTCACCGGCTCCCTCAGGGGGCCGTGAACGACGGTCTCGATCCAGCTGCCCCGCTCCGCCTCCACCACCGCTTCGGCGGTGCCCTCCCCGCCGTCGGCCACGGGCACGCCGACGCACTCTACGCCGTCGCCGAAAACGGCTCTCGCCGCCCTCGTCAGCAGCTCCGCGGTCTGCCCGCTGGACAGCGAGCCCTTGAAGGAATCGGACGCAAACAGGAATTTCATGGCGGGACCTCCCGGTGTTTTCTGCTCCCATTATACCAATCCCGGCGGGAAAAGGAAATCACAAAATACAAAACGCGGCCGACGATCGGCGAACTCCGTCCGCGCCGCCCTCCGGGATCGGAAGAAAATCGGTCGAGAGCCCGACAGGATGCGCCGGCGCTCTGGAAATCCCGGCCAACCTGTGATATAATTGAGCAAAATAGATCTGCACAAAGGAGGAAAACCCGTGAATAAACTCTTTGACGCCGCCGACCGCTATATCCGGGCCAGCGACTGGAAGACCATCGCCGTACTGAAGTTCTGCCTGATCTCCCTGGGGCTCATGGCGGGCATGCTCATCCGGCCCGAGCACAAAAAGGCCGTATTCCCCTGCGCGCTGGGGGTGTTCTTCGTCACCTACGTTCCGCTGATGGCCAAATTCTTCCGTGTCTTCGCGGAAATGCGGGAACAGGAAAAATGACACGGGACCGAAAGGAGATCAAAATGAATCTGTTTCTGCTGGGGGCGGCCCTCCTGCTGCTGGCCGGCTGCGCGCTGAAAAAGGCGTCCGCCCCGCAGGGACCGGCGGAGAGCGCCGCGCCGAAGCCTTCTTATCGGCAGATCGACCAGGAGACTGCAAAGAAAATGATGGCCGCCGACGACGGCCACGTGATCGTGGACGTGCGGCGGCAGGACGAGTACGACGCCGGCCACATCCCCGGTGCCATACTGATCCCCAACGAGAGCATCGGCACGGAGCCCCCGGCGGAGCTGCCCGATTTGGAACAGGTCATTCTGATCTACTGCCGCAGCGGGAACCGGTCCAGGCAGGCCTCCCAAAAGCTGGCCGACATGGGCTACGTGAACGTCTATGAGTTCGGCGGCATCATCGACTGGACGGGCGAGGTCGTGACGGAGGAGCAGGCCCCGGCCGCGCCCTGAACTCCCGGTTTTTCACAGGCGGTGTTGTCCCGCCGCCCGCCCTGTGGTATAGTGAAGTCGGGACACCTCTTTTGCGTGCGCGTACCCGGGGCCGCCCCGGGCGGAACACTCTTTTTGGAGGCTGACGTATGAAAACCGTGTTTCTGGCTGTCTTTCTGCTCTTCACCGCCGTCCATCTGTACGCTTCCCTCAAGAAGAATGCCCGGCTCCGGAACTGCACCAAGCCCTTTCTGCTGCTGTCCCTGCTGGGGTACTACGTGCTGGCGGCCCGCTCCCCCGCCGCGGCCGTCGTCCTGGCGCTGGTCTTCAGCTGGATCGGGGACGTGCTGCTGATCCCCAGGGGGAACAAATGGTTCACCGCCGGAGGCATCGCCTTTATGATCAGCCACGCCTTCTTCATCCTGGGCTACTGCCGGGACGTGGTCCTTGCCCGGCTCCCCGCGGCGCTGGTCCTGGGGCTGGCGGTGTTTTTCGCGGCGCTGGTGAGCTTCATTTTCTCCCGGCTGAAGCCCCATCTGCCCAAGGCCTTGTTCTATCCCATGTACCTGTATCTTCTCATCAACGGCGCCATGAACTGCTTCGCCATCTTCCGCTGCGTCAGCGTTCCCTCGGCGGCGACGGTCGTCACGGTCATCGGCGCGGTGCTGTTCTTCGTGTCCGATACGGCGCTGTTCTTCGTCCGGTTCAAGAAGGACAGCCGCATGAAGACCCATTTCCTCGTGATGCTCACCTACTCGATCGGAGAGCTTCTGATCGTGTCGGGACTATTATGATTAAAACGGAGGGGCAAACATGAAATACTATCTCTATAACTCCCTGGCGAACAACGGCATCCGGCCCGACGTGCCGGAGGGGGCCGCGCCGGTAGACGCGGTGGGCATGGATTACCCCGCGTATCTGGCGGGTCTCGATCCGGAGGACGAGGTGGTCCTCATCGGCGGCGACGGCACGCTGAACTACTTTATCAACGCCGTGAAGGGCGCGGAGATCAAAAACAACGTCTACCTGCTGGGCAGCGGCACCGGCAACGACTTCCTCACGGACGTCGGCGCCCAGCCGGGGCAGGAGGTGCTGATCAATCCCTATCTTGCCAAGCTCCCCACCGTGACCGTGAACGGGCTGGAAAAGCTCTTCATCAACAACATGGGCTTCGGCATCGACGGCTACTGCTGCGAGGTGGCCGACCGGATCAAGGAAAAGAACCCCCGGGAGAAGATCGACTACTCCGGCATCGCCGTCAAGGGCCTGCTGTTCCACTTCAAGCCCTGCCATGCGGAGATCACCGTGGACGGGGTGAAGCACGAGTTCGACCACGTGTGGATCGCGCCCACCATGAAGGGCAAGTACTATGGCGGCGGCATGAAGATGGCTCCGGAGCAGGACCGCTTCTCCGGCAAAGTGACCGTGGTGGTCTACCACTGCCGGTCCAAGCTCAAGGCGCTGATGGCCTTCCCCTCCATCTTCAAGGGCGAGCACGTCGCCAAAACGGACATGGTCAGCGTGTTCACTGGCAACGAAGTCCGCGTGCGCTTCTCCCGCCCATGCGCGGCGCAGATCGACGGGGAAACGGTGCTGAACGTAACGGAATACGCCGTCGTCCAGCCCTGACAAACCGGATAAGCATCCGTCCCCGCGCATCCCTGTCAACAATCTGAAAAGGAGGATATATATGGAATTCAAGGAAGTCATTCAAAACCGCTATTCCTGCAAGAAGTACTCCGACCGGCAGGTGGAGCCGGAAAAGCTGGCGGCCATTCTGAACGCCGGCCGGCTGGCCCCCACCGCCAAAAATCTGCAGGAGCAGCATGTGTACGTTGTGCAGTCCGCAGCCGGACTCGCCAAGATCGACGAGATCACCCCCTGCCGTTACGGCGCGCCCACCGTGCTGGTGGTGGCCTTCGACAGCAAAAACGTCTTCACCTACCCCGGCGGCAAACGGGATTCCGGAGTGGAGGACGCCTCCATCGTCGCCACCCACATGCTCCTGGCGGCGGCGGACGAGGGCGTGGACAGCTGCTGGCTCAACTTCCTGGACCCGGAGAAGGCCGCTGAGATCCTGGGCCTGCCGGAGAACGAGGAAGTGCTGATGTTCCTGGATCTGGGCTACGCCGCCGAGGGCGCGGGCCCTCTGCCTAACCACGCCAAGCGGAAGCCGCTGGAGGAGACCGTCGCTTATCTGTGACGCCGACTTTTCAAAAAGCACAACGAAAAGAGCCCGCCTTTCCAAAGGCGGGCTCTTTATCTTTTTTTCATTCAGCTTCAGCGTCCGGGATAGAGGATCATCTTGCCCACGGCGCCGTTATGGATGGCCTCAAAGGCGGCCTTGTAGTCGCTCATGGCATACTTCCCGCCGATGACCCGGTCCAGCTTGTAGTACGGCCCGGCCATGACCTTGGCGAAGTCCTCCCAGGTCTTCCACACCAGCCGGCCGGAGATGCCGGTGAGCTGGATCTCCCGGTAGATCAGGTCGTCGGCCATGTCGGGGAAGGTCACCGGCCTGGTGGGCAGGCCTACGCAGACCAGCCGGCCCGCCGCCCGCAGGCACTTGAGGGCGGTGTTCAGCGCCGCGCCCGCGCCGGTGACGTCGATGGCGGCGTCCATGCCCACGCCGCCGGTGAGCTTTTTCACCTCGGCGAGCAGGTCGTCGCGTCCGCTGTTGAACACGTAGTCCGCACCCATGGCTTTGGCGGTCTCCAGCTTGTCGTCGATCAGATCGCAGGCCACCACCATCTTCGCGCCGAAGGTCTTGGCCGCGCTGATGGCGGTGAGGCCGATGGGGCCGCAGCCGCTGACGAGCACGTTCTTGCCCTCCACCTCGGCGGCCTCCACGCCGTGCACGCCGGCGCCCATGGGCTCGAACATGCACGCCGCCTCGTCGGGAACGCTGTCGTCCAGGGGGAAGGTGCAGTCGGCGCGGAAGGCCACGTACTCGGCGAAGGCACCGTTCTGGGTCACGCCCAGGATGCCCAGGTTGGCGCAGATGTGGGGCATGCCGTGGGTGCAGAACCAGCACTCCCGGCAGTGGACGTGGGATTCGCAGGACACCCGCTGGCCCACGTGGCGGTCGGTGACGTTTTTGCCCACGGCCACGATGGTGCCCACCGTTTCATGGCCCACGATCGTCGGCGCCTTGACCCGCTTTTCGGACCAGGCGTCCCACTCGATGATGTGTACGTCCGTGCCGCAGATGGCGCTGCAGTGGACCTTGATCAGGACCTCCTCGTCCCCGGGCACGGGGATGGGCATGTCGGTATGGTAAACAAGCTCGCCGGGGCCGTTTTCCTCCTTTACGAGGGCGCACATGGTACGTTTTTCTTCGCTCATGGGTCAAGCTCCTTTCGATCCTTTATCGGATGATGTACTTATGATCCTTCTGTCTTGAAGTTACCACATTCCCGGGGGGAAAGTCAACGGATTCCCGCCGGAAAACCCGGTTTGCCGGGGCCTTCCGTGCGTTTTGGGCAATATGACATTTTTATAATATTGATTGACAAGCCGCCCAAAAAAATGGTACAATTTTACGAGACAGGCAGGTAAAATTGCCATGTATAATTTTTTGGAGGGTAACACATGAAAACGAAGAAGATTCTTTGCCTCGTGCTCGCGATGCTCATGCTCATGGCGGTGCTGAGTTCCTGCGGCGGCTCCAAGTCCGGCAGCTCCACCTCCACCACCTCAACGGCTCCCATCGAGCTCAAGCTGAACATCACCACCGGCGAGACCTCCGTGTGGCAGGTCGCAGCCAACACCTTCAAGCAGCTCATTGAAGAGCGCACCGAAGGCCGTTACACCATCAGCATCTTCCCCAACGAGCAGCTGTCCGGCGGCGATATGCAGAAGGGCTGCGAAATGATCTTCACCGGCGTGACCGACGTGGATATCCACTCCGTCATGAACATGACCGGCTTCGAGCCCAAGCTGTTCGTCATGACCATGCCCTGGATCTTCACCAAGGGCTATGAGAGCGTTGACGAGATCCTGCTGAACCCCGGCGCCCCCGGCGGCGAGGCCCTGATGGATCTGATCCGCGCCAAGGGTGCCGAGCCTCTGGCTCTGGCCGAGAACGGCTTCCGTCAGATCACCAACAACGTGCGTCCCATCACCTCCCCCGCCGACATGGTCGGCATGAAGATCCGTATCCCCGCCAACAACATGTACATCTCCCTGTTCCAGAAGCTGGGCGCCGACCCCACCTCCATGAACTTCGCTGAGGTGTTCACCGCTCTGCAGCAGGGCACCATCGACGGCCAGGAGAACCCCCTGGACACCATCCGCAGCGCCAAGATCCAGGAAGTCCAGAAGTACCTGACCATGTGGAACTACTCCTACGACGCCATCTGCCTGAGCGTTTCCGGCAAGGTCTGGAACAGCCTGAGCGACGCCGACAAGGAGATCTTCCGCCAGGCCGCCCAGGAGGCGTGCGCCGCTGAGATCGCCGCTTCCCGCGCCAACGACGGCAACATCCGCGCCGAGTTCGAGGCCGCCGGTGTGCAGATCACCGATCTGACCGACGAGCAGATCAAGGCCTTCCAGGATGCCGTGAACCCCCTGTACGAAGAGTACCGTGAGCAGATCGGCGAAGACCTGTTCGCCGCTTTCGGCTACACCTTTGACTGATACCTGTTTTCTCCGAAACGTGCGGCAGGGATGCCTGCCGCACGTTTCTCTTACCGACCCGGCGGCGGAGCTGATCCGCTGCTGCGTCTTTCCCCCGCTAACCCACTTTTCTTGGGAGGGATTGTAAATTGAAAGTGCTTAAGGGCTTCCTTCGTGCCCTGGATTATGTGGAGGAAACCTGCCTCGTGATCCTCCTGGTCGTCATGACCGCGCTGAACTTCGCCAACGTGTTCAGCCGCTATCTGCTGTCCAGCTCCATCTCCTACACCGAGGAGATCACCGTTATGGCCTTTGTATGGGTCTCCATGCTGGGCTCCGCCACCGCTTACAAGCGGGGGGCGCACCTGGGCATGAGCTTTATCGTGGAGCAGTTCCCCAAGAAGGGGCAGGCCTTCTTCGTGCTGTTCTCCACCATCTGCTCCGTGGTGATGCTCTCGATCCTCTTCAAGTACGGCGTCATCATGGTCCAGGGTCAGATCGCGCTCAACTCCCGGACTTCCGCACTGCAGTGGCCCAGCGCCATGCAGGGACTCTCCATCCCCGTGGGAGCCGTGTTCATGATCATCCGCTCCGTCCAGATGGGCGTGACGCAGATGGTCCGTCTGTGGAAGGAAGGAGGGAATAAGGCATGATCGGTCTTATCCTGTTCGGAACGTTTTTCCTGTTCGTATTCCTGAACGTGCCTATCGCCGTTTCCCTGGGTCTTTCCACCCTGATCGGCCTGGCCTACTCCAAGGTCCCGTTCAACATGTTCCCCAGCATCATGTATGCCTCCGTGGGCAAGTTCGCCCTGCTGGCCATCCCGTTCTTCATCCTGGCCGGTTCCATCATGGAGTACGCGGGCATATCCAAACGACTGATACGCTTTGCCGAGGTGAGCGTCGGCCATACGAAGAGCGGTCGGATCGCCGTGGTGGTCATCGTGTCCTGCTTCTTCGCGGCCATCTCCGGCTCCGGCCCGGCCACCGTGGCGGCCCTGGGTTCTATCCTGATCCCCGCCATGATCCGCGCCGGCTATGATCCGGGCATCTCCTCGGCTCTGATGTGCGCTTCGGGCGCTATCGGCATCATCATCCCGCCGTCCATCGCCTTCGTGGTCTACGCGTCCATCGCGGACGTGTCCGTGGGCAAGCTGTTCGCCGGCGGCATCATCCCCGGCATCATCGTGGGCATCGCCTACCTGCTGGCGGCCAAGATTGCCTCCCGGAACAACCCCAACATCGTGATCCAGCCCAAGGCCCCCGCCAAGGAGCGCTGGGCGGCCTTCAAGGACGCCATCTGGGGTCTGCTGATGCCTCTGATCATCCTGGGCGGCATCTACGGCGGTATCTTCACCCCGACCGAGGCCGCCGGTGTGGCCGTGGTCTACGGTCTGCTGGTGGGCATCCTCATCTACCGGGAGATCCGCCTGAAGGAGCTGTGGTCGCTGTTCATCGACTCCGCGGTCTCCTCCGCCACGGTCATGTACATCGTCTCCAGCGCCAGCGTCTTCGCCTGGATCCTGACCACCAGCCACCTGGCCAGCAATCTGTCCGCGGGCCTGCTGGCTCTGTCCAGCAACAAGATCGTGATCATGCTGCTGGTCAACGTGATCTTCCTGGTCGCCGGCTGCTTTCTGGATGCCAACTCCGCGTACTACATCCTGATCCCCATCATGGTCCCCATCATGAAGGCCATGAACATCGACCCGGTCCACTTCGGTGTGTTCGTCACGGTCAACATGGCCATCGGCCTGATCACCCCGCCCGTGGGTATCAACCTGTACGTGGGCTGCAAGATCGCGAACCTGCCTGTGGCGGAGATCTGCAAGAAGATCGTTCCGTTCCTCATTGCCGGCATCATCGCCCTGCTGATCATCACCTACATTCCCGCCATCACCATGGTCCTTCCGAACCTGATCAAGTGATCCGGGCTGACATCTACAATTTAGAAGGAGTAACTGCAACATGAAGAACATCGGCTATCTTGGCCTGGGCATCATGGGCACCGGCATGACCTACAACCTGATCAAAAAGGGCGGCAGCGATCTGACCGTCTGGGGCTACGACCCCGTCCCCGCCGCCCGCGACCGTCTGACCGCCAACGGCGGCAAGGCCGTGGAGAATGCCGACGAGCTCTACAAGAACTGCGACGTGATCTTCTTCTGCCTGCCGACCAACGCCCTGGTCCGCGCCACCGTGCTGGAGATCACCGAAAAGGCCAAGCCCGGCACCACCATCGTGGATATGGGCGCCTCCAGCCCCTACGTGATCCAGGAGCTTTACAAGATCGCCAAGGAGCGGGGCTTCGACCTGCTGGACGCCCCTGTCAGCGGCGGTCAGACCGGCGCCGACGACGGCACTCTGGTGATCATGTGCGGCGGCGACAAGGAAGTGTTCGACCGGGTGCTGCCCTATCTGGAAATGATGGGCAAGACCGTCACCTACATGGGCGGCAGCGGCGCCGGCGACATGAGCAAGGTCGCCAACAACATGATGGTGGGCATCCACCTGTGCGCCATGGGCGAGGCCTATGCCCTGGCCGTCAAGGCCGGTCTTGACCCCAAGGTCCTGTTCGACGCCATCAAGGGCGGTTTCGCCCAGAGCGCCGTCATGGATCTGAAGGTCCCCAAGGTGCTGTCCCGTGATTTCACGGCCTCGGCCCGCATCGCCGTCCACTACAAGGACATCCACAACGCCATGGACATGGCCAAGGCCCTGGATATCGACCTGCCCATGACCAAGATCGTGGAAGAGCAGATGGACTGGATCAACGATCACGGCATGATCGACGAGGACCAGGCCTCCATGGTCAAGTACTACGAGGATCTCTACGGCGTCACCATTGAGTGAGCTGTATCCGAAAAAAAACATCCCGGTCTTGACCGGGGTGTTTTTTTTCGTATTTCACATCAGCGGCAGGAACACCGACGCGCCGCAGACCGCCAGCAGCCCTGCCGACAGGATCAGCAGGGCGGTGTTCTTCATCGGCCTGTTTTCCACCAGCAGCTTCCCTCCGTAAAACATGACCCCCAGGCCCAACAGCCAGGCCGCGTCCGCGGGGATGATCATGTTCTCCCGGCCGGCGGCGCTGGGGATCAGCCAGGAGCACACGGCCAGACCGATGATGGGAAAGCCCCAGCGCCCCATAAACAGCGTATGCCGGGGCGGGACCTTCTCCTGCCGCTGGAATTTCCGCAGCTGCAGATGGTTGATCGCGTTCAGCGCCAGGAACAGTCCCGGCACCAGGAACACCAGCGCCCAGCGGGGCAGCAGGTCCGGCTCGCCGCTGAAGTTCACCAGTCCGGTCTCCAGAGCCAGGGGGATCTCGTTCCACAGCCGCAGCCCCAGCAGGATCGGCGCGGCGCAGGCCGCCGTGGTGAAGGCCAGCAGGATGATCCCGGCCTGGGGCGGCACGTGCTTGCCCAGCTGGGCGGCGACGGCCCGCTCCGTCTTCCTGTCGAGTTTCGGTTTTTTTCTGAATCTTTCCATAGCTATCCCGTGTGCGCAGGAGCGAAGGGCAAAGCCCTTCGCTCCCTGTTTTTTGGAAGATACGCTTACTTGTTGGAGGTGTGAATGGCCCGCTTCTCGGCCTGCAGAGCGGCCTCGCGCATGGCCTCGGTGACGGTGGGATGGGAATGGATGGTGGCGATGATCTCGTCCAGGGTCATCTCCTCGCCGATGGCCAGAGCGCCCTCGGCGATCAGATCGGTGGCCCGGGGTCCGATGATGTGCATGCCCAGGATCTCGCCGTACTCCTTGCCGGCGATGATCTTCACCAGACCTTCGCCGCCGTTGATGATCAGCGCCTTGCCGTTGGCGGCCATGGGGAACTTGCCGACCTTGTACTCCAGTCCCTTGGCTTTGCACTGCTCCTCGGTGAGACCCACGGAGGCAGCTTCGGGCTCGATGTAGACGCAGGTGGGGTTGGTCCGCTCGTCATAGTGGGCCTCAAAGCCCATGATGTTCTCTGCGGCCACCTCGCCCATGGCGGAGGCGGTGTGGGCCAGCTGGGCGTAGCCCATGACGCAGTCGCCGATGGCGTACACGCCGGGCACGCTGGTCTCCATCTTGTCGTTGACGATGATGCGGCCCCGGTCGTTGTCCAGCTTGCCGGCTTCCAGATCCAGCATGGCGGTGTTGGAGCGGCGGCCCACGGTCACCAGCACCTTCTCCGCCTCAAAGCTGAGCTCCCGGCCTTCCTTGTCCTTGCAGACGACCTTGGCGCCCACGGGGGATTCCTCCACCCGCTGGACGGGGGATTCCAGATGGAAGTCCATGCCCATGCCCTTCATGTGCTGCACGCCGATCTTGGTCAGATCGCCGTCCAGCATGGGCAGGATGTGGTCCAGGGCCTCCACCACCGTGATCTTGGTGCCGAAGGCGGCGTAAGCGCAGGCCAGCTCCAGGCCGATGACGCCCGCACCGATGACCACCATGGACTCGGGGAGCTTTTCCAGGCTCAGCGCGCCGGTGGAATCGATACAGTTGGGGTTCTCCCGCAGGCCGGGGATGGGCGGCACGGAGTTGATGGAGCCGGTGGCCACGATGATGGCGTCGGCGGTCATCTCCTCCACGGAGCCGTCAGCCTTCTTGACGGACAGCTTGCCGGGGCCGACGAATTTGGCCTCGCCGTCGACCTTGGCGACCTTGTTCAGCTTGAACAGGCCCGCGATGCCGCTGGTGAGCTGCTTGCTGATCTCGTTCTTGTGGCGGATGACCTGAGGGAAGTCGATCTCCAGACCGGAGACCTTCACGCCGATCTTCTCGCCCTGCTTGCGGATGTCCTCCGCCAGCTCGGCGCTGTGCAGCAGGCACTTGGTGGGGATGCAGCCGATGTTCAGGCAGGTGCCGCCCAGGTGCTCCCGCTCGACGACGGTGACCTTGGCGCCCAGCTGGGCCAGGCGGATGGCGGCCACGTAGCCGCCGGGGCCGCCGCCGATGACGCTGATGTTGGTATCGCCGGCGGGCTTCACGGGCGCCGCGGGAGCGGCGGGAACGAAGGGAACGGCGGCGGGAGCGGGCTC
>JAFSZH010000040.1 GCA_017455685.1 Oscillospiraceae bacterium
CTGGCCAAGGTCCTGCAGGACAACTTCGGCATCGTGGAAGGCCTGATGACCACCGTGCACGCCGCCACCGCCACCCAGAGCATCGTGGACGAGTACTCCAAGAAGAACTGGCGTCTGGGCCGGGGCACCTACGACAACATCATCCCCTCCACCACCGGCGCCGCCAAGGCCGTGGGCAAGGTCATCCCCTCCCTGCAGGGCAAGCTGACCGGCATGTCCATGCGCATCCCCAGCCCGGACGGCTCCGTGGTCGACCTGACCGTCAGCCTGGCCAAGGAGACCACCTACGAGGAAGTCTGCGCCGCCGTCAAGGCCGCCTGCGAAGGCGAGCTCAAGGGCGTCATGCGCTATGAAGAGCTGCCCATCGTGTCCAGCGACATCATCGGCGAGACCAACGCCAGCGTGTTCGACGCCCAGGCCGGCATCGCCCTGAACGGCCACTTCATGAAGCTCATCGCCTGGTACGACAACGAGTACGGCTTCACCTGCAACATGATGCGCCTGCTGGCCCACATCGCCAGCGTGCAGGGCTGATTTCCCGAAATTTCATATCGCCTGCGTCCCGCGGTCATCGACCGCGGGACGCTTTTTTTCTGCCAACTCTATGAAACGACAGGAAAATTATGGCATTTGTTTTAAAATAATGGAAATAGTAAACATAACGGCACATTTCAGCGGGGTACATCTAAATATTTATGTATATTATTCTTGCTATTAACTTGCAATATGCTGTAAAACAAACTCGCATGACTATATTCGGATCATTGTCTTCATTTGTATGAAAAACCATTTTCATAGATGATCCCTTTTTTAGGAGGTACGACCGTGAAGAGAAGTTGGAAACGCTGGATCTCTCTGTTGCTGGTGGTGGTCATGGTACTGGGAACTCTCCCCGTACAGGCCCTCGCCGTCGACGACGTCAAGGAGATCAATGAAATCGTCGGGGGCGATCCCACCGACGATCCCAACGAGATCACCGATGATCCTACCGATGATCCCACGGAGGAGCCCACGGAGGAACCCACCGAGGAACCCACGGAGGAGCCCACGGAGGAACCCACCGAGGACCCCACGGAGGAGCCCACGGAGGAGCCCACCGAGGAACCCACCGAGGAGCCCACGGAAGAGCCAGACCCCACGGCTGCGTCGACTCCCGTGCCCACTGTGGACGAGATCAAACTCGCCCTGGGTGACGGCGAGTTCCTTACCGTCGTGGTCTACGGCACCTTCCCGGCGGACAACGGCCTTTCCGCCCGCGGTCTGAACGAGACGGAGCGGACCTGGCTCCAGGAGAAGCTGGAGAGCCAGCTCAACCGTAAAGTCGTAGACTTTTACGGCGTCTACGCCGTCGACGAGAAGAATAATGTCGTCGTGGTGAAGAGCGAGGACGGTATGAAGTTCCGCGCGGAAGGCACCCTCCTGCCCTATGATGACGCGAGCTTCCGCTTCTTCCTGCTGGACGGGAGCTGGAACATCCGCGCCGTGACCGCCAACCGCGTAGTGCGGCCGGAGGACAAGAGCGTATATTATGAATTCGAGGGCAAGGATTTCCAGGCCCTGCTGTTTGCCATTGTCACCGAACACCCCATCGAGACTCCCGAGGCGACTGCCACGCCGACTCCCGAGGCGACTGCCACTCCCACGCCCGCGCCCACCGAGGAGCCCACGGAGGAACCCACCGAGGAACCCACCGAGGAGCCCACCGAGGAGCCCGCGGAGGAGCCCGCGGAGGAACCCGCCGAGGAGTCCATCGGAGCCCTTGCCCTGTCCGAGGGTGAAGAGCTGGCCGTGACGGTCAGCGGCGAGTTCACCGAAGACGATACGGCTCTTGCTCTCCGCTCCGCTGACGAGGAGGAGGGCGCCGCTCTGCGCGCCCTGATGGAGAAGAAGCTGGACCGCGAGCTGGCCGACTTCGGCGCTTACGTCCTTGCGGACGGCGAGGACGCCGCCGCTCTGGAGCAGGAGGGAATGTCCTTTGCCGTCAGCGGCACAGCTCTGCCTGAAAAGGGCGTTGTTGCCATCCTCTCTGCCGACGATGAACTGATCATTCTCGACGCCGCCGAGGAAGGCGGGTACGCCTTCACGACCGACTCCTTCAAGGCCCTGCTTTGGGCTGTGACGACCAAGTATCTGGAGCTGCACGCCGAAATGGGCGACCAGATCGTCACCGTCAGCGGCATCCTTCCCTTGGATGCGGAGCTGTCCGTGGTCGCCGTTCCTCAGGACATCGCCGCGGCCATCTATAAAGCCCAGACCGGCGAGGACGTCGATCCCGACGAGGTGCTCTTCGCCTACGACGTGGCCATTCTCTCCGGCGGAGAGAAGTACGACCTGGAGGCCTTCGGCGAGAGCATTACCGTCACCGTTTCCAACACGGCCGCGGCCGATTCCGTGGACGTGCTGCACGTGAAGGTGGACGTCACCGACGGCGAGGGCGGCCTGAACGAAGATCTTCTGGACAGGCTGACCCAGGAAGAATACAAGCACGAGAGCTTTGAAGCGGAAACGGAGGGCGGCGAGGTTTTTTTCGACCTGGGCAGCTGCTCGTTCATAACGGGTATTAACTCGACAAAGAGCGGCGCAGACGATCTCCGTGTCAGTGTTTCCGCAGTCTTCACCAACGGAGCAACGCTGACCAACGGCGACTACGTGTGGACGCCGTCCAACTACTAGGGGGACCACCCCTACACCTTCCGGGTGTCTTACTCCATTTCCGGCAACAACCAGATCCGGGCCGAGGGCATCCAGATCAAGGTCCCCAAGCAGCTGCTCCAGGGCCGCAACGGCTATGCGGATTACTATGAGATCATGGTCCCCCACTGTGAAGCCGAGGGCCTTACGGACGCCAATATCTTTGTCTATAAGGAAGACGGCGACTACCTGGTCATCTATAACCGCATCGAGTGCGACGCGGCCCAGGCCGGTTACTTTGATATCAGCTACAAGACTAGTGAGCTCACATATGAGTATAATGATTATCAGCCCGGCGGCGGGAATCCTACTGAAAAGAACGCCCTCGGCAGTCTGCAGGCCACGCTGACCGTCACTTTGGACGAGAACGCCGCAGAGCCGGACGCCCAGGCCCAGACCGGCTCCATCCCGGTGTATATGAACACCAACGCCACCATTAACACCGTCAAAAAGCAGGAGCCCACTGGCCTGTATTCCTCCTGGAATACTGATGCCTGGGGCCCGGCGCCTGACAACGCTAACCTGTATTACTATCTGGTCTGGCCGGTCAAGACTACCGTCACCGGCAGCACCCAGCCCTACAACATAAGTCTTGTCGACACGTTCAACGTGGTGAACGGCGACGTCGTCGCCATCAAAATGCAGGGTCAGAACGCGTA
This sequence comes from Oscillospiraceae bacterium, assembly GCA_017455685.1. Classification (GTDB taxonomy): domain Bacteria; phylum Bacillota; class Clostridia; order Oscillospirales; family Oscillospiraceae; genus Apopatocola. Next base: position 3,351 of record JAFSZH010000040.1, read on the forward strand.
TCACTTCCCCATGCTGGATGAAGAACACCCGGACCCGGATTACGGTATAGTGCGCGGCTTAACGCAGGACTTCCCCAACAACGGCCGCATCGATTACGTGATCACCCGTCATTTAAAGACCTATTACGATGATATCGATGAGCAGAACAGCGGATCCTCTTTCGTCACCTATACGCTGACCAACAACGTGTCGGTCACCGTGACGCCTGTGGACTCTCCCAACGACTTCACCACCGGGTATTCCAGCGCCACCTGGAAATACGAGCACGCCCACTTCTCCCACCCCGGCAGCGGCGTGGGCCTCAGCAAGGTCGGCCTGGACTACCGGGGCAGGGGAGTCAGCAACTCTGACATGGTCCGCCGATATGACCTGGACAAGTTCTATAACAACGGCGCGTTCAACAATCCGAACATGCAGACCATCCCCAGTCTGCAATATAACACTTCGGTGGAGTACTATTCCTACCCGTGGACGGTGCCCCAGGGCATGAGTGACGACGATCCGAATAGCTACGGCCAGTCGAACGTCACCTTCACCCTGAGCGACTGCGAGCTGTACTTGAAGCCCATCAGCGGTTCTTACGGCGCGCAGCTTACGGATGAGGATTACAGATTAACTTCCGTGAACCTTTCCTGGGTCATGCAGGATGCCGAGTATAATGAAGACACGATGAAGTTCGTGGCCTGCCCTGTGACCTACCTTGAAGATGAGGTCATCGATATCTATGTACGGCATGAAGGCGAATGGATCCTGGCGGCGCAGTATGATCTTTATAACGGCACCGGTTCGCTGACGAGCGACGCGCCGACCGGCGTACACATCTATGGCTCCACTCTGTATTTCTATTCCGGCTCCGCCATCACCGGCTTCAAGGTGGAGACCACCAACAAGCATTTCTACACCAAACTGTACGCCAGTATCTATTTGGATCTTCTCAATTCGGAGACGGTGCAGGATGCGGTAACGGCGGCCTTTGAAGCCGAACAGCCCAAGATCGCTCTGCGCAATATCTCCCGCAGCACCGCCACCAAGTGGGTCGATACCGAAAACGCTACCCTGGTGTCCCAGCGTGCCGCTGAGGGCATGGAGTACGTCATGGGCATTGACCGCAGCGGCTCCGTGATCAAGGAAGTGACCGGCTATCGGAACGATCCCGTGGGGCGGCTCTACCGCATCACCTGGAAAATCGACGCCTCCGAATCTTATCCTTACAACAGTGAAACTGTGTACCTGGAGCAGCAGAGCGGCGTGATCTACGACCTGCTGCCTGCCGGCGGCGTGTTCGATCCCGACTCTCTCGTGGCGCGGGTCAACGGCCGTGTCGCCTCCTCCGCAGACTACACGGTGGAGGAGATCCACAACTTTAACGACACCGGCCGCACGCTGATCAAGGTCAGCTTCCTGGTGCCCGGCAAACAATACAGCATCTCCTTTACCTCTACCCATTCCTGGGATATGATCGCCGAGTTCGGCGAGGGGGTCCACAACCTGACCGCCTACGAGACCGGCAACGAAGATATAGGCGACGGCTATCCGGATAACGGCGGCAACCTGCCCACGGCGCAGGACCGCGCGGATATGAGCGGTCTTGATCCCGCGTGCGGCGATGCCTACAAATTCATCTATACTTATCAAAACCACAGCATTGACATCCTGACCTACGGCAACCTGGGCCTCCACAAGCTGGTCAGGTCGGCGAATCAGAGCAGCTTCTCTGAATATGCGACCGTCTACAACGACACGACCTACGAATACCAGATCTACTTCCACGCTGAAGACGCTACCATTGCCAGCGACCTCATCGTCCTGGACCGGCTGGAGTCCTTTATCAAGGACGGCCAGAGTTCCGAGTGGAAAGGCGCGCTGCTCGACGTGTATCTGACCAACGCCTCCGTTCTGGACGTGGCGCCGGTGATCTGGTACACCACCGACGACACGGTGGACCTGGGGAGCATCGGCAAGAACTACGATTTCGAGTCCGACAGCCGCTGGGTCCGCAAGGAAAGCTTTACGGGCGATCATGAGGATATCGTGGCCTTCGCGGTGGATCTGCGCCATACGGCCAACGGCGAGGACTTTATCCTCCAGCCGGATCACGGCATCTTCGTCCAGGTGACCATGCTGGCGCCGCCCTACGTGGATTGCGATCATCTGGATCCCGTGACCTATAACGGCACCCGGCTGGTCGGTTCCGTGGCCTCTGCGGAGACCCACGGCCTGGAACCCGTCTGGAGCGACGGGTCGGTGGACTACGGTTATACCCAGACCGCCTTCCGTATCCGGGGCGACCTGGACATTCTGAAGGTGGTGGCGGACTACTATCCGTCGGAAACTGTCACCATCCCCGGGATCACCTTCCACCTGTGGGGCGAGTCCGACTACGGCACAGGAGTGGATGCTACGGGCACTACGAACGACGATGGTCGACTCGTCTTCGAAAAGCTGGAGTTGGGCACTTACTATCTGCAGGAAACGGCGGGCTCTGTCGATTACCTGATGTTTGACGACGTAGTCATGACCGTCACCATCGATGATCACGGTGTGGCGCATATCGGCGAACCCGGAGGAGATCCCGACAGCCCCACCTATGACACCTCTGCCTATGTCATCCCCCAGGGCGATGTGGTGCTGGATTATGTGGATGGCCAGTACGTCATCGGCAACTGGCGCCGGATCCACGCCGACGTCATCCTGCATAAGATCTACTATGAAGATGGCAGCACCTTCAGCGCTTCTCTGCCCGGAGCGACGTTCCAGCTCTCCGGCGAATCCGAATACCAAAATGACATGACGACGACTGCCGTCAGTGATGAAAATGGTATCGTTCTGTTCGAGAATGTGGAGCTGGGCAGCTATGAGATCAAGGAGCTTTCCGCCCCTGAGGGTTATCTCCCCGATGAGACGACTTATTTTGTCGATTTGAGCGAGCAGGGCACGTTGACCATGTACTATGTGGTCAACGGTACTTCGACCTATCTGGAGCCGGATGTAAGCGGCCATTTTGAGATCTACAACGAGCCGCTCCATCAGCTCAAGATCTATAAAACCGACTCCTTCAACGGCGATCCTGTGGACGGCGCGGTCTTCGCCCTCTACGGCACCTCCGATTACGGCTCTGTGGTGCTGGAGGAAAAGACAACGGGCGTCAACGATGAAAACGCTCCCGGCTATCTGGTGTTTGACGGCCTGGAGCCGGGCACCTATACCCTGGAGGAGACCCATGCCCCCGACGGCTACGTTCTGGATGAGACCCGTTACAAGGTCGTCATCACCAACCGGGGCGAGATCACCGTCACGATCAAGGAGACCGGGGAAGCGGTGGAGCTCAATGAGCTCGGCTGGCTGCAGCTTGTCAACGAGCCGGAGCCGGAGGGCGTTATCACCATCGTCAAGGTGTGGGACGACGAAGAAGATCCCAACGGGCGCGAGATCCCCAAGATCCATTTGACTTCGGAGCGCCCGGAGCCGGATCCGGGTATTCCCGTTGCCACCATCAAGAGAAGCCTGTGGCTCAACAACCTGATCCAATACTACGCGGGATACTCTTATAACTTTACCAATCCCAAACCGTTCCAGCAGGCCACCAGCTTCACCCGGCGGACCGACCTGACCAGAGCGGAGGTCACGGCCTCCGGCAGCGGCTGGATCCGGGTGGACGATAACACTACCAGCTACCGGATCTACGTGAAGGTGGAGGGGGAGAACGCCTACTGGTGGTCGGACGCCGTCATCCGGTATCTGCCCTCGGACAGCTCGCGGCTGTTCCACCGCTGCCAGTTTGACACGCTGGATCTCACGGGCTTCAACGCCAGAAAGGTTATATATTTCGGCGAGAATAACAGTACATATAGCTGGAATGCGAGTTACTACACCGGCATGTTCGGGCACAGCGACATCAAGACGATCAACGTAACGGGCTGGGACGTCAGCAATGCGAAGAATTTTCAAGGGATGTTCTGCAACTGCAGCCAGTTGACGCAGATCATCGGCCTGGGCGGCTGGAATACCGGCAGCGCTGAAAGAATGAACTATATGTTCGCCCATTGCAAGGCGCTTACGGTGCTCCCCGTATCCGGTTTCAACGTGAGCAACCTCATAAACCCGAGCAGTGCCGTTGGCGGGATAGGTAGCATGTTCTATCATTGCGAAAGTATCACGTCTCTGGATCTGTCCGGCTGGCAAATCGGCGAGGGAATAACCAGCTTCGGCAGTCTGTTTGAAGACTGCAAAAGTTTGACCTCGCTGAACGTTTCCAACTGGGACGTCAGCCATGTTGATTATATGGCTTCAGTATTCTATGGCTGCGAAAGTTTGACGTCATTGGATCTGAGCGGCTGGCATACAAGCAGTTTGACATCGGCGATGGGCATATTCTCCTGTTGCTACAATCTGGTGGATCTTGACATCTCGAATTTTGACACGTCTAAAATGTTCGATTTTGCGATGATGTTTTACGAGTGCCGATCGCTGACCGAACTGGATCTGAGCAACTTTTCCACAAGCAGCCTGCACCCAGATCACTATTATCAAAATGCAAATCATATATTGACGGGAATGGACAGCCCGCGTATTTCACCTCCAACAGCTCCGGTTCGCAGACGGTGAACGACATCACCCTCAAACACGGTCAGTCGGCGGTATTCTCCGGGCTGCCTGTGGGCTCCTTCTACAAGATCACGGAGCTTGGCAACGGCTACACGCCGTCCTACACGGTGACCAACACCGGCACCGGCGGCAATGAGACCATCGCTTCTCTGTCCGGTTCCAATCTCAGCAGCGGCAATCCGCTTTCTACCTATCAGGAGAAAGTGGATCAGGACGAGGTCATCACCGTGACCTTCACCAACACGCCCAAACAGACGCAGCTCTATCTGCCTGTGACCAAGGTGCTCACCGGCGACACGCCTTCTACCGACGTGGGCTTTGAGTTCACCCTGGCGGGTCAGGACGACGCACCTCTGCCGAGCGCCACTGTCCGCACGATCACCGGCGCTGGATCTTCCCAGTTTGGACCGATCACCTATACCCAGCCCGGAACCTATACTTATACCGTTACGGAGACCAATGACGGTGAGCCGGGTTATATCTACGATACCGCGACTCGTACCGTGTCCGTGACCGTCACGGACAGCAACGGCGTCCTGAGCGCAAGTTACGCGGTCAGCGTGGATGGAACGCCTGCTGATTCCATCAAGTTCACCAACGAGTACCACGTCGTCAGCATTACTGTGACGAAGGACTGGGACGACAACAGCAACCAGGACGGCATCCGGCCCGAGACCCTGACGCTGACCCTGAACGGCATGCCCAGCGGTATGGCGGCTCCCGCCCCGACGATCACCGGCACCGACGGCAACAGCTGGACCTACACCTGGAGCGGCCTGCCCAAATATGACAACGGCACAGTGATTACCTATACGGTGAGCGAGAACAGCGTTCCCACCGGATACGAAGTAAGCGGCAGCCCGGCGCAAAGCGGCGGGACGATCACCAACAGCCATACGCCGGAAGAGACCGAGGCCACCGTGAAGAAGGTCTGGTCCGACGCCAATAACCAGGACGGCATCCGGCCGACCGAGCTGATCGTGACGCTGAGCAACGGCGACAGTGTGACGCTGTCTGCGCCCGATTGGGAGGGCACGATCACCGGCCTGCCCAAGTACGCCAACGGCACGGAGATCACCTACACCTGGACCGAGGCGTCCATCACGGGCTACACGCTCGCGAATACCTCCGTCAACGGCACCGTGACCACCCTGACCAACAGCCACACGCCGGTGACCATCGACATCAGCGGCACCAAGGTCTGGGAGGATTTCAGCAACAGTTATAATACCCGTCCTGCCACCATAACGATCATTCTTTATAAGGACGGCAACACCACGCCCTTCCGGTCGCAGACGATCGACGTCACCGCGGCGGACACCCTGAACTGGAGTTTCACGGGCCTGCCCAAGTACACCAACGGCGTCGAGTGCACCTACACGGTGGACGAGATCCCCGTTCCCGACTACTACGACAAGACCGTAGACAACGATACCTATACGATCACCAATACGCTGGGCGTCGCCTCCCTGCAGATCACCAAGAGCGTCGTGGGCGCCCCGGCTGGGTCCACCGCGTCCTTCACGCTGCAGGTCACCGTGATGCAGGGCACTACCGGCATCAACGGGACCTATGGCGACGTGACCTTCACTGACGGCGTGGCCACCGTGACGCTCACGGGCGGCCAGACCCTGACGATCCCCAATCTGCCTATCGGCGCCACCTATGAGGTCACCGAGCCCGCGGGCACGCTGCCCGCCGGCTGGTCCCTGACCGGCACCACCGGCACGCCGGGCACCATCGATCCCACCACCCCGGGCGAGGTCACTCTGACCAACACCTTCACCCCGGCCTCCATCCAGATCCCGGTGAAGAAGATCGTGGAAGGCGATTCGCCGAACACGGAAGAGCTGTTCACCTTCACCCTGGCGAAGGTGGGCGACGCGCCCATGCCGACCAGCGGCACCACCGTGTCCGTCCTGGCCGGACAGACCGGCAGCTTCGGCTCCATCACCTATAACACCCCGGGCGTCTACTAGTACACGGTGACTGAGACCGCGGGCACGACGCCGGGCATGCAGTACGATACGAACCCCCACACCGTGGAAGTCACCGTCACGAAGGACGACGCGACGAACGCGCTGAGCGCGGCGATCACCGACGGCCTGGACGACGGTACCAACGTGGTCGTCACCAACACCTTCACGCCGACCAACATCCGGATCCCGGTGAAGAAGATCGTGAACGGCAACACGCCGAACACGGAGGAAGAGTTCACCTTCACTCTGGCGAAGGTGGGCGACGCGCCCATGCCGAGCAGCAACACCACCGTGACCATCAAGGCCAACCAGATCGGCCAGTTCGGCCAGATCGAGTTCAACGCCACCGGCACCTACACCTACACGGTGACCGAGACCGCGGGCACGACGCCGGGCATGGTCTACGTCACGGATCCTCAGACCGTGGTCATCACGGTCACGGAGACCGCGGATCACGCGCTGAGCGCTGCGATCACCAGCGGCCTGGACGACGGTACCAACGTGGTCATCACCAACACCTTCAACCCGACTTCCATCCAGATCCCGGTGAAGAAGATCGTGGACGGCGATACGTCCGACCCGGATGAGCTCTTCACCTTCACGCTTGCCGCCGTGAGCGCGAAAACGCCCGAAGACACGGCGATCACCCCGATACCGATGCCCACCAACGCCGGCGGGACTACGGTCTCGATCACGGCGGGCGAGACAGGGTACTTCGGCGAGATCAGCTTCGATCAGCCCGGTACCTACACCTACACGGTGACCGAGACCGAGGGCACGACGCCGGGCATGCAGTACGATACGAACCCCCATACCGTGGAAGTCACCGTCACGAAGGACGACGCGACGAACGCGCTGAGCGCGGAGATCACCGGCGGCGTGAACAACAGCGGCAGCGTGGAAGTCACCAACCCCTTCACCCCGACGCAGATCCCCGTGAACGTGAAGAAGATCCTGACAGGCCCCGTGCCCGATGGAACCGATAAGACCTTCACCTTCACGATCACCGGCGACAGTTCCACCGAGGCCGACGGAACGACCCCGCTTTACCCGATCACCCTCACGGACGGCACCGTTCTTGAGATGCCGGTGCCCGACGAGACGTCGGTCGACATCACCGTCATCGGCGACGGCAACGGACCTGTGAACAACACGGGCACCTTCGGAAGCATCAGCTTCAACCGGGTGGGCATCTACACCTACACCATCGAAGAGACCGTGCCCGATGACGAAGCGGACCGGATCCCCGGCGTGACCTACGGCAGCGATACCCCGAACGACCCCGACGTGACCCTGACCCACACCCTGGTGGTCACGGTGAGCGCCAACGCCGACAACGAGCTCCAGACCTCCTGCGAGCTGGACGACAACGCCTTTTATCCCACGGAGGACGACGTCTACGTGGAGTTCGACAACAGCTATCTGCCCGAGCCTGTCCAGATCCCCGTGAACGTGAAGAAGATCCTGACCGGACCCGTGCCCGATGGAACGACGTTCGACTTCGACTTCACCATTACCGGCGACAGCGCTGTCCGTCCGGCCGACCTGGGCGGCGAGGATATCACTCCGATCCCGCTCCCGAAGAAGAACGGGACTGAGACCACGTCCATTACCATCTCCGTCGAGGGAGACGGCACCGGACCGGTCGATGCCAGTGACACCTTCGGCAGCATCCTCTTTGAAGAGGTCGGCACCTACACTTACACCATCGAAGAGACCGTGCCCGATGACGAAGCGGACCGGATCCCCGGCGTGACCTACGGCAGCGATACCCCGAACGACCCCGACGTGACCCTGACCCACACCCTGGTGGTGACGGTCACCGACAACAACGGCGTGCTCGAGACGAGCTGCAAGCTGGACGGCAGCGACTTCGATCCCACGGAGGACGACGTCTACGTGGAGTTCGACAACAGCTACCTGCCGACCCCGATCGACGTTCCTCTGAACGTCAAGAAGATCATGACCGGCAACGAGCTTCCCGAGGGCTCCGAATACGAGTTCATCTTCACCATCAGCAGTGAGAGCGCGTATCGTCTGGACGGGACCACTCCGATCACTCCGGCTCCCATGCCGAAGATCGGCGACAACGCAGTCACTTCCGTCAGCATCTTCGTCGACAGCGAATCCGATCCGGATACGCTGACGGCGGCCTTCGGCAGCATCCACTTCACGGAAGTCGGCATCTACACCTACACCGTGACAGAGACCATGAGAGACCAGTATACCGGCATGACCTGTGCGGAAGACACGAAGACCGTGGTCATCAAGATCAAGGACGTCAACAGTGAACTGGAGATCGACGAGATCACCGGCGTCACGGAAGACAACAACGTCTACGTGGTGGAGATCACCAACGACTACACGCCCATCCCCGTGGATGTGCCGCTGTCCGTGAAGAAGATCATGCTGGGCGCCAATCTCCCGAAGAAGACCACCTTCAAGTTTACTTTCACGATCACTGCAGTAACCGAGAACGCGCCGATGCCGATGAAGGACGGTGCCGAAAACGTATCTATCACGATCGAGGCCAATGGCAACTCCGACCTCGACAACCTGACGGAGATCTTCGGCGATATCCACTTCACCGCTGCGGGAACCTACGTCTACACCGTGAACGAGACCCTGGAAGACAACTACCCCGGTGTGCGTATCGTGGAAGGCACCGTGACGGTGACGATCAAGATCAAGGACAACAACGGTGTCCTGGAGATCGAGGAGATCACGGGCGCGACGAGCAACGGGACCTCTTACGTGGTCATGATCACCAACGCTTACAGCGATACCCCCGGAACGGGAGACGATACCACCGCTGCGCCGTACTATGCCGCTATGGGCGGCAGCGGCCTGCTGCTGGCGATCCTGGCCTATCTTGAGTCCAAGAGAAGAAAAGCAAAGAAAGAAGCGCAGGAGAGACAGGAAGAAAATCCTGCGTGATCCGGTGGGACAAAGCCGCCTCGCTAAGAGGCGGCACACCCCCAAAGGGCTTTGAAGAAAGCCAGTGAAAAAGAAAATGAGGTCAGGAACCCTTCCGGGTCCTGACCTCATTTTTATCGGAAAACGTTTGTTTTTGTTTTGACAAAATGCTATGATTATCTTGCCGCGCGTATCCGGAAATCCTTTGCGGAGGTGAAGGTATGAGTTTTTTTACACGGAAAAGCGAATCCGGCGATGACGTCTTCTGGTACAGGTCCTGGCTCAATTACGGAGAGCAGGTATTGTGGCAGGGAAAACCGGAAAAGTTTTCCCTGCTGGAAAAACAGGACTGGTTCATGATCCCGTTCAGCATCATGTGGTGCGGCTTTGCCGTTTTTTGGGAAGCCACCGTGATCATGGCGAACGCTCCGCTTATGTTCAAGATCTGGGGGATCCCCTTCGTCTGCCTCGGGCTTTATCTTGTGGCAGGCCGCTTTATCTATAAACGACACGTTCTGCGGAATACCGATTACGTGATCACAAACCGCAAGATCATTCGCCGAGCTGTGGGAAAAATCGACTTTCTGGAGAGAACCTCGCTTCCGGCCATGGAGGTGGAGTGCAGGGACGACGGCTCGGGCACGATCCGTTTCCAGGTAGTCGGAAGACGCGGCTTTAGCGGTTTTTCCACGGACACAGCGGGCTTTTCCCTGGTCGGCCTGCGCAACGTGCGCCAGGTTTTTGACGTGATCGAGACCATGTGCCAGGACTGAACGAGCAAAAATCAGCCCCGCCGGGCAGATGATTCATCTGCCCGGCGGGGTTCGTTTCCTGATCGCTGCCTTGCGTAAGCGCCGTTATATGACCCCGAACTTCTCCACGGCTTTCAAAATGCCGTCCTCGTCGATGTCGGCGGTGACGTACCGGCAGGCGGCCTTGACCTCCGGCGAGGCGTTGCCCATGGCCACGCCTACGCCCACCTCCCGGAGCATTTCCAGATCGTTCTCCCCGTCGCCGAAGGCCATGGTTTCCTCCAGCGGGATGCCGTACCGCTCGCAGGTGAGCCGGATACCCCGGGCCTTGCTGCCCTCCCGGTGGATCACGTCGTAGGCCAGCGGGTGCCAACCCATGGCCCGAACGCTTTTGAGCCTGTGGACGAGCTGCCGCCGCTTCTCCTCCGTGCAGTAGATCACCGCCAGGTACACGTCCTTCTCCAGCCCCCGGCGCAGGTCCTCCAGCCGGGGCAGGGGAGTGTGGATCTCCCGCAGCACGCTGCGGACAGTGTCGTTGTAGTGGCCGATGTAAATGTCGTCCTCCTCCACGAACATACAGGGGATATCCATTTCGGCGGACAGACGGATCAGCCCCTCCACGTCCTCCCGGTCGATGGGCTGGCGGAAATACACGCCGTCCGCGTCGTAGCAGAACTGCCCGTTCATGGTGATATACCCGTCCCAGGGGAACTCGGAGACGTAGTCCAGCTCCTGCATCTCCAGCAGATGCCGGCCGGTGGACAGGAATAGACGGACTCCCGCGCCGCGCAGGCGGCGCAGGGCTTCCTTGGCGGATGAGGGCACGGTTCCGGTGCGGTGGGACAGCAGCGTGCCGTCCACGTCGAAGAAAGCGGCCCGGATCGCAGGTGCGGACATGGGACGTACCTCCGGAGGAAAGGATGGCAGGATTATACCATGCTTTCGACGGGAAATCCACCCCGGCCCTTGACTTTCCTCCGGGCCGACTTTATACTGAATACATCTGAACACGTTCAAATGGAGGGATAAAAATGTCCAGCTTTGAAGATCTGCGCATCGTAGACAACTTCTACCAGACCTCGCTGTTTTACCCCATGCCCACCGTGGTGATCTCCACCCTGTGCGAGGACGGCTCCACCACCCTGGGCCCCTATTCCCTGATCGCGCCCTACTACGTGGCGGGCAAGGACTATTACGCCATGCTGCTGTGCTGCCGCAACTCGTCCAACACCGCCCAGAACATCCTCCGCACCGGCAAGTGCGCCATCAACTTTGTGGACGACAAGCCCAGAACCTTTAAAGAGTGCGTCAAGCTCAGCTGGCCCGGGGACAAGCCCGAGGACAAGATGCCCAAGTGCAATTTCCGGCTGGAAAAGGGCATCGTGGAAGAGACCACCGGCGAAAAGCGGCCCATGGTGGTCAGCGACGCCATCCAGAGCATCGAGTGCACCTGGATGAGAGAGCTGGACAACGCCCAGGACGACAAGCCCGGCGAGCTCAACGGCTACGAGCCTCCCTACCACGATTTCAACGGCATCACCTCCAAGTTCGGCGCCCACTTCATCCTGCGGGTGGACAAGATCCTGATGAAGAAAAAGTACAGCGACGCCATCATCAACGGCGTCCGGGCCCAGGACTTCCCGCCCCTGCCGGTGGACTACGGCTACCGGGACAGCAAAAACTTCTGGTTCCACCGGAAGAGCCGCCTGCGCGCCGAGCTGCTGCCCATCCGCAAATCCTCTCTGGAATCCGTGCGCTACGCCGCCGACCGGGCCGACGATAAGGTGAAATTCACCGACGACGCTCTGGAGACCATCCTCAACGTGCCCCGGATCTTCCTGCCCACGGTGCTGCGGGGCTGCGTGGACTGGGCCAAAGAGAACGGTGTGGAGCTGGTCACCGCCGAGCACATGAAGATCATCAACGACAAGCGTTCCAAGGAGAAGAACAAGAAATAATCCACCGAAAGGAGCCTGATCGTGTACCAATTCACCGTACCCATGGCCCTGATGGATTTCATCCCGGTGCTGTGCTTCGGGGCGGCGTCGGTGATCCTCCAGCGGGATCTTTACGCCCATATGCGCAAGGACGCCTTCGCGCTGTTCGCCGCCGGCACCATCGACGTGTTTTCCGCCGGGTTCCTCAAGGCCCTGTGGAAGCTGCTGTACGCCCTGGGGATCTGTGATTTCCACGCGCTGAACACCCTGCTCCTGCCCATGCAGTCCCTGGGCTTCCTGCTAGCGGGCATGGGGGCGCTGTCCGGCAAGGACGCCACCCAGGCTCTCTACAACTGGATCGAGCAGGGCATCAACTGCGCGGCCCAGGGCTGCTTCCTGGCCGGCGCGCTGGTCCTGCACAGGTCCGGACTGAAGGACCTCTGATCTCCCGCGGCAAAGAAAATGAGCGGGCCGATGCTCCGGCATCGGTCCGCTCTTCGCTTTCCCGAACAAGCGCCACTTGCTTTTATCCGGTTTCTGGTGTAAAATCATTTGTCACGACATAGAATTCTTATATGACCTGTCGGCCTTTTTCCGGACGATCGAGGAGGAAATACTTTGCCCGAATCCAAGAAGCAAAACTATCTCCACGGCGCGGCGATCATGGCGGGGACCACCGTCATCGTCAAGATCGTGGCTTTCTTCTACAAGCTCCCCCTGGGCAGCATGCGCATCCTGGGGGACGAGGGCTTCGCGCACTTCAACGTGGCCTACAACATCTACAGCTTTTTCCTGACCCTGGCCACGGCGGGCTTCCCGGTGGCCCTGTCCCGGATGATCTCGGCGGCGGATACCCAGGGCCGGCAGGCCCAGGTCCAGCGGATCTTCCGGGTGGCGCTGGGCGTGCTGCTGGGCATCGGCGGCTTTTTCACGCTGATCATGCTGCTGTTCAGCAAGCCTCTTTCGGCGGTGATGGGCGACCGTGAGGCGTGGATGAGCATCCTGGCCCTGGCCCCGGCGGTGCTGCTGGTGTGCGCCACCTCCGCCTATCGGGGCTATTGCCAGGGACGGAGCAACATGATCCCCACGGCCTTCGGCCAGGTGGTGGAAGAGGTGGGCAAGCTGCTGGTGGGCCTGACGCTGGCATACGTCCTGGTCCGCACCGGCAAGGGCCTTCCCATGGCCTCCGCCGGCGCCATTTTCGGCGTCACCTTCGGCGCCCTGGGCGCGCTGATCTACATGGCGCTCTATAAGTGCAGATACTACCCCCTGCAGACCTACGGCCTGGCGGATACCCCCGACAGCGCCGGGAGCATCATGCGGGAGTTCCTCACCATCGGCATCCCCATCGCCATCGGCGCGTCGGTGCTGAGCATGATCAATCTACTGGACAACGGCCTGTGCCTCAACCGGCTCCAGTCCGCCGCCCGGTTTTCGCCGCAGGAGGCCCACGTCCTTTACGGCGTTTACGGCAAAGCCCAGACGCTCTATAACCTGCCGTCCTATTTCATCACCCCGCTGACGCTCAGCGTGGTGCCGGCCCTCACGGCCTTCCTCACCCGCCGGCAGCGGCGGGAGGCCAGCGACCTGGCGGAGTCCTCGCTCCGCATCGCCGCCTCCGTGGCCATGCCCATGGGGGTAGGGCTGTTCGTGCTGGCCGAGCCGGTGTTCCGGGTGATCTACTGGGGCAGCAACCCGGCGGGCCCGGTGCTGCTGCGGATGCTGGGCGTGGCGGCGTTTTTCGTGTGCATGTCCATGATGGGCAACGCCATCCTTCAGGCCGCCGGTCAGGAGCGGCTGCCCATCGTCAGCATCATCCTGGGCGGCGTGGTGAAGATCGGCGTCAACTGGGTGCTGGTAGGCAATCCCCGCATCAACATCACCGGCGCGCCGGTGGGCAGCATCTTCTGTTTCGCGGTGATCTGCGCGGCGGACTATGTCTTCCTGTGCAGGACGCTGAAGAACAAGCCCCGGCTCAGCCGGGTGCTGGGAGCGCCGCTGCTCTCCTGCCTTCCCATGGGCGTTTCCGCCTGGGCGGTGTACGGGCTGCTGTCCAGGCTCCTGTCCCGGGGCGGGGCTCCGCTGACCCGGCCTCGCATGGCGATGGCCATGTTTCCGGCCATCTTAGTGGCTGTGGCGGTGTACGCCGTCATGATCGGCGTCACCCGGGCGGTCACCATGGACGACATGGAGCTGATCCCTCACGGGGAGAAGCTCGGGAAATTGCTCCATTTGCAAAAAAATCGGCACTGAGTTGCGGCATATTTCGGTCAAAAGCGGGAAAAAGTATTGAAAACAAAGACTTTTCAGCAAAAACACTTGCAGAGAGATAGAAAGTATGATAGATTTTCCGAGCAAACAACACTATAACACGGAGGACCTACGGGCCGTGGTGGAGATCCTGCGCGGCGAGAACGGCTGCCCCTGGGATCGCGTCCAGACCCACGAGAGCCTCCGGCGCGGACTGCTGGAGGAATGCGCCGAACTGTGCGAGGCCATTGACCGGGCCGATCCCGCCATGATGCGGGAGGAGCTGGGGGACGTGCTGCTGCAGGTGATCTTCCACGCCAGCCTTGAGCAGCAGGCGGGCCGCTTCACCCTGGACGACGTGGCGGACGAGGAATGCCGTAAGATGATCTCCCGCCACCCCCACGTGTTCGGGGACGTGACCGTATCCGACGTGGAGGAGGAGCTCTCCAAGTGGGAGGACACCAAGCGGCAGGAGAAGGCCCAGCACACCGCCGCCGACGCCATGGATGCGGTTTGCCGCACCCTGCCCGGGCTGTGGCGCGCCGAGAAGATCCAGAAAAAGGCCGCCCACGGTGCGCCGGAGAACGCGGACAGCGCTGCGCTCTGCGCCGAGCTGGTCCGGCAGACGGGGGAGCTGGAGAAGGCCATGGACGCCGCCGGCCCCGCCGAAAAGGAAAAAGCCTTGGGCACGCTGCTCTTTACCGCCGTACGGGCCGCCCGGCTGGCCGGGGTGGATCCGGAAGCCGCCCTCCACGCCGCCTGCGAGGAGGCCATTGCCCTGCAGCGGGCCGAAGAGCGGAAAGAATAAATGCGGGTGAATCTGTTGCATCAACAGTTCCCTATATAAGTACAGTCAACAAACGAATTAGGAGGATTCCCATGAACAAAGCAGAACTCATCGCGGAAGTCGCCGTCAAGACCGGCCTTTCCAAGAAGGACAGCGAGAAGGCTGTCAACGCCGCCCTGGACGTGATTACCGTCTCTCTGGAAAAGGGAGAGAAGGTTCAGCTGGTCGGCTTCGGCGTGTTTGACGTCAAGGAGCGCGAGGCTCGCATGGGCCGCAACCCCAAGACCAAGGAAGAGATTCCCATCCCCGCTTCCCGCGTTGCTCAGTTCAAGGCCGGCAAGGCCCTGAAGGAAGCCGTTGAAAAGAAGTAAAGATTGGCCGATCAAGGCATAAAAACCGTCACCGCAGCGAAGCGGTGACGGTTTGCCTTTTCCGGAGCGTTGCTTGACAAAGCAAAGCCCGACCCATATAATGAACACCGGCCGCGGAGCAGGCCCCCAGGGCCGGAAAAAACCTCCGCCGCGGCGCCGGGAGGAAAACCGCATGACACAAAAGAAAAAACAGCCCGTGGCGGCCTACGCGCTCGTCTCGGCGCTGGTGATCGCCGCGGACCAGGCGCTGAAAGCCTGGGTCTGCCGCCATATCCCGCTGTACCCCTCCGCCGCAGAGCAGGTGCGGCTGCTCCCCGGGATCGTCCATCTGAGCCACATCCGCAACGCGGGAGTGGCCTTCGGCCTGCTCCAGGGGGGACGCTGGGCATTCCTGGCGCTGCTGGGGGTGTTCGCCGCCCTGGTGATCTGGGCGCTGGCCACCGGAAAGCTGACAAAGGGCTGGGAGCGCTGGTGCGCCGTGGTGGTCCTGGCCGGAGCCGTCGGCAACGGCATCGACCGGGCGCTGAACGGCTACGTGGTGGATATGTTCGAGGTGGAGTTCATGGAGTTCGCCGTGTTCAACCTGGCGGATATCTTCATCAACGTTGCCTGTATCCTCTTCGTGGTGCTGACGCTTTTTTCCCGGGACGGGGAAAAAATGAAATAAAAAACCGCCGGAGCGTTTTCGCTCCGGCGGTTTTTTATCATATTTCCCGGTACATGGCGGCGGCGTCGTCCTTCTTCACCGTCTCCTGCACGCTCAGAACCTCGGCGCGCACCTTCCTGACGCCGAAGGAGATCTCCACGACGTCCCCCGGCTTTACGTCCTGGGCGGGCTTGGCCGTCTTGCCGTTGACGGAGACGCGGCCTCCGTCGCAGGCCTCCTGGGCCACAGTCCGGCGCTTTATAAGCCGGGAAACCTTCAGCCACTTGTCCAGCCGCATGTCAGAAGTACTTTTTCAGCCCATCGCTCACGGCGGCGGGGTCGGCGTTGATGGTGATGGTGAAGCTCACGTTCTCCCGGCGGCCGAAAGCGTCCAGCTGCTCCAGGAACCGTTCCAGCGCTTCGTTGGAGCGGTCGTCCAGGATCTTGTTGAGATCGTCGATGAAGAAATGGCTGATATCGTAGTTTCCCGCATGCAGCCCGCACAGGAAGCCGTAGAGCATGGTATTGCCCTTGACGCTGTAATCGTCGGTACGGATCAGACGCGCCTGGTAGGGGATGTCATAGGTCAGATGTTTGCTCTTTTCGATGCAGATCACGTCGCCGTGCTCTTCGTCGATGGCGGCACGGACCAGATCGATAAGCGTCTTCGTCTTGCCGGAGCCGGAAAGACCCATAATCAGTTTAACCATAGGAAACCACCTCGATTGTATATTTGAATGAGCCGCGGACAGCTCTGTTCCTGCGTTTATCTTACCATCTTACGCGGGAGGATGCAAGGCGCTTTTGATTTGTTAATCGAATGTTTACTTCCACTCGTTCAGACCGGCGAACATCAGCTTCTTGTAAGCCTCCACGCCGGGCTGGTCGAAGGGGTTGACGCCCTGCATATACCCGGACAGGGCGCAGGCCACCTCGAAGAAGCATACCAGCTCCGTGAAGCCCAGCGCGTCCATGGCAGGAGCCTCCACGGCGATGTTGGGCACGCCGCCGTTGATGTGGGCCTGCTTCACGGCCTTCCGGGCGATCTCGGCCACCTGGGTGAAGTCATGACCGGCGATGTAGTTGAGCCCGTCGCCGTCGGCGGGGTCGGAGGGGATGGGATAGCATGCGCTTTCCTTGGCAAAGCTCACCACCGTCTCCATCAGCATCCGGGGCCCGTCCTGGATGTACTGGCCCATGGAGTGCAGGTCGGCGTTGTACTCCACGCTGGCGGGGAAGATGCCCAGACCGTCCTTGCCCTCGCTCTCCCCATAGAGCTGCTTCCACCACTCGGCCATCATGCGGAACCGGGGCTCGTAGCAGCCCAGGATCTCCACGGTCTTGCCGGATCTGTACAGAGCCTGCCGGGCAGCGGCGTACTGCCAGGCGGGGTTGGCGCTGCTCCGCTCGTTCAGAGCCTTCAGCGTTTCGATGGCGTGCTCGGTGACGGCCCGCACGTCGATGCCTGCAGCGGCCAGAGGCAGCAGACCCACGGCGGAGAGGACGCTGTAACGTCCGCCGACGTCGTCGGGCACCACGAAGCTCTCCCAGCCGGCGGCGTCCGCGGCGGATTTCAGCGCGCCGCGCCGGGCGTCGGTGGTGGCGAAAATGCGCTTGTTGGCCTCCTCGGGGCCGTATTTTTTCTGCAGCAGGGTCTTGAACACCCGGAAGCCCAGGGCGGGCTCCAGAGTGGTGCCGGACTTGGAGACCACGTTGACGCAGAAATCACGATCCCCCAGCCGCGCGATGGTATCCCGCAGGGACACGGCGGAAAGACCGTTGCCGGCGAACAGCAACTCCACCCCGTCGCCCTGGGTGCCCAGCAGATCGTAGGCGGCCCGGGCGCCCAGATAGGACCCGCCGATGCCCACGACCACCAGCACCCGGCCCAGAGAGCGGATGCGCGCCCCCGCGGCCACGATGCGGTCCAGCTCCGTATCACGGATGCGTTCCGGCAGCTCCAGCCAGCCGGTGAAGTCCGAGCCCGCGCCGGTTTTTTCCCAAAGGGTCTTGTGGGCCGCCTCACAGGCCGCCCAGTCGGGCTCCTGTTTCCAGAAATCCTTCGCGCCGGAAAGATCGACTATTATCATGGATTTGCTCCTCCTTATGTTGTTTCTGTTCGGATGTTCCTATTTTATCGCAGGGCCCGGGGATTATCAAGCGTTGACAGGAAGGAAAAAGAAAATTATGATAAGTTATAACAAAGATTCGGAAAGGAAACGGCCATGCTAAAAAAACTCTTTGATATCAAGTTCTGGAAATTTATTCTGGTGGGCGTCGCCAACACCGTCTTCGGCGCGGGGATCATGTTCCTTTTCTACAACGTCTTCCATATCAGCTACTGGATCTCTTCGGCGGCCAACTACGTCTTCGGCAGCATCCTGAGTTATTTCCTCAACAAGTACTTCACCTTCCGGGCGAAAAAGCGGAGCGGCGCGGAGATCGTGCGGTTCATCGTGAACATCAGCGTGTGCTACGGCGTGGCCTACGGCCTGGCCCGGCCGCTGGTGCGGCGCATCCTCAGCACCGCGACTGTGAGCCTGCAGGACAACGCCGCCATGCTGGTGGGCATGGTGGTGTTCGTGGGGCTCAACTACCTGGGCCAGCGGTTTTTCGTCTTCCCCGAAAAAGAGGAGTGAGCCTTTTCAAAGGGTACACAGTTTTTTCACCAGCAGCAGCCAGATCTGTCCCGCGGTAAGCGCCGGAACGCTCTCCGCGGCCAGCAGCGGCACCTCCGCGATCGTCTCCTCTCCGGCCATGAGCCGCAGGGAGCCCAGCCGCTGCCCCGCCTCCACCGGGGCGGACACCCGTTCCGACAACTCGATCACCGGCTCCAGAGCGCTCTGTACGGCCTTTTCCACCACCACGGAGCCGCTCTCGGCGCACACCACGCTCACGCTCTCCGCGGTGCCCAGCTCCACGGGCACCGCGGGGAGCAGTTCCGTTTTCGGGGTGACGAGAGCGTAGTTGGCAAAAGCGTAGTCCAGCAGGGCCCTTGCGTCGTCAAAACGCCGCTGGGAGGTCTCGTCGTGGAGGATCACGGCAACGTACTCCGTGCCGTCCCTGCTGGCCGAGGCAGCCAGGCAGAACATGGCCGCGGTGGTAAAGCCGGTTTTCAGACCCGTGCAGCCGGGGTAGTAGCGCACCAGTTTGTTGGTGTTGGTGAGACCGAATTCCCCGTCCCGGACGGCGTCGGTCCAGATGGCGGTGAACTGCCGGATGAAATCGTGGCAGAGCAGCTCCCGGCTCATCAGCGCCACGTCGTAAGCGCTGGTGTAGTGGTCCGGGTCCTCAAAGAGCCCGGTGCAGTTGGTGAAGTGGGTGTCGTTCATCCCCAGCTGGGCGGCCCGCTCGTTCATCCGGCGGGTAAAGGCCTCCTCGCTGCCGCACAGCAGCTCCGCCAGGGCCACAGCGCAGTCGTTGGCGGAGACCACCGCCACGCACTTGGTCATCTCCGCCACGGTCATCTGCTCCCCCTCCTTCAGCCAGATCTGGCTGCCGCCCATGGAGGCGGCCCGGGGGCTGGCCGTGACGATATCGTCGGCCCGGACGGCCCCGCTGTCCACCGCCTCGGCCACCAGCAGCAGGGTCATCACCTTGGTGACGCTGGCAGGGGAGAGATGCCGGTGCTCGTCTTTGGCGTAGAGCACCGTACCGGTCTCCCGCTCCATGAGAACGGCGGCGGTACAGCCCAGGGAGAAGAGGTCCCCGGTCCCGTCCGCAGCCAGAGCGGAGGGAACGAGGAGCGGGAGAAGGAGAAGAAAACTGATCAATTTGCGCATGGGACGCGCCTCCTTTCTCCACAGCTTATTATGAATAGAATGTGAATATTCATTTTTCAGCGGATGCGGAAAAGAGCTTGAACATCAACGTTTTACACACTTCCCACAGATTTTTCCACAGGGTTATGTCCACGAAAAGGGAAAAAGATATTCATTTTCGGTTTCCATAAGCGCCTCTTCGACAAAAAATATTCATTTCTGACCCGCCGCAGAAAAAACCGCAGAGGGGGCGCTTCCCCCTCTGCGGCGGTATTGACGAGAGTATTTTGTGTGATTACAATGGGGTTTACAGCGCGGTGCGGAGCTCTCCGGCGGCGTTGACCAGCTCGGAGCAGAAGATCTCACACTCCTCCCGGGTGGTGTAGCGGGAGAAGCCCAGCCGCAGCGCCCCGTCGATGACCCGGTCCGGGACCCCCATGGCCTCCAGCACGTGGCTGCGGCGGCCCCGCTTGCAGGCGGAACTCTTGGAAACGCAGATCCCTTTGGCTTCCAGATAGTTCATCAGCACCTCGCTGCGGTAGCCGGGCAGGGACAGCGACAGGATGTGGCTTGCCCCGCCGGGGAGAAAGACCGCGTTGGGCAGCTTCCGGGAGAGGGTCTCCTCACAGTATTGCCGAAGCTCGGCCATCCGCGCCGACGCCTCAGGCATGGCCGATTTCGCCTGCCGCACCGCCTCGGCAAAGGCGGCGATCTGGGGCAGGGGCTCCGTGCCGGAGCGCAGGCCGTTTTCCTGTCCCCCGCCGGTGAGCATAGGCTCGAGCCGGACGCCGCTGCGGACGTACAGTGCGCCGATGCCCTTGGGCGCGTGGATCTTGTGTCCGCTGACGGAGATGAGATCCGCCCCCAGTGATTTGGGGGTGAAGGGCAGCTTCATGAAGCCCTGGACCGCGTCGGTGTGGAGCAGGGCGGGGGACTTTTCTTCCCGCAGCACCCGGGACACCCCGGCGATATCCGTGACAGCGCCGGTCTCGTTGTTCACCAGCATCAGCGACACCAGCACCGTGTCCGGCCGCAGGGCCGCTCGCACGGCCTCGGGGCTCACGGCCCCGTCGGGACCGGGGGGCAGAAGCGTCACCTCGCAGCCGGCGGCGGAGAGTTCCTCCAGCGTCTTGCGCACGGCGTCGTGCTCCGTGAGGGAGGAAATGACGTGCTTTCCCTTCCGCCGCTGGGCTCTCACGGCGCCCCGGATGGCCCAGTTGTCGCTTTCGGTGCCGCCGGAGGTGAAAATGAGCTCCTTTTCGGCGCAGCCCAGCCCGGCGGCCACGGCTTTCCGGGCCTGATCCAGTACCGCCCGGGCCTCCCGGCCCTTGGTATGGGTGGAGCCGGGGTTGCCGTAGGTCTCCAGCATGACGTGCATCGCCGCTTCCGCCGCCTCGGGACAGACCCGCGTGGTGGCGGCGTTATCCAGATAAATCTCCATGAAATCCATCCTCTGGGAGTTTTTGTTATGCGCTATATTATAGCCACATTGGGCTGCAAGGTCAACCAATATGAATCCGAGGCCATCGAGCAGCTGCTCCGGCAGGACGGCCACCGCCCCGCCGAAGCGGGAGAGACGGCGGACGCCGTGCTGGTGAACACCTGCGCCGTCACCGCCGAGGGCGCCCGGAAGGTCCGCCAGACGGTCCGGCGGCTGCGGCGGGAACACCCGGAGGCGCTGCTGGCGGTGTGCGGCTGCTGGAGCCAGGTGGAGCGGCGGGAAGCCGCCGACCTTGGGGCGGAGGTCCTCTTCGGGACCGGGGACCGCCGGGGCTTCGTGGCGGCGGTGGAGGCCGCCGCGGAAAACCGGAGCGGGGAGCGGACGGAAAAGCTGGACGATCCCTTCCGCCGGACGGACTATGAGGAGCTGCCCGCCGGGGCCTACGCCGGCCACGCCCGGGCCTATCTGAAGATCCAGGACGGCTGCGACAATTTCTGCACCTACTGCATCATCCCCTTCGCCCGGGGCCGGGTGCTTTCCCTGCCCGAGGACCGCTGCGCCGCCGAGGCCGCGGCGCTGGCGGCGCGGGGCTACCGGGAGATCGTGGTCACCGGCATCGAGATCGCCTCCTGGGGCAAGGAGCGAAAGAACGGCAAGACCCTCATCGACGCCCTGGAGGCCATGGCCGCGTCGGCGCCGGAGGTCCGGCTCCATCTGGGGAGCCTGGAGCCCACCGCCGTCACGGAGGATTTCGTCCGGCAGCTGGGTGCGCTGAACGTGTGTCCCCACTTCCACCTCTCCCTCCAATCAGGCTGTGACGCCACCCTGCGGCGGATGCACCGGAAGTACGACACGGCCTTCTTTTTCGCTGTCACGGAGCGGCTGCGCGCCGCCTTTCCGGGCTGCTCGCTGACCACGGACCTGATCTGCGGCTTCCCCGGGGAGACGGAGGAGGAGTTCGCCGCTACCCTGGCCTTTGCGGAACGCTGCGATTTTGCCGCCATGCACGTCTTTCCTTATTCCCGGCGGCCCGGCACCAAGGCGGACGCCATGCCGGACCAGATCTCCCGGGAGGTGAAGGCGGAGCGCTGCCGCCGGATACAGGCTCTCGCCGACGAGATGAAGCGCCGGTATCTCCTCGCCCAGGTGGGGGAGACGCGGCAGGCGCTGTTCGAGACGGAAAAGAACGGCGTGGCCCGGGGCCACACGGAGAACTATCTGGAGGTCGCCGTCCCGGCGGAGCAGGTCCGCGGCCGGGTGCTCCCGGTGCGCATCACCGGAGCGGGCGACGGCTGCTTGTCCGGACTTTTGCTTTGACAAATTAAATCGATGGGAGTATACTGTGCTAACATCGATCCCCGCCCGGGGATATCATGCTTTATAGGAAGAAAGGAATCGGCCTATGAAACGGGAAGAAGTTTTTAATTTTTCCGCCGGACCCTCCGTGCTGCCCACGCCGGTGCTGGAGCGGGCCGCCTCCGAGCTGCTCAATTACCGGGGAAGCGGTATGTCCGTGATGGAGATGAGCCACCGCAGCGGCGTTTTCATGGAGCTTTTCGCCGAAACCAAGGCCAGACTGCGCGCCGCCCTTTCCGTGCCGGAGACCCATGAGATCCTGTTTCTGCAGGGCGGTGCCTCCCTGCAGTTCTCCATGATCCCGCTGAACCTCTCCGCCGAGGGGGACACGGTGGACTACGCCGTCACCGGCAACTTTGCCCGCATCGCCTGCAGAGAGGCGGAAAAGTACTGCCGGGTCAACGTGGCGGCCTCCAGCGAGAGCACCGATTTCGACCGCATCCCCGCCCAGAAGGAGCTGAAGCTCTCCCCGGAGGCGAAATACTTTTACTACTGCGCCAACAACACCATTTACGGCACGGCCTGGCCCTACGTGCCCGAGACGGCCGCGCCGCTGGTGTGCGATATGTCCTCGGAGATCCTGTCCCGGCCGGTGGACGTGTCCCGCTACGGGCTGATCTTCGCCGGAGCCCAGAAGAACATGGCGCCCGCGGGCCTCACCGTGGTCATCATCGACAAGGCCCTGGCCGGGAAAGAGCGGCCCGTCACGCCGCTGATGCTGTCCTATCAGCGGATGATCGACAAGGACTCCATGTACAACACGCCCCCCTGCTACAACATCTACGTGCTGGGACTGGTGCTGGACTGGGTAGCGGCCAACGGCGGCGTGGCGGGCATGGAGAAGCTGAAAAAGCAGCGCTCCGCCCTGCTCTATAACTATCTGGACGAGAGCCGCCTCTTCAAGCCCTGCGCCGGAAAGGACTGCCGCAGCGACATGAACGTCACCTTCCGCACCGGAGACGCCGCCCTGGACGCGGAGTTCGTCAAATTCACCCAGGCCAACGGCATGCAGAACGTGAAGGGCCACCGGAGCGTGGGCGGCATGCGGGCGTCCATCTACAACGCCATGCCCGTGGAGGGCGTGGAAAAGCTGGTGGCGCTGATGAAGGAATTCGAGGTGAAGCATCATGTTTAAGATCCAGACGAAAAACGTCATCGCCGAGAGCGGTATCGACGTGCTGAAACGGGCCGGCTTCGCGGTGAGCCCGGAGGAGACCGACCCCGACGCCCTGCTGATCCGCTCCTTCAAGCTCCACGACGCGGTGTTCAACGACGCTCTGCTGTGCATCGGCCGGGCGGGCATCGGCGTGGACAATATCCCCGTGGACCGCTGCACCGAAGAGGGCATCGCCGTGTTCAACACCCCCGGCGCCAACGCCGACAGCGTGAAGGAGCTGCTGCTGTGCTGTCTGACCCTGGCCTCCCGGGACGTGATCGGCGCCTCCGAGTGGGTCAAATCCCTGGCCGGGGAGGGGGAAAAGATCCCCGCCCTGGTGGAAAAGGGCAAAAACGCCTTCGTGGGCCCGGAGATCTCCGGCAAGCGGCTGGGGGTCATCGGCCTGGGCGCCATCGGCTCCCGGGTGGCCAACGCCGCTCTGCAGATGGATATGGAGGTCAGCGGCTACGATCCGTTCCTCTCGGTGGACAGCGCCTGGAACCTGTCCAGCAAGATCGAGCACGTGACGGATCTGGATGAGCTGTACCGGAGCTGCGACTATCTGACTATGCACATCCACTCCACCCCCCAGACCTACCACTATCTGGACGCGGCGGCCTTCGCCAAGATGAAGCCGGGCATGCGGATACTGAACTTCGCCCGGGGCGAGCTGGTGGACGACGACGCTCTGCTGGAGGCGCTTTCCTCCGGCAAGGTGGCCCGGTACATCACCGACTTCCCCAACGAGAAGCTGGTAGGGCAGAAGAACGTGGTGGCCCTGCCCCACATCGGCGCCACCACCCCCGAGGCGGAGGAGAAATGCGCTGTCATGGCCGCCCGGGAGATCCGGGACTATCTGAAAAACGGCAACGTGCGCAACAGCGTCAACCTGCCCAACGCGGAGCTGAACCGGCTGGGCGAGAGCCGGCTGTGCCTGCTCCATGAGAACAAGCCCGGCATGCTCAATCAGTTCCTGGAGATCATCGCCGGCGACGGCATCAACGTGGAGCACATGCTCAACAAGGCCCGGGGCAGCACCGCCTACACCATCTTCGACACCGCGACCGCGCTGGACGAGGCCACGGCGGACCGGATGCGCGCCATCCCCGGCGTGGTGCGGGTGCGGCTGCTGAAATAAGCGCCGAAGCGTGAAAAAAGGACAAAAAACGGAATAATCGTTCCCCCGCCCGTTGAAATACAGGCGGGGGAATGGTATATTATGAAAGATTGAACAGTAACGCGGGGGAAACCCCCGGGGAAGAAGGCCGGAGCGTGAAGCTGCTGCGGAAGAAAACCGAATCAGAACTCCGCCGCAGCGAGCTCCCCGTGCTGGAGAGCGACGCCCGGACCGGCCTGACCTCTGAGCAGGCGAAGGAGCGCATGGACGCGGGCTGGGCCAACGTGAGCGTAGAGCCCCCCATCCGGACTACCGGGCAGATCCTGCGGACCCATCTGCTGACCTATTTCAACGCCCTGTTCACCCTGTTCGCCGTGTGTCTGGCGCTGGCCCGGTCCTCCATTCTGAACTTTACCTTCCTGGGCGTGGTGATCGTCAACGCCGTCATCGGCATCGTCCAGGAGCTCCGCAGCCGGAAAGCCCTGGAGGAGCTGAACATCCTCCAGACCCCCAGCGCCGCGGCGGTCCGGGACGGGGAGCGGATCAAGCTGCCCACCCGGGAGCTGGTCCGGGACGACGTGGTGGAATTCACCGCCGGGGAGCAGGTCTGCGCCGACGCCCTGGTACTGGAGGGCGAATGCCAGGTCAACGAGGGCCTGGTCACCGGCGAGGCAGACGAGATCCGCAAAAAGCCCGGGGACGAGCTGCTCTCCGGCAGCTTCCTCATCTCCGGCCGCTGCCGGGCCCGGCTCACCGCCGTGGGCGAGGATTCCTTTGTCAACCGGCTGACCATCGAGGCCAAGCGGCAGAAGAAGCCCCAGATCAAGGGCATGATGAAGGACCTCAGGGACCTTGTCATGTGGATCGGCGTCATCATCCTGCCTCTGGGGGTCCTGCTGGCGGTGAAGGAGATCCACTGGCTGGGCCGTGACGTCACCACCGGCGTGACCTCCACCGTAGGAGCGCTGGTGGGCATGATCCCGGAGGGGCTGTACCTGCTGACCAGCCTGGCGCTGGTGGCGGGGGTGCTGCGTCTGGCCCGGAAAAAGACCATGTGCCGCCAGATGGACTGCATCGAGACACTGGCCCGGGTGGACACCCTGTGCGTGGACAAGACCGGAACCATCACCGAGAACAAGATGGCGGTGGAGGACGTGGTGCTGCTGTGCCCCGACCGCTTTATCGGGGACGATATCCGCATGATCATGGCCGACTACGTGGCGGCCATGCAGTCGGACAACGACACCATGGCGGCCCTGCGAAAGTATTTCACCGGCCAGGTCAATCAGCGGGCCATCGCCGCCAAGCCCTTTTCCTCCGCCCGGAAGTACGGCGGCGTGTCCTTCCACGAGGACGAGACATATTTGCTGGGCGCGCCGGAGATCCTGTTGGGGGAAGAATACGGCGAGTACGCCCCGCTGGTGGACGAGTACTCCGCCAAAGGATGTCGGGTGCTGCTGCTGGCCATGTACGACGGCCGGCTGGACGACGCCGAGCTCAGCGGGGAGCTGCTGCCCGTGGCGCTGATATTGCTGTCCAACAAGATCCGCGCCGAGGCGCCGGACACCTTCGCCTACTTCGACCGGCAGGGGGTCAGCGTCCGGGTCATCTCCGGGGACAACCCGCTGACCGTGTCCGAGGTGGCCAAACGGGCGGGGATCCCCGGCGCGGAGCGCTGGGTGGACGCCCGGACGCTGAAGACCGACGAGGAGATCGAGGCCGCGGCGGAGGATACCGTGGTCTTCGGCCGGGTGACGCCGGAGCAGAAGCGGCGGCTGATCCGGGCCATGAAGCGCGCCGGACGGACCGTGGCCATGACCGGCGACGGCGTCAACGACGTGCTGGCACTGAAGGAGGCCGACTGCTCCATCGCCATGGCCTCCGGCAGCGAGGTGGCCGCCCAGGTGAGTCAGATCGTGCTGATGGAGTCCGACTTCTCCGCCCTGCCCTCGGTGGTGGGGGAGGGCCGCCGGGTCATCAACAACATCGAACGCAGCGCCTCGCTGTATCTGGTGAAAAACATTTTCTCCCTGTCGCTGGCGCTGCTGAGCCTGCTGTTTACCCTGCCTTATCCGCTGGTGCCGGCCCAGCTGGGACTGGTGAACGTGATGACCATTGGCATCCCGTCCTTTGTGCTGGCCATGGAGCCCAACGCCGACCTGGTTCGGGGCAATTTCCTGAAGAACGTGCTGCTCCGCGCCCTGCCCGCCGCACTGACGGACCTGTTCCTGTGCGAGGGCGTCATGCTCTTCTATCTGGCCGCCGGGCTGGAGGACAGCGCCATGAGCACCATCTGCGCCGGCATCATGGGCGTGGTGGGACTGATGATGGTGTTCCGCACCGCCAGGCCCATGAACCGGTGGCACGTTCTGCTGGTGGGCTCGCTTACGGCAGGCTTCGTCCTGTGCTTCATTTTCCTGAAATGGTATTTCAGGCTGGTTCCGCTGAATTTCCTCAGCATGCTGGTGCTGGGCGTGTTTGCCCTGCTGGCCTGGCCGGTGATGACCGCCATGGAAAAAATGCTCGCCGCCGTCCGGGGCTTTTTCGCCCGGCTGCGGGCAAAGAGGTCCGAACCGGCGGAGACCGACCCATAATTCTCTACAGGAGGGATCCCGCGTTCCCGCGGGAGAACTGACGGTGAAAGATCTGATCCTGACTTTTCTGGTGGCCATGGTCCCCGTGGCGGAGCTGCGGGCGGCGATCCCCTTCGGCGTGGCCCACGATCTGAATATCTGGACGGCCATCTGGGTGTCGGTGCTGGGAAATCTGGTGCCGGTGCCGTTCATCCTGCTTTACATCCGGCCGATCTTCGCCTGGCTGCGCAGGACCCACGCAAAGCTGGACGGGCTGGTGACCTCCCTGGAAAAGCGGGCGGAGAGCAAGCGGGAGACCGTGGACAGGTACGCCTTCTGGGGCCTGGTGATCCTGGTGGCCATCCCGCTGCCCGGCACCGGCGCCTGGACGGGCGCTCTGGTGGCGGCCATGATGGATATCAGGCTGCGGAAAGCCATTCCCGCCATCGTGGCGGGCGTGATCATCGCCGCCGTGATCGTCTCGGTGATCACCTACGGCGCCTCCGTGCTGATCTTCTGAGCAGAGTATAAAAAGGACCCGGGCCGTCGGCCCGGGTCCTTTTCGTTTGATCCCGTTTTCAGATGGGGCGGGTGGCGTTTTTGAGCCAGGAGCGTTCCTCCTCGCTCACCTGGGGGGCCATGACCTCCCAGACCATGGCGTGATACTCGTTGAGCTGCCGCCGCTCCGTCTCGTTGAGCTGGGCGGGGTCCACCGCGTCCAGGTCGATGGGCACGCAGGTCAGGTTCTCAAAATACATGAACTGTCCGTACTCGTTCTTCACGCCCTTGCGGCACAGGAGCTCGCTTTCGATGCGCACGCCGAACTTGCCCTCAAAATACAGTCCGGGCTCGTCGGTGGTGACCATGCCCTCCTCCAGCACGCTGCCCTCGCTCCGGTCCGGGGAGGGACGCCAGCGGAAGCCGTTGGGGCCCTCGTGGACGTTGAGGATGTGTCCCACCCCGTGGCCGGTGCCGTGCTTGTAATCCAGGTCGGCCTCCCACATGGGCCCCCTGGCCAGCACGTCCAGATTCACGCCGGTGCAGCCGTAGAGGAACCGGGCGTTGGCCAGCTGCAGGTGGGAGCGCAGCACCCGGGTGAACACGCTCTTCATTTCGTCGCTCACCGGGCCCAGAGCGATGGTGCGGGTGATGTCGGTGGTGCCTTCCCGGTAATGCCCGCCGGAGTCCACCAGCAGCAGTCCGTGGGGTTCCAGAGGCGCGTCCGTCTCGGGGGTGGCGCTGTAATGGATGACGGCGCCGTGGGCGTTGTATCCGGCAATGGTGGAAAAGCTCAGGTCCAGGAAGCCCTCCTGCTCCGCCCGGCGCGCCGCCAGATAGTCGGAAACGGAGATCTCCGTCATGGGGATCTTGCCCACGTTGGTTTTCAGCCAGTACAGGAAGCTGATCATGGCCCGGGCGTCCTTTTGGTGGGCAAGGCGGTTGTTGGCCTGCTCCACCGGGTTTTTGATGGCCCGCATCCTGACCGTGGGGTTGGGCTTTTCGATGAGCGCCGCGCCGCTGAGGGCACTGAGCAGCCGGGTATTGCACACCTTGGGGTCCAGCAGCACCTTCGTCCCGGCGGGCAGGGCGGCGGCGTAGTCGTAAAAGCTCTCGTAGGGCCGGACCTCCACGCCCAGACCGGAGAGATACGCCTTCACCTCGTCGTCGAGGGCTGCCTCCTGCACGAACCAGAAGCACTTGTCCGCCGTCAGCGCCAGATAGCTCAGCACCACCGGCACGCTGTCGATGTCTCCGCCGCGAACGTTCAGCAGCCAAGCCTCGTCATACAGACAGGAGAGCAGATGCACCTCCGCCCCGGCCTCCGCCATGGCGGCGCGGACCGCGGCGAGCTTCTCCGCCGCAGGACGTCCGGAATACTTCTCCGGCAGCACCCAGGCCGGCCGGCAGGAGAGTGGTGGCCGATCCTCCCAGATGAGGCCGATCAGATCTTCGTCAACGGCCAGAGAGCCCTTCTTTTCCTTCACCAGCGCTTCGAACTGCCGCCCCAGAGCGGCGTTGATCACCCGGCCGTCAAAGCCCAGCACGGCGCCTTCCCCCAGAGCGGAACGCAGGTACGCCATCACCGTGGGCACGCCCTCCTCGCCCATTTTATAGAGGGTGACGCCGGTGCCGGCCAGCTGCTTTTCCGCCTGCAGGAAGTAGCGCCCGTCGGTCCAGAGCCCGGCCTCCGTCATGGTGATCACGGCGGTGCCGGCGCTGCCGGAGAAGCCGGTGATATATTTTCTCGCCTTGAAGTGCTCGCCCACGTACTCGGACTCGTGAAAGTCCGCCGTGGGAACCACGTACGCGGCGATATGACGCTTTTCCATTTCCGTCCGGAGCCGGGCCAGCCGCTCCGGGATCATGCTGTTGTTTCGTTCCATGTGTTATTCCTCCCGAATCGCGGTAATGAACAGCCGCCCCTGCTCCGCCTGGGGACCGGTGCGGCAGACCTCCGCGCTGTGAAATCCGGAGCGCTCCAGCGCCGCGCACAGGTCGTCCGGCGCGTGAAGATACTCCACGTGTTCCTCCTGCTCCCGGGTCCAGAGCTGTCCCCGGGGCCGGAAAATATCCATGCCGTAGTGGAGCGCGTCCCCCTCCAGCTCCGCCCGCCAGAGGCAGAGCACGTCCTCGCTCTCGTCCACGAAGCACTGCCCGTCCAGGGAGCGCAGCCTCTCCGGGGACAGGACGTCGAAGCACAGGACGCCGCCGGGGGAGACGAACAGCCGCAGCCGTTCCAGCGCCGCGGTCAGCGCCTCCGGGGGCAGATAGTTGAAGCCGTCCAGACAGCAGACCGCCGCGTCCACGGTGTCGTAAAGGTCCAGCTCTTCTGCCCGCTGGCACAGCAGCATGGGGGGAGTGACGCCCTCGGGCAGGGAAAAGAGCTTCTGCTGGAAAACGCTGAGCATCTCCGCCGAGGCATCCACGGCGATGAGCTCATAGCCCCGCCGGGCCAGCAGCAGGGAGAGGGCGCCGGTGCCGCAGCAAAGATCCAACACCGTATGAACGGCCCTGCCGCTGCGGGCAAAGGCCGTTTCATACCAGTCTGTCAGAGCCTCGTACGGCACGTCCCCGGTGAGCTCGTCATACCGGGCGGCGAGAGGGCCGTAAGGAACGCTCATTCGTTTTCTTCTTCCTGCTTTTTCAGCCGCTCGAAAGCCACGGCGTAGCCGTCGGCACCGTACTGCAGGGAACGGTTGACCCGGCTGATGGTGGCGCTGGAAGCGCCGGTGCGCTCCAGAATGTCGTTGTAGATCAGCCCGTCGTTGAGCAGGACGGCCACCTGGAACCGCTGTTCCATGGCCTGCAGCTCCGACACGGTGCACAGGTCTTCAAAGAACTTCATTACCTCGTCCACGGTCTCCAGGGTCAGGATCGCCTTGTACATTTCCAGATTCCGCGTCTTTTTGATTCTTTTGTTCATGATAATATAGTCCTTTATCGTATTAACGGATTACTCCGTGACAAGTATTGTACTCTGCCAGAACGCAAAAGTAAATAGTGCAGTTTGACGATTTAAAGAAAGATTTTTTGACGACACGGGCTCTGGAAACAATTTGCGGCGAAATCGGCAAAGAACCTATTGCCCGCGGGCGCAAAATCATGTATTATATATGGTCAGAAGACAAAAGGAGGTGCATTGCCAATGACAACAGAAGTCATCTTCTGGATCGTCGCCCTGGTGGTG
The DNA here is from genome assembly GCA_017455685.1 of Oscillospiraceae bacterium. Lineage (GTDB taxonomy): Bacteria > Bacillota > Clostridia > Oscillospirales > Oscillospiraceae > Apopatocola. The sequence goes on from JAFSZH010000040.1 coordinate 34,687, forward strand.
TTTGTCGTTGTGGAAGCGGTAACGGTGGGGCTGGCCTCCATCTGGTTTGCCCTGGGGGCTCTGGCGGCGCTGATCTGCGCGGCGCTCCACGCGCCCATCTGGCTGCAGGTGCTGTGGTTTCTGGTGATCTCCGTGGTCACGCTGCTGCTGACCCGTCCGCTGGTGAAGAAATACGTCAAGGGCCACGCCGTGGCCACCAACGCCGACAGGAATATCGGCCGGACGGCAATCGTCACCGAGCGGATCGACGACGTGGCCGGGACCGGCGCCGTGAAGCTGGACGGCCTGGTCTGGAGTGCCCGCAGCGCGGACGGCGAAAGCGTCGTCGAAGAGGGCCGCCAGGTCGTCGTCAGGGAGATCCAGGGCGTCAAGCTCCTGGTGGAAGAAAAACAATAAAAACGGGTATTCTTTATTCTTAAGGAGGTAATTTCTCATGCCTGGTATTCTTATTGCTCTGGCCGTGGTCGCCGTGGTGATCCTGGTCATCGTCATCCCCAATATCTGCATCGTGCAGCAGGGACGCGCCTACGTCATCGAGTTCCTGGGCGCCTACCGCACCACCTGGCAGATGGGCCTGCACCTGAAGGTACCTTTTGTGGAGCGCATCGCCCGCAAGGTCTCCCTGAAGGAGCAGGTGGCGGACTTCCCGCCCCAGCCCGTGATCACCAAGGATAACGTCACCATGCAGATCGACACCGTGGTGTTCTTCCAGATCACCGACCCCAAGCTGTACACCTACGGC
>JAFSZH010000041.1 GCA_017455685.1 Oscillospiraceae bacterium
TCAACTCTCTGGCCGGGGAAGTGGTGGAGAACCTGGACAGATACGAACTCGGTATCGCTGCCCAGAAGATCTACGACTTCATCTGGGACAGCTTCTGCGACTGGTATATCGAGCTGACCAAGGCCCGCCTCACCGGCGAGGACGAGGCGGCGCGGCTGCAGGCCCAGAAGGTGCTGCTGTACGTGCTCACCGAGACGCTGAAGCTGCTGCATCCCTTCATGCCCTTCATCACCGAGGAGATCTATCAGGCGCTGCCTCACGACGCTGCGGCCCTGATGGTCGCCGACTATCCGGCATATCACGCCGAGCTGGACTTCCCGGAGGAGAGCGCCCGGATGGAGAAAGTCATGGACGCCATTGGCGCCATCCGGTCCCGCCGGAGCGAGATGAACGTGCCCCCGTCCAAGCGGCCTCACCTGTACGTGGCCACAGAGGACGCGGAAGCCTTTGAGAGCGGCCGGGATTCCCTGTGCCGCCTGGCCATGACCGCCGACGTCACCGTCTCCGACGCGGCCCCCGCCGACGCGGAGGGTATGGTGACCGTGGTGACCCGCTACGCCCGGTGCTACCTGCCTCTCAGCGAGCTGGTGGATCTGGACAAGGAGAGAGAGCGGCTCGGCAAAGAGCTGGAAAAGAACCGGGGCTTTTTGGAAAACCAGTACAAAAAGCTGAGCAATCAGAACTTCGTCTCCCGGGCTCCCGCCAACGTGGTGGCCGCCGAGCGGGAGCGGGCGGAAAAGCTGAAAGCACTGATCGCCAATCTGGAGGACTCCCTGCGGAAGCTGGGCTGATCCGACGGATACGCGCGTCCGTCCTGCGCTGAAAAAGATCCCGGAGTTCCCGGGATCTTTTTTCGGGGAAAAGAACCTTTTCCGCCCCTGTTCCGTCATAAAAGCAGAACAAATCCCCGGGAGATCCCGGAGAGGAGAGAGGACCATATGAAAGCTGTAAAAACGACCTCACTCTTTCTTTTTCTTCTGATACTTGTTTCCGCGCTGTCGATGACAGCCCTTGCCGACGACGCGCCCGCCATCGTGACGGACGTGCCGGTCAGCGTGACCGTCACGGTAGGGGAGAGCCTGTCTCTTACCGCCGATATCAGCGGCGGCGGCCTGAGTTATCAGTGGTACAAAAACGATTACCCTGTGGAGGGACAGACCACGTCCAGCTACTATGAGGCGAACGTGACCATGGATTCCAACGGCGCCAGATACTATCTGTACGCCCAGAACCCTTACGGCGGCGTCAAGACCGGCACCTGCACGCTGACGGTGCGGGAGCCCATGCAGCCCCCCACGGTCACAGCGGACATCCCCGCGACCGTGACAGCCAGCGAGGGCGGCACCATCACCCTCACGGCCTCCGCCTCCGGTGAGAACGTGTCTGCCCAGTGGTACATCCGCTCCGACAGCTCCAGCCGTCCCATCGACGGCCAGACCGGCAACACGCTGAGTCTTACCGCCCGGAGCGAGCTGAACGGCGCCGACCTGTACTGCCAGTTTTCCAACCAGGCCGGCGCGGTGATCACCAGCTTCTGCCGTGTGACCGTCAGCTCCGGCTCCCAGCCTTCGGCTTCCCCCGGCACCACCGCCGCCCCCGGTGAGTCGCCCTCTCCGACGCCGGCCTCCGGGCTCCCCGTCACTACCAAGGATCCTTACGGTGAAGTGGTGGATGAGGGAGGCGGCACCAGCTTCATTGCCCGGGCGGACAACGCGGAGCGGTATCTCTGGCGCTTTGTCAGCCCCGACGGACGAAGCACCTACGATTATAACAAGGTCGGAAGCCAGTTCCCTGGAATGATCATTTCCGGCGGGACCTCAGAACAGCTCTATCTGAGCTATATCCCCTACGAGCTCAACGGCTGGAAGGTCTACTGTGTGTTCAGCAATTCCGCCGGGGATACCGCCTCCGGCGAGGCGGCCATCCAGGTCCGGAAGGCCAGTTCGGTGCTGAGCGTCATCAACCAGCCCATCGGCGGCAGCATGGCAATGGATGAGAACCCCGACTTCATACTCTCCATCCAGGCCAAGGCCAGCAACGGCGGCGATCTGAGCTATCAGTGGTATAAGGCGGCCACCAACAGCGCCGCCGCCATGCAGACCATCCCCGGCGCGACCAACAGCAGCTATAAGCCGGAGCGCAGCGAGGGCACCGCGTATTACCGCGTCAGCGTAACGCTGCGGAACAACGGTATTACCAGCGAGCCCTTCTATTCCACCATCGTTCCCGTCACCTTCACGGCGGCCAAGACCCACGAGCACGTATACAGCTCCATTTGGGAGTACAATGATATTTCTCATTGGCACCAGTGCACCTGCGGCGACCATGCGGACGAGGAGTTCCACCAGTTCAGCTGGACCGTCCTCCGCCCGGCCACGGCCGACAGGGAGGGGGAACAGCGGGGCGAGTGCGCGATCTGCGGCTACGAGACCGTACAGACCATTCCCGCCGGCATGACCGACGGAGAAGCGGAGAGCACGCCGACGCCGGAACCGGCCAAGACGCCTGCTAGGCGGTCCTTCGGGTCCTTCTGGATGGTTTTCCTGGGGATCCTGGCCTTGGCGGTCATTGCCGGAGCTGTCTTCCTGATCCACCGGGTCATGTTGGAGGACGATGAGGACGAGGAAGAATACGAAGACGACGAAAAATAAAACCGTGCGCCGCCGGGTAAAAAATCCCGGCGGCGCTTGCTTATTGTTCTTTCATCTTACGCTTGTAAGGATCCCGCGCTCCATTCTCACCAGCAGACGGGAAAATTCGCCGATAGGCATGTCCTGCTTGAGCAGCCACTGATAGACAGAGGACATGACCCCCTCCGTGACGAAGTCGCAGATGCTTTCCGCGGCGTTCTGGGGCTGATCCCGCAGCACCTCGCGGGTGGCGGACCAGACCTTGCGGCTGAAATTCTGCCGGAAAGGCAGGTTCAGCTCCGGATTGAGCAGCACGGCGTGTTCCAGGCGTTTTTTCTTCATCAGATGGACCATCACGTCCACGTTGTTCAGAAAGATCTCCATTTCGCCGCTGCGCCGGAAGCCCAGCTCCCGGACGCCCCGGGTGTGCTCGTCCAGCTCTGTCTCCAGTTCCCGGCTGATCTCGTCCACCAGCTCCTCCACGGAGGAAAAATAATTATAAAAGGTGCTGCGGTAGATGTCCATGTCCGCGCAGATCTCCGAGACGTTGGGCAGCACGCCCATGGACTGGAAAGCCAGGCGGAAGAAGGCCTCCGTGATCTTTTCCCGGGTCTTTTCCGCTTTCTTTTTCTTGACGTAAGGCATATCTCACCTCTAAAATGGATAAAACAATACAATGTGTAGTAAAAACTACAAAATAGTGTTTTTTATACTTGTTAAAGTATAATCGGCGGATATAATAAAGTCAACAAGAAAAATGAACCGGGAGAAAGGTACCGGTCGGGCAACCGTCGGTGAGGAGGCTCCCGTTCATCCTTGTAAAAACAAAAATGAAAAACCATACAAAAAAGGAGACTGAAACAATGGATTTCGAAGAACTGGTCCAGGCAATGGGCGACCTTGACGAAGACACCGTAGTTGAGATTCTTGAGAAGGTTATGGAAGACGGCGGCTCCCAGGCCGGCGAGGCCATGGCGGCCTGCCAGAAGGGCATGGATCTGGTCGGCGAGCAGTTCCAGGCTGGCGACTACTTTGTCGGCGACCTGATCTACGCCGGCGAGCTGATGACCACCGCCGTGGGCATCCTGAAGGACGCTCTGGTGTCCAGTGACAGCGGCAGCACCAAGACCAAGATGATCCTCTGCACCGTGAAAGACGACCTGCATGACATCGGCAAGAACATCGTTCGCTCCATGCTCGAGGCCGGCGGCTTCGAGGTTATGGACCTGGGCATCGACGTCCCCGCTGAGGACATCGTGAAGGCTGCCAAGGAGAACAACATCCACATCATCGCCCTGTCCGGCGTGCTGACCCTGGCCATCGACTCCATGAAGGCCACTGTCGACGCTTTCACCGCTGCCGGCATGCGCGACCAGGTGAAGATCATCATCGGCGGCGCCCCCGTCAGCGAGGATGCCATGCGCATCACCGGTGCCGATGAGTTCGCTCACGATCCTCAGAAGACCGTCCGCACCTGCAACGAGTGGGCCAAGCTGTTCTGAGAAATCACCTGTAAAGCATAAAAAAGGCACGTCCGAAAGGACGTGCCTTTTTTATCGTTCATGCAAAAGAGCCCGCTGAGAAGCGGGCCCTTTTGCGGTATTCAGATGATCGTGGTTTTCCGCTCCGCGGCGGAGATCACCGTGTGCCCGGCTTCCACGGAGTGGGTCAGCCACACGTTGCCGCCGATAACGCAGTTGTCGCCGATCTGGGTGTCGCCGCCCAGAATGGTGGCGTGGGCGTAAATGACCACGTTGCTGCCAATGTCCGGGTGGCGCTTGATGCCCTTCACCGGGTTGCCGTTTTCGTCCAGCTCGAAGCTCTTTGCGCCCAAAGTCACGCCCTGATACAGCTTCACGTGGTCGCCGATGGTGGTGGTCTCGCCGATGACGACGCCGGTGCCGTGGTCGATGAAGAAGTACCGGCCGATGGTGGCGCCGGGATGGATGTCGATGCCGGTGATCTGGTGGGCGTACTCTGTCATCATCCGGGGCAGCATGGGCACTTTGAGCTCATAAAGCTTGTGGGCCAGACGGAAGATGCTGATGGCCTCGAAGGCAGGGTAGGCCAGCATGATCTCCTCGTGGCTTTTGGCAGCAGGGTCTCCCTCATAGGCGGCCCGGATATCCGTTTCCAGACTGGACTTCACGTCCGGCAGACCGAGCATGAAACGCGTGACCAGCTCCGGGATATCCTCCCGGCCCGGCTGCAGCGTGGCGATGATCTGGGCCAGAAGATCCGCGGAGCTCTGCAGTCGGCACTCCACGGCCACGGCGAAGGACCCGCCGTCCTCGGCGGCGGATGCGCCGAAAATATGAGGATACAGGGCGCTGCGAAGCAGATTGATCAGCCGGAGCACCTTTTTCTTCAGCCCCGGGTTATCCGACAGCGATTCGTCGGGTTTATCCAGTGTCAAGAGCTGTTCCGTAACGGAACGGATGACGGAATCCTGATGGAGATCGGACACGGATTTCACGTTCCTTTCTGTGGAAATCAAAGAGCCAGAACGGTAACGGAGCCGTCCGTTACGGTGAGCCCAACCTGGGAAGCCCCGCTGCGGCGGCGGTCCACCAGCTCAGTGGCGATGGCGTCCTCCACGTCCTTCTGGATGAGCCGCTGCAGATTTCTCGCGCCGTAGACAGCGCTGTATCCCTTTTCGGTCAGATAGTCGATCACGCTCTCGTCCCAGGTGAGGTTCATACCGCGCTCGGCCATGGCGGTTTTGAGATCGGTGAGCATCAGCCCGGCGATAGAGCGCATGTGCTCCTTCGTCAGCCGATTGAAGCAGACGATCCCATCCACCCGGTTGATGAACTCGGGCCGCAGGAACTCGTTGAGGGCCTTCAGCGCCTTCTCCCGGTCCTGCTGCTCCACGCTCTGATGGAAGCCCACGCTGGCCGTGCGCTTGTCGCTGCCCGCGTTGGTGGTCATAACGATGACGGTGTTTTCGAAGTTCACCGTGCGTCCCTGGGCGTCGGTGATGCGTCCCTCGTCCAGGATCTGAAGCAGGATGTTCATTACGTCCGGATGGGCCTTCTCGATCTCGTCAAAGAGCACCACGCTGTATGGCTTCCGGCGGATCTTCTCGGTGAGCTGTCCCGCCTCGTCGTAGCCTACGTAGCCCGGAGGCGAGCCGATGATGCGGGAAACGGAGAACTTCTCCATGAATTCGGACATATCCAGACGGATCAGGGATTCGGGGGAGTTGAAGAGCTCCTGCGCCAGCCGCTTGACCAGCTCGGTCTTGCCTACGCCGGTGGTGCCCACGAAAATAAAGCTCACGGGCTTACGCTTGGCCTGCAGTCCCACCCGGTTGCGCTTGATGGCGGCGCAGACCGCGTTGACCGCTTCGTCCTGACCGATGATGTGGGCTTTCAGCCGGTCCGAAAGCCCGGCCAGCCGCTCGTATTCGTCGGCGCGGATGTTGGAGGCGGGGATCTTTGTCCAGAGCTCGATGATCCGGGCCAGATTGTCGGCGGAGAGGGAGGGGACGGTGACGCTCTCCAGCTGGGCCAGCTCGTTTTTCAGCTGCAGATCCCGACTGCGGAGCTGGGCCAGACGCTCATAGTCCTCCTCGCTGGCGTCGCCGCTGAGCAGCAGCTCCCGCTCTTTGTCCAGATCGGCGCACTCCTTGCGGATCTCCTCCATGCGCTCCAGCGTCTTGTTGTGCAGATTCACGTCCGAACAGGCCTCGTCGATCAGGTCGATGGCCTTGTCAGGCAGATAGCGGTCGGTGATGTACCGCTCGGAGAGAGTCACGGCCAAGGCGCACATCTCGTCGGAGATGCGCACGCCGTGAAAGTCCTCATAATACTTCCGGATGCCCTTGAGGATCTCCACACTGTCGGCAAGAGAGGGCTCCGTCACGGTCACGGGCTGGAAGCGGCGCTCCAGGGCGGCGTCCTTTTCGATATGCTTGCGGTACTCGGTGAAGGTGGTGGCGCCGATGACCTGGATCTCGCCCCGGGAGAGGGCGGGCTTGAGGATGTTCGCGGCGTTCATGCTGCCCTCCGCGTCCCCGGCGCCCACCAGATTGTGGACCTCGTCGATGACGAGAATGATATTTCCCTGGCGGCGGATATCCTCGATAAGCCCTTTCATCCGGGACTCAAACTGTCCGCGGAACTGGGTGCCGGCTACCAGAGAGGTGAGGTCCAGCAGATAAACCTCCTTCTCCCGCAGCTTGTAGGGCACCTGCCCCAGGGCAATGCGCTGGGCCAGGCCCTCGGCAATGGCGGTCTTGCCAACGCCGGGCTCGCCGATCAGACAGGGGTTGTTCTTCTGCCGGCGGTTGAGGATCTGGATCACCCGCTCCAGCTCGTCGGCGCGGCCGATCATCCTGTCCAGCTTGTTGTCCCTGGCCCGCTGGGTCAGAGAGATGCAGTAGCTGTCCAGAAACTTATGCTTGCTGCGGCGCTCGGCGCCGTCCTTGCCGTTCCGGGCAGGCTCGGCGTTCTCCCGGGCAGGCTGGGGGCCGCCGTTCTGGGCGCCGAAGAGCCGGTTGAGAAACGGGAAGGTGGCGGTCTTGCCGTCGTCGTCCGAGTCGTCCTCGGTATTTTCGATTTCCATGAGGTTTTCCCCGGCGCCGGAAAGATTCTGCATGGCTTCGCTCATCTCGTTGGTGAGAGCCTGCAGATCCTCGTCGGAGATGCCCATTTTGGCGATCATGTCGTCGATGGGCTTGATGTGCAGCTCCCGGGCGCAGCCGAGACACAGCCCCTCCTGTACGGATTGGCCGTTTTCGATACGGTTGATGAACACCACGGCGAGATTCTTGTGGCAGCGGGCGCAAAGAGTAGGTTGCATAGTAAACTCCTGTCTGAAATAGGGAATAAGGGATGGTCGGATAAAGCGGTCAGATCCCGAGGAAACGGACCAGCAGGGACTGATCCATGAACCAGGAAACCAGGAACGTATCACCGAGGGTCTCCTGCGGGATCAGCAGCCCGGCGAACTTCAGCGCCCAGGCAAAGATCATCAGCAGGCAAATGCCCTGGACAGCTCCCAGCACGGCGCCGCCGATGTCGTTGAAGGCGTCCATATTGGGGATCTTGAAGCTCACGTTAGGTATATTCAAAAGCACCGTGAGGATGATAAAGATCATGAGAAAAGCCAGAAGGAACGCGGCCACGTAGGCAATGCGCAGACACAGCACCTCCACGATGGCATCCTGCAGGGGCATGCCGTTTTCCTTGGAATAGGCCATCGCCTCGTCGGAGAGCTGTTCGCTGGTGGCGTCGAATATGCCCATGCCCCGATAGACCAGCGTGGCGAATTCCTTTTCCTTGCTGGGGTTCCGCGCGAAGTAATCCGCCACGGAGAGGTTGGTGCTGTCGATGTTCATGGCGGGACGGACCTGATTGTCGATAACGTTCACGTCCACGTACCCGCTGGCAAAGGGACGCAGGGCGTCGATCACCTCGCCGGAGTAAGTATCCGCCAGCAGATCCGCGCCATAGATGGACACCACCAGGGCGATCAGGCTGAAAATGCTCATGATCAGCCCTTTTTTGTACCCGGTCCAGGCGCAATAGATCAGAATAATGAGGAAAGTAAGGCTGAGAATGGTCCTCATGGTCCGCCTCCTTTGTCAGGAATGAACAGTTCTTCCGCTGTGATCAGCGGGTAAAGTCGATCTGGGTCACGCCGGAGTCCCCCGCGAAGAAAGCCCGGCCGTCCGGCAGCAGGAACACCTGGGAAACGTCCTCTTCCGGCTGGAAGGAGATCAGCTCCTCCAGATCGGAGGTATACAGGGTGGATTCCTCGCCGGTGAACAGCACCAGCAGCCTCTCGCCGCAGCAGTGCAGGGCGCGTACGCTCCCGGGGGCGGGAGTGCTGCCGAGGAGCTTGCCGGAGGCGTCCAGCGTGGTCAGCACGCCGCCGGACTGTCCGGACACGGTGGAGAGGGCGGCAAATCTGCCCCGCAGGGACCAGGCGTTCAGATGGCTTCCCTCCCAAGAGAGCTCCGAGCGGATCACGCCGTCCTCCCGCAGCAGGAGAAGCCGGCTGTCGGTGACGGCGGCCACGGTGCCGTCGGAGAGAAAACCGAAATCTATGACGACCTCTCCGGGAAGGGTCAGGCGGCCCAGCTCGTTGGTCTGGTCGATGCGGAAAAAGCGCAGGATGGAGCCGGCGTCGTCCAGCGTGTTGACGCACAGCAGATCCTCGCCATAGGTCCTGGCCTCCACGGGGACGGCGGAGGAGGAATCCCATCGGAAGAGAGGGGTGAGGTCCGTGTCCATCACCAGCAGAGAACCGCCCGCGCCGTCCTTATCCATAATGACGGTGATGAGTCCGGTTTCGTTCACGTCGGCGAAAGTCGCGCCGCTCTCCAGCTCCGCCAGTCGATAGACGCCGTCGGGGTAGAGGGCGTGCAGGGTGTTCTCGCCCATGTCGTAGTATACGCTCACCAGAGAGGAACCGGCACACACGCCGTCGCGCAGCTTCACGTCCGCCTGGGCAACGCATTTCCCCGAGGAAGTGAAAAGCCGGATATGTTCCCGGGAGGCGGCGGCAAGGCCGTTTCCGGCGGCGGCGTAAAAGACACCATCATCGGTCTGGACGTAAAAGCCGTTCTGCCTGCCTGATCCGGCGGGACGCCAGGACCGGACGACGCTCAAAACCAGCAGAAACACGGCGATGAGCAGCAGCACCGTGGTGGCTGTCAGCACCCGTCGGGAGCTCATTTTCGGGGCGGGATGATCTTCATTAGAATGCATCATTTTCACCGAAAAAGCAAGCGTCTGCGCTGGTAAGTTCATCCGCCATCATCTCTCCGGCGGGCCCATCGTACCAGACGCGGTTCATATACAGCCCCTGAGGCGGCATGGTGGGGCCGGTCAGCCGCCGGTCCCGGGTCTCCAGCAGGGCGGGGATGTCCTCCGGCCGCAGCTTTCCATAGCTGGCGTAGACCATGGTGCCCACCATGGCCCGGACCATGTTGTAGAGAAAGCCGTCGGCGCAGACCCGAACGGTGATGATATCGCTCTCCCGATCGGCCTCACACCAGTAGACCGTGCGGACGGTGGTCTTCGTTTCAGTGCCCACGCTGCGCACGGCGGCAAAATCGTGGGTCCCCACAAAAGCCGCCGCCGCGGCCTGCATGGCGCCGATATCCAGCGGCGAAGGGTAAAAGCACACCCGCTTTTCCAGGAACGGATCGGGGATGCGGCTGTTGAGGATGCGGTAGATATACTCTTTTTTGACGCAGGAGCCGATGGCGTTGAAGCCGTCCTCCACGACCCGGGCGTCGGTGACGGCCACGTCTCCGGGCAGCCGGGTGTTGAAGGCCAGCGGGATCCGGTCCACGGGGATGGAGCAGTCCGTGCGGAAATTGGCGCAGTAACGCAGGGCGTGGACCCCTGCGTCGGTACGGCCGCAGCCGGTGACGTGGGTTTTCTCCCCGCAGACCTTTTCGACGGCCTCTTCCATTACCTGCTGCACGGTGATCAGGTCCTTCTGACGCTGCCAGCCGTGATAGGCTGAGCCGTCGTAGCGGAGGCGAAGGGCGAGATTCCTCACAGGCCGAACCTCTTGAGCACGATGACGCAGCAGAGCACGCCGATCCAAAAGAGCAGCGTCAGATGATCCGCGGTGTGCATCTGCAGCGTCTTCATTCTTGTGCGGCCCTCGCCGCCGTGGTAGCAGCGGCACTCCATGGCCGTAGCCAGCTCGTCCGCCCGCCGCAGGGCGCTGACGAACAGCGGCACCAGCACCGGCAGCAGGGCCCTGGCCCGCCGCATGAGTCCGCCGGTCTCAAAGTCCGCGCCCCGGGCCTTCTGGGCGGACATGATCTTGTCCGTCTCCTCGATGAGTGTAGGGATGAACCGCAGGGCGATGCTCATCATCATTGCCAGCTCGTGGACGGGGAAACGGAGCTTTTTCAGCGGCCGAAGCAGCTGCTCCAGTCCGTCGGTGAGCTGCAGGGGAGAGGTGGTATAGGTCAGCAGGAAGGTGCAGCTGACCAGCAGGAAGATCCGCAGGACCATAAGGATGGTGCGGCGCAGACCCTCCGACGTGATCCGAAAGATCCAAAACTGGGCTATGACGTGCCCTTCGGTGTAAAACAGGTTCAAAACCGCCGTAAAGACCACGATGAACATCAGCGGCTTCATGCCCTTGAGCAGAGCGCGGGGCTTGATGCGGGAGAGGGCAACCGCCAGGATCAGCGTCAGCGCCACCACGGCGGTGGAGAGCCAGTTGTTGGCGGTGAAGAGCGCGATAAAGTCGAGCACCACGCTGATGAGCTTGGTGCGGGGGTCCAGCCGGTGTACGAGAGTGTCGCCGGGGAAGTACTGCCCCAGAGTGATGTCTTTCAGCATGAGACGCCTCCCATCCGCGAGAGCAGCGTCTTCGCAAGGTATTTGGGGGAGTAGATGGACTCGGGCAGGGAAACGCCTCTCTGCCGCAGAGCCTGGGCCAGCGCAGCCGCGCCGGGGATATCCAGCCCCATGGAGCGCAGCTCCTCCGGCCGGGAGAAAACCTCCTGCGGCGTACCGTCGAGGGCGATCTGCCCGGCGCGCATGACGAGGAGGCGCTCCGCCTCGGTAGCCGCCACGTTCATCTCATGGGTGACAAGGACAATGGTGCAGCCGGTGGAGCGGTGGTATCTCTTGATATTCTCCAGCAGCGACCGGCAGCCCGCCGGGTCCAATCCGGCGATAGGTTCGTCCAGCACCAGCACGTCCGGCTTCATGGCCATGACGCCTGCGATGGCGATCCGCCGCTTCTGACCGCCGGAGAGCTCCAGAGGAGAGGCGTCGAACAGCGACTCGTCCACCCCGGCGAAGTGGGCGCTCTTGCGCACCCGCTCCTCGATCTCGGCGGCGGGCAGACGCATGTTCCCCGGCCCGAAGGCAATGTCCTTGTACACAGTCTCCTCAAAGAGCTGGTATTCCGGGTACTGGAACACCAGCCCCACCCGGAAGCGAATGTCCCGCAGGGCTTCCTTGGAGCGGTGGATATCCTCGCCGTCGTAGAGCACGCGGCCGGCAGTGGGGGTCAGCAGACCGTTGAGCTGCTGGATCAGCGTGCTCTTGCCGCTGCCGGTGTGGCCCAGCAGCGCCACGTACTGACCCGCGGGAATATCCAGCGTGACGTCGTTCAAGGCGACTTTTTCAAAAGGCGTTCCCCGGCTGTAAACGTAGCGCAGGGATTCAAGACGGATATCAGGCATAGTGTGATGATCCTTTATTCAGCAGATTTCGTGAAAAGACCGGCCAGTACGTCGGCGCACGCGTCGATGGTCAGCGCGTCCAGCGGCAGGTCCAGCCCTGCCTTGCGCAGCTCGTAGAGCGTCTCGGTGGTGTCCGGCACGTCCAGTCCCAGAGCCCGGAGCTCCTCTACCCGGGAAAAGACCTCTCCGGGGGCGCCGTCCATCACCAGCTGCCCGTCGGACACAACGATCACCCGGTCGGCGCCGATACACTCGTCCATGTGGTGGGTGATGAGCAGCACGGTCATGCCGGTCTCGGCGCGCAGCTCTTCCACGGTGGAGAGCACTTCCTTGCGGCCCAGGGGGTCCAGCATGGCGGTGGGCTCATCCAGCACCAGGATCTTCGGCTGCATGGCGAGCACCCCGGCAATGGCGATTCGCTGCTTTTGCCCGCCGGAGAGCAGATGGGGGGCGTGGAGCCGGAACTCATACATCCCCACACGCCTGAGGGCGTCGTCCACCCGGCGGCGTATCTCAGCGCTCTCCACACCCAGATTTTCCGGGGCGAAGGCCACGTCGTCCTCCACCACGCTGGCGACGATCTGGTTGTCCGGGTTCTGGAACACCATGCCCACGGTCCGCCGGACGGGGATCAGGTTGTCCTCCAGACTGGTGTCCAGTCCGTTGACCGTTACCCGACCCTCCGTGGGGATGAGGATGGCGTTGCAGAGCTTGGCCAGCGTGGATTTGCCAGAGCCGTTGTGGCCCAGAATGGCGGTGAAGGACCCGGCGGGAATGGCGAGAGAGACGTTCTTGAGAACGTTCTCCGCCGCGTCGGGGTAGTGATAGCTTACGTTTTCGATGGAAATGACCGTATCCATTCAAACCTCCCAGCGGCAGCTGGCGCCGCAGGGCAGCGCCAGACCGCTTTGCGCAGCGCACAGGCCGAGCTCCTCCGCACGGGAGGCGCCGCCGAGCCTGGCGGTGAAAATGCTGTCGGTGATATAGGTGAGGGTGGAGGGCGCCAGCCCGGTGGTGTAGGAGTTGATGAGCACGAACAGCGGCTCGTCGCTGAGCACCCGGGAGCACAGGGACACGAAATCCCAAAGATTTTCTTCCAGCTTCCAAACCTCTCCGCCCGGTCCACGTCCATAAGAAGGGGGATCCATGATGATGGCGTCGTATTTTCTGCTCCGGCGGATCTCCCGCTCCACGAACTTGGCGCAGTCGTCCACGATCCAGCGCACGCTTCGATCCTCCAGATGGGAGAGGGCCGCGTTTTCCTTGGCCCAGGCCACCATGCCCCTGGCAGCGTCCACGTGACAGACGCTGGCTCCGGCGGCCAGACACGCCGCAGTGGCGCCGCCGGTGTAGGCGAAAAGGTTGAGCACGCTGACGTTCCGCCCGGCCCTCGCGATCTTGCCGCGCATCCAGTCCCAGTTGACGGCCTGTTCGGGGAAGAGGCCGGTATGCTTGAAGTTCATGGGCTTCACGTGGAAGGTGAGATCGCCGTAGGAAATATTCCACGCCTCAGGCAGCGCTCCCTTGTCCCAGGCGCCTCCGCCGGTATGGCTCCGGGAATACCGCCCCTCGGGATTGTTCCACCGGGGATCCAGCCGTTCCGTTTTCCAGATGGCCTGAGGATCGGGACGGACCAGGATATGGCTGCCCCAGCGCTCCAGCCGTTCTCCGGCGGAGGCATCCAGCAGCTCATAGTCTTTCCATTTGTCGGAGATCCACATTCCGGCATCCTCCCATGGCTCATGTGCATAAAACACCATTTTAATTAAATTAATATAGCATAAAACCGATCGGCCTGCAAGGGAAAATGAAAAAAGAACGGGAGCGCTGAAAAGGAATTATGTAAACAAATTGAGCGCGCCGCTTCCTCCCGGTCACATTTCCTCTTGCAGAAACGGCCAAGAAAACATATAATATACGGGAATTATGCCGACACCCATTTCCGGAGGTCAAAACCCCATGGATCAAGACCAATACAACAGCCTCTCCGGCGGCGCTTCCCGGCCTCCCCGGCCCCAGGGCTCGGAGGTCGAGGATACCCCGCTGTTCACGGAGGTCCCCTATATACCGACCCGGCGCACGCCCAATTCCGGCAGACCGGACGTGTCCTTTTCCGGACGGCCCGCCTCCTCAGGCGCGTCCTCCCGGCCCAGACCGGCCGCCTCCGGCGGCAGGACGGCGGCGGACTATGCGGAGTCCTACGGCTCCTATACCCGGCCGACACAGAGCCGTCCCGCCCGGAGCAATTCGTCCTCCCGCCCGGCGCAGCCCAGGGTGACGCCCGTTTACACGGAGATCTCCTGGGACCAGCTCCGGCCCGACACGGACTATTCCTCTCTTGGCAGGACCGCCCGGCCAGCCATGACCGTACCCGGACAGGAGGAGTACGATCCTCGGACGGCTCCCCGATATTTCGGCGGCTTTGAGCAGGAGATGGACGATCTTTTCTACCAGCCCGCTGAACAGCCCGCCGCCTGGCAGAACGCCTATCAGCAGCCCGGGAGGAACCGGGAGCAGCCCTTTCAGTCCTATCAGACGAACCGGCCCTATCCGCCCTATCAGCAGTCCAGGCAGACCACCACGCCCCGGGAGATCCGGCAAAACGCCGTCGCCCGGCAGCGTAGCGGTAGGATGGAGACGCAGCAGCCGAGACAGAAGAAAAGCATTCTCTCCCTGTTCTCTGCTGACCGAAGCTCCGAGCTCGCCCGGCAGAGGCGTTCCGCCGCTTCCGAGCGGCAGGCGCCCGCCAAGAGGCCGGAAACGGCGCCCAACCGAAACGCGGTAAGGACCGTCCCCGCTGGGAATCTGAACCGCCGGGTCGTCACGCCGCCTCCCACGCCGCCCGGCGCCAAAGCAAAGCCGACGGGCCGGCGTTCCCACCGGGGCGTCTCCCCGGCGCTGCTGATGGGTATTTTCGTTACCGTGGCGCTGGTCATCGTTCTTCTCACCAAGGTGACGGGTAGGAACGGCGGCTCCTCCGTCAATACCCGTCCGGCCCAGACGTCTGCCGTCGTTACCCAGGCGCCGCAGATCACGCCGGAGGCCGTGACCGAAGCAACGCCCGAAGCCACACCCACGCCGTCTCCCACCCCCGTGCCATCGCCCACACCCGACGGCCCCAAGGCCCGGCTGCAGGGGGATCTTGTGGTGCCTGCCGCCTGGGGTCCGGCGGTTCCGGAACGGGTCCACGCGGTATACGACAGCCGCTTCGAGCGGTCTATCATGATCGGAAACTCCATGGTGGAGGGCTTCTTCATGTGGTCAGGCATGGCAAGCAGCATGGACTTCGTCTATGGCACAGGCGCCACGGTCACCAACGTTCTGGGTACCATGGATCTTGCCAAGATCACGCTGAACGCCTCTGATTACTACACGGACATATATCTGATGTTCGGCCTGAACGAAGTGGGCACCGACGTCAACAGCTTCGTCCAGAGCTACAAGAAGCTGGTGGACTTCATCCGCGAGCACCAGACAAAAGCGAATATTTACATCGTCTCCGTCACACCCGTGACGAAGGAAGTGGACCAGGATCCCAACGAGGTCCAGAAGATGGACCGGATCCGTACCTTCAACGCCGCGCTGAAGGAGTTCTGCGTGGACTATAACTGCTGGTATCTGGATATCTATTCCATGCTGCTGGATGGAAACGGGTATCTTTCCGCGGATTACGCCTACGCCGGAGACGGCAAGCATTTTGAAAAATCGGGCTACGTGGCCTGGGCCAACTTCATGAAGACCCACTACGTGGACGCTGATCTGATCACGGAATAAGAAAGAGAGAATCGCCATGAAAAAATCCGTTGCGCTGCTGCTAGCCGCGCTGTGCCTGCTGACGGCCCTGACCGGCTGCGGCGGAAGCAAGAAGAAGACGCTGGAGCCCCGCTCCTTTGTCGATGAGTTGATGACCCAGGCAAAGTTTACCGACAGCCTCAATGAGCTGGATGCCAAGGTGGTGCCTCTGCTGTACGGAGTAGACGCAGCCGACATCAAATCCGCCATCGTCTACGCCGGCACCGCCGCCACCGCGGAGGAGATCGCCGTGTTTGAAGCGGTGGACGACGCCGCGGCCGACCGGCTGCTGGAGGCGGCGAAGGCCCGGGTCGCCAGCCAGATCGAGACGTATAAATCATACGGCCCCGCACAGGCCATGACGCTGGAAAACGGCACCGTGGCGAAGACGGGCAGCTACGTCATCGTGGTGATCTGCACTGACACGGAAGGCGCCAAAAAGGTCACGGACAAGTACATCTGATCTGCGTGAAAAGATAAAAAACGCCCCCGGATGCATATCGCATCCGGGGGCGTTTTACCATATCCGGGAATGGAGGCGTTACATATAATATCCGGCCACGATGCTGTCGATCACAAGCGCGTCGCAGTCG
This sequence comes from Oscillospiraceae bacterium, assembly GCA_017455685.1. GTDB lineage: Bacteria > Bacillota > Clostridia > Oscillospirales > Oscillospiraceae > Apopatocola. The sequence continues at coordinate 16,191 of JAFSZH010000041.1, forward strand.
CCGGTGGCCAGCGCCGCGAAACAGGAGCTCAGATCGTCGTAATACCAGATGGTGGAGACCTTATCAGCCAGACCGCTCTCCTTCAGCGCGGCCAGGGCGGTGGCGTCGGTAATGCCGATGACCTTGCCTTTCACGCCGTTTTTCCGGTTGATGCCGCTGCCGTCCCGCACTACCAGCTGGTGGGAGTTGCGGAGCCAGCCGGGGGACAGGGAGCAGGTCTTGGTGCTTTCGGCAAAGGAGGCCGCCATCCAGGCGCAGTCGATGTTGCCGCTGCCAAGCTCCGCTGCCACGTTATCGCTGTCGATGGCCATATACTCAAAGGTCCAGCCCAGCCGCTCGCCCACCAGGGCGCACATATCCGGGATCAGTCCGGAGAACGAGCCGTCTTCCCGGGAGGAGGACAAAGGCGCCACACCGTCCTGCACGCCGATGCGCAGCGTTCGTCCGGAGAGGTAGCCGGTGTCCACGTTGTTCAGCGCTCCGGGCACGGCGGGCATGCAGTTGAAGTCCGCGCCCAGATACTGGGCGGACAGCCGGGAAATGGAGCCGTCGGCGCTGAGCTCCTGCATGGCGGCGGTCATGATCTCGCAGAGAGGATCGTCCTTGCGGAACGCGACACAGAATTCCTCCTGATTCAGCTCGGCGATCACCTTGAAGCTGATGCCCCGCTGCTTGTGGCAGCCGGAAAAGAGACCGGCGCACAGGAGCAGACACAGGCCCAGAGCGATCATTCGTTTCATGGTCTTCATAGCATTCAATCCTTGTCGTTCGATCGGTTTTTGTCCTTTTCGCGCCAGATCATCAGCGCGGCCATATCCGCAGGGGAGACGCCTGAGATCCGGGAAGCCTGGCCGAAATTACCGGGCCGGATGGTCTTGAGCTTCTGCCGGGCTTCGGTGCGCAGACCGGGGACGGCGTCGTAGTCCAGATCTTCGGGCAAAGTGCGGTCCTCCATCCGGCGGAACTCCTCCACCTGCCGCAGCTGGCGGGAGATATAGCCTTCGTACTTCAGCGTGATGGAGACCTCCTCCCACACGGCCCGGGGAAGGGTCGGCCGCTCCGCATCCAGGGAACCCAGGTCCTGATAACTTATCTGGGGACGGCGGAGCAGATCCGCCAGAGAGACTCCGGAGACGACCTCCGCCGTGCCGCAGCTCCGCAGCAGAGCGTTGAGCTCCTCCGTGGGGGGGAGAAAGGTGGTTTCCAGGCGCTTCCGCTCGGCGGCTACGGCGGCGTACCTGGCCTTCACCGCGGCAAAGCGTTCCTCGCTGAGCAGCCCCACCCGGTAACCGATGGCGCTGAGGCGCTCGTCGGCGTTGTCCTGCCGGTGGAGCAGCCGGTATTCGCTGCGGGAGGTCATGATCCGGTAGGGCTCTTCGGTGCCCTTGGTCACAAGATCATCGATGAGAGTGCCGATGTAGCCGTCGCTGCGGCGGAGGATCATGGGCTCCTTGCCTTTCAGCTTCAACGCGGCGTTGACGCCTGCCACCAGTCCCTGCACCGCCGCTTCCTCGTAGCCGGAGGAGCCGTTGAACTGTCCCGCACCGTACAATCCGGGGATCTTCTTGCTCTCCAGCGTGGGCAGCAGCTCCGTGGGATCCACGCAGTCGTACTCAATGGCGTAGGCGCTGCGCTGGATCTGAGCGTGTTCCAGTCCGGCGATGGAGTGGACCACCTGCACCTGCACGTCTTCGGGCAGGGAGGAGGAGAGCCCCTGGATATAGAGCTCCCGGGTGTTCAGCCCCATGGGCTCAATGAAAAGCTGATGCCGTTCCTTGTCCGGCAAAGTGACGAGCTTGGTTTCGATGGAGGGACAGTAGCGCGGCCCGGTGCTCTCAATGGTGCCGTTGAAAAGGGGGCTCCGGTCCAGATTGGCCCGGATGATCTCGTGGGTGACGGAATTGGTGTAGGTAAGATAACAAACGGCCTTGTTCTCCACTGGCCTGTCTGCGTTGGCAAAGGAGAAGGGCTCCGCATCCTCGTCGCCAGGCTGCAGCTCCATCACCGAGGTGTCCACCGTGAGAGCGTTCACTCTCGGCGGCGTGCCGGTCTTGAAGCGCCGCATTCGCAGTCCCAGGGAACGGAGAGAATCCGTCAGCGGCAGAGCAGCCGCCATGCCGTCGGGGCCGGAGACGCGCACAACGTCGCCGATGATGGTCCGCCCGCCCAGGTAGGTGCCGGTGGCCACGATAGCTGCCCGGCATCCATACCGTGCTCCGGTGGCGGCTGTGACGGAGGAAACACGGCCCTCCGTGAGCTCTACTGAGACGATCTCCGCCTGCCGAAGCACAAGCCCCGGCTGGTTTTCCAAGACGGCCTTCATCAGCTCCTGGTACTTCCGCCGGTCCGCCTGGGCCCGCAGGGAGTGGACCGCAGGGCCCTTGCCCCGGTTGAGTATACGGAACTGGATGCCGGCGGCGTCGGCAGCCTTGCCCATCTCGCCGCCCAGAGCGTCCAGCTCCCGGACCAGATGGCCCTTGCCGGTGCCGCCGATAGCAGGATTGCAGGGCATGTTGCCCACACTGTCCAGATTGACGGCAAAGCAGACGGTCTTCATGCCAAGCCGGGCGGCGGCCAGAGCCGCTTCAATGCCCGCGTGTCCGGCGCCGATCACAGCAATATCAAATTGTCCGGCGTCGTAGACCGTCATTCCTTCGCGATTTCCTTCAAAATACTTTTTACAAGGGTTTCCGTCTGTTCCATGGACTTTATAACCAGCGTCTCCTTGGGGGAATGGATATCCCGCAGCTCCGGCCCGATGGAAATGATGTCCAGCGTCGGGTTCTTGTTGGCCCAGGCGCCGCATTCCAGTCCCGCGTGCACCGGCTCCACCCGGATCTCCCGACCCTCCAGTGCGCGGAAGCAATCCGCGCACAGCGCCACAAGGCGGCTGTGGGGGTTCAGAGGCCAGCCGGGGGAGGAGGAGAGTACCGTCATGGCAAAGCCGAAGCGCTTCGCCTGTTCGGAGTAGGTCTTTTTCATCGCTTCCGTAATGGCGGGCTCGGAGGACCGCTGATGGATCACAAAGGAGAAGCCGTCTTCGTCCAGAGCCGCCAGACCCAAGCTGGCGGAGCTCTCCACCAGGCCGGGGATCGCCGGAGACATGGTGTTCACGCCGTCGTGAACGGCCGTGAGCATCTCCAGCACCGTCCGGGTATCGTCAGGGGTGAGAACGGTGTCTGCGCCGTCCGTCTCCGTCAGCGTGACGGAGGCGCCGGGATCGGTGAGAGCGCACTGCTCCAGCAGCCGGTCCACAGTCTCCATGGCGGCGGAGAGGAACGCCTCGGCCTGCTCCGCCGGGACAGCTGCCACGGCGGCACAGGAAGAGGGAATGGCGTTGTGGGCGCTGCCGCCCTTGAACGAGGCCAGAGAAAGCCCGGGCGCCTTTTCCCCGCCGGAGAGAAGAATGTTCCCGGCCATGCGGATGGCGTTGGCCCGGCCCAGATGGATCTGGGCGCCGGAGTGTCCGCCCTCCAGTCCCTGCACGGTGAGGGAATAAAAGCGAAGCCCGTTGCCGCCGACCCAATGGGCCGGGCGGCGGAAGGAGTACATATCGCTGCCGGCGCTGGAGCAGCACAAAGAGCCGTAGCCCTCCCAGTCAAGATTGATGAGGTACTTGGCGTCCAGATGCCGGGGGTCCACGGTGAGGGCGCCGGTCATGCCGTTTTCTTCGTCCGTGGTGAAAATAGCGCGCACGGGACCGAAGCGGCCGTCCCCGTCCTCCAGAACGGTCATGGCCACAGCCACGCCCGCGCCGTTGTCAGCTCCCAGGGAAGTGCCGTCGGCGGTCAGCGTTTCGCCGTCGTTGATGACCCGGATGGGGTCGGTGAGGGGATCGTAGACCCGGCCCTCCTCGGCCACGCACACCATGTCCATGTGAGCCTGCAGGATGGTCCGAGGGGCGTTTTCCAGTCCGGGAGCGCCGGGCTTGTCGATGATGACGTTGTTGGCGCTGTCACGGACAGCCGTCAGACCGCGATCGGCGGCCCACTGACAGAGAAAGCGGCTTACCGCCTCCTCGTGGCCGGATTGGCGGGGGATCCGGGTCAGAAGAAGAAAGTTTTCAACACTTTTGTTCATAGGAGATTTGATCCTTTCCAAATTACTGTCAGAGATCAGTAGACGTCGTTCACGTCCACCAGTCGGACCGTCACGTCGAAGGTGGTGGGTTCCTTGCCGCCCTGGCCTTCCCGCCAAACGGTGAGCACCATGGTGTCGCCCACGACTTTGTCTTTCAAAATGGCGGTCACCTGGCCGGTGGTGTTCACGCTCTCACCGTCCACGGCAAGAAGGATGTCGCCCCGGCGGATCCCCTGGGCCTTGCAGTCGGAGCCGTCGGCCACCTCGCTGACGTACAGCCCCTCGGGGATGCCGTAACGATCCTTCGCCGCCTCGGGGATGGAGCCCAGGGTCAGCCCCAGCGCCGGGCGGCCCAGCACTTCACCGGTGGAGAGGATGGAATCGGCCATGGCCTTCACCGTGCGGGAGGGAATGGCGAAGCCTACGCCCTCTACGGTAGCTCTTCCGGTCTGGCTGCTCATCTTCATGTTGGTGATGCCGATCACCTGGCCGTACATATTGATCAGCGGCCCGCCGGAGTTGCCCTCATTGATGGGGGCGCTGGTCTGGATCAGCGTGAGAGAGGTGCCGTTGTAGGAGATGTCCCGGTCGATGCCGGAGATGATGCCCTCGGTCATGGTGCTTCGAAACTCCACGCCCAGCGGGTTGCCGATGGCCACCACCTGATCACCCACGGAGAGGGTCTCCGTGTCGCAGAATTCGGCGGGGATCAGCCCCGGTGCGTCGATCTTCAGCACGGCCACGTCGCTGCGGGGGTCGTAGCCCACCAGCCTGACCTCGTATTCCTCATCGTTCCACAGCGTGACCGTGGCGCGGCAGGTGCCCTCCACCAGGTGGGAGTTGGTGACGATATAGCCGTCCGAGGTGAGGACGATGCCGGTGCCCCAGTAATAACTGTTGAGCTGCAGATCGTCGGTGTAGGCTGTGATGGCCACCACGGAGGGGGCGCATTTTTCATAGATCTCCTGAAGCGTCAGCTTTTCCTCGGAAGCGGGATGAAGCTGGACGGTGAAGGAGGAATAGCGCTCCACTCTTGGAATCGTGCATTCGGCGGCTTCCTCGCGGGAGGTATAGTAGCTGTCGAAGAAGTCCTTGAAGTCCTCGGCGAAGTCATCCATCTTGGGCAGCCCCTCGGGGGGAGCGTTCTGCTCCTCCGCGCTCCTTTTGGCGCCGAAGATCAGCGCCGAGCCCACGATCAGACCGATGAGCAGCACCGCGGCGATCAGAGCGATCAGCCAGGTCCTTTTTTTCTTTTTCACCATCCCGGCGCTCTGGGGCGGCACGGCCAGAGGGTCGTACCACTGGGGCCCGGTCCGGACGGAATACCAACGATTATCCATACTGTTTTTCCCCTGTCTGCTTTTTGGATTCCTGTTTCAGCGTCAGGGTAAAGACAAAGTCTGTCACGCCCTGGCGGCTGGTGACGGCGATATCCTCGCCGTGGTTGTTGAGAATGGTTTTCACGATATAGAGGCCCAGGCCCACGCCGTCCCGGTCCTGGCTGCGGCTCCGGTCGGATTTGTGGAACCGGTCGAACAGAAGCGGGATCTCTGCTTCGGGAATGGTGCTGCCCTGGTTGCGTACGGAAACGTAGGCTTTGGCGTTATCCTTCCACAGAGAGATGCCCAGCTCCGTGCCTTCCCGGGAGAACTTGATGGCGTTGTCAAAGAGGTTGTAGACCACCTGGGTGATGGCGTCGGCGTTGCCCCGGACGATGACGGAGTCCTCGGGGACCTGGAAATCCACTTCCAGACGGCGCTGATCGATCTTATCTGCAAAATTGATAAGCGTCAGACGCAGCACCTCGGCAATGTCGAAGCTCTGATTCAGCAGCGCTTCCCGATCCCCGGCCTGGAGCCGGGAGAGCTCCAGCATGCTCCGCACCAGCCGGGCCAGCCGCTTGGTCTCGGAGGAGATGGTCTGCAGGTATCTCTTCTCGCTCTCCGGGGGAATGGTGCCGTCCAGAATGCCGTCGGCAAAGCCGGAAATGGTAGTCATGGGGGTCTTGAGCTCATGGGACACGTTGGCGATGAACTCTCTCCGGCGTGTCTCGGATTTTTCCAGAGAATCCGCCATGGAGTTGAACGCGTCTGCCAGCTCGCCGATCTCGTCGTCCCGATGGATATCCACCCGGGCGGTGAGGTCGCCCCGGCCGAACTGCCGGGCGGCGTTGGCCAGCTGCTGCAGCGGCCTGGTCAGATACCGGGAACTCGCCAGCCCGAATGCCAGCGCCAGCATCAGCACCACCAGACTGATCATGAAGAACAGCGGCACGATAGTCTGCCACACGGAAAGGGCGGCCCTGGTGTCCCGGGAGACGAAGAGATAACCCAGCAGGGTCCCGCCTGCCGATCGAAGCGGCGTGACGATGGTGTAGTGACTGTTGGGATAAAAACCGTGGAGATCGTCGAAATAGGTGTCGTTTCCGGTTTGGGGAAGAGAGTCAAACAGTTCTCTGTCCAGTTCCGTGCCAAGATGGTGACATCCGAGTTCTGCGTCGGAACAGGAAACCACTTTTCCGTCGGGCGCGACGATGAAAATGTGCTCTTCCGTGCTGGCAGCCACGGTGGTGATGGACATGCGAAGCTCCAACGAGCCCAGGTCGTTCTCCCGGGCATAGGCCGCGGCAGCCCGGGACACCTCCCGGGAGCTGGTCTGCACCTGGTCGCGTGTCTCGGTCAGAAACACGTTCCGGCTCACAAGACCGAAGGTCACTCCGATGAGCATAAAGCTCACGATGACCATGGTGGCCGTGTTGAGGAAATTCCTTACGTACGTGCTGTGCATATCATTCGGTGAGCTCGAACTTGTAGCCCACGCCCCAGACGGTCTTCAGAGACCATTTCTCGGATACGCCCTCCAGCTTTTCCCGCAAACGCTTGATGTGTACGTCCACGGTCCGGGAATCTCCGAAGTAATCAAAGCCCCAGACCTCGTCCAGCAGCTGGTTGCGGGTGAACACCCGGTTGGGGGAGGAAGCGAGATGATACAGCAGCTCCATCTCCTTGGGCGGGACCTCCATACGTTTTCCGTCCACCACAAGCTCGTAGGAGTCCAGATTGATCACCAGCTTGTCGAAGGTGAGTTTTTTCTCTGCGGGATGGGCGGCGTCACCGTCCACCCGGCGCAATACGGCGTGGATGCGGGCCATGAGCTCCTTGACCTCAAAGGGCTTGGTCACGTAGTCGTCGGCGCCCATTTCCAGACCGTTGATCTTGTCAAAGGTCTCGCCCTTGGCGGTGAGCATGATGATGGGCACGCTGGAGGTTTTGCGTACCTCGGAGCAGACTACCCAGCCGTCCAGCACGGGCAGCATCAGATCCAGCAGGATCAGATCCGGGGATTCCGACTGGGCCATACGCAGACCCTCGCCGCCGTCGGCGGCCTGGATCACCTGAAACCCGTCCTTTTCCAGATAAAGGCGCAGCAGCTCGGAGATATTGCTGTCGTCCTCCACGATAAGCACTTTTTTCGCCATGGGAAACGTGCTCCTTTCTCATAGTAAGTACGATACTTGAAAAAATATTATATACTATTTTTCCCCTGAGGGAAACACCTTCCCGGGCAAAAATTGTAAAAAAACCGTGACGAAACGGCGTTGACAGCTCCGGATCCGCGCCGGAGTATTTTTGTGTTGTAAAAAAACGGGAAACAAAATATAATAGGCAAAAAACCGCAGGAGAAAGAGCATGGATTCTGTCATCGAACGCTCCCCGGCAAAACTCAATCTGTCGCTGGACGTGCTGTCCCGGTGGGAGGACGGCTACCACGAGCTGCAGATGGTCATGTGCAGCGTGGACCTGACCGATCAGGTGGAGGTCACGCTGACAGGGGACGGCGTCACCGCCGCGGAGAGCAACCTGCCCTGGCTGCCGGCGGACCAGCGGAATCTTGCCGTCAAAGCGGTGAAAGCGTTTTACGCGGAACTGGGGGAAGAGGACCCGGGCGTGCATATCCGCATGAAAAAGCGCGTCCCCGTGGGCGCGGGCATGGCGGGCGGCAGCGCCAACGCCGCGGCCGTGCTGCGGGCGCTCAATACCCTCACCGCCGCCGGCATGGACGCCGACAGACTTCGCCGGGTGGCCCTTTCCGTGGGCAGCGACGTACCCTACTGTGTGGCGGGCGGCATGGCTCTGGCCCGGGGAAGAGGGGAGATCCTCACGCCCCTGCCGCCCATGCCGGAGTGCGCCGTTGTGATCTGCAAGCCAGCCTTTTCCATTTCAACGGCGGATCTTTTTCATAAGCTGGACAGCCGGACGCTGAAGACCCATCCGGACACGGCGGGCATGATAGTTGCGCTGGAAAAGAACGATCTGGGCGGCGTGGCCCGGCGAATGTACAACGTATTTGAGGACGTGCTGCCCCGGAACTGCGCCGAGGTCTTTTCCATCCGGGGCTCGCTGCTGGATAACGGAGCGCTGGGCGCCGTCATGACCGGCACGGGCAGCGCGGTATTCGGCATTTTCGACGGCGAAGGCGCCGCGAAGAGGGCCTATGACGCCCTTGCGCCCCATTACCGGGACTGCTTTCTCACCCGGATCTGCCGGGAATCCCTACTCTGACGGTTCGGAGGGATCACCATGAGCCGAGAGCTGCTGCCATATCAGGAGATCGAGCGCAGCATCATCCGTAAATACCGCAAAACCATCTGGTCGCCCTTCACTCTTGCCGTCAAACGCTATGAGCTGGTGCAGCCCGGGGACAAGATCGCCGTGTGCATTTCCGGCGGCAAGGATTCCATGCTGATGGCCAAACTGATGCAGGAGCTGCAGCGCCACGGAGACCACCCCTTTGAGGCGGTGTACCTGTGCATGGACCCGGGCTACGCCCCGGCCAACCGGAAAAAGATCGAGGACAACGCCGCCCTGCTGCAGATCCCGCTGACCATATTCGAGAGCGGGATTTTCGACGCGGCCAACGCCGCGGAGAAGAACCCCTGTTATCTCTGCGCCCGGATGCGCCGGGGCCATCTCTACGCCAAGGCCCGGGAGATGGGCTGCAACAAGATCGCTTTGGGCCATCATTTCAGCGACGTGATCGAAACCACGGTTATGGGCATGTTCTATTCCTCCAAGCTGGAGGCCATGCCCCCCAAGCTCCACAGCCGGAATTTTCCCGGCATGACGCTGATCCGTCCCCTGTACTGCATCCACGAGGAGGATATCATCGCCTGGAAAAACTATAACCATCTGGAATTCCTCCAATGCGCCTGCCGCTTCACGGAAAACCGGGACGCCAGCCTGGACGGCATCGGGGAGAGCAGGCGGCAGGAGATCAAATTCCTTCTGCGGGAGCTTCGGAAGACCAATCCGAATATCGAAAAAAGCATTTTCAGCGCCGTCCACTCCGTATGTCTGGATACCTTTCCCGGGTATAAGACGGAGGACGAATACCATTCGTTTCTGGAACGCTTCGACAGGATGGAAAAAGAAGAATAAACAGCGCCGGAGAAGACCTCTCCGGCGCTGCTGTTATTTGTACGGGTCGAATAGGACTTACGCTCTCTTCCACTTCATGCCCTGGGGCGTGTCCTCCACGATGATGCCCTGGGCCTTGAGCTCGTCCCGGATCCGGTCGGACTCGGCCCAGTTTTTGGCTTTCCGGGCTGCTTTCCGGGCCTCGAACAGGGCCTGCTGCTCCTCGGTCAGCTCGTCCTTCCGCTCGATGAAGGGGATGCCCAGTACGTCACTCAGCTCCAGATACAGTTCCCGGCAGGCCTCTGCCAGCGCCCGGGTGGGATGGGCGTTGGGGTTCACGGCGGCGTTGATCTCCCGCACAAGCTCATAGATCACGCTGATGGCGTTGGCGGTGTTGAAGTCGTCGTCCATGGCCTCGCAGAACTTCTCCCGATAAGCTCCCAGCTTCTCGACAAAGGCGGCCTCGGCCTCTGTCATGGGACCGTCCTCGCCGTTCTGCACGAAGAAGTCAAGGTTGTCCCTGGCGGTGGAGAGGCGCTCCAAAGCAGCCCTGGCCTGCAGAAGGATCTCGCCGGAGTAGTTCAGCGGGCTCCGGTAGTGACTCATGAGCATGAACATGCGGATGCAGTCGTAGCCATAGGCCTCGGCGGCCTCCCGCACGGTGAAGAAGTTGCCCAGGGATTTGCTCATTTTCTTGTTGTCCACGTTGATGAAGCCGTTGTGGACCCAATAATTGACGAACTTGCAGCCGTTGGCCGCCTCGCTCTGGGCGATCTCGTTTTCATGGTGGGGGAAGCAGAGGTCGCTGCCGCCGCAGTGGATATCAATGGTTTTACCCAGGTACCGGTTGCTCATGGCCGAGCATTCGATGTGCCAGCCGGGCCGGCCTTTGCCCCAGGGGGAATTCCAGCTGGGCTCGCCGGGCTTGGCGGCCTTCCACAGCGCGAAGTCCAGAGGGTCTTCCTTCACGTCGTTCACATCCACCCGGGCACCGGACTGCAGGTCCTCGATGGGCTGATGAGAGAGCTTGCCGTAGTCCTTGAATTTCAGCGTGCGGTAATACACGTCCCCGTTAACCTCATAGGCGTAGCCTTTTTCGATCAGAGTTTTGACCAGCTTGATGATCTGGCCGATGTTTTCCGTGGCCTTGGGGTGCACCGTGGCGGGACGGACGCCCAGGGCGGTCACGTCCTTCCAGTATTCGGCAATGTACTTCTCCGCCACGGCGGAGGAGTCGATGCCTTCCTCGTTGGCCCGCTTGATGATTTTGTCGTCCACGTCGGTGAAGTTCTGCACGAAGGTCACGTCGAACCCCCGGTATTCCAGATACCGGCGCAGCACGTCGAACATGATGATGGGGCGGGCGTTGCCCACGTGGATATAGTTGTAGACCGTGGGGCCGCAGGCGTACATCTTCACCTTGCCCGGCTCGATGGGGACGAAATCCTCCAGCTGCATGGTCATGTCGTTGAACAGTTTCATTGGTTTTCCCTCCCGGCGGGTCAGCCGACCCGCTCGCCGATGAGCTCTCCGTCATCGACGTCGTTGATATGTACTTTTACCATTTCTCCCGGCTCGGCACGGCCGGAGAAAATCACCCGGCTGTCGATCTCCGGGGAATCGTATTCGCTGCGGCCCCAGGGGGTGCCGTCGTCCTCAAAGCCCATGGTCAGCACGTCGATCTCCCGGCCGATAAAGGACCGGGCGAAATCGTCCATGATCTCCGCCTGGATCTCCATGCACAGCGCCGCCCGGCGCTCCGCCTCCTCGGTGGTACATCGGTCGGGCATTTTCGCCGCCGGAGTGCCCTCCTCGGGGGAGTAGGGGAATACCCCGGCCCGCTCGATCCGGGCTTCCCGCAGAAAGGAACACAGCTCCTCGAACTCCGCCTCGCCCTCGCCGGGAAGGCCGGTGATCAGACTGGTGCGCAGCACCAGACCCGGGATCCTTTCCCGCAGCCTGGAAAACAGCGAGCGGATCAGCTCTCCGGTGCTCTTCCGGTTCATCCGGCGGAGAATGGGATCGTTGATGTGCTGGATGGGGATATCCAGATATTTCACGATCTTGGGCTCCTGTGCCACCGTGTCGATGAGCTCGTCGTCGATCTCCTCGGGGTAGAGGTAATGGAGCCGGATCCACTGGAAATCCATTTTGCACAGCTCACGGAGCAGGGGAGCGAGCATGTGCTTATGATAAATGTCCGTGCCGTAGCGCGTGATGTCCTGGGCGACGATGATCAGCTCCTTCACCCCGGAGAGGGAGAGAAGCCTGGCTTCCTCCAGAATACTCTCCTTGGTGCGGCTGCGGTAGCGGCCCCGGAGGTAGGGGATCACGCAGAAGGCGCAGAAGTTGTCGCAGCCCTCCGCGATGCGCAGGTAAGCCCAGTTGGGGCCGGTGGAGACCACCCGGGGACTGTCCTGCAGCGGCGCGCTGATGGGCCCGCACAGCGTGGGCTTGTCGCCGCCCAGCACGCTCTCCACCACGGAGACCACCTGGCTGTAACTGCCGGTGCCCAAAATCCCGTCTACCTCGGGCAGCTCATGGCGGATCTCCTCGCTGTAACGCTGGGCCAGGCAGCCCGTCACGATGATCTTCAGCGACGGGTTATCCTCCCGCAGCGCCGCAGCCTCCAGGATCCGGTCGATGGCCTCGGACTTGGCGCTGTCGATGAAGGCACAGGTATTGATGATGACGGCGTCGGCATCCGCCGGGTCGTCCGTAAAGGCGTATCCGGCGCTCTGGAGCAGCGCTGCCATCTCCTCGCTGTTCACCAGATTTTTGGGGCAGCCCAGAGAGATCAGCGCCAGCTTCTCTCTGGCAGGGGAAGGTGTGTTCATAGGGTCTCCTCGATTTCGGATTGATAGCGTTCCAGCGCGGCGCGGATCTCGCCGTAGGAATAGCCCCGGCGCAGCAGATAGCTATGGGCCTTCTGCAGGGCTTCCGGGGAGCCGTCCCGGGCCTTTAACCGGGAACGGAGCAGCAGATACACGGCGTCGTCGGCACGAGGGAGCGCGGCGAGCGCGTCCTCCCAAAGCTCCCGGTCGATCCCGCGGCGGTAAAGCTCCTCTCGGATGCGCTTTTCACCGTAGCCCTTTTGGGCGTAATGCCTTACGACAAGCTCCGCGAACCGGGCGTCGTCGATCACGCCCAGTTCGCAGAGCCAGTCGGCCACCTCCCGGGCGTCCTCCTCGGAAGCGCCCTTTTCGGTGAGCTTATCCATGAGCATTTTGCGGGAATAGTCCCGCTTTTCCAGCAGTCGCAGAGCTCTTTTTTTGGCGTCCTCGTTCATCAGCCGTCAAAATCGTCGGCAGAGATGTCAATGGCGCGGCCTGCGGCGATAGCGGCCTTCCGGGCCTGGGGGGACATGAGCTTGTGGGCGTTGGCGCGGATGTCGGCCTCCAGCTTGTCGGCCACGTCAGGGTTGGACTGCAGGTACTCCCGCACCGCGTCTTTGCCCTGGATGCGCTCGCCGTTGACGGTGAACCAGGCGCCCGCCTTGTCGATGAGCTCCAGCTTCACGCCCAGGTCGATGATCTCGCCCACTTTGGAAATGCCCTCGCCGTAGATGATGTCGAACTCCGCCTCCTTGAAGGGAGGGGCCACCTTGTTCTTGATGACCTTGGCACGGGTGCGGTTGCCAATCATCTCCGAGCCGCTCTTGAGCGTTTCGATGCGGCGCATATCGATGCGCACGCTGGAGAAGTATTTCAGCGCCCGGCCGCCGGGGGTGGTCTCCGGGTTGCCGTACATGACGCCGATCTTTTCACGGAGCTGGTTGATGAAGATGACGACCGTGTTGGTCTTGGAGATGGCACCGGCCAGCTTCCGAAGGGCCTGGGACATGAGCCGGGCCACCACGCCCACGCTGCTCTCGCCCATCTCGCCCTCCAGCTCGCTGCGGGGCAGCAGGGCGGCCACGGAGTCCACGACCACCACGTCCACCGCGCCGGAGCGGACAAGAGCCTCGGTGATGTCAAGGGCCTGCTCGCCGGTATCGGGCTGGGAGATCAGCAGATTGTCGATATCCACGCCCAGGGCCCGGGCGTAAGCGGGTTCCAGAGCGTGCTCCACGTCGATATACGCGGCCTCGCCGCCGGACTTCTGGGCGCTGGCCACGATGTGCAGGGCCAGGGTGGTCTTGCCGCAGGACTCGGGGCCGTAGACCTCGACGATGCGCCCGCGGGGCACGCCGCCGATACCCAGCGCCAGATCCAGAGACAGAGACCCGGTGGGGATGGCCTCCACGTTCACGGCGATATCATCGCCCAGACGCATGATCGCGCCCTTGCCGTAGTTCTTTTCGATCTGCGCCAGGGCGGTCTCTAACGCCTTCTTCTTATCGCTGGCCACGCCCGCGGGAGTGACTGTCTTTTTCTTTTCCGCCATGATCGTTACCTCACTTATCTCTTTTTTTCTTGTTTTTTCCGTAGATCACGCGCTCCACACCGATGGTGTCCAGAGCGCAGCCCAGGTTATAAAAACCGGCTTCGGCAAGGAGCTTTCGCACGCTGTCCGCCTGTCCCTCGCCTACTTCAAAAATAATATATCCATCGTCCCTTAAAACGGACTTCCAATGCTCCAGAACGGAGCGGTAGAAGTTCAGCCCGTCCTCGCCGCCGTCCAGCGCCAGCATGGGCTCCCATTCGGAGACGGAGGGGTCCAGTTTTTTCAGCTCCCTGGCGGAGATATAGGGCGGATTGCAAGCGATCATGTCAAAGTTGCTCATGCGAAGGGGCGGGGGAGAGAGGGCGTCCGCGTCCAGACACACGCACCGGGAATTGAGGTGGTGCAACGCCACGTTCTTCCGGGCGACGGACAGGGCCTCCGGGCTGATATCGGCCATATAGACCCGTGCGTTGGGCAGCTCATGTGCCAGCGCGCAGCCGATGCAGCCGCTGCCGCAGCATAGATCCAGGATCCGGGGCTCCGGCACGTCGGTGCGCAGCAGCTCCAGCGCGGTGGAGACCAGCACCTCCGTGTCCATTCGGGGAATGAGCACCGAGGGATTCACCAGCAGCTTCAGTCCGTAGAATTCCCAGGACCCGGCGATATAGGCCAGGGGCTCTCCCCGCAGACGGCGGCGCAGCAGATCCCTGGCCCGCCGCTCGGCTTCATCCCCGGCGTAGAGATAAAACCGGGCGATGAGCTCCGCATCGGAGTAGCCGGATGCCAGCGCCAGCAGCCGCCTTGCCTCCAGGGCGAAATCCTCGATCCCTTCGTCCTTGAGAGCGCGGCGCATGGAGAGGTAAAGCTCGTTATATGTCTTTGCCACAATGCCGCCCCCCTCTATTTATAATAGTGTATCTGCGATTACCAGATATCTTTTCCCTTTTCTTCGGGGATCACCAGCTTCAGCGCCTCGATGGCCACCTCCAGCATGGAGTCGTCTGGCTCGGCGGTGGTGAGGTGCTGCAGCGCCTTGCCGGGGGCGGAGACGATCCTGGTCAGAGCGTTGTCGTGCCGTCCAGCCCATTTGATGACCTCGTAGCTGATCGACACGATCACGGGCAGCAGGAGCAGGTGGAGCCCCATCCGGGCCAGAGTCCCTTCGGTGCGGATAAGAGAAAACACCAGAATACTGATAAATACCACGATGAAGAGGAAGCTGGTGCCGCAGCGGGGATGGAATCTGGACTGTCTCCGGGCGTTTTCTACGGTCAGAGGCAGACCGGCCTCGTAGCAGAAAATGGACTTGTGTTCCGCGCCGTGGTACATCCATACCCGGGCGATGTCAGGCACCTTGCGCACCAGAGCCAGATATGCGAGAAAGATGACGAGGCGGAAAACGCCCTCCCACAGGCCGCGCCAGCCGCCCATGGGAACGAGTTTGTTCAGCAGCCCGGCCAGCAGCGTGGGCAGCAGGGCGAAGAGCCCCACCGCAAGAGCGATGCCAAGCACCACGGCCAGGGTGAGGATAATCTTTTCCGCCGCCTCATTGGAAAAGTGCTTCTGGATCCAAAGATCCAGCTTGTCCGGCTCGCCCTGCTCCTCCTCGGGAAGCTGCTCGGCGGACCACGTAAGGGCTTTCACGCCCCGGACCATGGAGTCCAGGAAGTTGACCACGCCCCGGATCAGCGGCAGCCCCAGCCAGGGGTGCTTGTCCTTGATGAGCTCCAGTTCTTCCACCTTGGTCACCAGAGAGCCGTCAGCCTTGCGGCAGACGATAGCCTGCCGGTCCACGCCCCGCATGAGGATGCCCTCCATCAGGGCCTGGCCGCCGATGCTGGTGCGGAAGGAACAGGATGTATTTTCACGATTGTCCATAGAGTATCACCTGTGATTATGCCTTTCTGGGAAGATTGATGGTTACGCAAACGCCGCCGCCGGGGGCGTTGACGATGTCCAGCACGCCGTTGTGGCGCGTGACGATCTCCTCGCACACGGCAAGGCCGATGCCGTTGCCGCGCTCCTTGGAGGAGCCCTTGAAGAATTTCTTTTTCACCTGGGGCAGCTCGTCCGGCGGAATGCCGGGGCCGTAGTCCCGGATGGCGCAGTAGACGCTGGTTTCGTCCATTCCCACGCTCACGTCGATCTTTCTGCCGCTGCGGCCGTACTTGCAGGCGTTGTCCAGCACGTTCAGCACCACCTGGCTCAGCCGCTCAGGATCGCCGGGGATCTCCGGGATATCCTCGCTGCAGGGGAGATAGGTCACATCGATGCCTTCCTTGCGGAAGAGTTCGTTATAGGTGAAAAGGCAGTCCTCCACCAGCGCGGGGAAGTCCACGGTGGAGACGTGAAGAGTAAAGCGGCCGTCCTGGATGCGGGTGAATTCCAGCAGCTCCTCCACCATCTTGGTGAGCCGGGCGGCCTCCCGGGAAATGATCTCGATGCCCCGGCGGGAATCACCCTGGATGGCGTCGTCATAGGCCAGCGTTTCGCTCCATCCGGTGATGGCGGTGAGCGGAGTGCGCAGCTCGTGGGACACGGAGGAGATGAATTCGGTCTGGATCCGCTCGGCCTTGGATAGCTTTTGGGACATATCGTTGATCACATCGGTGAGCTCGCCGATCTCGTCGTCGTACTCTTTTTCCACGTGGGTGCCGTAGCTGCCCTCCGCGATGCGCCGGGAAAGGGCGGTCAGCGAGGCGATGGGCACCGTAATGGTCCGCAGGAAGAACCAGTTGAAGAAGAACACCACCAGCACCACAAGCAGGCCCAGACCGCCTGCCATGAGCCCGGATTTGGAGACGGCCCGGTTGATCAGCTTCAGGCTGGTGATGTACCGCATGACGCCCACCACCGTGCCGTCAGAGGCGGAAAGAGGCGCGGACACGGCCATGACCCGCTCGCCGGTGGAGCTGTGACGGCCCTGCCAGAAACTGATCCTGCCAGAGGACAGCGCACTGTGTACGTCGTCGGAGCCGGGGATGGTCCCCGCGGTGATGCCGGTGGAAGAGATCTCAATGTGGCCGGAGGTGTCTACGAACTGCAGCTCCAGCCGGTTTTTGTCCTCGAAATTGTCCGCGTAATTGTAGGCGCTCTGATAATACTCGGCGTAGGTCCGGTTGATGTATTCGGTGAAGAACGCGGAGGCGGTCTCCGCCTTGGCCTGCAGGGAAGCGCGGGCGGCCGAATAATAGTAGGCCCGGAGAGAGACGGCATAGGCGAACACCGCCAGCACCACAAGCACAAGTACCAGACCTGTGCTCACGGCCATGCCGCGCGTGCGGATGGAATGAAAATGAATACCTTTCAGCCGCGGCAGTTTCTGCCCCGGCTTCTTTTCATTCGAAGATTCGGTTTTTTTCGGTTCCATGCCCGCAGGGGGCGGGAACACCCGGTCCAGAAATGACATACAGGAAAAAGGATCCTTTTTACAGAGTTGTTATTGTGGGTCAGAAGCCCCACTTGTAGCCGTAGCCCCAGACGGTGGTGATATACGCGGGCATGGTGGCGTCGTCCTCGATCTTGATGCGAAGACGGCGGATGTTCACGTCCACGATCTTCAGCTCGCCGAAGTAATCCCGGCCCCAGACCTCGTTGAGGATATCCTCCCGGGAAAGAGCTTTGCCGGGGTTGTCCATAAAGAGCTTGATGATGGAATATTCAATCTGCGTCAGCCGGATCCGCTCACCGTTCTTTTCCAAAGTGCGGTTGCGTGTGTTCAGCTTGAAGGGGCCCTGCTTGATCTCGCCGCTGTCTTCGATCTCCTGCTCGCCGCCGGTACGGCGGAAGAGAGCGTCGATCCGGGCGATGAGTTCGGCGGGGGAGAAGGGCTTGGTGACGTAGTCATCCGCGCCGTTCATCAGACCGGTGACCTTATCCATCTCCTGGCTTTTGGCGGTGAGCATGATGATGCCTATGCGGGAATTGGACGCACGGATCCGGCGGCATACCTCAATGCCGTCGATGCCCGGAAGCATCACGTCCAGCAGCGCCACGCGGATGTCCGGGTGACGCTGGAGCTGCTCCAGCGCCAGCTCGCCGCTGTCCGCCTCGATGGGCTCATAGCCGCTGCGCCGCAGGTTGATCACCACAAAGCTGCGGATGTTGGCCTCGTCCTCAAGAACCAGTACCTTCTTCATAATATCGTAAATCCTCCTATCGGTCGGAGTTAAGTGCTCCACTCGGAATAGATCCTGTGAAAACGGTTCAGGATGGTGTTCCTGTCCACTTCCGGAGAAAGGGTCTCCCCGGCGTAGACAACGGCGTTGTCTTCCAGCAGCAGGAAACGTCCGTCCTGCTTGGCACGCTCGCTGCGGTTTTCCCCGGTGATAGTGTATACGGCCAGCAGGTCGTGGACCTCGCCGTCGGTGCCCAGCCGGGAGAGGATCACGGCCCGTTCGCCCGGAACGGAATCGTCACGGCGGATGGTCAGGCCCGTCTCCCAGCTGGAGGGCAGCCGGAGATACCAGCTGTCGGATACGCAGTGATAGGTGGTCATCACCGGATAGGTGCGCCCGAAGGAATCGTAGTTATACCAGGCGATGGACCAGAACACCTCGCTGCTCTGGGAATAAAGCTGCTGGGGGCGGGGCATCTCGGTGACGCCGTCGCCGTCGATGTCCTGGGAATAAATAAGACTGTAAGAGCGCCGGGTCTCCGAAATGCCGGTGCTCCGGTTCAGCGTCAGATTGACCAGCGAGCCTTCCCGGCATACCAGCAGATCGGAAACGAGGTCGCCGTTATCCAGAATGGACTCCACCATCAGCGAGGGAACGCCGTCGGCCAGATCGACCATCCGCAGCCGCCGAAGCTCATAGATGCGGGAGGAGAGTACCGCGGAGGTGGCCTGGGGCTCCCGGGCGTTGAAGGTGTACATGTCGGCAAGATAGGCCCCGGTACCGACGGAACGGATCACTATCAGCTCATCCCAGCCATCATGGTTGAGATCGCCGGTGAGGAATTCAGTGCAGTCGCTGGTGAGCAGCAGCTCCCCGGTCCAGTTGGCCAGAGAATACACGGACAAAATGCTCATATTGGAGGCGATCTGCCAGGAGACGATCAGATCCTGGTGGTCGTCCCGGTCCGCGTCGGCATAGATCACCGAGCCGATGGACTGCCCCTCGCCCTCCAGCGTCAGCACCTTTCGGAAAGCGTTGTTGACAGGGGTGTAAATGTTGATCTGCAGAGATTGGCTGCCGTTCCGGAAGAAAACGATGGCCTCCTCCACGCCGTCACCGTTCAGATCGTGGAGCTGGACGCTCTGACGAAAGCTTCCCTTGGTGGGCGCGGCGTACTCGCACCCGGCGGCGATCTCCTTGTCGATCAGATCCTGCAGCTGCAGATACTCGTCCGCGGGTTGGGGAAGAGACAGATATTGATCAATGTTGCCGGAATAGCAGCCGCATAAACTCAACAGGAGCAAAAAGGCAAGCAGCAGGGCCGGCAGCCGTTTCAATCGTATCATAACAAACCATCCGTTAGCGCATAAATAGACAAAGCTATATTACCATATCTATCACAAAAAGGGAAGTGCGGCCTGTAACTTTTTTTCCTTGCAAACGACCCGTTCCGGGAGTATAATAAGCAAGTATTTCAAAGAAAATACGCCGGTGTGTTGGAATCGGTAGACGATGCGGACTCAAAATCCGTTGTCCGCAAGGACGTGTGGGTTCAAGTCCCACCACCGGCACCAAAACGGAACGGCCACCCAACGGGGTGGCCGTTCCGTTTTGCAGGGAAAGGGACTTGAACCCGAGGGCACTTGGCAAGGCTCCGGGGGAGCCTTGCAACCCGAGGCGGCCTCCGCCGCAGCGGAGGTCAAGTCCCACCACCGGCACCAAAAAGGAGACAGCCGCCCCAAAGGGCGGCTATTTCTTTTTGCAGGGAAGGGACTTGAACCCGAGCGGGCGTCGTCGCAAGCTTCAAATCGTCTCGCTTCCTCGCAGGCTCGAAAGCTCGCTCTTTCCGTGCTCCTCCTTTCCCATGCCAAATCGCTTCGCTTGATTTGGCGTGGGATCTTTCGCGGCGGCCTGGCACGCAGGGCAGTTATGAATAATTGAAAATACAGGCAGTTATTGTTATAATAAAATAAACTTTCCCTAATTCTTTATCATAGAACACGTTCGGAGGGGTTATGGATAAGAAGTACAGTATAATCAGTGTGTGTACTGACTTTTTCGTTTTTAGTTTACTCTTTTCAGTACGCGCTTACGCTAATTCCTCCTGGCATTGGATTTCAGAAACACGCCCATATGATGTTCTTCCTTATGTGATCGTGATGACCCTTTTTATCGAGACTTTTTCTATCGTGTTATTGTGCAGGGGTTCCAGGATCACCAAGGTGTTTTGCTTTGTTTCACTGGCCAACTTACTCTCTTTTCTTGCGCCTTATGTGTTTTGGTATTGGTTCGGCTTCCGGGGGGATGGAATTTACCCAACTTATTCTAATTTCATGGAGCATTGGCCGGTATTCACAGTCGGGATCCTCTATACCATCATGACGCTGGCGGTTGAAGTACCTGTTGTGTATAAAGCACTAAAACGGGACATCGAAAAACACAAACGGCTGCTTTGGGTAATCGTTGCCTCCAATTTGGTTACAACCCTGCTCACTTATTTTTGTGAACATTATTTTTGTTATGGGCGAGGATAGTCGAAATAGTATGGCTTCGCCTCTGCGGTAATGATCCGTCAGGTATAGAATCGAGACAGCCGCCCCGAGAGGGACGGCTGTCTCCTTTTGCAAAGAAGGGACTCGTGCCCGCTTATTCGGTTACGTTGTAAACCGTTCCGGCGAAAAGGATCGAGCCGTCCCCGCCGGTGACGGCAAAAAAGAACGGGCGGTCCAACACAAAATCCACCGTTTCCTCCGGGGGCATCCCGGAGGCGGCGATCGCCATGTCGGTGTAGGCCGCGCCGGTGACGCCTTCCTCGTCTATGCTCACCGCGGCAGCGTGATCCGCCTTGGAGAGGAACAAGCCTTTTTCCTCGGTCAGGGAGCTGAAATCCGCCCTCTGGGGATCAGAGAGATTTTCCAGTCCCAACTGGGAGAGCACCGGCAGAAGGTCGGTTTTTCCGCTGATCTCAAACCGGGGAACGGACATGTTGACGATCAGATACTTGCTGTTTTCATAGCTGTATTCCTGACGCAGCAGCGTCATGACCTGGGCGCTGCCGACGATCTCCGTCAGCTCTGTGCCGGGATCAGGAAGAAAGAAAACCATGGAACCGCTGTCAGCCAAGTTTAGGGAGCAGGCGGAAAAACCGTCTCCCCAGTAGTAGCTGCCTGCGGCGGAGCGGCGCATCATCTGGCACAGCGCGTCGCCCTGCGCACCGTGAAACACCTGGGTCTCCGTTTTTGCGGCGGAAAATGGCGTGGTCCAAGCGGCCTTATAGTAGAATGTGGAGACCAACTCCAGCACCGTCCTGGGATCCATGCTCATGTCGGCGGTGTATTCCCGCAGCAACCCTCCGGTCTGTTCATTGACCCAATCCCGGAGCGCCTGATCGAAGGAAGGGGAGCCCATTTCCCCTGTAAACAGTTCCGCGCCGTAGATACTCTCCAGCGCCTCCGCGGCCGGGGCTTTGTAAAGATACTCCTGCCGCATCCACAGCGAGCCTGCCGGGAGACTTTGGAGCACAGGAGTTTCCAGCCGGTTGGCAGCCAGCAGTGCCCGGGCACGGGTGCGCAGGGATTCAAGATCCGATACCCCCAACGTTTCCAGCAGCGCCTGCCGGGACGCTCCGCCGGCGGTCTCGGTCAGCATGCAAAGCGCAAGATAGATATTCAGCGGGGAACAGACCGCATTTTCCTTTTCTCCGCTCAGAAGCAGAGGCATTATCCGGGTGTAGTAGGTATTCATGGCGTCCCGTTCCGTCCGGGAGGCGGAAACCGCGTCCCGGTACTGCCGCCGCCATGCGGCGTAATCATCGCTGAAAACGTACTCGTCCCTGCTGAGAGTCGGGGACGGATCCGGGACGATCTGTGCCTCTTCCCTGACCGCCGAAGATGGGACCGGCGTGCTCTCAGGCTCTTTTGCCGGAGCCGCGCCGCAGGCGGACAGCACGGACAGTGCCATGGCGCCAACGAGAACAAAAGCAACCGCACTTTTCATCATGTCACCTCATAAATATTGATGCTTTTAGGACGGTCGGCGGCGCTAAAAGTTCTCATTTCACCCGAAAAAGTCCCCGTGGATCAGCTCGTGTCCCGGCTCGGCCACGAGGAACTGATCGTCCCAGCTGCCGGACACCAGCTTTTCCAGGATCCGGTTGCTTCCGGGCACGTAGTCCAGCTCCGCGTGGATCTTGTCGGCTTCCTGCTGGGCTGCCTCCACGTAGGGCACGCTGTAACAGTCGTTGAAGCCCGTGTCGATGATATCCATGTGCCTGTAGCTGTCAAACCACATGTGAAACAGGTAATCGTGGTTGAGATCCTTGTATTCCTGCCCGGCCAGGGAGAAATCCCGCAGCAGAGTCAGCGCGGAAAAGTCCTTCGGATCGTTCTCAAAGAGATACAGGTGCCCGGGTTCCTTCCGGTTGGGGCAGAATTCGTCGTCGGTCTGTAGCAGCAGCGAGACACAGTCGTCCACCCGGGGGATCACCACCCACCGATCGAAGCGGACGTGGTCCCAGGCACCGCCGCAAAAGCCCATGGCCACCAGCACCGTGTCGAACCGGGGATCCAGGGAGGCGATCAGTCCGGCGATGGCCATGCGCATCTCACCCGGTTCTGCGTGGAGTTTCCGATCCA
Organism: Oscillospiraceae bacterium; assembly: GCA_017455685.1. Lineage (GTDB taxonomy): Bacteria > Bacillota > Clostridia > Oscillospirales > Oscillospiraceae > Apopatocola. The sequence goes on from JAFSZH010000041.1 coordinate 38,826, forward strand.
CCTCGTAAACGGGAAGAGCTGTCCCCTGGGACCGCTGCGCCGCCTGGACGAACTCCGTCAGGGAAGAGCAGGTCAAGATACAGGCGTTCATAGTTGGCTGTCCTCTCCGGTAATCTATCAATGCGTCTGACAGCCGGGCTTACGGGGCCCGCCGCAGACGGGAAACCCCGCCCGCTTGAAGAAGCAGGCGGGGATAAAAACGGTTGTTATTTCAGAGCGGCGCCGTCATGAAAAGCGTCGCCCACCTTATGCCCCAGGATGTGGTAGGTGTGGTTGAAGGGATCGAACACGATGGGGGCGACCTTTTCCACGTCCACCTTGCCGTCGGTCATGGCGGCTTCGTCCACGCTGACGTTCACGATCTCACCGCAGAGCAGCCCGGTCTCGGGGGAATAGCTCTTGACCCGGCATTCCAGGCAGATTGCCAGCTCGTTGATGACGGGGGCGTTCACGAGGACGCTGGGCGTGACGGTGAACCCGGCTTTCTCCAGCTTGTTGTCCACCTTGTTGCCTGATTCCAGACCCACATAGTCGCAGGCCACCACGTGCGGCGCGTCTCCCATGCTCACGGTGAATGCGCCGGTCTTTTGCAGGTTTTTCACGGTCTTGTGGCCGGCCGAGAGGCACAGCGTCAGCTCGTTCGTATCGCTGATGCCGCCCCAGGCGGCGTTCATGGCGTCGGGCTTGCCGTTTTCGTCATAGGTTGCCACGATATACACCGCCTGCGGATAGCTCAGCGGTTGGGCTCCGAAGCTTTTTCTGGACATGGGGATTCCTCCTTTTTCATGATAAGGGAAAGCCGGTTCTCTCTGGCGGAGAAAACCGGCCGTCCGCGGATCAGTCCTCGGTGAATTCGTAGGTGATGGTCTCCGCGCCGCTCTTGAACTCCACGGTGACGGTACCCTTTCCGTCGTCGGAAGCGGTCAGCGGCGCATCGGCGGGCATATCAGACTCGCAGGCGCGGACGTAGGCAATCACGTCGTCGGTATTCACGCTGCGGATCTCGTGGGTGCGGGTCTCCTTGCCGCCGCAGGGCGGCTGGGTGCGGGTAATAATCAGTTCGTAATTCATGATATGACCTCCATACAATTATTCCTTGTTTTAAATCCACATCTGTTCCAGCTTCATGACTTCGCTGTTTTCCATATATTCCTTGATGTAGATGTCGCAGAGCTCCTCCAGCGTTGAGTCGGATTCGCTGAACTCCAACAGCTTGGAAATGATCCGGGTAGGGATGAGGATATCCCGGATCTTTACGGAACTGGCGTGGGCCCGGGCCATGGCTGCCACGATCTTGCGGATATCCGCATTGGCGAAAGCTTCCTTATAAAAGCCCAGCTCCTCGTCCCAGCGCTGCTGGAAGGAACGGTTGTGAAGTTTGCGGATGATCAGGGCGATGCCGAGGGTGAGGGGCATGATCAGCGTTATGGGGATCCACATGGGGAGCCGGGTGACGAAGCCGTAGAAGTCATTCCAGCCGCCGTTCTCTTCGCCGATGACCACGACCATCACGTAATACAGCACAGAGTAGATCAGCACCGGGATCAGAGCCAGAAAGGCGTCCTTGACGGTGATGCTCTGTGACGTCATGAAATAGCAGAACGCCAGAAACGCCAGAACGGGGCAAACACCGTGGAGGAAGAACCGGGAGCCGGAAAAAATCAGCACGAAGCCCTTCACCGGCGCCAGCACGAACAGAGAGATCAGAAACGTCAGCGTTACGGCGGTGACGCCTGCGTACACCAGCACCACGATCCATTTGGGCAGGTGGTAGTTGTGCTTGCGCAGACCGTCCAGCGTGTACGGGATCACCATAGCCATGGCAGCCGCCGCCAGAATGTTGGAGTTGACCGTGAACATGCAGAAAGTGCGCAGACCCATGTGGTCGAAGTTCTCGTCATAGAGCGTGGTCAGATTCATGGTGACGCCTACGCAGACGCAGATGACCACCACAAGCGCGCTGAACAGCGCAAGGCGACACTGCCTGCGGGTGATTTTCATGACGCGATCCATTTTCCGGGCTCCTTTCCCTGCAGCATACAAGATAAACCCATATATTTCTTTATATATTCAGTCTACATTATCCTCCGAAAAAAAGCAACTGTCACTTGCAGTAAAGACGTGAAATATAAAAGAAAAACTCGGCCGGTGACAACGAAACGGATCGCCGTCAGTCCTATTTCTGTTGATTCCATCGATTGACAGAAATCGAGCGGGTATAGTATTTTTATTGATATGAACAATGGGGTTCCGCTGGAGGTGCCGCGCCCTTTTTCCAGCGGAGCTCTTTCTCGTTTCAAGGGGGAGAGCGAACATGGCACAGAAAATTCTAATCCTTGATTTCGGCGGACAATACAACCAGCTGATCGCCCGGAGGGTCCGGGAGTGCGGCGTTTACTGCGAGGTCCATCCCGGAGATATGACGCCGGAGGCAGTCAGGGCCTTTGATCCCATCGGGATCATTTTTACCGGCGGTCCGGGAAGCGTCTACGACCCGGCGGCGCCCCGGGTGGACCCGGGCGTTTTCGACCTGGGCGTGCCCATCCTGGGTATATGCTATGGCTGCCAGCTCATGGCCCACGCTCTGGGCGGACTGGTCGTCCCGGCTATCTCAGACGCCGCCCGGGAATACGGCAAGACGCTGACCCGCTTCGATACGGGCTGCGCCCTGTTCCGCGGACTGCCCCCGGAGGGGATCACCTGGATGAGCCACGGGGACTATATGGAAAAAGTCCCTGCCGGCTTTACAGTAACGGCGGTCTCCGACGCCTGCCCCAACGCCGCCGTCTGCGACGAGACGCGGCGGTTTTACGGCGTACAGTTCCATCCGGAGGTGAATCACACACAGAACGGCTGCACCATGCTGCGGAACTTTCTTTTTGACGTATGCGGCGCGGCGGGGGACTGGACCATGGGAGGCTTCCGGGAACGGGCGGTTGCAGATATTCGTCGCAAAGTAGGCAATGGCAGGGTGCTGCTGGCTCTCTCCGGCGGGGTGGATTCCTCCGTGTGTGCAGCGCTGCTTTCTGAAGCCGTGGGAGAGCAGCTCACCTGCGTGTTTGTGGATCACGGCCTTCTGCGCAAGGACGAGGGAGATCAGGTGGAAGCGGCCTTCCGGGACAAGGCGCTGCGGTTCGTCCGCGTTAGCGCGGGAGATCGTTTTCTCTCCCGGCTGGCGGGGATAACGGAACCGGAGGAAAAACGAAAAGCCATCGGCGAAGAGTTCATTCGGGTTTTCGAGGAGATCGGGAAGGAGAGCGGCTCGGTGGACTATCTTGCCCAGGGGACCATTTACCCGGACGTGATCGAGTCCGGTCTCGGCAGCGCCGCGGTGATCAAAAGCCACCACAACGTGGGCGGCCTGCCCGCACACGTCCGGTTCCGGGAGATCATCGAGCCTCTGCGGATGCTCTTCAAGGACGAGGTCCGGCAGCTGGGACGGGAGCTTGGCCTTCCCGAGGAGCTGGTGAGCCGTCAGCCCTTTCCGGGGCCGGGCCTGGCCGTCCGGGTGATCGGTGAGATCACGCCGGAAAAACTGCGAATGCTCCGGGACGCGGACGCCATCTTCCGGCAGGAGGCCGCGGCGGCCGGTCTGGCTGGTTCTATGAGCCAGTACTTTGCTGTGCTGACCAACTTGCGCTCTGTGGGCGTCATGGGGGACGGCCGGAGCTACGAGTACGCGGTGGCGCTTCGGGCGGTGTCCACGGAGGATTTTATGACTGCCGACTGGGTGCGCCTTCCCTACGAGCTGCTGGACCGGGTCAGCGTGCGGATCGTCAACGAGGTCAAGGGCGTCAACCGGGTGCTCTACGATATCACGTCCAAGCCTCCCGCCACGGTGGAATTTGAGTGAAGGCTTATAATTCACAATTATTGATTGCTTTTTTGGAATACTGGCGGGACTTGAACCCGCGGCCGTGCCGCGCAGGCGTTGACACAGCCGAAGCGACGGATGGCCCCATTCGCTCGCCGCTGACGCGGCAACCGCTCGGGGATGTCGTCCAAGAGGCCGCGGATTCTGCATTCCGGTTATAGAAAGAGAGCCCGTCAAATGACAGGCTCTCTTCCTATGGTCGGAGTGGCGGGACTTGACCTGCCCTGCGGGGCAGGCCACCTCGCGGCTCTGGAGCGTCCCCGGCGCTCCATTCACTACCGCTCGGGTTCAAGTCCCTTATAGGACGATATACAAAAGGCCACCCCAAATGGGATGGCCCTTTGTATTGGTCGGAGTGGCGGGACTTGAACCCGCGGCCTCTTGGTCCCGAACCAAGCACGCTACCATCTGCGCTACACCCCGATACCGGCGAATTTGTATTATATGGGGTCGGTATGAAATTGTCAAGCTGTTTTCCTTGTAAATTGGACCGGGATAGGTTAGAATGGGCGCAGTTATCAACAGATACGTTTGGAGTATTATATATGGATAAAAAGCTGGAACGGATCCTGCCCCGGGGACAGAAGCCCGCCCGCTATACCGGCGGGGAGTACGGCGAGATCCGTAAAGATCTTTCGGGCGTGGAGCTTCGTATGGCGCTCTGCTTTCCGGACGTATATGAGATCGGCATGTCCAACACCGGCATGCGCATCCTTTACCGGGTGATCAACGATATGCCCGGCGTCTGGTGCGAGCGGGTTTTCGCCCCCTGGTTCGACATGGCGGAGGAAATGCGCAAAAACGCTCTGCCGCTGTACGCGCTGGAAAGCGGTGATCCGCTGTCCGAATTCGACGCCGTCGGCTTTTCCCTGGGCTATGAGATGGCCTATACCACGGTATTGGAAATGCTCTCCCTCGCCGGGATCCCCATGCACAGCCGGGACAGGGAAACGCTGACGCCCCTGGTGTTTGCCGGAGGCAGCGTCTGCTGCAACCCGGAGCCCATGGCGGAATATTTCGATCTCATGGTCGTGGGCGAGGGGGAGGACGTGGACCGGGAGGTGCTGGAGCTCCTCCGTTCCGCCAAGCGGGAGGGATGGACCAAGAAGGAATTCCTTTCCCGCGCCGCCAAAATCGGCGGAATATACGTGCCTTCGCTTTATAAGCCGGAATACGCCCCGGACGGGACGCTTGCCGGGATGACTGCATTGGACGGCGCGCCGGAGACTGTCACCAAGCGGATCATGACGGATTTTGAAAACAGCTGTTTTCCCGTGGACGCCATGGTTCCCAACACGGAGATTGTACACGACCGGGTTGGCCTGGAGCTGTTCCGGGGCTGCATCCGGGGCTGCCGGTTCTGCCAGGCGGGACATATTTACAGGCCCGTCCGGAACCGGAGCGTGGAGAAGCTGCTGCAGCAGGGGAAAGAAGCCCTGTCGTTTTCCGGCTATCAGGAGATCACGCTGCTCTCGCTGAGCTCCAGCGATTACCGGGGACTGAACGAGCTGTGCGACGGACTGATGGAATACTGCGAGCCTCGGGGCATCGGCCTTTCGCTGCCCTCCCTTCGGGCGGATAACTTTTCCATGGACATCATGCAGCGCGTGCAGAAGGTGCGCAAGTCCGGATTGACTTTCGCTCCCGAGGCGGGGACCCAGCGGCTCCGCGACGTGATCAACAAGAACGTCACGGAAGAAGACCTGCTGCGCTCCTGCGCAACGGCTTTCCGGGGCGGCTGGAACAGCGTCAAGCTCTATTTCATGCTGGGCCTTCCCACCGAAACGGACGAGGACGTGCTGGGCATCGCCGAGCTGGCAGACCGCGTGGTGCACTGCTGGCGGGAAAACGCCGTCAACAAGGCCCGTGGTCTGCGCGTTACGGTGAGTACCTCCTGCTTCGTCCCCAAACCCCACACGCCTTTCCAGTGGGAGCCCCAGGTGTCCCGGGAAGAATACCTGCGCCGGGTGACACTGTTGCGGGAGAATATGAAAGCCAAGGCCGTCACCTATAACTGGCACGATCCGGAGACCTCCTTTACCGAGGCGGTGCTCTCCCGGGGCGACCGGCGCATCGGCGCCCTGCTGGAGGAGATCTGGCGGCGGGGCGGCTACCTGGAATCCTGGTCGGAAGGCTTCGCGCTCTCCCGCTGGACGGATAGCGCCGACAAGCTGGGACTGGATCTGACGTTTTACGCCAACCGGACCCGGCCGCTGACAGAGCTTCTGCCCTGGGACCATATCAACATGGGCGTAAAGAAGCGCCACTTCATCCGGGAATACGAGCAGGCCCACCGCGGCTGCCTGTCCCCGGACTGCCGGGCCGCCTGCAGCGCCTGCGGCGCCAATGCTTTTTTGCCGGGAGGAAAATGCGATGGATAAGCTGCGTCTCGTCTATGAACAGACTGGCCGTGCCCGCTGGATCTCCCATCTGGACGCCATGCGTACCCTCCAGCGGGGGCTGAACCGGGCGGACGTGCCCATCAAGTACAGCGAGGGCTTCAACCCCCACGCGCTGATCTCCATTCTCATGCCCCTGTCCGTAGGGACGGAAAGCCTCTACCAGATGGCGGATATCCGCGTCCGTGAGGAGGTGGATCTGGCCGGACTTCCCGAGAGACTGACGCTGGCAATGCCCGAAGGCTTTCGGTTTAGGGACGTTTACGAGAACGGCGCCAAACCGACAGAAATGAAGTGGCTCCGCGTGCGCGGCGTGTGGGAGTATGACGAGCGAAATCCGGAAGAGATGACCGAGCTGTGCCGGGAGCTTTTCAGCCGTCCGGTGCAGGTGATGCGGAAAACCAAGCGGGGAGAGGGACTTTTCACCGTCACCGAGCATATCCGGGATCTGCGCTTCGTTCCCGGGGAAAAAGCCGTCACGGTGGAGGCGCTCTTGTCCTGCAATGAGCCCATGGTGAACCCCGATCTGCTCACCGCGGCGGTGGCGCAGAACGCCCCGGAAGCCTCGCCGGACGGGGGACATTTCTGCCGTCTGGCCACGTTCAAAGCGGACGATACGGCCTTCCGCTGAGGGGGAAAATTGGTCTTGACATCCCATAAGGGCATGAGTATAATAACTCTTGCCCTTTCGGGCGAAAAGAATATGCGGGAGTGCTGGAATAGGTAGACAGGCAGGCTTGAGGTGCCTGTGTTCCACCATAGACGTGAGGGTTCAAGTCCCTTCTCCCGCACCAAAAAAGAAAATCCTGTAATCGTTGAGATTGCAGGATTTTTCCTTTATTTCCAATGCTTTGCGGGTTTTTGCTGTTGCGGCGAAACGTGGTGAAACGTGGTGAAACGTGGTGAAAAAAACATGTCAAAAATCATGTCAAAATTGAGCACAATTTATGCCCTCTATATGTCGATAGAGAGCATAGAATTTTTTATCTTTTCGACCTTGCTTTCTCTGATGTGCGTATAGATATCTTTTGTGGTCTGCAACTGTGCATGACCGAGCAAATACTGTGCGTCTTCCATGCTAACCTTGTCGCCGGCTTCGTACAGCATGGTGGCGTAGGCGTGCCGGAGCTGGTGGGGCGTGCAGGTCACGCCGCTTGCATCGGTGTAGTGCTTCCAGTGCCGCTCAAACATTCCGTTGGTCATATACCCGCTTTCACCGGGGAAGACAAGGCCGGTCCCCGGCACGATCTTCTCCGCCAGCTTGTCCAGCACCGGCACGTCCCGGACGCCGCTCTCCGTCTTGGGCGACTTGGCTTTCACCTTGCCGTCCGCGTCCCGGTAACAGCTCTTGTTCACATGGATCAGCCGCTTCTCCATGTCCACGTTTTCCCACGTCAAGGCAAGCAGCTCGTTCCTCCGCAGGCCGGTATACAGACACCAATAGGCAAAAGCGCCAAAGGGAGCGTCGTAGTTTTCCTTTACCCTTTTTATGTCTTCGTCCGTCGCTATGTCCCGTTTGGACTTTTTCAGATTGCGGGGGACTTCCAGATCCCGGACCGGATTGACCGACACATACCCGGCCTGGACAGCATACCGGAAAATCAAGTTGCATATCATCAACTGCGTGCGTGCGGTCTTGTCGGCCATGTTATTCTGCTTGACCGCCTTACGGACAAACTGGGCGACTTCTGCCGGGGTAATGCTCTCTATCGCCTGTTGACCGAAATGCTCTCTCACGCGGTTTAACGCAGCCTTGTAGGGTCTGGCGGTGTTGGGGGAGATATCCTCCTCCGCCTGCTCCCACCATTCGTCCGCCACGTCAGAGAACGCCGTGCCCTTTTCCCGGCGGGTCTCCTCGTCGCGTTTCCATTCCGCGATCTTCCGCAGCACTTCGGTCTTGGTGGAGCCGTAAAAGTATTTCTGCTTTACCCGGCCGCGCTCGGTGTAGGATATCTGCTCCTGCCAGCGACCGTCTTTGCGCTTTACCATGGCAAGTCCTCCCATCAGAATAGTGCTATGAGCATATAAAGCACCCAAAGCGCAACGGTGATATACATTCCGGTTTTCGTGGAGGCGTTCATTTCTTTCTTGATCTCGTTGGCGTCGGCAAAATGGTAATCAAAGAAATTGACCCTGAAAATGATGATGGAGACGACAAGACCGTTGATCAGCAGCAGGGCGACAAGCAACGCAAGCCCCTCAAAAAGAACAGAGCCATATTCCCGGTTGGCAAAGGCATAGCGCAGTACATACCGCGTTTCGTCTTTCCTTGTCAAATACCAGCACTCAATGCCGGCCATGATACACGTCCATATAGTCGTTCCCGTTCTGGCGTCTGACATATCGTCCTCCTTACAGCACCTTTTCCATGAGCTTCTTGATCAGCTCGTCCTTCTCGTCCATGCGTCTGTCTTTCTTGTCTATCTGTTCCAGCAGGAACGTGACCCGGTTTTCCAGATGCTCTTTTAATTCATGGAGCCGGGCAATTTCTTCATTCTGCACGTGAATGATGGCTTTGAGCGCGTCGATCTCTTTTGATTGCGGGCCGTCCTCCGTGGGCACGTCCTCCGGGTCAAGCAATACTTCCGCTATGGGGAGCAGGGTGGTCTCGTAGTTGAAGCTCCCGGCCTCCGAGCCGTCGGCAAACACCCGGCGCAACGTGGTCAAGGATATAAAATGCCCCTTTGCCTCCATGCGCTCCATGATGCGGGGATAGGTGAACTCTTTTTGCTTCTTTGCTTCTTTGAGCTGCTTTATCAGCTCCTGCGCCGGTGTATGTTCCATAAGTGACACTCCTGACTGTTCATGTGTGGACGGCTTACTGTTCATACAAAGCACCCCTTTGACCACGGATAGAACTTGAATGAAATCCTACCCGCTTGGTAAGATAAAGCCGTCCCAGGCAAGGCGGGGCCGGTCCGATGCTTGGCGGCTGGCTGGCCGGTCCCCGTTTCTTAAATTTTATAATTTTTGGGGATTGCGAAATGAGAGAGATGGAAACGCTGCGTGAACTGATGGACACCTTTTCCCCGGAAGAAAAAGAGCGGGTCGTGGAGATCCTGCGGCTGACGCTGGAACTCACCCGCCTTTCAAGGTCTGTATAATCTTTATCGCTTTCTGAATGTCCTCCGGCGTGGCGTCCTTCGTCACGGAAAACAGCATACGAATATGCGGGTCGTCCCTGGCCCGCTCCAAAAGCTCCGTAAGCTCTTCGTCATCATTGACGAGGGGCTTTTTTTGTTCCCCGGAGCGCACCCGCTCGTAAAGATCCCCTTTTCCAAGATAGTCAAACTTGTCTTCATTATCGTCAATCAGAAACTCAATGGGAACGTGAAAGTATCTGGCAATCTTATCAAGTGTTTCTGCGGTGAGCGTAGTGCTTCTGCCCTTCTTTAAGTCTGTCATGCTTGCACGGGAGGCGCCGCTTTCCCGGCACATATACGTAACGTTTATTTCGTTCAGCCGGCAAAGATATTCTATCGTTTCATATAAAGTGACCATACATAGCACCCCCTTTTTGTGCAATAGGTAAAAATATGCCGTGACGTAAAAATGGTATTGACATTTACGCCACGACATAATATTATGTAAATGCACAATATGCCGTGACGTATTAACTTGGCGTGGCAACCTTATGTTATTACGAAACAGCGTAATTGTCAATAAGAAAATGAAAGGAGGGTGTAAATGGCGACCACGGATTTCAGCAAGACCGTCAGAAAACGGCTGATCGACCTGGATAAGTCCCCGGATTGGCTTTGCCAGCAGGTCAGCGAAAAGACCGGGCTGTACTTTGACAGCAGCTATTATTCCAAAGTGCTGCGCGGGGTCTATGCCCCGGAGAAGATGGTCCGGGCCATCTGTGAGGTGCTGGACATTCCCATGCCGGAAGCGGGGAAGGAGGGGAACAATGCTTGACGAGCTGAAAAGGGAATTCGGCAAGCCGCAGATCACGCTCCGGGAAGCTGCCCGGTATCTGCGAAAAGACCCCCGGACCCTGCTGTGCGACCCCAGCTTCCCGTATCGGAAACGCAAGGGACGCTACCTTATTTCGCTTGTCGCTTTGGCGCGTTGGATGGGTAGCTAATAAGAAAGCCGCTCCCGGTGGACTGGACCGGAAACGGCTTGAAAGGAAACTGCACGGTGATTATACACCGGAGAAAGGAAATTGTCAAATGAGCAGAATTAAATCGTGCGTCGTGGCGGGCATCATTATGGCCCTGCTGGGCGCGGTAATCATGGTCACATGGGAATATTCCATCTGGACTTTCTACTGCATCGTCGAAGTGCTGGCCGCGTGGGGCTTTGCCTGCATGGGCGTGGCGCTGGCCCGGTGGCTGGCCGTCCCGGCCAAAGAGCCCCGGCACATGAAGGCCGAGGACGAGGACGACGCGGCTATCTGGGAGCTGTCGCCCACGATGGTGCCCGGAGAAGGGGAGGGCGCGAATGGCTGACACGACAGACAGAGCCATAGCAGAAGCCATCCGCCAGGAATTCCCCAAGCACAGCCGGGCGGCCTACTCCATGGCAAAGCGCACGTCCGAGACCGGCGTGATGCTCTGCCCCCGGGCGAAAGAGATTGCGGACCTGTACCTGGCGAAGAAGCGCAAGCCGGAGAACCGGACCATGAAGAACCGGATCTACGGGCGCCTGCCGGACGAGCTGCAGAAGCGGGTCACGGAGAAGATGGCCCGGGAGAACATCAGCTCCATGCAGGACCTGCTTGTAAAACTGCTGACGGAGTGGGTGGACGAATAATATGGATAAAAAAATTTTGGACATGACCTGCGGATCTCGGACGATCTGGTTTAACAAGAATCATCCTGCAGCTGTGTACTGCGACAAGCGCAGAGAGGACTATGCTTTGTATTTCGGCAAGGCGCGGACTTCTCTGCACCAGTTGCACGTAGATCCAGATGTGCTTTGCGATTTTACCGCGCTCCCGTTTCCCGATAACAGCTTTTCGCTTGTGGTGTTCGATCCACCGCATCTGATCAAGGCAAAAGATACTGCGTGGCTTGTCAAGAAATACGGAAAACTTGACGAAAACTGGAAGCAGATGATCCACGACGGATTCTGCGAGGGTATGCGAGTGCTGAAACCCGACGGCGTGCTTATTTTCAAATGGTCCGAGTATGACATTCCCGCAGAGACCGTTTGGAAAGCAATCGGGCAGAAACCGTTATTTGGACACCACAGCGGGAAGAAAAGCACGACTTTCTGGGGGTGCTTTATGAAGTTGGTGGACGAAGATGTGGCGGTGTAACTGGTGCGGGGCAGAGTTTGAAGAACCGGACGAAGAACCGGAAGGACACTTCATGTATAACCCCGTCGTTTCGTATCACTGCCCCGAGTGCTGGGACGACGACATAGAGGAGATAGAGGATGGTGAAGACGATTGCTGACGCATCTTTCTCTTTTCTCCGGTATCGGCGGGCTGGACCTTGCCGCAGAATGGGCAGGATTTACAACGGTCGGACAGTGCGAATGGGCGGATTACCCGACGAAGGTTTTAGAAAAACACTGGCCCGACGTCCCGCGCTGGCGCGATATACGGACACTTACGAAAGAGAGTTTCTATGAGCGGACAGGTTTACGAACAGTTGACGTTATTTCCGGCGGATTTCCCTGTCAGCCGTTTTCCGTCGCCGGGGAGCGAAGAGGCAAGGACGATGACCGTTACCTCTGGCCGGAAATGCTCCGCGTCATATCCGAACTCCGGCCCTCTTGGGTCATTGGTGAAAATGTGCCTGGGATCATCAATCTGGCACTCGACACGGTGCTTGCTGACCTGGCAGACAAAGGTTACGAAAGCCAATGCTTTGTTATTCCAGCTTGCGGCGTCGATGCCCCGCACAAACGTTTCAGAGTTGCCATTATTGCCCACGCTTCTGGCGTCGGGGATGGGCTCACAAGGCCACAGACGGATGCTGCAGAAGATGGTGGACAAGGGGCTTATGACCGAAGAGGAACGGCGACAGATGATCATGGGCAACGGCGGGACGATCAACCCAGAGTGGGCCGAATGGCTGATGGGCTATATGGGACAGTATACGAAGCTGATCCCGACACCGACAGCAACGGATTACCGGGGCGGATGCCTTGCCCGCTACTGGACGCCCAAGAGAGAGAGAGAGACGCGGGTACGACGGCCGGCTGCGGAGCTTCATAGAAGTCAGTCCCCGTGGGAGAATTGGCTACCTGAACCCGACGTGGGTAGAGTGGCTAATGGGGTTCCCGACAGGGTGGACAGAATTAAATGCCTCGGAAACGCGGTAGTCCCGCAGCAGTTTTATCCGTTCTTCAAAGCAATATCAGACATCGAAAAGGGGCGAAAAGATGAAGACGAGCGTGACCTTTGACGAGGAGACCCACGCCTACACCGTAGACGGGAAACGGGTGCCGTCCGTGACGGAGATCGTGGGGCTTGTGACGGCGGGGAAGTACGCCGACACCAACGCCGCCATGATGGAACAGGCAAAGCGCCGGGGCTCCGAAGTGCATTTTCTCTGCGAGGCGATAGACTGCGGCATCGACCCGGAGGAGCTGGAAATCCCCCCGGAGCTGGCGGGGTACGTGAACGCCTACCTTGCCTTCCTGCGGGACTGGGCCCCGGAATGGGACTACATCGAAAAGACGGTATATACACCCATGTACGCGGGCCGGGCTGACCGCATCGGCACCATTGACGGCCATACCGTGATCGTTGACCTGAAATCCACGGGGAACATGGACCGGCTCTCCAAGCTGGCGCTGCTCTTGCAGCTCACCGGGTACGGCCTGGCATGGGCCGACATGGGCTACGACATGCCGGAGAAAACGCTGGGCGTACAGCTCAAACGCGACGGCAAGTACACCCTGCATTGGAGCGAGGACATCAAGAAAAAGTATTTGCAGGACTCGGACAGCGACCTGTTCCTGTTCCTGGACCTTATCAGAATTCAAACCATTATAGGAGGTTATCAATGAGCGAAGAACTGGAATTGTATTCCTACACGCCGCTGAACGAGGCGGTACGCCCCAAGGGGCAGAATTACATGGTGGACGCCGGCGCGGGGCTGCCCCCGGTGCAGCTCAAACGGGACGCCGATTTCGGCGTGATCCCCGGAACGAAAAAGCCCAGCCTTTATAAAGCCGGGGCAGAGAAGATCGCCACCAACTACGGACTGTGCCAGCGGTACAGCATCGAGAGCAAGGCGGAAGTGACGGAGGGCAAAGCGCCTTTGTTCTTCTATCTGGTCAAGTGCGAGCTGGTGAAGATCATCGACGGGAAAGAGTACGTGATCACGTCAGCTTTCGGCTCCGGCAACACCAACGAAAAGCGCAACGGCTTCAATTCCCCGTGGGACGCGGCCAACGGCACCATCAAGATGGCGCAGAAGCGTGCGCTGGTGGGCGCGGTCATAGCCTTGTGCTCCGGCTCCGGTATGTTCAGCCAGGACATGGAAGACGAGAAATTTATGGAGAACGCCGGGAAGATCACCAAGACCGGCCCCGAAGATCCCATCACCAAGCAGCAGATCACCCGGCTGTACGCTATCGCCGGAGAGGCGGGGTTGACCGCCAGCGAAGCCAAGCTGCGGATCATAGCCATGGGCTTTACTTCCACCAAGGAAATCAAGCAGAAAGACTATGACGGCGTGATCGAGAAGTTGAAGGAGGCGGGACAGAATGGCGGTTGAAGTCAAGGCCGGGGAGACCTACAAGGCCGAGGGCGTGCGCTCCGGCGAGAATTGGACCATGCTCAAAGTGAAGGACAAGCGCAAGGAGCTGGCCGTCTTCACCGACAAGGGCGAGGCGTTCCACGAGGGCGACATGGTTAAGATCGTGAAGATCACCAGCGTCAAGATGTCCGCCCGGAAGGGCAAAGACGACAAGTGGTACGATACGCTGTCCTGCAACGCCGAAGTGGAAGTCAACGGCGCAGCGCCGTCCGGCTTCACCGAAACGGACGACGAAGACGGTGAACTGCCGTTCTGATGGTAAGGAGATATGGACAAGAGAGGTCAATTTACTTTCTATCGCTCCTACTACGAAGCGCTGCTCTCCCTGCCGAAAAAAGAGCGGGAGCCGGTGCTTATGGCGATCATTTCCTACGCCCTGGACGGAGAAGCGCCGAACCTGCAAGGCGTTGGAAACGCTATCTTTTCTCTTGTAAAGCCGACGCTCGACACCGGAAGGAAAAGAGCGGAGAGCGGTAACAAAGGTGGGAAGCAAAACGGAAGCAAAACCGAAGCAAACGCCAAGCAAACCGCAAGCGAGAAAGAGAAAGAGAAAGAGGGGGAGAAGGAGAGAGAGAAAGAGAAAGAGAACGAATGTTCTATTTCTCCCCCCTGTATGTCTCCCCCCTCACCGGGGGGAACACACACAGCGCCGAAGAAGTTTACCCCGCCGACGGTGGAGGAAGTGCGGGAATACTGCCGGGAACGGAACAACGGCGTGGACCCGCAGAAATTCCACGACTTCTACGCCAGCAAGGGCTGGAAGGTGGGCAATCAGCCCATGAAGGACTGGAAGGCAGCCGTCAGGACATGGGAGCGGGACGACAGGCCGGCGAGGTCAAACGCCGGACAGAAAAGCAAGATGCCGGGCATGCCCGCGCCGATGCAGGGCGGGGGAGACGTGGACAAGCTGGCCCGCATACTGGGGGTGAAAGAATGAAAAACGGACCGTGCTATCAGTGCCAGAAGCGGACGGCAAAGTGTCACGATACATGCCCGGAGTACAAAGCATGGCACAAAGAGATCCGGGAAGCCAACGCCAGAGAGAGCCGGGAGCGCCAGCTTGACAAGGATATCAGGACGATGCGCCGGGCGGCGATAATGAAAGCGAAAAGGGGGCAGTGATGGAGATCTGTTTTACCGTGCCGGGAAAGCCGGTAGGGAAGGGACGGCCCCGTTTTCGACGGGCCGGGAAGTGCGTGCAGACCTACACGCCGGACGATACGGTGATCTACGAAAACTGGGTCCGGGAGTGCTGGAAGAACGCCGGCGCCGCCCGTCTGGAAGGGGAGATCACCGCGGAGATCACCGCCTATTTCCCCATCCCCAAGAGCACCACGAAGAAGCGCCGGGCCGACATGGAAGCCGGGACGGTAGGCTGCATCACAAAGCCGGACACGGACAACCTGGCCAAGTGCGTGCTGGACGCCCTTAACGGCATGGCCTACGGCGACGACAGCCAGGTGACGGCGCTGACCGTCAGAAAACTTTACAGCGATACCCCAAGGACTGAAATAAAACTTACAGAAAAGGAGACTGCAAAATGAACGAAGATTACTGCTACGACGACATCAACGACGATATCCGCCCGACGGAGTGGAACCCCACAGTCCCCGTCAAGATGAAGCGCTACGAAGAGCTGATCCGGAAGGAAGTGCTGCTCCGTCAGATCCGGCGCATGGTCGAGGAGGAGCCCGGAGAATACTACGTCAACCGAGAACCGCTGAAAAAGATCCTGGCGGTGCTGGAATGACGCAGAAGGACGATACGATCCAGGGGCTCCGGCAAGAGATCCGGGGCCTCCGGGAGGAATTGAAAATGGCGGTGGAGTGCTGCAAACTCTGCCGCCTCTGCAAACACCGGGACGAGGATTGCTCCCCGACGGACGGGAGCTGCAAGCCGGAATGGAGGGGACAGCATGGAAGAGATTAACCTGCCTGGCGTCTGCAAGTACAACGTGGGCGTGACCTGCTATCTCAAAGATACCTGCTGGAAATGCGCCTGGAATCCCAAAGTAGACAAGAAGCGCCGGGAGAAGACCCGGGAGAAGTGGATGTCGGAGGAGGCGAAGAAGAAAGATGTGTGACTACAACGACATGGAGCGGGTGAACCTCTCCGAGCTTATCAAGTCCCTCCGCATCTGCGGCGATTGGAAACAGCAGACCAGGCTTGCCGGAAGCGACAGATGCGAGGGGTGCAAGTACAGAGTTGATGGCGATTGCAAGTCTTTCAAAGGCGACAAAGAGCTGTTGCTGAACGAGGCCGCAGATGCCATAGAGAGCCTTGACCGTTTTCTTGGCATAGCAGAAAACTGTTACAACGAGTTGGAATACAATCAACCCCGCTGGATTTCGGTTGCGGAGCGGTTGCCGGAGGATGGCGAGTATGTGTTGGCGTATTCAGAATCAGATGGATTGATGCTTGTGGAGGCAAGACACAGGTTTTCGGCTTGGGAAGTCACCCATTGGATGCCGCTCCCGGAGCCGCCAAAGGAGGAACGGATTTACAACAGCATGAAACGGGGACTTGAACAGGCAATCAACGGAGAGTGCCGTAGTGTGACACTAACTACGCCTGTTATGGAATATCCCCAAGTACCGGGTATAACGCCCACGCTGATTACGCCAAAGGAGGATGAAGCATGAGCGACTATATCAGCCGGGAGAGCGTCTTGAAGATACTTTCCTATAAGAACGCCGCATGGGACGCATACAGCAAAGTTTCGGCTCTCCCCGCCGCCGATGTGCGGGAAGTGGTGCGGTGCAAGTATTGCAAGCACCGTTTCAATTATGGCGGTTTGTGCGAACAGAAAGGGGATAATTGGTTTTGTGCCTACGGTGAACGTCCCAACTGCGGAGCGAGAATGGAGGAACAGACATGAGCGGTATCTATATCCCCGACATGGAAATGCCGAGAACTTGCGCGAAATGTCCACTTGGTCACATCAACGCAAAACGGTATGCGATAGAGTGCTATGCGGAATATCCTACAAAACTTTTTGATTATGACTTGGCAAGGCACTCAATGAACCCGTTCTGCCCTCTCATCCCCGTCCCCGACCACGGGCGGCTGATTGATGCGGATGAACTACAGCAAATAATTGTGGAAGACATTGAAGAATACAGCGAACTTGATGAAAACGGGCTTCATAGCGGACAGTGGTGCGGATTGATGACAGCCAAAATGGAAATTGAGGCCATGCCGATAGTAATAGGAAATGAAAGAACATCAAATATCAATTGATGAATGGCGAGCGGAACAATACCCATGTGACATGATGACCTTTGCAAAAGCCGCTCCGACACAAACAATCCAAGAAGAAATCATTAAGCATCATTGGAAATTTGCGGATGGCTTTTTTAAGAAAATCATGGTATCCGTCTCCGGTGGCGCAGACAGCGACCGAATGATAGACATGATTGAGCATTTCGGTTATCCCACTGGATATGTTGAATATCACTACTTTGACACCGGAATGGAGTTTGCGGCAACAAAAGCCCACCTTGATGATTTAGAGAAAAAGTACGGGATAACAATAAAACGGCACAGGGCCAAGATGCCCGTCCCGCTTGCCGTAAAAAAGTATGGCTATCCGTTTCTCAACAAGAAATTCTCTAATTACATACACCGGCTACAAAGCCACAACTTTAAGTGGGAAGACAAGCCCTTTGAGGTTCTTCTTGCTGAATATCCAAGATGCAAAGCGGCTCTCCGTTGGTGGTGTAATGAGTGGGGCGACGGGAGCAAAAACAACATAAACCGCAGAAAGTATCTGAAAGAGTTTATGATAGAAAATCCCCCGGATTTTCCCATTTCTGATGTGTGCTGTCAAAAGGCAAAGAAAGACACGGCCCACGCAATAGCAAAAGAAGTTAAACCAGACCTCGATGTACAAGGAGTGCGAAAAGCCGAGGGCGGTGTAAGGTCACAAGCATACAAAGGTTGCTTTGATGACATAAGGTGTGGCTGTTCACGGTTGCGCCCGCTGTATTGGTTTAAGAAAGAGGACTGTGCCGCATTCAAGACCGTTGGTATTACTGCCCCAACTGCGGAGCAAGGATGGACAAGGAGGACTAACCGTGTACATCGGCATGAACAACTACGAATACTACACCCCCGAGATCTGTGACGGGCACTGCTGCCGAGACTGTGAGCGGTGCTTGATCGCGCAGGAAATC
Organism: Oscillospiraceae bacterium; assembly: GCA_017455685.1. GTDB lineage: Bacteria > Bacillota > Clostridia > Oscillospirales > Oscillospiraceae > Apopatocola. Next base: position 56,998 of record JAFSZH010000041.1, read on the forward strand.
ATGGAGGCGGACGAATGAACCGGGGATATATGCCAGTAAGCAAAACGGACCTATGGGAGACACCGCAGGATCTATTCGACCGGCTTAATTCGGAGTACCACTTTGAGACGGACGTTTGCGCTCTTCCCGAAAATGCCAAATGTCCCAGGTACTTCACCCCAGATCAAAACGGCCTTGCGCAAGAGTGGACCGGCGTTTGCTGGTGCAATCCACCTTATGGCCGGGATATCGTAAAATGGGTGGAGAAAGCATACAAAAGCAGCGCCACGGTGGTTATGCTGCTGCCGGCCAGAACAGACACAAAATGGTTTCATGATTTGTGTTTGCGGGGGGGGCAAGTGTCTTTTCTACGTGGACGGCTCAAATTCGGCGGAAGCAAAAACGCGGCCCCTTTCCCGTCCATGCTGGTAGTCTTTGACAGGAGGGATCAACACGGAAGATCTTGAAAAGGGCTGGTGGTGCCCCATGAGCAAATGCCCCCATATCGGGGACGGGTCAAGCTGCCGGGACTGCCGGGCCGATTACCTCAAAAGCCGGGGAATAAAGGGGGGAGAGTATTGCTAAAAGCTGGCCATAGAATAAGAGAACTCCGCCGGGCCCAAAAGCTGACGATCATGGAGCTGGCCGATATGCTGGGCGTTTCCGGTCCGTCCGTCTATTTCTGGGAGCATTACCGGTCCTATCCGTCACTGCAAAACGCCATAGTCATGGCGGACTTTTTCGGGGTGTCTCTTGATTACTTGGTGGGGCGTGAATTCGTCCCCAAAAGCCCGCAGGACGCGGCACAATAAGCCAAACGATAAACGACAAGCCCCCACGGCCAAAAACGGCTGTGGGGGCGTTGTGTTGCGTTAAACGCTTTCAAAAAATCTTGATGCCGGCGCAGATCGCCATAAACACGACGGCCAGCGTGATGATCATATCGGGCATGGGTCAAACCTCCGTATATACGTTCTCAATCACCAAATGACTTGGCATGATAACAGGAACACAGCCCAAAAACTTAACGGAGCATTTTTCCGTATGGGGTATTCTCTTCACTTTCTCAACTGTCAGCAAACCGCTGTTGCTGCTGTTAATCTTGTCTCCTGTTTGCAAGTCTTTTGCATATTTGCGAACAACGTTTTCCATGGTCAATTTCCTTTCTCCCGGTCTATTGCCCGGCCGGGAGGGCGTGATTTCAATTCTTCAAAAAGCCCTGGTCGTTGATGTTTTTCAGCCACTGACGCAGGAAGTCGTCAAGGGAGGCCCGCAAGCTGGGGGAGTAGATCAACTGCCCGGCGGCGTTGTGCTTGTAGACCTGCTGATACAGTCCCATGTAATCGTTCTGGAAGGTCAGCGGCTCCACGGTGCCGGCTTCAAAATCGACAGCAAAAGTCATATCCGGGTCGGCCATCATGTCCCCGTTCTGCTCTCCGTAGTGGGTCAGGGAGTACACCGGGCAGCCGTGCCGGTCCGTATATCCAAGGTTTTCAATAAACAGGGGCATAAAGCCGGGCGCTTCATACTGGCGGGAGGTCTTGTCCTGGTCAATTCCCTCGATCAAGGGAAGCAAACGCTTGAAATTGCAAGAGGCGTAACGGGTGGGTTTCATAATCAATTCCTTTCTGCCCTCGTGACCTCCGGGGCGGGTCAATTCGGTTTACTGCTTTTTCAATTCCAGGGGGACGGCTCACGCCGTCGCCCCGATTATGCTTTCTTCGCCGGCCGCGGTGAAGATCTGGCTGCCGTACTTGAACCGGATCTGCTCCATGCTGGACTTTCCGCGATACCAGCCCCGGCCGTCTTCCTCGTGCCGCCAGTACCAGCATTTTTTGCTGGAGCTCCACCGGCAGCCGGCCGTCTTCAATTCGGCTTTGTGCTTCCAGGTGTCGCCGCTGATCCAGAGCCAGGACCCGCAAAGCTCTACTTTCAGCCCGTCCAGCTTCAACAGCCGGGTGAGGATCCCGCGGAATTCCTCGGCGGTCTCGGTGGTCTGGTGGTGCTCGTCGTGGGTGGCGTTGTGCTGCTTTTTCAGAATTTCAAAGATCCGGTCGTGCTCGGCGTTGATCGCCTTCATGGTCTCCGCGTCGCCGCCCCGGTCGGGGTGGTGCTTCATGGCCAGCCGTCTATATTCGGCTTTCAGCTCGTCCAGCGTGCGGCAGTTTGCAAAGAAGTTTGTCATGGTGTTTTATCCTTTCCGGCTCTTGGCCTGTCCTTTATTCCTGCGGGCGTCAGCTTGTCCCGGCCGTGGCCGGTGGGCGCTGCCCTTGTCCTCTTGACGCTTTCATCGTAGCACGTTGCAACGTGGATTGCAAGAGGCAAAGATGCACAAAGTTACAACGTGCAGTTTGTGCAGCTTGTACACTTTACAACGTGCCACGGCTGGCATATAATATAAGAGACTTCCGGGGGAGGTGGTAGCATGGTATCGGAAGCAAAGAAGGCAAGCAATCTGAAATGGGATCAAGAGAATATGACATACCAGACCGTCAAGGTCCGGCGGGAGCTCCTGGAAGAATTCAAAGCAGTATGCGCGGCCAGGGGCGACAGGGTGAACACGGTACTGCGGGAGGCCATGGAAAGATACATAGAAGAAAACAAAGCAGCCGGGGGCGGGTGACCGTCTCCGGCGCTTTTTTGCAAATAGTGGCGTTTTTCATATAAAGATTGTATGACTTGCTTGACATAGCTGTAACTGTCTGCTACCTTGCCGGCGAAAACAGGACCACGACAGGGAGGAGGGGACCAGATGGCCAGACCGCGCAAGGCGTCGCCGGAGAAGCTGGAAGAGACAGTCTCCGCGCTGATCGCTGAATACCAGGCAACGCAAAACGTCGATTGCTTGACGGATTATACAGTCATGCAGCGGCTCAATATTTCCCCCCGTACTCTGGAAACGTATTACGACGGGGAAGCAGATAAAGCTATTCTGGAAGATAATAATATATCTGACGAGGATAGGGAGAGATATACAAAAAGCGGTTACCGCCAAGCTATAAAAAAGCTGGTGGAGTTCCGCCGCGCTGTCTGCGTCCAGCACATAGCAACGGAGCGTGTTGCAAGTGGCTGGATTTTCCTGTCGAAGCAACCCCACTGGGGCGGCTTCCAGGACGTTCAGAGGACCGAGAGCAGGGGAGAGCAGCGTATAACAGTATGCATTTCTGGGCCCGATGGAAAGCCCCTGCGGGAGTGATCCGGAGTATTCACTTTATGCAAAACCAGGAAAGCATTGAAAACACAGGATTTCTTGCTTTCAAAAATTGCACAAAATAGATATTTTGTTTAACTTCTGCCTGTTTGCGGTGAATATCGCATGAATATCGCTGCATAAGGCAATTCCCCCGGCGGGCTGCGCTGGGCTGGGGGGATTAAGGCCCCGGGGCGTGGTGGGGGGTGCCCTGGCGGGAGGATCGTTCCCGGGCTGGCCCCCTCCCCCCACCCGGAAAAACGGGGGCCCGGTCCGGAAAACGACTACGTGTATATATCACACACACACTGGTACAGCTTGGAAAAGCTGGGAAAGGGGAAAGGGATGGCGTACAAGAACGTGCCCCAGCGTGGGAGCGAGGAATGGTTTTTCGTTGCGGACAGTGATTCTGACGTGACGACGATCGACGCGGAGAACCCGGAAGCGCCGGTAGGGAGCGTAATCATCGCGGACAACAGCGGAAGTCCGGCGATCTACATGAAGTACCCGACGGCGGGGTGGAGCCAGGTCAGCGAGTAAGGAGGGTGTCCATATGAAGGGATTGACCCTGACAGAGATCCTTGTAAAGCGTGGTACGTTTCCGTACTTCCGCATGAGTGCGCCGGAGCGTGCGCTGTGGCTGACGAAGGTAATAAGCGGCGGGTCTGCTGCGATCATCAAGACGATCACCGGCTCTGCCCCGCTGACCCTGACCAATGCCGTCCACCACGCCATCCGCAGCCTGACGCAAACGGGCAAATGCACCCAGTCCACCACGCCCACTCCGGACGCTCCTGTTGACATCGTGTGCAACAACGGGGCGCTCCGTTTCTCCGCAAACATGGCGAATGTGAACGAGCAGACGGCAAAGGTCGGGTGGTACATTTCCGCGCAGGGACAGGAGTTGGAAAGTCCTTACAACTGGATTTATAACGCCTATATCCCTGTCGAGCCGAATACCAAATACACGCTGTCAATGTCCGCGCCTGTTTACTACGTTACCATCAGCGAGTATGTGGGCGAGGGTAGCGGCTTTTACCGCAGAAATGCAGGCACGACAGGCGGCAATACTTCGCTTACCATCACAACGGGCACGAACACGCACTATATCCGATTTGGCGCAAATCTCATTAGCACAGACATCACGCTTGCTGACGTCCTTGCTATCAACTGGATGCTGAACGAGGGAGATACGGCTATCCCGTATGCGCCGTATGTTGTCGGCGGCGTCTACGCAGACGGTACACCCGAAACGCTGACCATCACGGACGAGGACAGCAACACGCAGACGGCCTCTGTGGTCAATCTCTTTGCTGTCGGTGACTACAAAGATGAGCAGGAAATTATCTCCGGGTTGGTCAACAGAAAAATCGGACTATATGTCTTTACTGGCACGGAGGAATTTATCGCTGGCAACTACGGTTGGATTACCGAAGCCGTTCAAAATCAAGCGGCTGGGTCGTATGCCGCGATATGTACGCATTTCGCCGGGACAGCCAGCTCTCCTCAATCGAGCAACAACGGCGTCCGTGTTTATCGTACGACAGGCGGCGTTGGGAGAATTTATTTTGCCGTTAATGCCACCTATACCACGAAAGAGGCGTTCCAAGCGTTTCTCGCCGCACAGTACGCCGCAGGAAATCCCGTCATTGTCGTTTATCCGCTTGCCGAGCCGTACACCGAGCAGACCACGGCTCATGCTCTGCGCACCACCGAGGGGACGAACACCGTGAGCGTGACGAGTAACGTTGACCCGGTGACGCTGGAAGTGAAGTACAAGGCAAAGGCGGAGGCGGCGTGATGCGGAAGGCCGAAGTTGTGGACGGCTGGGCGCTGTGCCCATGCCCGGGGTGCCGGAAAAAGCTGGCACGGGTCTATTACGGGGCGTCTGCCCACGGGATCGAACTCTACTGCCGGAGCTGCCGAAGCTCCTGCGTTCTGGAGCTGAAATAATCAAATACAGGCCATAGAGCCAAGCAAGAGAGGCTGAGAGCCCATTTATCCGAAGGGATAGATGGGCTTTTTTCTTTTGAGAAAGGACGGCATGGGAAGACTGAAGAAAGCGGCGACGGAGAGCGCGGGCGGGACGCTGAACCTGGGACGGCTGAATCCGAAGCAGGTCATGTTCTACCAGAGCAAGACAAAGTATACGGCCTACGGCGGCGCACGGGGCGGCGGCAAGACGCACGTGATGCGGATCAAGGCGGTCATGGGTGCGCTGGAGCACCCGGGCATAAAGATACTGATCATCCGGCGGACGTATGCGGAATTGCAGAGCAACCACATTGAGCCGATTTTGGCTTTGGGGCTGGAACCGCAATTCGCGGTATACAACCGGCAGCTTCACAAGCTGTACTTCAACAACGGCAGCACGATCACTTTCGGGCACTTCAATTCGTATGATTCCGCGTTCCAGGAATACCAGGGCCAGGAATTCGACTGGATCTTCATGGACGAGGCGACGCAGTTCACGGAAAAGGAATTCCGGCTGCTGGGCGGCTGTCTCCGCGGCGTGAACAATATCCCGAAGCGGTTTTACCTGTCGTGCAACCCGGGCGGCGTCGGGCACCGCTGGGTAAAAAGGCTGTTCGTTGACCGGGACTTCAAGATGAATTCGGCCAACCCGGAAGAGAACGAGGACCCGGCGGACTATGCGTTCATACAGGCGACGGTGGACGACAACACCGCGCTGATGGAGAGCGAGGGCGGCCGGGAGTATTTGAAGTCGCTGTCACAGCTGCCGGAGAACATCCGGGCAGCGCACCGGTACGGCGACTGGAACGTGCTGTCGGGCAACTACTTCCCGGAGTTTTCGGAAGGGAAACACGTATGCGCCCCGTTTGCAATCCCCAAGTGGTGGAGGAAATACCGGGCGTTTGACTACGGCTTGGACATGCTGGCGTGTTTCTGGTTTGCAATCGACGAGGATGGCCGGGCGTGGTGTTACCGGGAGCTGTACCAAAAGGATCTTGTGGTCTCGGACGCTGCGCGGACGATCCTGGAAAACACCGGGGTCCGGGAAAAGATAGAGATCACCTTTGCCCCGCCGGATCTGTGGAGCAGACAGAAGGACACGGGCAAGAGCATGGCGGAGCTGTTCATGGTGAACGGGCTGCCGCTGGTAAAGGCCAGCAACAACCGCGTGCAGGGCTGGCTGCAAGTGAAGGAATTTTTGAAAGACGGCGAGGATGGGAAGCCGGGACTGGTCTTCTTCAACAACTGCCGGCGGATCTGCGAGGAGCTGTCGGAGATACAGACGGACGACAACAACCCCAACGACGTGGCGAAGGAGCCCCACGACATCACCCACGGCCCGGACGGAATCCGGTATTTCTGCGTAAGCCGGAGCTTGCCGGGGGAGCCGGAAAAGGCGGCGGCGGAAGAACCGGACGATTTCTCCGAGGCGGAAAACGACTACGACGCGGTAATGACCGGCGGTGAAGCCGACGCCGGGTATCTGATGTACTGAAAGGACGGGGGATATGTTCAAGCGGTTAAGAGAGGATCTGATGCGGTTTGAGGCCCTACTTGCACGGTTTGAAGCCATCGTAACGGAAATGGAATTTCAGAGAGCGGTGGGCGTGAACCGGCTGGAAGAGAAGCCGGACCCGGAACAGGAGCGCCGGAACCGCATGTTCAACGAGGGACTGGACAATCTGCTGTCCTATGACGGACGGCCGCAGGAGGCGCGGAACGATGCAGAAGGGTGAAAAGCTCCGCCGGGAGATCTACAAGCAGTTCCGGAGCGGGCTGGAGTTCAACAACAAGATTGAGCTGAACGACACGGTGGAGACAAACGAAAACTTCTTCATCGGCAAGCAGTGGGAGGGCGTGCAGAGCAACGGGCTGCCCAAGCCCGTGTTCAACTTTCTGAAACGGGTGACGCTCCACCAGGTGGCCAACATCACCAGCGACAACATCGCCATGAACGCCACGCCACTGGCAGCGGCGCCGGACGACAAGGAGATAGAGAAGCTGACGGCCATGGTGAACGACGAGTTTGCCGCGCTGCTGGAACACAACCGTATTCCCAACCTGACGAGGGAGTACATGCGGAACGCGGCGGTGGACGGCGACGGGGCCACATATTCGTGGTGGGACCCGGACGCGGAGGTCAGCGAGGGCATCAAGGGCACCATCCGCACGGAAGTCATTGAAAACACCCGTATGCTGTTCGGCAATCCCAACAGCAAGGACGTACAGAGCCAGCCGTGGATCATCATTTTCCGGCGGGATTTTGTGGACGCGGTGCGGGACTACGCCGAGGAACACGGCGCCTCCAAGGAAGAAGCGGCAAAGATCGTTCCGGACGACGACGAGAACCAGAGCAAATTTGAATCCTACGTTGACGACCGGTGCACGGTTGTGCTCCGGCTCCGCAGGGACAAGAAGACGAAAACCATCTGGGCGGCGGAAGTAACCAAAAACGCGGTGGTCCGGGATGAGTGGGATCTGGGAATCCGGCTGTACCCCATCACGTGGGTGCCGTGGGATTACGTGCAGGACAGCTACCACGGCCAGAGCCTGATCACCGGGCTTATCCCCAACCAGATCTACGTGAACAAGATGTTTGCCATGGTGATGATCTCCACCATGACGACGGCTTATCCGAAAGTCGTTTACGACAAGACGCGGATCGCCAACTGGACAAACCAGGTCGGCGCGGCTATCGGGGTCAACGGCGGGGACATGAACAGCGTGGCGCGGATCATCGACCCGGCGCAGGTCTCCCCGCAGATTTCGCAGTTCATCGACACGGCCATCAACTACACGCAGACCTTCACCGGAGCGACGGCGGCGGCGCTGGGCGACACCCGGCCGGACAATACCTCGGCCATCATCGCCTTGCAGCGGGCGGCCAGTATTCCGTCCGAGATCACCAAGCAGAATCTCTATAACAGCATCGAGGACCTGGGCCGCATTTATCTGGAATTCATGGCGGAGTATTACGGCAAGCGGCCGGTGGACGTGCCCATCAAAGACGCGGCAGAAGACCCGGCGATGCTGGAATTCGCGGGGATCCCGGCCAATCAGAAAGTTGTCGTGGACTTCGACTTCTCCCGGCTGAAAAAGGTGCCGATGCAGATGCGGCTTGACGTGGGCGCTTCTTCGTACTGGTCGGAGATCGCCAGCACGCAGACGCTGGACAACCTGCTCCAGCAGGACAAGATCGACCTGATCGACTATCTGGAGCGCATACCGGAGGGCTACATCTCCAAGCGCCAGGAGCTGATAGAGAAGTATTCCGCGGCCATGGCGCCGGCACAGCCGCAGATGCCCATGCCGGGCATGGAGGGAGCAGCGCCGGACATGCCGCCGAGAGGCGGCGGGCAGCTGGTGGACACGGGGGCGCAGGAGCCCATCCCCACCACGCGGGGCTACTCCGAATTGCAAAGGAAGGTAAACCGCACAGGTTTGACCGAATAAATCATAATCCGACACCGGCCGACCATAGCCGGAGAAAGGAACGACATGGACGAGATCCAAAACAATGCCGCAGTGGCGAGCGGGGACGACTGGGACGACATCACGCTGGATGAGCTGACGGACGAACCCGAGGACGACGAGGACGGCGAACCAGCCGCGGAGCCGGAGGCAGACCAGCCGACGGAGGAAGCGGAGGAACAGAAGCCGGAAACGGAACAGCCGGAACAGGCGCCGGAGAAAGAGCAAGACCAGCTCTTTGAGTTGAAGCACCTGGACGAGACCAAGACCGTGAACCGGGAGGAAGTAATCGCTCTGGCACAGAAGGGCATGGACTACGACCGCGTGCGTGAGAAATACGACGCGGGGAAAGAGGCCATCCAGTGGTACGAGCAGAACGCGGACAGCGTGCGGTGGTTGGAACAGATCGCCAAAGATCAGGGAATGACCTTTGAGGAGATGGTGGACAACACCCGCGCCCAGATCATGGCCAATGAAACGAAGCAGGCGCTGAACGTTTGCAGAGGGATCGTGGCAAACGAGCGCAAGGCGGCGCAGCTTGAAGCGCAGAAGAGGGCCATGGAATCGAAAAGTTCCGCGGAGAACGCGAAGACCGCAGCCCGGGAGAAGATGGAAGCTGACATTCGTGAGTTTACCAAAGCCTACCCGGAGCAGGCCAGAGAACCGGACAAGCTACCCAAAGAAGTATGGGACGCCGTGCATCGTGGCGAGACGCTGACCAGCGCATACCGGGCGTATGAGAACAAGCAGCTCAAAGCCCAGCTGGAACAGGAAAAGACCGCCGCGGAGCGCCGCGCCCAGGAAGAAAAGAACAAAGCCCGCTCCACAGGTTCCCAGAGTACCGCGGGCAGGAAGACCGACGCGGAGTTGTTTGACGCCGCGTGGTACGACGGGGACTGAATCCATCCGGGGCGGGAACGGACATAAGGAGGAAAAACAATGTCTGTCAATCTCGCTACCAAGTACGAAAGCAAACTCGACGAGAGATTTACCCAGAAGTCTTTGACCGAGGCCTGGTGCGGCCATGACTACAACTGGGACGGCACCAACACCATCAAGGTGTGGACCATCGGCCAGGCCGCCATCAACAACTACACCGCCAGCGGCGCCAACCGGTTCACCAACGGCAACGCCCCCACCGAGCTGGACGACGAGGTCAACACCTACACGCTGGCCCGGAAGCGCAGCTTCGCCCATACCATCGACATCACCAACAACCAGGACCAGATGTTCATCAAGAAGACCAACGCGGTCCTGAAACAGATCTGGGACGAGCAGCTTGTCCCCGAGATCGACATGTACCGTCTGGGCGAGTGGGCCAACGGCGCCGGCACCGCTGTGATCAACAGCACCGCGCTGACCAATCAGACGCTGATCAAGCAGCTGCTGGTGGGCGGCAAAGCCCTGAACAACGCCCTGGTCGGCCGGGACGGCCGCGTGTGCTTCGTCACCGAGACCATGGCCGTGGAGCTGAAACTGGCGTCCGAGCTCCAGTACAACGAGAGCTTCACTGGCAAGGCCATCGTGAACGGCCAGATCGGCCAGATCAACGGCATGCCCATCGTGGCCGTGCCCGACAGCTACATGCCCGAGGGCGTGGAGTTCATGATCAAGTACAAGCGGGCGTCCGCTGATCCCAGCAAGCTGAAAATGCTCCGGTCCCACGACAAGGCCCCCGGCATCGCCGGCACCCTGATCGAGGGCCTGGTCCGCTATGACAGCTTCGTGCTGGCGCAGAAGGCCATGGGCATCTACGTGTACGGTTCTTCCGGCATCGTGGCCGCCCCCACCGCCAGCCTGTCCAGCAGCAAGATCGCTCTGGCTTCCACCACCGCCGGCGCTACCATCAAGTACACCACCGACGGCAGCAACCCTAAGACCTCCGACACCGCGCAGACCTATTCCAGCACCCTGACCGTGGAGAGCGGCAAGACCCTGCGGGCCTACGCTTTCAAGAGCGGCATGGTGAATTCCGGCATCCTGTCTGTGCTGGAGGACAGCGTTTCCTGATTTACCCCCTGACGGGAGGCGGCACCCCCGCCTCCCGTTTTTGAGAAACGAGGTGCATTATGGCGAAATCTTACAGCTCCGGGACCACCGGAATGGACATCTTCAACGCGGCCATCACTCTGATGGGTGAGCTGTCCGACAGCGGAGAAACGGACTGGGCGGACACCAAGGAATACAAAGACCGGGCGTTGAACATTCTGAACACGCTCCGGGGCGAGGTTTACCAATACAGCGATACCTACAACACCACCAGCAAAAAGAGCTACCCGGGCAAGCGCCCGGTCTGCCCGCTGATGGAGAGCCTGGAAGACCAGATCGGCATCGACGACACGCTGGCGCAGACGGTGCTGCCCTACGGTCTGGCGGCGCATCTGCTGCTGGATGAAAACGACAATATGGCGTCGTTCTTCCACCAGCGGTATGAAGACCTGCTCCGTAGGCTGGGCATCAAAATCCCCTCACAGTGGGAGAGCATCGAGAACGCCTACGGGTGCACCGGGGCCATGATCGAATACGGACAGTTTGGGGACTGGTGATATATGGCAAAGATCGTATCTTCCGTCCAGGAAAAGATCTTCACGCTGAAAAAGTGGGGCGGGCTGAATGAAAACCCCGACGGCGACACCAAGCTGAAAAACGGGGAAGCCGCCAACATGATCAACTGGAAGATCACCCGAGACGGCAACTTGAAGATCCGGCCGGGCGAGACCGTGAAAATGGGGCTTTGCCAGACGTACACGCTTCTGACGGCGGGCACGGAGGAAACGGTGCTGATCGACACCGGTACGCCCTCCACGCTGGTGATGTACCCCACGGCGACGGCGGGAGCGGACGGCAGTATTACGCTGTCGGGCGCCTCCGTAAGCGTGACCCCGGAAAACGCCTCCAACTACGCGGATTATTTCTGGCGGGGAGGCAAATACAAATATTGGAAATTCGTTTCCTGCGAACATACCGACGCCGGGTTTGTGTGGACATTCAAGGCGGTCAAGACCATTTCCAGCTCACTAAATCCCAACGTGGCGGGGCTGTGGTGCGGGCGTGTGCAGGGCAAAGAATATATCCTTGCTGCCTGTGACGGGAAGCTGTGGAAGCTGTGCGAGGACGGCACGTGGGCCAAGTCCGAGATCGGCACGGTGGACACCACCGCGACCGTGCATATCTTTGGATATTCCGGCAACGCCTACATCATGGACGGAAAGAAATACCGTATGTGGGACGGCACCACGTTGTCCGAGCCGGACGGGTATATCCCGGTCGTAAGCGTTTCCACGGCACCCGCCGGCGGCGGCACGCAGCTTGAACAGGTGAACAAACTGAACGCCAAGCGCCGGGTGTGGTTTTCCCCGGACGGAACGGCTACCACGTTCCAGCTCCCGGAGGACGATCTGGAAGCCATCGGAACCGTAAAGGACCGGACGGACGGCACCGTTATAACGCCGCAATCTACGGACACCGCCAGCGGCACCGTGACATTCGACACGCCCCCGGCGGCGGGAAGCAACACAATCGAGGTCGAATACGAGACCAAGACGAGCTTCCGGTCCCAGGTGGAGAAGATGCGCTTCTCCGAGCTCTACAACGGCGCGCAGGACACCCGCGTGTTTATCTACGGAGACGGCAGCAATCAGGTGTTTTACTCCGGGCTGGACAACGACGGCAACCCCCGGGCCGATTACTTCCCGGATCTGAACGTGGCGAACATCGGCACGGCAAACACGCCGGTCACGGCGCTGCTGCGGCACTACTCCCGGCTTATCGCCTTCAAGTCTGACAGCGCGTACAGCATCACGTACAGCACTATCACGCTGGAAGACGGCACGGTAACGGCGGGCTTTTATATCACCCCCGTCAACCGTGCTATCGGCTGTTCCGGCATGGGACAGACGGCGCTGGTGCAGAACAGCCCGCGCACGCTCTTCGGTCAGGACTGCTACGAGTGGAAGAACAATTCTTCGTATTCCAGCAACCTTTCTATCGACGAGCGGCAGGCCCGGGTGATCTCCCAGCGGGTATATGCCACTCTTGCCGGGTTTAACGCCGCAGAGAGCGTCCTGCACGACGATGACTACAATCAGGAGTTCTACATAGCCTACGGTGAAAAGGCGCTTGTGCACAACTACGCGGCCGATGCGTGGTACTACTACACCGGCTTTGACGCCAAGTGTTTTCTGTCCTACGACGGGAAGCTGTACTTCGGCACGTCAAAAGGCGAGCTCCGGTATCTGGACGAGACGGAACACTCCGACGCGGGCGAGTTGATCCATGCCTACTGGGAGAGCGGGTCTATGGATTTTGGTGCGGATTATCGCCGCAAGTATTCCGCGCAGATGTGGGTCGGTCTTGTCCCGGTGGAGGATTCGGAAGTTGTGGTCACGGTGCAGACGGACAAAAAGTCCGTTTACACGGAGAAGGTAGTACAGCGGAAGATGGCGAGCTTCGCCAATATGAATTTCGCTGACTTCTCCTTTGCGACCAACTACAAGCCGTTCATGCAGCGGCTGAAAATAAAGGCCAAGAAATTTACGTACTACAAGCTGATCTTCAAGAGCGATTCGGACGACACCAGCGCAACGATCGTTGCAGTGGATCTCCGGGTGCGGTTCAACGGCTACGTGAAATGAGGAGTGATACGACATGAGCTTTCCGAGAATGAGCAGCGACCTTGCGATTATTCAGAAGCTGGACGACCGGCCCAATGATACCGGGGGGCTTTCCGCGGCGGCGCTGAAAGCCAAGTTTGATGAAGCTGTCGGCATTTTCAAAACGTGGATGAACGACACTCTGCTGTCCTATCTGGAGAGTGCGGCTGCTGCTGGCGATATCGGCGTAGACACCATCCCCGGCATTACCGCAGGCACGGTGCAGGAAGCGCTGGAAGCCATCAACGAGAGTATTCAGGGTGTGACGCAGGGCGCTGTGGCCGACGGCTCCATCACCACCGCAAAGCTGGACGACCTTGCCGTGACCACCGCAAAGCTGGCTGCGGCTGCCATCGTCACCGCCAAGCTGGCGGACGGGAGCGTGACCACGGACAAACTGGCGGCTACTGCTGTGACCACCGCAAAGATCGCTCTGCTGGCTATCACCACGGCGCTGATCGCGGACGGGGCCGTGACGGAGGCCAAGATCGCCGCCGGCGCTGTGACCGGCGGGAAGATCGCCGCCGGTGCCGTGGACAACACCAAGCTGGCCGGTGGTGCGGTCATTACGACCAAGATTGCAGACGGCAACGTGACCACGGCGAAACTGGCAGACGGCGCGGTGACGGCAGGGAAAATCGCTGACAGCGTAACCTATGAGGCCGTGGGACTGGAGGCCAACCAGGTGCGGGGCATCAAGCTGGGCACGACCGTTCCGACGACGGCCGATATCTCCGACGGGGAGATCTGGCTGCAGTACGACGAGTAAGGCGGTGGGCTTATGAGCACAACCGTTTTTGACCAGAACTTCCTCATAGGAAGCGCGACGGGTGACGGGTATGTTGTTCGGGTGTGGGCGGAGCAGGAAGACGGCGCGGTGTTCTGGTACGCCCAGGCCACAACGCAGTATTACGACGGATATATAGATCACTATGATCCGGACACACATCAGGCTTACCGCGCAGATGCCGGAACAGCGGCAAGCTATATAAAGCTGGAAGTCAACAGCACGGTTTCCAACGAAGTTAAGGCCGCAAATGGAACTTCGAGAGGAGCTTATGGCAGTTGGAACCGGGGTGATTACCGCACAGCTCACGAAACGCAGGATGCCACCAATGTCATCGCCGTCACGCCGCCTTACGACAGATACGACGTATCCCTTATATATCGCGGAATACAAACAGGAACCGAGCAGGTGCAGGAGGCCGTGCCGCTGCTGGCCTACGTCAATGTTTCCGGCACCGTGAAGGATGTTCGAGCTGTGTACGCTAACATCTCCGGTGTGGTAAAAGAGTGCGTCGTATACACCAACGTCAACGGCACGATCAAGAAGATCGGATAAGGGGGACTATATGCTGAACGTAATAGATATCTCCAACCATCAGGGCGGGCTTGACCTTAACACGCTGTTCAAGAAAAACCCTGCGCTGGGCGGCGTGATCTGCAAGGCCACCGGCGGGAATTACTTTGTGGATTCCCGCTGTGACGGCTGGGTACAGTGGCTTATCCAAAACAAAAAGCCGTGGGGCGTATATCACTTTCTGTGCGACGGGAACACATTCGCCGGGGGCAAGGCGGAAGCGGAGTTCTTCTACAAAAACTGTAAAAACTATATCGGGCATGGCACGGTATGGGCGGACTATGAATACCCCGCCACGCTCCGGGGCACGGCATATCTCCGGTCGTTCCTTAACCGGTTGTATGAGCTATCCGGCGTAAAGGCGGGCGTATACTGCTCCCTTTCCGTTATCCAGTCGCAGGACTTCTCCGAGATCGCACGGAACGGGCACCCGCTGTGGCTGGCGCAGTACGCCGACAACGTGACGCTGTACTACGACTTCGTAGAAAAGCCGTGGCAGCAGGGAAGCTATGCTCCGTTCTCCAAAATCACCATGCAGCAGTACACCAGCCACGGGCGGCTGACCGGTTGGAAGAGCAACCTGGACTTCAACGCTTTCTTTGGTGACGCGGCCGAGTGGGACGCCATAGCCGGTGTTCCTGCTGCCGAGCCGCCCACCGAGCTGAAACCCGCAGACCCGGAAATCGTGGCGGCGGTCCTTGCCGATGACTTCGGCTCCGTGCAGGACGGACGCTACGACAAGCTCCGCAAAGCTGGGTATGACCCGCAGAGCGTACAGGACAAAATCAACGAGCTTTACGCTATCGCGCTGTCGTGTATGAAGTTTGTTAAAGGCAACGAGGCGTATATCCCGGAAATCGCCAGCATCATGGAGGTGCTTTTATGGGCCGGGACTTTGACATGATTGTCCACAAGTTCGACCACGACATAACGATCATTCCTATTGCTGACGTTCACCTTGGAGCCCGTGAGTGCATGGAACAGGAGTTCATGCAGTTCGTGGACAGCATCAAGGACAAGCCGAACGTCTACGTGTGCTTGCTTGGTGACCTTTTGAACAATGCCATCAAGTCATCCGTGAGCAATATTTACGAGGAAGTCTACCGGCCTATGGAAGCCAAGAAGATCATGACAAAGATCCTTGAGCCCATCCGGGACAAGATACTCTTCTCCGTCACCGGCAACCACGAGCGACGGTCAAGCAGGGAAGTGGACGACGATCTGACTTACGACATCATGGCAAAACTTGACCTTGAGCATCTCCACCGGGAGAACATCGCCTTTGTCAAAATCCAAATGGGAGCAAAGACGCATGAGAGCGGCGTGCGGACCATGGGAATGAAAAGACCCTGCTATACCATCGTAGGTACCCACGGAGCCGGAGGCGGGGCGCTGACAGGGGCATCTGTCAACAGAAATGAAAGATTCGGCTACGCCATCGACAACATGGACGCTCTGATCGTGGGGCACTCTCACAAGCCCGCCATCACGCAGCCGGGAAAGATTTACATCGACACCCATAACAACCAAGTCAAGGTCAAGCCGTTCAAGGTGATCACGGCGACAAGCTGGCTGAACGCGGGCGGGTATTCCTTGCAGAAGATGCTTACACCGACAAGCCATGCCCTGCAAACGCTGACCCTTAAAGCAGACCACAAGGAAATGATAGTAACCATGTAAGGGGTGAAATAATGGTAATCAACGGAACAAATATCTCCATGGTGCGGGGAGACAGCGAAACGCTGACCGTGACCTGCTCCGAGCCCTTCGCCGCCGGGGACGCGGTGACGCTCACCGTCCGGGAGGACGTGGAGAGCCCTATCGCTTTGCAGAAGACCGTTACCGTTTTCGGCGACTATGGGGAGGCCGTGATCGAAATTCAGCACGAGGACACGGAAGGGCTGGATTTCGGGAATTATGTGTACGATATCCAGCTCACCCGAGCGGACGGCACGGTGACCACGCTGGTGAAGGTCTCCCGGTTCACGCTGGAGGAGGAAGTGACCTATGGCGGCTGAGCTGGAAAACGCCTCCGCCGTCATTCACGTAGAGCTGACGAAAGCTCCGGAGATCCACGTGGAGCTGCGCTCGGACAAGCCGGTGATCCGGACGGAGATCGTGGGAAAGGGCCCCGTGGGAGAACGGGGCCCGCAGGGCGTCCCCGGCAACGATGGGGCTGACGGGCAGAACGGCGTTGATGGAGCCGACGGCGTTTCTCCCACCGTAGCCATTGCTGAAATCCCCGGCGGACACAGCGTCACGATCACCGACGCGGACCACCCTTCCGGGCAGAGCTTCAACGTCATGGACGGACAGAACGGAGCCGACGGGCAAGATGGCGCGGATGGTGCGGACGGTGTGGATGGTGTGTCACCTGCGGTGTCTATTGTCAGCATCACCGGAGGGCACTCTGTGACTATTACAGACAAGGACCATCCCTCCGGCCAGTCTTTCAATGTCATGGACGGAGAAGACGGCCAGGATGGTCAGGACGGTCAAGATGGACAGGACGGCGCCCCCGGTGTCGGTGTTCCTTCTGGTGGGTCGGCTGGACAGGTGCTGCAAAAAAGATCCGCCACAGACTATGACACCGAATGGGTAACGCCGTCTGTCGGCACGACTGACGTATACTGGGCCACCTACGGAACTACTACCAGCGCCGACATCGAGGCGGCGTACCAGGCCGGGAAGATTGTGGCTGTTCTGAACAGCGGTCGTGTGTACTATCTTGAACGCCGCGACAGCACTACCGACCATTTCTTCTACGCTGCCATTGATACCAGGTTTTACGTCTGCCGATGCACCAGCAACTCATGGAGCAACTATTACTACGAGTGCTTGGAACTTGGCGACACGGGAACTATACCGGCTGGCGGGAACGCAGGTCAGATCCTCGCCAAGAACAGTGGCACGGACTATGACGTGCACTGGGTCAATAAAACCCAGGATTATCCGAGTGCGTACTGCACAACGGCTGCTGGCACGGCAGCGAAAAAAGCAAGCTGCTCTCTGTACGTTGCGACAGCCAACAGCTATTTGCACGTCCTGATGGGCGCCGCCAACTCCTACGCCGGAGCCATTACACTGAACGTCAACAGCGCCGGAGCAAAACCCATCTATATCAACGGAGCGGCTTCTTCTGCCACCAACTACACCCTTCCTGCTGGAAGCTACATCGTGTTCTATGACGGAACGAATTACCATTTCCGCACGGATGGTAAAATACCGGGAATCCTCCCTTCGGATGCAACTCCTTCGGATTTGGGCACCGCCGCTGCCGGGTCCTCCGCAGACTTCTCCCGCGCAGATCACGTCCACAAGAAACCCACCCCAAGCGATATAGGGGCAGAGAAGGCGTGGGTGATGCTGTGGTCGAATCCCGCCGGATCGAGTTCATTTGCGTCTCAGACTATATCAAAAAACCTGTCAAATTATTCATTCCTTCAGGTGGTTTTTGCACAATCCACAAGCGTTCCGGATTTTCTTCATTTTGTCTACAACATGAAAGGCAAGGGCGCTTCGTGCATAGCCCTTGACCTCGATCTGTCTGCTGCTGATGTGTATGTCTACAAAAGAGACTTCATATCCCTGGCAAACAATTCCGGGATCCTTTTCGGGGATTGCCAAAAGCGGGAACTTGGCGCAAACAGCGGGTCTGTGGATAACACGAATCTTATCCCGATGTATATTCTCGGAAAATAAAGGAGGAAAACAAATGTTTACAGTCATGGAAATCCAGTCCGACGGCCAGGGTAACGTGTCCGTTCTTCCGGCCATCGTCACGCCCACCCGGGCGGCGGCGGAGAGCGCCTATCACTCCATCCTGGCTGCTGCGGCTGTGTCCCAGGTGCCCGTCCACAGTGCGCTGGTGCTGGGCGAGGAGGGGCTGCCCATCATGCAGTTCGCCTATCGGCACGCTCCGGAGGCCTCCGCCGAGGAAGTCGAGCCGGAAGTCCCCGCCGAAGAAGAACCGGAAGAAGAGCCGGAAGCCGAGGACGAGCCGGAACCCGAAGCGGACGAACAGGAGCCGGAAGAGGAACCGGAGACGGAACCGGCGGGAGAGTAAGGAGGAAAAGAAATGGCAACATGGGCAGAAGAAATGCAGCGTTTGCAAAACAATTCCGGGGCGCAGACTTCGGCCACCAACGACGCCGCGCTGGTCAACCCGGCCGTCACAGATTACGGGCTTGGTGATGCACTTGGTGATATTGTAAGCGGCCTGCAAAACGCCTTTAACAATAAGCTCAACGCCGAAAAGAGCGCTGTTGCGGCAGGTGGAACAGTCCCCGGTTCTGCGGCTGCTGCTGGCGTTTTCTCAAACGTGGCCGGAGGCGCGTCAAATGTGGCCGGAGGTTCCGGCGGACTTCCCGGCGGGAGCGACTATCTGACGAAAGACGAGAGAGTCACCGTCGACGGAGGAGGCGGAGGAGGTGGAGGAGGCCGGGCGAGCGGCGGAGGCGTTTCTCCGTATTCTGCGCCTACGCTGCCCTACGCCACGTCGCAGGCTGACTACATCAACGCTATGTACGACGCAAACCGCGCGGCGCAGGAAGCTAGCCTCCGCTCCGCGTATGAGGCAAACGTGAATACGCTGGATCAGCAGGCGGCGCAGCTCCCGACAACGTACAACGCGGCGGTCAACCAGGCCAACGCACAGGCAGCTATTAACCGCGCCAACTTCAACGAGGCGGCGGCGGCGTCCGGGCTGAACACCGGCGCGGGAAGTCAGGCAAGGCTTGCCCAGAACAATGCCCTGCTGGGGAACGTGTCGCAGATCCGGCAGGCGCAGGCGGAAGCACAGGCAAATCTGGACAACCGGCGGGCGCAGTTGGAGCAGGAATACAGAAACGCCATAGCCGACGCCGTGGCGCAGAACGATCTCCAGCGTGCACAGGCGCTCTATCAGGAGGCCAAACGGGTGGATGAATCCATCGTCAATACGGCAATCAATCAGGCGAATCTTGATTGGTCCGTTTGGAGCAGACTTTACGGCAGATAAGACAGGAGGCCGCACATGGTCGATAACTTTACTTCCGCGATCAGCCAGACTATCCGGCGGGTAAAGGAAGAAAACGAAAACCTGCGTAATACGGCCCCGGCTGCTGTCCAGCGTGCGGAGAGGAACAACGCCGCAAACGCCGTCCGCTCCGTTGCGTCCGGGATCATCAGCGGGCCTATTCGGACCCCGGAGCTGGACAAATCCGTGGGGAACGATCAGCCGACGACTTTTGATGCCATCGAACAGGACCCGGATATCTTTGACCGGGGATGGAATGTGCTGACCGGCGCCGTACGGAATTTCGGCTCCGGCATGGCAAACGTCCTTGCGACAGGGTTTGAGGGCGCTGCCCGGAACATTGACAACCAGTATGAAATGGCAGACCCCAACGCCTTCATCATTCCCGGCTTGCACGGCGGGCTGGAAGACGCGGGGGAGAAGGACTACACCAACGAGGACCTGCACCAGAGCATCAAGCCCCTGTATGATTATGCAGACCGGCTTGGAGAAAACGCCGCCCGGGATATCGAAGAAGCGAAAGCCGGGCTTGGAAAACTGGGCCGCGCCGGGGTGGATATTGCCGAGAATCTTTTGCAGATGGGAATGGATGCGGCTGTTGGAGTTGTCACTGGCGGCGGCGGTCTTCCGAGCATGTTTCTCCGGTCCGCCGGTTCCAGCGCGAGAGATGCGAGACTGCAAGGCGCTGACTTTGGACAGCAGGTAGCTTACGGCACGGTCAAAGGCGGCATTGAAGTGCTGACCGAGAAGCTGGCCGACGGCTTGGCCGGCATCTACGGCAAAGGCGCTGCTGACGAGTTTACGGAAAAGGTCATCAGCCGACTTGCCAAGACAGACACGGGCCGGTCTCTGCTCCGTTTGATCAGCGGGGCCACGGGCGAGGGCGTGGAAGAGTTTGTTTCCGACCTGCTGTCTCCCTTTGCCGACGCCATCTACAAGACTGACGAGGCCGGGAACAGAAAAGGCGTAGGACAGCTGTATTCGGAGCTTGTTTCTCCGGAGGGCCGGGAGGAAATGCTGTATGACTTCCTTATCGGCGCGGCTGTCGGTCTGCTGGGCGGGACGGGTAACATCGTGACCGGAGGGGACGCGAGAGCCAACGCGGAACTCCGGGCGCAGGAAGCGGCAGTACAGCCCACCGCACAGACCGAGACGCAGGCCCCGGCTCCGGTACAGGAGCAGACCGCGCCGGCACAGATCCCGGCGCAGGTGCAGCAGGCCGAACCGCTGACCCCGATTGCACAGGCGGTGCTGGGGCAGCAGGAACAGGGAAAAAATACAACCACAGATACAGAACTTCGTTCTGATGCTGCGGTTGAAGCAGAAAAAAGAAATGCCGAACCAGGCGGAAATCATAGGATTACAGAGGAAGACGTTGACCGATGGCTTAACACGGGAAAGACTGGCCACATAAAACACGCAAAAGAACGTGGCGGCAGCAACCTTGTCCTTACTTCTGACACAGAAATCAAGAATTTTATTCGGGATAGCATCAATGGTGACGTAGGGGAAGACAGACAGTCAAGAGTTTACGGAGTTGTTGGTTCAAGTCTTGCTGGAGAAATAAACCAGCTTTCCGATGGGGCGGAAAATGTAAATGACTGGTTCCTGGAAATCCCGCCAAATGATGTCAAGCACTCCTATGATGATCACGCAAATGCAAAGGAACCAGGAAATATCAATCTCACCTTGCAAGACTATGAAAACATAGCAAACTACATAGATACTTATGACGATGTTTTCTACACAGATTTTGGTAACGGCAATCGTGAAGTTGTTATAGGGCGGGAAATTGACGGATATTCTGTAATAATCGAGCTTATTTCCAACAAAAGAAACGCGCTTCTCTTCAAAAACATGTGGGGGCTTACAACGCAAGAGTATGAAGCAAGATATAAGAAGAACCCTGCATCGACCAGAGGACGTTCAAGCGTTTCCGCCAATGCCCTTAATACCAGCCCTGTGCAGAGTTCTTCTGCAACAACTCTATCACAGCCCGCCCCCGCTGTCAATACCCCCATTCAGCCGGTACAGCCCAACGCAGAGCCGGGGACGGAGGGGACAAAGAAATCACAGACCGCCGAGACGGTACGGACCGCCGGCGTGACCACCGAGGAAGTACGGACCGAGATCAACGCGGAAATGAAAAAGGGCGGCTTCCGGTATATCCCCATCAGCAACGACGCGGCGACGCAGGAAGCCACGCAGATCATCAATGCCCGAGGCTGGGACGCGGCTCTGTCTTATTGGAGCGGGGAAGTGGCCCGCGGCGTGACCGGCAACAACATGGCGGCTATGGGCGCCCTGCTGTATAACCACGCCGTTGAGACCGGAAATACACAGCTTGCGCTTGACGTTCTGGAAACCTATTCCGTATTCGGACGGAACACGGCCCGCGGCTTGCAGGCCATGAAGATCTTGAAGAACCTTACCCCGCAGAACCAGCTTCTCCTTATCCAGCGGGGCCTTTCCAAGCTGTCGCAGAAATACGGCGACCGGGTGCCCGGCGGCTTGAAGATCAGCGACGAGCTGAAAACCGCTTACATGGAAGCCGAGAGCGACGCCGAGCGGTCCAACATCGTGCAGCAGATGCAGCAGGAAGTGGCCGAGCAGATCCCGGCCAACCTGAAAGATAAGCTGACGGCGCTACGGTATCTGAACATGCTGGGCAACTTCCGCACGCAGGCAAGAAACATTCTGGGCAACACGTCCATGGCGCTGCTCTACAATGCCAAGAACGCCGGGCAGAACCTTTTGGAGCGGATCGCAAAAGCGGTCAATCCCGACTACGAAATGCGGACCTCTCTGACGGCTGACAAAGCGCTGGTACAGGAAGCCCGGGCGGACTATGAGGCCAACGCGGAAGCCATCAACGGCGAGCAGAAGTACAGCGACAACATGGGACAGGGCTTTGAAAAAGGCGTCGAGGAACAGCGCACCATTTTCGGCTCCCGGATCATGGAGGGCTACCGTAACCTTACCAACTGGGCCATGACCGCCGGCGACACGGTATTCATCGGCGCACGGTACGCCCGGACGCTGGCCGGATATCTGCAAGCCAACGGCATGGACGCGGAGACCTTTGCCGGAATACGCAACGGCACCATCACTCCCACCGAGGCACAGCAACAGCTTATCGACAACGCGAGGGCCTACGCCGCGCAGGAAGCGCAGGAGGCCACCTTCCACGACCGCAACCAGATCTCCGACTGGGTTTCCCGGCTGGGCCGTGGAGAGAACACACCGAAATGGGCACGGGCCATAGCCGAGGGCGTGCTTCCGTTCCGAAAGACCCCCGCAAACGTGGCTGTCCGAGCCGTGGAATTCTCCCCCGTGGGTCTTGTGACCACCGCCGCAAACGCGGCAGTAAGCGCCAGAAACGGCACTTTTGACACCGGGAAATTCATGAACAGTCTGTCCAAGAATCTGACCGGCACGGGTATTTTTGCGCTGGGTATGCTGCTTCGGAGTATGGGTATGCTCCGGGGACACGAGGACGACGAGAAGCAAAGCATGTTCGACGAGCTCCGGGGTATGCAGGATTATTCCTTCGTGCTGCCGGACGGAACAAGCTACACGCTGGACTGGCTGTCGCCTACGGCTATTCCGCTGTTCATGGGCGCAAACATGATGCAGGCCATGAGCGACGGCGGGCTGTCGTGGGAAGATCTTGGGCAGATGTGGTCCGCCATGACGGACCCCATGCTGGAAATGTCCATGTTGCAGGGCGTGAATGACCTTATTGAGAGCATAGCCAACGCCAAGGGCAGCGGTATTATGAACATCGGACTTTCCGCCATGATGTCCCTTGCCACGCAGTACGGCACCAACACCCTGCTGGGCCAGCTTGAACGCGGCTTGCAGGGAGCCCGGACCACCACTTACAAGGACGCGGACACCGCCTTTGGCCGGACGCTTCAATCCAATTTCGGCAAAGCGGCAAACAAGATCCCCGGCTACGACTACAACCAGGTGGAGTACGTGGACGCATGGGGACGCACGGAGCAGAATTCCGGCCTGTTCTCCCAGATGTTCAGCCCCGGTTATATCTCGCATGACAACAGCACGGACGTGGACGACGAGCTTCAAAGACTGTACGACGCAGGACAGGGCAACGTGTTCCCCCAGCGTATCAGCCAGACGGAGCAGATCGGGCTTTACGACGAGCACGGCAAACGGACCGGAGAGCGGCGGCTGACCGCCGACGAGTACGTGACCTTCCAGAAAGTGATGGGGCAGACCTCTTTGGAGCTTGTGCGTGACCTTATGCAGAGCGACGTTTACGCCAACATGTCCGACGAGGCAAGGGCGAAAGCAATCTCCAATATCTACGCCTACGCCAAGAACCAGGCGGCACAGGCCGTCGAGCCGAGCACCGCAAAGTCTTACGATGATGTAACTACCCTCTCCAACGTCGGAGCGTTCTACGGCGCACAGGCGGCGTTTAACGCGGCCACAAACAACGAGTACAATCGTGACTATATCGCGCTGGACAATCTGATGGACAACTACGGCGACCTGCCCGAGGACGTGCGGGAGCTGCTGGAGAAAAAGAACAGCTACATAGGAGCGGTTTACGCAGCGCGCGAGGCCGGCATCGACAGCGAAGAGTATTACGGCATGAAAGATACCCTTGACAATTTGACGCCGGCAGAGGGGTACAAGGGAGTGCCAAACTGGCAGCGAGTTTCGACCATCGGACAAAGCGGGCTCTCCATGGAAGACCAAGACTTCTTTATGCGGCAAGTTTTTGAAGGCGGCACGCTGGAAAAATACGATGCTTGCCGTGCGGTAAACTACCGGCCGCAGGACATAGCAGAGTTTTACCGGCTTTACACAGTCACAACCGGCACAGACGCCAACGGCGACGGACGGAGCGACAACGGCTCCAAGAAAGCCAACATCATCAACGCGGCCATGGAGTACGGTTTCAGCAAAGGACAGGCGACAGAGCTTTACAATATGTTCAACAAAGGGTCATGGACCGGATAAGGAGAGGACGACAATGGACGAGAAAGAGCGCTGGGAGCGGAACGACAAAGACCATGAGGACTTTGCCGACAGGATCCGCGCCGTCGAGGAACGGCTTTCCAAGCACGACACCCAATATGCCGTAATCAACACCAAGTTGAGCGCCATACTGTGGGGCGTCGGAGTGATCGGCACGGCCCTGATCGGCGTGCTGGTCAAGATCGTATTCAAAGCATAAGGAAAGGAGGAGTAGTTATGCCCGACTGGATGGAGAGGACCATCAAGACCTTTGTGCAGGCGTTCTTTGGGGTGCTCATCCCGGAGCTGTGCGTCGTTCTGAAAGGCGGCTTCCCGGATAACTGGCCCGCGTTCTGGGGTGTTATGGCTCCCGTGGTCAGCGCTGCTTTGAGCGCTGCCATCTGCGCCGCCTGGAACATTATCAAAGAGCGGCTGGATAACTGACAGACCGCTCCGCGCCGGACAGCCGCCATCTTCCGGCTTTGCCTTGCTTGGGACAGCAGATAAACAACGCCCCCGGCTTTTTCCGGGGGCACGCTGTCACAAGGGGGCATTATGGAGTATACCAATTCGCAGATAAGCCGAGTAATTGACGAGTACGTACACTCAAAGCGAGACCGGGAGATCCTGAAAAGGCGCATGATAGACGGGATATGCTACGAGCCGCTGGCAGAGGAATTCTGCCTGTCAACAGTGCACGTCAAGCGTATCGTCAAACGCGAGCAAAACAGAATAGCCAAATACGTGAAAGAATCGTAAATGATACAAAAGAGAGCCGTGGGCGTTATCGTCCGCGTCTCTCTTTTTTTATACCCTTTAAGCAGGAAAGGACGGAGAAAAATGGATAGTTACGACAACGACTGGGTCTTCATGATGCTTGACGACGACCTGTTCCCGATCGAGGAGGCGGACGACGATGTTTATCGAGTACAACCCGAACCCGATGAAGCGCCGCGTGGGTGACTGCGCCGTGCGTGCCGTGGCAAAGGCCCTTGACGTGGACTGGGAGGCGGCCTATGCCATGCTCGCCGCCGCGGGCTATGCCATGGGGGATATGCCGTCAAGTGACAGCGTATGGGGCGCCGTGCTCCGGCAGAACGGGTTTTACCGGGAAGCCATACCAAACACCTGCCCCGACTGCTACACCGCCGGGAATTTTTGTGAAGACCACCCGGACGGCATCTTCGTGCTGGCCTTCGGCGGGCACGTCGCCACAGTAGACTACGGCCGGCTATACGACACATGGGACAGCTCCGGGGAGATCCCGGTTTATTACTGGTACAGAAAGGACGATGAAAATGCCAGCGTTTCCTAACTACGGCTATCAGCCGTTCCAGCCCTACTACCCCACGTTCCAGACACCGGCCGCCCAGCCGGTCCAGCAGACGCCGCCCCCGGTCCAGCCGCCCGCCTCCATCATCTGGGTGGGCAGCTCAACCGAGGCGACCATGTACCCCGTGGCGCCCAACGCCGCCGTTACGCTCTGGAATCAGAACGAGCCCGTTGTGTATCTGAAACAAGCGGACGCAAGCGGCAGACCCACGATGAAGGTATACGACCTTGTGGAGCGGCAGGAGGCCGCACAGGGCGTTTCTTCTCCCGGCGGCAAATTGCCCGACTACGCAACGAAAGCGGAGCTCACAGCGTTAAACTCTGCCCTTGACAAGTTGAAGGGCGACCTGGAAACGATGCGCGGGGAAATCAGCAATAAGCGCAGGCCCGCACGGAGGCAGGAGGAGGATTACGAATGAATCCCTTTTTCGGCGGAGGCATGAACGTGGCGCAGATGCTCCAGCAGTTCAAGGCCAATCCCATGCAGATGCTCATGCAGAGGCGGCTCAACGTGCCCCAGGGCATGATGAACGACCCCGGAGCCATCATGAACCATCTGCTCCAGACCGGACAGATCAGCCAGTCCCAGGTTGACCGGGCGTATCAAATGGCCCGCAATTTCCGGGGCTGAACAAATGTATTCATTCCGTCGCGGGTGCACACGAGGCGGCTGAATAAATACTTTTGAAAGGATTTTTTCTCAATGGCTATCAATGACGAAAGTGGCGGCGGCTCCATGGTGATGCCTGTCGCCCCCGCCTACGGAGGCGGTTATGGCAGCGGCGGCTTTGGCTTCGGCGGCGACTGGGCGTGGATCATTCTTCTGCTCGTTCTCTGCGGCGGCTGGAACAACGGCTTCGGCGGGGGCTTCGGAGGCGGATTCGATGGGCTGTACCCCTGGATGAACAACAGCCAGAACATCAACAACGGCTTCCGGGACCAGATGCTGAACACGCAGATCACCAGCATCGGGGACAAGCTCGTGGCCGGGCAGATGGACGCCATGCAGAACAGCTTTGCGCTCCAGTCCCAGCTTTCGCAGTGCTGCTGCGAGAACCGGGCGGCTACGGCCGACCTGAAATACACCCTGGCAACGGAGGCCTGCGCGACCCGTAACGCGGCCACCGCGAATACCCAGGCCATCCTTGACAAGCTCTGTGCTCTGGAACTGGACGGCTACAAGAGGGAGAACGACAACCTGCGCTCCCAGTTGACCATGGCGAACCTTGCGGCCTCCCAGACCGCGCAGACTTCCCGGATCCTGGCCGACAATGCGGCGCAGACCGTGGCGCTGGAGCAGTATCTCAATCCTACGCCCATCCCGGCCTATGTCGTGCAGAACCCCAACTGCTGCCCGCAGACTTCCTGCGGCTGTGGCTGCGGCGGCTTCTAAAAAGGCGGTGACATCATGGCGGCAGAATATCTTGCCAACGCTCCGCAGCTTGTTTCGCTGAACGGACCGATCATCTTTACGGCATCTATCCCCTGTACCAAGGGCTACGTCTACCATGAAGACGAGACGGGGATTTTTATTCTGCGTGGGATCGTCAACTGCCCCAACAACTGTTTTGCGACCTACCGAGTAACCTACAACGGAAACGTGGCCATCCCGGAAGAGGGCGACCTGACGCCTATCGCTGTGGCCATCACGGTGAACGGGGAGCCCCGGCCGACGAGCAGAGCGATCTACACGCCGGCGGCTGTGGACGAGTACGGGAATCTGACATCTACGGCGATTATCAAAGTCCCTCGGGGCTGCTGCTTCTCGCTGTCTGTCGAGTACGTCCAGGCGACCGACGACCCGACCGTTGCGCCTACTCCGCTGATCACGGTGCAGAACAGCAACCTGGTCATTGACCGCATCGCATGAAAGGAGAACGACGATGCACGCACTTTACAATCTCAAAGATATGCTCTGCAAGGAGCTGGAAGAGTACGGCGAACAGGGCGAGCTGACGGCCGGTTCTCTGGAGATCGTGGACAAGCTGGCCCACGCCGTGAAAAACCTGGACAAGGTTATCTGGGCGAAAGAGGAGGAAATGGGCGGCAGCTTTGACGGCGGCTCATTCGACGGCGGATCTTACGACGACGGCAGTTACCGGGGCAGCTACCGGGGCGGAAGCTACCGCGGCTCTTACCGCGGAAGCTATGACGACGGGTACAGCTCCCGGCGCGGCCGGAACGCTATGGGCCGGTTTACTTCCCGGCGCGGCTATTCCCGTGCCGAGGACATGGCCCAGCAGCTGAAAAACCTGGCCGACCAGGCACCCGATGAACGCACCAAACAGGACCTGAAACGCCTTGCCGAACAGATGGAGCAGAAATAAGCTCTTGATGGGGAGGCCCCCGGTACTTCGGGGGCCTCTTTTCATGTCAAAATCATGTACGGGACAGCAAACGATTGATAATACAGAATACATGGATGGTTCAAGTCCCTTCTCCCGCACCAAAAACCGTGGCTGCCTTTAGGCGGCCACGCTTTTTGAAAGTTAAGGGACTTGAACCCGAGGGCACTTGGCAAGGCTCCGGGGGGATTGCGGTATCGCGCTGCCGGGGGCAGATAAAGCGAGAACGCAATTTCCGCAGCCGCGCCCTCGGCGGGCTGGTAGCGAAGCAGGCCCGCTAAGGGCAAATGCGGCAAGGTGGAAGTCCAGAGCCGCGAGGTGGCCTCCGCCGCAGCGGAGGTCAAGTCCCTTCTCCCCCTTGGATATATTATATAGATTGGAATATCTTTTAAAAAAGCTAATAAAAGATTATTTAATACTGTTTATAATAATATTTTTTATAGTAATATACAAATTTTAATAATTTTTCTTGTTTTCTTTTTATTGAACTGCAAACATTCATATGATAAATAATAAATAGAAATATTAAAAAAGAAAGGAAAAGAACATGAAAGAAACTTGGAAGGATGTGCCAAATACTTCTGGAAGGTATCAAATTAGTTCATCTGGAAACTTCAGAAAAAAGAGTATAAATGGTGAATATATTGATGTAAAACCTCGTTTGGATGGTTATGGATATCTTTATGTAACTTTAAAATATGACGATAATGAAAAAACAAAGTATGTTGCAATACATAGACTTGTAGCAAAAGCATTTATTAATAATCCTTATAATCTTCCAATTGTACATCATATTGATGATAATAAACTAAACAATTGTGTTGAAAATCTATTTTGGTGTACTAGAGGACAAAACAATAGCTTTAGTTTTTCAGCAAGAAAGGGACATGTAATTAAGGATAGAGTTATAGAACAGTATTCTATGGATGGAACTCTTTTAGCAACATATTCTTCTTTTAGAAATGCATCAAATGCAATAGGAATAAAAAACACAAATCTAATATCGAAATGCTGTAGAAATCTTCGAGGAAGAAAAAGTGCATATGGTTATATTTGGCGTTTTGGTGTTGGAGATAAAATGTACCACGATAATCAAATAGAACCAGATCAAATGGCAATGATTATTGAAGCATATAAAAAGAATCCGAATGAAGTTATTAATGCAATTAACAAGATCATTAAAAATGAAATACCAAATACTTAAAAATGCTGAATTTACCATATGGGTATTTTTCATTTGCGAGGTATCCACATGAACGTCCGTCTGATAAAACTCACCGACCGCTATAAAAAAGAGCTGGGAGAAATGATCGAGGAATGGAAGCTGGATCAGGAGCTGAACCACACCAATCATTCTCCCTGGGCGATCTTTAAAAACGACTATCACGATTTCGCTTACTATCTGGAGCATCTGGAAATCAAAGAGCCCACGGATGGCCGCGTTCCCGATTCGGTGTTCTTCCTGCTGGATGAGGACAGGGACCGGCTCCTGGGCGCGGTGAACATCCGTCATTATCTGAACGATTCCCTGCTGAAAGAGGGCGGGCACATCGGGGACGGCGTCCGGCCCAGCGAGCGCAGGAAAGGCTACGGCACCGAGCTCGTCCGGCTGGCCTTGATCGAGTGCAGGAAGCTGGGGATCGACAAAGTTTTGATGACCTGCGACAAGGACAATATCGCCTCTGCAAAGAGCATCATCCGCAACGGCGGCGTCCTGGAAAACGAGTTTGTCAACTCTGACGGAGAGCTGGAACAGCGCTACTGGATCACGCTGGACTGATCCATTTTACCTGTTCGCGATATCCTGCGAAAAGAAGGACGGCGGCATGAAAAGACAAATCAACAGGCTGTTTGCCGCTTTCACGGCACTGCTGTTGCTGACGGGCGGCGCGGCGGCTTCATGCAGCGGAGGGGAAAGCATGACGTACTATACGCCCCCGACAGGGCCGGAGAAAGCGGCGATCACCGTGGAGCCGGTAAGCGGTCTGCCGGAGGATTTTATCTGCGGCATGGACGCGTCTTCTGTCCTGTCCGAGGAGAGGAGCGGCGTCAGATATTACGGCTTCGACGGCCAGGAACAGGACGTGTTTCTGACCTTTGCCCTGGCGGGGATCAATATGATCCGGCTGCGGGTCTGGAACGACCCCTATGACGAACAGGGCCGCGGCTACGGCGGCGGCAACAACGATCTGGCGGCGGCAGCAGAACTGGGTCTTCGGGCGACGAAATACGGCATGGGCGTGTGCATCGATTTCCACTACTCCGATTTTTGGGCCGATCCCAAGCGTCAGCACGCCCCCAAAGCCTGGGCAGGCATGGACGTTGGGGAAAAATGCGTTGCGCTGGAAGCCTTCACCCGGGAGAGCCTGGAATCGCTGCTGGACGCCGGCGTGGACGTCCGCATGGTGCAGATCGGCAATGAGATCAACTATGGTCTTGCCGGGGAATCGTACCAGGGAAATATCCTGCGGCTTCTCGAAGCGGGCAGCAGGGCCGTCCGGGCCGTGTCGGCGGAGCGGGAAAGAGAGATCCGGATCGCCGTACATTACACGAACGTCAAAGACCCCGTGGAGGTCCGCTCCCGGGCCGCCGCGCTGGAGCGCGCGGGGATCGACTACGACATCCTGGCCCTGTCCTACTATCCCTTCTGGGATGGACCTGCGGAGAACATGCAGCAGCTCGTGAGCGCTCTTCGGGAGCGGTACGGCAGGGAAGTGGTCATCGCGGAGACTTCCTACTGCTACACGGATGAAGACGGAGACGGCTTCGCCAACAGCGTTTCCGGCCGGGGAGATATCCCGGAGGGTTATCCCGCCACCGTGCAGGGACAGGCCTCCATGCTCCGGGACGTGATCGCGGCGGCCTCGGCGGCCGGAACCGCCGGCGTGTTCTACTGGGAGGGCGCCTGGATCCCGGTGGGAGGACGGGAAGCGGATAATTCCTCCCTGTGGGAGGAATACGGCAGCGGCTGGGCCAGCAGCTATGCCGGCTCCTATGACCCGGAGGACGCGGGGCTGTACTACGGCGGCTGTTCCTGGGATAACCAGGCGTTGTTCGACTTTTCCGGACACCCGCTGGAATCGCTGAAAACGTTTCGGTATCTTCGATTCGGAGCCTCTCCCGACGCGTAACAGCGCAGAGCGGCGCATCCCGAAAAAATAGAAATGTCTGTTGACATTATTCTTCATTATGTGTATATTTTACATGTATTTTAGTACAAATTTAAGGAGGCACTTCCAACATGATCATTATTGGTGAAAAAATCAACGGAGCGATCCCTTCCATTGCGCAGGCCATTGCCGACCATAACGAAGAGCTGATCAAAGAGCGCACCTTGGCTCAGGTTGCCGCCGGCGCCGATTTCCTTGACTGCGCCCCGTCTACTTCTCCCGACATTGAGTACGACACCATGGTTTGGCTCATCAACGTGATGCAGGGCGTCACCGACGTGCCTCTGGCCATCGACAGCCCCAACGTTGACCTGCTTAAGCGCATCCTTGAGGAAGGCCACGTCAAGCGTCCCGGCATGGTCAACTCCGTCAACGAAGAAGCCGGCGGCTATAAGATCAAGACCATCTTCCCCATAATCGCCGGAACCGACTGGAACGTTGTGGGCCTGACCTGCGACGATACCGGTATTCCTCTGGACTCCGATGCCAAGGTCGACATTGCCAAGAGAATGATCGACGAGGCCGTCAAGTACGGCGTCGCTCTGAAGAACTTCCACATCGACCCCTGCGTCATGTCCCTGTCCACTGTGTCCCGTGCTCTGGAGGACTTTGAGTACTGCATCCAGAAGATCCACGAGTACGCCCCTGAAGTGAAGGTCACCGGCGCTCTGAGCAACATCAGCTTCTCCATGCCCGCCCGGAAGTATATTAACATGGCCTGCGCCGTCCACGCTCTGCGCGCCGGTCTTGACTCCGGCATCATGGACCCCTGCTCCATGGATATGATGGGCATCATCAACGCCGCCGACGCTCTGGATCAGCGCGACAAGGCCGGCCGCAAGTACAACCGCGCCTACCGCAAGGGCATCTTCGGCAACAAGAAGTAATCTCCTATCTGATAAGCAAGCAAAAACCCGGTCATTCGACCGGGTTTTTTTATATCACAGGGCGTCCGTGTATCTCATCGATGATGAAGAAAGAGACGTAGTATCTTTCCAGGATCTTGATATCATAGTTCTGCATGGCGTCGTCCAGCTCGGAGAAGTCGATGATGGAACGCATCTGTTCCAGTCGGTACAGCAGGGTATTCCGGTGTATGTTTAGGATCCGGGCGGCGTCGCTGTGGTGAAAGAAAGACATGACGTACGATTTTAAAGTGGCGTAGAACTCCGTTCCGTTCAGAGAATCATACATGGACATTGTCACTACCGGCCTGTGAAGATAACTGCGGCATAGAGGCGCGCTGAGCAGTACGGTTTTGAAAAAGTCCGTATCGTGGTTCTTGGCGAGGGAATAGCTGCCGGCGGTTTTTTCCGCCCTGCGAAGCTCATAGGCTGCCTGCTCGCCGTAAGCGCGGGCCGAATAAAGATAGTGAAATATGTTGCTGATCCCACAGGCGATATCGTCGATCATGATGCTGAGGAAATCCTCCATAGCCACGTCGTAGCTTTTTTCTCTGTCCAGGTTAAGCATCATGACCAGGTCCTTGTCCACAGCGCAGAACAACGGTTCGGTGAACACGGACCGGCAGTATTTAATAATATCGGAACTTTTTCCTTTGACGCCGCAGTCAATGGCAATGATCTGAAAAGTGTTGTTCTGGTCCCAGCCGATCTCCTGGAAAAACCTCTTTACGTCGTCTCCCGCCTGGGCGCTCTTCAATAGTTTTTGCATCATTTCAGAAGCCCGGGAGAGCAGGTTGATTTTTCCTACGTGTCGCTCAAAAAACTGGATGATATGCTCCGAGAGCGTATCGATGATGATCTCCATTCCTTTGGGCGGCGTAGGGTCAGGAGTGCAGAAAACAATAAAGCCGATATTATGGTTAGGGGAGTCGATGCTCCGGAAGGTATAGTAAAAAGAGCCGTCTTTAGATCGGGCGGTCGTCAGCTTCACGCCCGAAGTGAAGCCGGAATAGTCAAAATATCTGTCGAAAAGATACATCCGCTCATAGGTGAGATCTTTTGTTGCGGAGAACTCATCCCACAGCGGCCGGAGAGGCGACACGGTCGAACAGGAGAGCCCCAGCGTTTTGCCGCCGTAGGTCAGAGCGTAGAACCCGCCGGGGAGGAATGACTGGGTTCCATCCAACATGAGCTGCACGCCGTTCTCGTCCTGCTCGGCGGAGATCAGCTTTCTCTCCCAAAAAGAAAAACGGTCTACGATGGTGGCAACCCTGTTGAATACGTCGTAAAGCGATTCTCCCTCCACCAGGATCCTGTCTTTCCTGTGAATGATCGCCACTGTGCCGCCCTCCGGCTGATCCGGATGGGCGGCGCCGACGTATACGGTGTTGTGTCGGAACTCATTTTCCGGCCCCATGAGACGCACATACTGGATGGCTGGCGTTTCATCCCGGATCTGGACGGTCATCCGGGAAAAGGGAAGAAGATTGAAAATATTCCACATATTCAGCTTCATGTCGCACATCCTTTGCCGGTTTTCTCCAATATAACACAGTTCGAAACGGAATACCAGCACTAATCATGCAGAATTGCACAACGTATCAATAATTATCTACAAATTACTCCATAGCGTTTTCTAAATCCGAGAATTATAGTGAAAGTGTAAATATCAGCAGAAAGCTATCGATCAAGCCGCCGAAAAAAGTCGTTTTTCAATGCGGCCTTTTCTTTTGAAGTAAATATGCAAATGGCATATTTGCGATAAATCTTTTAAGTGGGAGGAAAAATAATGGAATCCAAAAAACTGAAGAGCAGCCAGGTTATCCTTTACGGTTTCTTCGGCATGTTCCTCAACACCTTCTACCTGATGTTCCTGGCGTACTTCCGTCTGTTCTATCTGACGAACGTTCTCCAGCTGAGCACCGGTATCGCCGCGATCGTCAATACCCTGTCCGTGTGGGGCAACGTGGTCACCATGCTGCTGGCGGGCGTGCTGATTGACAAGATCAACTTCAAGTCCGGCAAGTACCGCACCTGGACTCTGGTGGGCGGCATCGTCATGGGCATCGTGTTCCCGCTGATGTTCTCCAACCTGCATCTGCCTCAGGCCGCCGCCGGCGTGTTGTTCGTGGTGCTCTTCATCATCCAGTCCATCGGCTACAACACCCTGTGGGTCGCCGAGCGTTCTCTGGTCGGCCCCATGAGCTCCTGCGCTGAGGACGCCAACAACCTGGCCATGTCCGCGCAGCAGGCCAGCACCATCGCTGGCGTTCTGTTCGGCCTGGTCAACACCCCCATCATGAACGCGCTGAACAACAGCTACACCCTGACCGCTCTGCTGTACGGCCTGTTCATCCTCGGCGGCACCATCGGCATCTTCTTCCTGACCCGCAAGTACGACAACGCCCCTGCCAAGGCTGTGGCAAAGGGCCCTGCCGCCAAGAAATCCTCCTTCGGCAACACCGTAAAGGTCACCGGCGGCGCTCTGCTGGTGTTCTTCCTGGCCATGGTCATGAACAACTGCCACCTGGGCTTCTTCATGACCCTGCTGGCTTACTTCACCCAGTATGTCCTGAAGGATCCCAAGATCCTGAGCCTGTCCGTTACCGCCGGATCCATCGCCGGACTGGTCGGCGCCTGGCTGAGCAAGGTCATGTGTTCCAAGATCGGCAAGAAGAAGAGCTTCGTTTACTTCTCCCTGCTGACCGGCCTGCTGTACCTGCTCATCGCTTGGATCGGCAAGACATCCATCCCCTTCCTGATCATCCGTGTGGCCATCGGCTGCTTCTCCGTCGTGGGCGGCATGCTGATCATGCTCTTCGCCAACGACATCGCCGACTATGCCGAGATGAAGACCGGCGTCGACGACTCCCGCGCCACCA
The DNA here is from genome assembly GCA_017455685.1 of Oscillospiraceae bacterium. GTDB lineage: Bacteria > Bacillota > Clostridia > Oscillospirales > Oscillospiraceae > Apopatocola. The sequence continues at coordinate 92,264 of JAFSZH010000041.1, forward strand.
TTCAGTCCATTGCCGGCACCAGCATCCGCTTTGGTACCGCTCTGTCCACTACCATCGCCTCCTTCGGCCTGGCTGCCGTGCACTATGACGCGGCCAATGTCACTGAGCCCGTTATCAAGGCGATCACCAATCTGATGGCCTGGGGCCCCGCTGCCGTGTGCGTCCTGTCTGCCGTGATCTTCCTGGCGTACAAGATCGACGAGAGCGAGCTGGACAAGTTCCGCGCCGAGAAGGCCGCCAAGCGCGCAGCTCAGCAGTAAGAAGCCGTACCTGCTGCTGTCAAAAAGCCGCGAGCTGCCCGTCCAGAAACCCCCGGGCGGGCATGCTCCGGCATAAAAAATACTGCAGACAGCCGCATGTATCTATCCCGCATGATTTTCGCTCTCGGCGGCTTTTTCTCGGGAAAAACGCCGACCGGGGGCGTTTCTTTAGCCGTTTCGATTTTATAGGAGGAAACGAATGACAAACGAGGAATTAAGAGCTGAACGGACACGACTGATCCGGGAAGCCTCCATGTTCCAGACCAAGCCGGAGAGGATCCCGCACATCTCCTTCTTCGTGACTTGGAAGATCCTGGACTACGGCTGCAAGCTCAGCGAAGCCATGAACGATTACGATCTCATGGAAAAGGTCTGCCGCCAGCACCAGGAGCTGTATAACTTTGACGCAATCTTTGAACTGGGCGGCCGGAACGCCGTGCGCATCCCCGAAGCCCTGGGCGGAAACACCTACCAGGTCAACGACGAGGCCGGAACGGTCAACTATGTGGACACGCCCATCTGCTCCATCGACGAGCTGGAGGAGCTGGCCGCTGACCCCACCAAGTTCTTCTGGGAAAAGGGCATGGCTCGCAAGTATCCCTGCTGGGCGGACAAGACCGTCACCGTGGATCGGATCCAGAACGTACTGACCGAACAGGGCAAGTTCTTCCAGTATTATATGAAGATCCTGCAGATCATGAAGAACGAATACAGTATGCCCACCTTCACCGCGCAGACCAACGGCTTTACCTACTGCGGCCTGGACTTCCTGTTCAACTCCATCCTGGGTATCAAAAATCTTTCTATCGCCATGCGCAAAAAGCCCGAGCAGGTGGAGGCCGCCATCGCCGCGCTGAACAAGACCATGTTCGATCCGGGCCTGAACACGCTGCTCAACGCGCAGGAAGGCCCCGACATGACCACCTGCTTTGACTATGATATCACCATGCTGGTCCACACCATCCTCAACAGGAAGCAGTTCGAGCGGTTCCTTTGGCCGGACATGGGCCGTGTGGTGAACGCTCTGATCGAAAAGAAGAAAACCGTCCGCATGTTCATGGAAGGCAGCAGCAGGATCGCCTGGGATTACTTCCAGGACGCGCCCAAGGGAATCATCACCATGCACCCCGAGCAGGACGACGTTTTCGAAGTCCGCAAGGCGCTCCCCAACTGCGCCATCAACGGCGGCATGCCCGTAACGCTGATGGGCTCCGGCACGCCTCAGGAATGCGTGGACCGGGTGAAGCTCTGCTGCGACGAGCTGGGACGTGACGGCGGTTTCCTGCTCTGCCAGGACAAGATGGTCTCCTTCAGGAATGACGCTACCCGCGAGAACGTTCTGGCCATCAGCGAGTTCATTCAGAACTACAGAGCCTGATCCGGAAAGGAGTTCATCATGGAAGAAAAGACCGTTGACATCACTCTTTATCCCGAGGGCGCCCAGTATCTGGCGGAGAACCTGCAGCTCCCCGTGCCCAAGGAAAATATGCCTGCCCGCGTAGGCATGGTCGTGGGCCTGATCGGCCTTCTGGTCAGACAGTGATCCTGTCCTCTCTTTGAGAGAATGCAAGGGAAGAAGGGCGTTTCTCCCTTGACAGGAGCGACGCCCTTCTTGCGATTAAAGATACTGATTTTATTCCGTACGGTGAAGTTGATGAGAGATTACAAAGCACTCTTCAAAAAAAGAGCCCCGGCATACGGGTATGGAATGGGTGAGTTCGGCTTTACCTTTTTCAACTTCTTTGTAGCCTATTATCTGATGTATTATCTCACGGACGTGCTTCTGCTGCCAGTGGGCGTCGCCGCCATTCTCTATTCCGTCATCCAGTGGGTGGAAGGGATCCTGATGCTGGCGGCGGGCATCGTCATCGACCGTCACAGCGCCCGGGGCGGCCAATACGGTCCCTGGGCTTTCTGGGGCAGCGTGATCTGCGCTGTGAGCACCCTGCTGTTCTACACCAATTTCCACGCCGGGACCACCATGAACGTGGTGCTGTTCACGGTGTTCTACACTCTCTGCTACGTGGGCTACAATATTATGTGGGTGGCCTATCGTACGCTGCTTGATCCCATGAGCCGCACTCCGGCGGAGACGATCCTCAACTCTACCGCCGCTTCCCAGATGGGATCACTTTCCGGCGTCGTTTTCAGCCTGGTCGGCACCAGATTGCTGTATGGCTTCAACACCATGCAGAGCGGTTATACCGTGTCCGCCATTGTATACGGCTGTTTGATGATCGGCGGCATGTCCATCGTCCGCGCTTTTACGCGGAAGCGGGACGTGGGCGGCGTCAGAGTCGAATCGGAGGCGCCCTCGGTGAAAGAACTGCTTAAGAGCATCAACAAGCAGTTCCTGATCCTTTTCTTCTCCATTACTTTTGTCAGCGCCACAAACACCATCCTTCCCACGCTGCTGGTATACTATTTCGGCAGCGTGATCGGCGATCCCACCTGGATGAGAAGTTATCTGCTGGTGATCACCTTTACAAGCCTGTTCGGCTATTTTATTTCCCCGCATTTGTCCATCAAGTACGGGAAAAAGAAGACTTTTATCTTCTCCTGCTTTACCAGCAGTATCGCGCTGACCATGATCAACTTCATCGGCAGCATCAAGCCGCTGTTCATTCTGATGATGATCATTTTCACCTTCGGGAACCTTTTCTCCGGCGGCATGATCCCCGTGTTCATGAACGATATCGCGGTGTTCAACGAGTCCAACTACGGCGTACGGGGACACGCTTTCGCCTCCTCCATCGGCGGCTGCGCTCTTCGTTTTTCCCAGGTGATCGGCGGGGCGCTGGCCTCTCTCGGTCTGGTGTCCATCGGTTACAGCGCCGAGGCGGAGTTCACGCTGGAAATGGGAAAACGCATCACCCGGCTGATGACCTTCGGCTGCGTGGCGGTTCTGCTGATCAGCGCTTTTGTGTTCAGCTTCTACAAGGTGGAGGGCGAAGCGCTGAAAGACGCTTATTTCAAGGAAAAAGCACAGCAATAATTGCTTTTAATACATAAAAGCCGTCCGGCTCGGACGGCTTTTTGTTATCTTATGAATTCCTGACTTCATGCAATCCCCTTGCGCGAAAGCTGGAAAATGTGTATAATACATTTTGGGAAAAAAGGATGATTAACAAGAATCGTTACGGATCTGGAGATGGTAAAAATGAAAGCAACGTTTTTGGGCGCCGCCCATGAGGTCACTGGCAGCTGCACGCTGCTGGAGTGCGCCGGAAGCCGCGGACTTGTGGACTGCGGCATGGAGCAGGGCAAGGATCTCTTCGTCAACAGGCCGATCCCCGTTCCCGCGGCGGAGCTGGATTACGTACTGCTGACCCACGCACACGTGGACCACTCCGGACATCTGCCTCTCCTTTACAAGCAGGGGTATTCCGGGCTGATCTACGCCACGCCGGAGACCTGCAACCTGTGCCGGATCATGCTGCTGGACTGCGCCCAGATCCATGAGAACGAAGCGGAGTATGCCAACCGGAAAAACCAGCGATCCGGCAAACCTCCCGTGCAGCCTCTTTTCACCGTGGAGGACGCGGAGCACACGCTGACCCACATGCGGCCCGTGCCCTACGGCGAGACGGTCCAGGTGGCGGAGGGAGTCACCGTCCGCTTCAACGACGTGGCCCATCTTCTGGGCTCCGCCTGCATCGAGATATGGCTCAGCGAGAACGGCCAGAACCGCAAAATGGTCTTCAGCGGCGACGTCGGCAACTACGACCAGCCCATCATCCGCAACGTTCCCCAGAAGGTGGAGGAAGCGGATTACGTAGTGGTGGAATCCACCTACGGCGACCGGCTCCACGACCGAAAAAAGCTGCCGGTGGACGTGCTTGCGGATTATATCCAGCGGACGCTGGACCGGGGCGGCAACGTGATCATTCCCTCTTTTGCCGTGGGCCGCACCCAGGAAATGCTCTATTTCATCCGGGAGATCAAGGAAAAGCACATGGTCACCGGTCACGACGGCTTCCCCGTGTACGTGGACAGCCCCATGGCCAGCGAGGCCACGGGCATCTATCTCCAATGCTCCCATGACTGCCTGGACGAAGAGACCGCTGCCGTCATTGACAGAGGCATCAACCCTCTGTGGTCCGACGGAGTGCGCTTTTCCGTGTCCACGGAGGAATCCAAAGCCCTCAATTTCGACACCGAGCCCAAGGTGATCCTGGCGGCTAGCGGCATGTGCGAGGGCGGCCGTATCCGCCATCATTTGAAGCACAATCTCTGGCGGCCGGAGAGCACCGTTCTGTTCGTGGGGTATCAGAGCGTGGGCACGCTGGGCAGGATCATCGTGGACGGCGCGGAGTCCGTCAAGCTCTTCGGAGAGGAGATCAAGGTCAACTGTGAGATCGGCACGCTGCCCGGCAAGAGCGGCCATGCCGACAGGGACGGCCTGATCGACTGGCTCCGGGGGTTCACGAACCCGCCGAAAAAGGTCATCGTCAACCACGGTGAAAACACCGTGACCGATCTCTTTGCCGATTTTGTACACGAGACGCTGGGCTTTTCCGCCTACGCCCCTTACAGCGGCGCTTCCCTGGACCTGCTCTCCGGGGAATTCCTCTCCATGCCGGAGGGCGAGAGTATCAAGAAGACGGCGGCCGCTACGGAGGGCGGCAGCAAGGCAGAGGTGCTCTACCACAAGCTCCAGACCGCCGGCGAGCAGCTCATGAAGCTCATCAATGCCACCAGCGGCAAGCCCAACAAGACTCTGGAGCATTTTCTGAAAGACGTGGAATCGCTGATCCGGAAATACAAATAAAACAGAATTTACCGTATATTTACAAAAGGGGCTTTTCATCCCGGGCAGAATATACTAAAATACATCAGATGAAAGTCGAGTGGAGGAACTGTCCATGCAGCAGCAAAACAGCGTATACAAGCGCGTACTTTTGAAGCTCAGCGGCGAGGCTCTGTCCGGCGCGGCCGGGACCGGCCTGGATTTCAAGATCATGGCCCAGGTCTGCGGCGTGATCGCCAAATGTGTTTCTCTTGGCGTGGAGGTCGGCATCGTCGTGGGCGGCGGAAACTTCTGGCGCGGCGTGAAAAACGGCGAGGGCCGCATGGACCGGGCCCGGGCCGACTATATGGGCATGCTGGCCACCATCATGAACTGCCTGGCGCTGCAGGACGTGCTGCAGCAGCAGGGAGTGGAAGCAAAAGTGCTCACCGCCATGGAAATCGGCCATGTGGGCGAGCTTTTCTCCGTGGACAAGGCGGACGAATACCTGCGTGCCGGCAAGGTGATCATCTGCGGCGGCGGCGTGGGCAGCCCCTATTTCACCACGGACACCGGCGCGGTGCTCCGGGCGGCGCTCATCGGCGCGGAAGCCATTTTGCTTGCCAAGAACGTGGACGGTGTTTACAGCGCCGATCCCCGCAAGGATCCCGACGCCGTGAAATTCGATACCATCACCTATCAGGAGGTGTTGGACCGGAACCTGGCCGTCATGGATTCCACCGCCACATGCCTTGCCATGGACAACCACATCCCCGTATACGTCTTTGCGCTGAACGACCCGGAAAACATTCTCCGCGCCCTTCGGGGGGAGAACGTGGGCACACTTGTGAAATAAAAAATTTTGGGAGGATACAACCATGCCTGAACTGAAAGAATACGAATCCCGTATGATAAAAACCACGGAGGTGCTGGCCTCCCAGTATGCCGCGGTGCGCGCCGGCCGGGCCAACGCCGCCGTTCTGGATCAGATCGAGGTGGACTATTACGGCGTCCCCACGCCTATCCGGCAGATCGCCTCCATTTCCACGCCCGATCCCCGCACGCTGCTGATCCAGCCCTGGGACGGAAGCACCCTCAAGCTGATAGAGAAAGCCATCCTGGTCTCCGATCTGGGCATCAATCCCCAGAACGACGGACGTACCATCCGACTGGTGTTTCCCCAGCTGACCGAGGAGCGCCGTAAGGAGCTGGCAAAGCAGGTCCGCAAGTACGGCGAGGAGGGCAAGGTCGCCATCCGCAACATCCGCCGGGACGCCATGGACCGCTTCAAGAAAATCCAGAAGAAGGGCGAGATCACCGAGGACGACCTGAAGGATCTGGAAAAGGATCTGCAGAAGCTGACCGACGACTATATCAAAGCCGTGGACAAGCAGACCGAGGCCAAGGAAAAGGAACTCTTCGAGATCTGATGGCCGAACAGGATAAAACAGAACTGGCGGGGGCGGCGCAAAAGCTCCCCCGCCATATTGCCATCATCATGGACGGCAACGGCCGCTGGGCCCAGCAGCGGGGACTGCCTCGCAGCGCCGGCCATGCCGCCGGAGCGGAGACCTTCCGCCGCATCGCCACCTACTGCAAGGAGCTGGGCATGGATCACCTGACGGTGTACGCCTTTTCCACCGAGAACTGGAAACGGTCCGCGGAGGAAGTGGGAGCCATCATGGGCCTGCTGAAAAAGTACCTGCTGGAATCCATCGAGAAGATGGAGCGGGACCGGATCCGGCTGAAGATCCTGGGGGATCTCACCCCGCTCTCCCCGGAGCTGCGGGAGCTGATCGCCGCCACCGACGAGATCGCCCGTCGTCTGCCCGGGTGCTTCCAGGCAAACGTCTGTCTGAACTACGGCGGACGGGACGAGATCGTCCGGGGGGCCAACGCCTTCTTCCGGGAGCATCCCGGAGAGGAGCTCACCGAGGAAAAGCTCTCCGCCGTGCTGGATACCGCTTCTATACCGGACCCGGACCTCATAATCCGCACCGGCGGCGAATATCGTATATCGAACTTTCTCCTGTGGGAGTGCGCCTATTCCGAGCTTCTTTTCACGGACGTGCTCTGGCCTGATTTCTCCGAAAAAGACATAGACAGCGCCGTGTCGGACTTTCAGCACCGAGACAGGCGCTTCGGAGGTGTGAAGAAATGAAAACACGCATCCTCACCTCTGCCGTGGGGATCCCCATCCTGCTGGGGCTGATGTTCCTTGCGCCCCTTTGGGGCTTCGGCATCGCCATGGGTTTCGTCTGCGCTCTGGCCACCTATGAACTGCTGCACATGGCGTTGGGAAAAACGCCCAGGCGGATCTATTTCTGCGCCATGATGTGCTCCTTCATCATGCCGCTGATCTGTTCCTTCGAGGGGAACATGGCGTGGTGCGTGGGCATCATTCTGCTGTTGTTTTTCGTCCTGTCCATCGAGCAGATGATCTCCTATACCGGCGAGTGGCGCATCACGCTGGGCATGATCGCCGTCGCCATGCTGGCCGGCGGGCTGATCCCGCTGATGCTCTCCACGCTGCTGCGCATCGGGCAGATCCCCGAGGTGGGCCGGGTGCGGATGATACTTCCCTTCGTCATCGCCTTCTCCAGCGACGCGGGGGCCTATTTCACCGGCATAAAGCTGGGAAAACGCAAACTGGCGCCCCACATCTCTCCCAAGAAGACCGTGGAGGGCAGCATCGGCGGGCTCGTCAGCGGAGTGGTGTTTTCGCTCGTATACGGACTGATCCTTCGAGCTTCGGGCTTTGGGGTCAATCTGCTGTCGCTGGTGTGCTTCGGACTGTTCGGCAGCTTCGTGGCCCAGCTGGGCGACCTGACGTTTTCCGCCTTCAAGCGGCAGTACGATACCAAGGATTACGGCAACATTTTGCCGGGGCACGGCGGGATCCTTGACCGGTTCGACAGTATGATCTATCTGGCCCCGCTGACGGAAGTGTGGCTCTTCGCCATGCCTGCTATTTACACTCTGGGCGGGAAGTGATCCCCTGCGGGATCCACCGTAAGGATAAACCGGTCTCCCGGCTTTATGAACGGGGACCGGTTTTCAAAGGAGACAAGAAAACCATGGTCAAGGGAATAGCCATTCTCGGGTCTACGGGCTCCATCGGACGGCAGACCGCGCAGGCGGCCCGCCGTCTTGAAATTCCGGTGCTGTCTCTGGCGGCCCGCCGGGACGTAGATCTGCTGGAGCGGCAGGCGCGGGAATTCCACCCCCGCTACATCGCCGTTTACGACTCCGAAGCCGCCGCAGAGCTTCGCCGCCGCCTTGCCGATACCTCCGTGGAGGTGGGCGAGGGGGAGGAGGGCCTCTGTGCCGCCGCCGTCGTGGACGGGGCGGACTGCGTGGTTACGGGCGTCTCGGGCAGCATCGGGCTCAAGCCCACTCTGGCGGCCATCCGCCGGAAGCGCAGGATCGCTCTGGCCAACAAGGAGACGCTCGTCTGCGCCGGGGAGATCGTCATGGCCGAGGCGGAACGCTGCGGCGCGGAGATCCTTCCGGTGGATTCGGAGCATTCCGCCATCTTCCAGAGCCTGGCGGGGCGGGATAAAAGCGAGCTGCACCGTATTCTGCTCACCGGCTCCGGCGGGCCCTTCCGGGGCTGGACCAGGGAACAGACGAAGGACGTGACTCCGGAACAGGCGGTCCGCCATCCGAACTGGAGCATGGGCGCCAAGATCAGCGTGGACAGCGCCACCATGATGAACAAGGGCCTGGAATTCATCGAAGCCATGCATCTCTTTTCCGTGACCCCGGACAGGATCAAGGTGCTCATCCACCCGGAGAGCGCCGTTCATTCCATGGTGGAGCTCGTCGACGGCACGGTGATCGCCCAGCTGGGCGTGCCGGATATGGGCCTGCCCATCCAGTACGCTCTCACCTGGCCGGAGCGCCGGGAAAGCGAAACGGCGTTTCTGGACTTCGCGAAGCTGGGGACCATGCATTTTGAGGACCCGGATCCGGAAAAGCTGCCCTGTCTGCGGCTCGCCATGGAATGCGCAAGACAGGGAGGCACCGCCCCCTGCGTTCTCTCCGCGGCCAACGAGGCGGCGGTAGGGGCGTTTTTGGGACGACGGATCGGATATAATGATATTTATCGCCTGGTGGCTTCCGCGGTGGAGGGGCTGGAATTCCTGCCGCACCCCGCGCTGGAGGATATCCTGCGGATGGACCGCCTGGCCAGAGACTATGTGAAAGCTGCGATCGACTGATGTATATTCTTCTTGCCATTCTTGCCTTCGGCGTGCTTGTTTTCGTCCATGAGCTGGGCCACTTCCTGGTGGCGAAGGCCTGCGGCGTCAAGGTCGTCGAGTTTGCCCTGGGCATGGGCCCCCGGATCCTGAAAAAGCAGGGGAAGGAGACGGTCTACTCCCTGCGCATGCTGCCCGTAGGCGGCTTCTGCGCCATGGAGGGGGAGGACGAAGCCTCCGAGGACCCCCGCGCCTTTAATAACCAGAGCGTCCTCAAGCGCATTCTGATCCTCGTAGCAGGATCGTTCATGAACTTCCTGCTGGGTTTTCTGCTGATCCTGGCGATCTATCTGCCCGCCCAGGGCTTTATCACCACGGAGATCGCGGAGTTTTTTCCCAACTGTCCTTATGAGGGCACGCTGCAGGTGGGCGACCGGATCACGAAGATCAACGGTCAAAAAGTCTTTTTCGTGGCAAACTTCAGCGAATATGCTCTGGAGGACACGGACGGCTATCTGGATATCGAGCTGATCCGGGACGGACGGAGGATCAAACTCCCGAACACCCGGCTGGTGCCGGTGGAGTACCCCACCGAGGACGGCGGCACGGAGCTGAAATTCGGCCTGTATTTCGGTGTGGAGGAGGCGACGCCTCTGCGGACCGTGAAGGTATCCTTCCTCAGCTGCGTGGATTTCGTCCGCATGGTGAAAAAAGGACTGGTGCAGCTCTTCTCCGGTCAGGCGTCCGTGAAGGACATGACCGGCGTTGTCGGCATCGTGGATATCATCAACGAGACGGGCACCAGCGCGGAGACCGTTTCCCAGGGACTGGAAAACGTGTTCTATCTTGTGGCGTTTATTGCGGTGAATCTGTCGGTCATGAACATGCTGCCCATCCCCGCGCTGGACGGCGGCCACGTGGTGACTTTGCTGATCTCCTGGGTCTATGAGAAGATCAGCGGGAAAAAGCCGGATCCCCGGATCGAGGGGTATATCCACATGGTGGGACTGTTTCTCCTGCTGGGACTCATGGCGCTGGTGCTGTATAACGACATTGCGAGGATCCTGACGAGATGAAACGAAGAGAGAGCAAGACCATTTACGTCCGGGGCGTCCCCATCGGCGGCGGTCATCCCATTCCGGTCCAGTCCATGACGAATACTCACACCGACGACGTGGATTCCACGCTGGCGCAGATCCGTCGGCTGGAGGCTGCCGGGTGCGAGATCGTCCGCCTGGCCGTGCCCAATCAGAAGGCCGCCCGCGCCCTTCCGGAGATCCGGAAGGGCACGGATATGCCGCTGGTGGCGGATATCCATTTTGACTACACCCTGGCGCTGGCGGCCGTGGAGGCGGGCTTTGACAAGATCCGCATCAACCCCGGCAACATCGGCTCACCCGAGCGGGTGCGGATCGTGGCCGATGCCTGCCGGGAACGGGGCGTGCCCATCCGTGTGGGCGTCAATTCCGGCTCCGTGGAAAAGGAGCTGCTGGAAAAATACGGTCTCTGTCCCCAGGCCCTTTGCGAGAGCGCCCTGGGCCACGTGAAGCTGTTGGAGGACTGCGGCTTCGAGGATATCTGCATTTCCGTCAAGGCTTCCGACCCTGTCATGATGGTGGAGACCAACCATCTGCTGGCGGAGAGCTGCAATTATCCCTTACATATCGGCGTCACCGAGGCGGGCACCCGGGAACGGGGGATTTTGAAGTCTGCCGCCGGTATCGGCGCGCTTCTGCTGGACGGCATCGGCGACACCATCCGCGTCTCCCTCACCGACGAGCCGGAAGAAGAAGCCCGGGTGGGCGTGGAGCTGCTGCGGGCCCTGGGGCTACGGGGCGGCGTCAGATTCGTGTCCTGTCCCACCTGCGGCAGGACGGAGTACGACCTTATCGGTACGGCAAAAGCCGTGGAGCAGGCGCTGCGCGACAAGCCCTGGGATATCACCGTGGCGGTGATGGGCTGTATCGTAAACGGCCCCGGGGAGGCGTCCCACGCCGACTACGGCATCGCCGGCGGGAAGAACGAGGGCATGCTGTTCAAAAAAGGACAGCCCGTGGGCCGCGTGGAGGCGGACCGCCTTGCACAGGCGTTGATAAAACTGATCGAAAGAGAGAATTCGTAAATGGCGCAGGAAACCGGTTTTCTGGATATGTTCGGCTGCTGCACGGGATTGAAGGACCTGTGCGGCGGGCTGGAACGCGCTCTTGTGCGCTCCGTGGTGATCTCCCGGGAGAATCTGACCATGGAGATCAGCGCGTTTTTCACCCGCCAGCCTGCTCTGGAGGAGCAGGAACGGCTGGAGAAACGCATCTGCGCAGAATTCGGCTTGTCCGGCGTGCGTATTTTCCCTGATTGGCCCCACGAGGTCGCTCCCGCTCCCAAGAAGGCGGATAAAAAGAAAGAAAAGCCGGCTCCCGGCTCCGTGCTTATGGGCAAGACGCCCCGGGAAAAACCGGTGGAGATCGTCACGCTCACCCCGGAATCCGGCACCGTGGTCATCACTGGCAAGGTGTTCGACGTGGACAGCCGGGAGATCCCCAAGCGGAACGCCGCCGTGCTGGCATTTTCCATCACTGATTATACGGGCAGTATCCACGCATCCAAGTACCTCCGCACCCCCGAGGAGATGACGATCCTTCCCAAGATCCATGAGGGCGACTGGCTGACGGTCCGGGGCAGCGTGTCCTTCAACCGGTTCGACGCCGACATCTCCATCGAGCCCTCGGCCATCGTGCTGGAGCCTCCCGTAGTCCGGGAGGACAAGGCCGAGGGCGAGAAGCGCGTCGAGCTCCATCTGCACACCAAGTATTCCGCTCTGGACGCGCTGACCAATCCGGAGGAAGCGGTAAAGACCGCCGCCCGCTGGGGGCACAAGGCCATCGCCGTGACGGATCACGGCGTGGCCCAGTCCTTCCCGGAGGTATGGCACGCCGGGGACAGATACGGCATCAAGGTCATCTACGGCGTGGAGGGCTATTTCGTCAACGACGTGGACGACCTGCCCGCTGTCCACGGTGAGACAGATCTGCCGCTGGACTGCGATTTCGTGGGCTTCGACATAGAGACCACGGGCCTGGACGGCTTCCGGGAGCGGATCACCGAGATCGGCGCGGTGAAGGTGGTGCAGGGCCGCGTCACCGAAAGCTTTCAGACCTTCGTGGACCCGGGCATCCCCATTCCGGCGGAGATCCAGCAGCTCACCGGCATCACGGATAAGGACGTATTCGGCGCTCCGGGAGAAGGGGAGGCCCTGGCCGCCTTCATGGCGTTCGCCGGAGATCTGCCGCTGGTGGCCCACAACGCCGCCTTTGATATCGGTTTCCTTACCTCTGCCGCCGAGCGGAACGGACTGGACTTCCATCCCGTGTACGTGGATACGCTGCCCGTGGCCATGAGCGTGCTCAAGGAGCTCAAGCGCTTCAAGCTGGATATCGTGTCCCGGGCCCTGGGCCTGCCGGACTTCAATCACCACCGGGCCAGCGACGACGCGGCAGTCTGCGCCCGCATCTTCGTGCTGCTCCGGGAAAAGCTGGCAGAGCAGGGCGCCGAAAAGCTCCGGGATCTGGGTCCCGTCACCATGCGTCTGCGCCGGGACGAAAACCGGCGGCCGAGGCACATCGTTCTGCTTGTCAGGAACAAAAAGGGCCTGAAAAACCTGTATGAACTGATCTCCAAATCCCATCTTGAGCACTTCAAAAAGAATCCCATCATCCCCAAAAGCCTGCTGCTGGAGCACCGGGAAGGGCTGCTGGTGGGTTCTGCCTGCGCAGCGGGCGAGCTGTTCGACGCGCTGGTCCGCCACAGGAGCATTGCCGAGCTGGAGCGCATCGCTTCCTTCTACGACTATCTGGAGATCATGCCGGTGTGCAACAACAGCTTTCTGCTGCATGAGGGGAAAGCCCGGGATGAGGAGGAGCTGCGCACCCTCAACCGTCGGGTCCTGGCCCTGGGCCGGAAGCTGGGGAAGCCCGTGTGCGCCACGGGCGACGTACACTTCCTGAACCCGGAGGATGAGATCTACCGGCACATCCTGCTGGCTTCCCGCAAGTTCCAGGACGCGGACAAGCCCCTGCCCATCTATTTCAAGACCACGGAGGAGATGCTGCGGGAGTTTGAATATCTGGGCGAGGAGGACTGCCGGGACGTGGTCGTCACGGCCCCCAACGCCATCGCCGAGAGCGTTGAGCAGTTCCCGCTGCTGCCGAAGGATCTGTTCCCACCCTCCATCCCCCATGCGGCGGAGGATCTGGAACGGATGGTGTGGGACCGGACACGCGAGCTCTACGGCGAAGAACCGCCCTCCATTGTGGCCGACCGGGTGAAAACAGAGCTGGACGCCATCCTGGGCCGTCACTATGAGGTCATTTACATGTCCGCCCAGAAGCTGGTGCAGAACTCCTTGGAGCACGGCTATCTGGTGGGCAGCCGTGGCAGCGTGGGCTCCTCCATCGTGGCCTATATGGCCGGCATCACCGAGGTCAACTCCCTGCCGCCCCATTACCGCTGCCCCCGCTGCAAGCACACGGATTTTGAAAACGTCTTCGATGAAAACGGCGATAAATACGGCTGCGGCGCGGACATGCCCGACCGGGTCTGTCCCGTCTGCGGAGAGAGGTACGTCAAGGACGGCTTCGATATCCCCTTTGAGACCTTCCTGGGCTTCGGCGGCGACAAGGTCCCAGATATCGACCTGAACTTTTCCGGCGAATACCAGTCCAGCGCCCATCGCTACACCGAGGAGCTTTTCAGCAAGGACCACGTGTTCAAGGCCGGCACCATCGGCACACTGGCGGAAAAGACCGCCTACGGCTATGTAAAGAAATATCTGGAGGAACGGGGCATCACCGTCTCCAAGGCCGAGGAAAACCGGCTGGCCAAGGGCTGCGAGGGCGTGAAGCGCACCACCGGGCAGCACCCCGGCGGGCTGGTCATTGTACCGCAGAACATGGACGTGACGGACTTCTGCCCGGTGCAGCACCCGGCGGACGACGCCTCCGGCGGTATCATCACCACCCATTTCGAGTATCACAGCATGGAGGCCAACCTCCTGAAGCTGGACGAGCTGGGCCACGATGATCCCACCATGATCCGTATGCTGGAGGACGCCACCGGGCTCAACGCCCGCGCCATCCCTCTGGACGATGAGGAGACCATGCGCATCTTCACCTCTCCGGAGCCCCTCGGCATCCCGGATGGGGATCCCATCATCGGCCATACGGGTACCATCGGCGTGCCTGAATTCGGCACCGCCTTTACCCGCCAGATGCTGGTGGACACCCAGCCAAAGGAATTCGCCACGCTGGTCCGCCTTTCCGGCTTCTCCCACGGCACGGACGTGTGGGCCGGAAACATCCGGGATATCGTCGTGGGGGGCATCGCTCCCACCGACAAGTGCGTGGGCTGCCGGGACGATATCATGCTCTATCTGATCTCCCTGGGCATGGAGCCCAAGCGCGCCTTCAAGTTCATGGAGGCGGTGCGCAAGGGCGCTATCCACAAAGGAAAATCCTGGCCCGACGGCATCGTGGAGGAGATGCAGAAGCTGCACGTCCCCGAGTGGTGGATCGAATCCTGCCGGAAGATCCAGTATCTATTCCCCAAGGCACACGCCGTGGCCTACGTGATGATGGCGTTCCGTATCGCCTGGTTCAAGGTCCACGAGCCTCTGGCCTATTACAGCGCTTATTTCTATCGCCGAAGCCAGAAGGACGCCTTTGACGCCGACTGCATGCTCCAGGGCATCGACAAGTGCCGGGACAGGATCCGCCGCATCCAGAACGACCCGGACGCCTCCGCCAAGGACCAGGATCTGCTGACCACGCTGGAAGCGGTCTATGAGTTTTATCTCCGGGGCTTCTCGTTCCTGAACATAGACATCTATAAATCCCACGCTTACCGTTTCGAGATCGAGGACGGCAAGCTCCGCCCGCCCTTCGTGGCCATTTCCGGCCTGGGAGAAGCGGCGGCGGAGGATCTGATGAACTGCCGGGAGAACGGCCGCAGCTTCGTATCCGTGGACGATATCGCCGACGCCTGCCCGAAGGTTCAGAGCTCCCACCTGGAGCAGCTGAAAAAGCTGGGCGCCCTGGGCGATCTACCCGAGAGCCGTCAGGTCAGCATCTTCGAGGGCTTCGGCGACATGTGAGGAGGAAACCCATGAAACTGTTGATCGCGTCCGATCTTCACGGCTCGGCATACTATACGGAAGCGCTCCTTCGCCGTGTGGCAGAGGAAAAGCCGGACAGGGTGCTCCTGCTGGGGGACCTGCTGTATCACGGGCCCCGGAACGACCTGCCCCGGGAGTATGACACGAAGAAATGCGCCGCGCTGCTCAACGCCCTCGACCCGGCGCCCCTGTGCGTCCGCGGCAACTGCGACGCCGAGGTGGACCAGATGGTGCTTTCCTTCCCGGTACTGACGGAGTTCGCCGCGGTGAACGTCGATGGGTTCTTCCTGTTCATGACCCACGGCCACCACCTGGAGGAGGCCACCGGGCAGGTGACCGCCGGGAACGCCGTCCTCTACGGGCACACCCATTTGCCGGATTTTACCGAGCGGAACGGCGTGTGGTTCGTGAATCCCGGTTCGGTATCTATCCCCAAAGGAGGAAGCGCCCACAGCTATCTCATATATGAAGACGGCGCATTTTTCTGGAAGGACGCGGAGAACGGAGAAATCCTGCGTACGGAGCGGGTAAAAGCATGAGCGGGGAAGTACGCGAGCTTGTCCGGGAACGGCTGATCGCTCTGCGCGATCCGGAATACGGGGAGTTTTCCCGAAAGCTGTTCCCCGACGCGGACGCCGGGAGGATCCTCGGCGTCCGTTCTCCCGCGCTGCGCCAGCTGGCAAAGCAGCTTCGGAAAGAGGACCTGGCGGAGGCGTTTCTCTCCGATTTACCGCACCTGTACCTGGAAGAAAACAATCTCCACTCCATTCTTCTTTCCGGGGAGAAAAACCTGCCCCGGCTAATGGAGGGGCTGGATCGGTTCCTGCCCTGCATCGACAACTGGGCCACCTGCGACACCCTGCGGCCTGTTGCTTTCAGGAAGCACCCGCCGGAGCTCCCGGGGAAGATCCGGCGTTGGCTGGACTCCGGCGAGACCTACACCGTGCGCTTCGGTTTGGGTATGCTCATGAGCTTTTACCTGGACGAGGCGTTCTCCCCGGAATATCCGGACTGGGCCTCCGGCGTGGACAGCGAGGAATACTACGTGAAGATGATGGTCGCCTGGTATTTCGCCACCGCCCTGGCCAAGCAGTATGACGCCGCCGTGCCGTATCTGAAGGAAAACAGGCTGGACCCCTGGACCCACAACAAGACCATTCAGAAGGCCGTGGAGAGTTTTCGGGTACCGGAGGAACACAAAGCGTATCTGCGCACCCTGCGCCGCTGACCCGGCGGAAAAAAGAGTCTTTACAAATTAAAAAAGTATGATATAATCTTGAATCGCTGTGGGGGCGTAGCTCAGTTGGGAGAGCGTACGGTTCGCATCCGTAAGGTCAAGGGTTCGAATCCCTCCGTCTCCACCAAAAAGTCCTTACTCGAACCCTTGTCTAAAAGCAAGGTGTCGAGCGAGGGCTTTTTATCGTTTTCTGAAGTCCGGTCGCTGGGGTGTTCGCGTGAATCAACATAGGCAGTTTTGCCGCATAATTCCGGGATTCTTTTTATTTTTGGGAAATGAGGATTCCTGCTTTTCGCGTAATCTCCCCCCTGTTGCGGGCAGCTGGACCAGACATGCGGGCAGATTTATTATGCGTTGCCGACTCTAAAATCCATAAACAAATCCGCCAGTTCTTCCGGCGATTCTTTGCAGCCGTTTTTTAACCAAACGTAGTATAGGTTATATAACCCGCCCGCTACAAAGTAACGACTATACAATTCGTTGTGGCTTTTTGCCTTGGCGGAAAAGATACGATCAAATTCATCTTTGACGTAATGGATAAATCCTGCACTTAATAGCAATTCTCCGAGTTCGCGCTGCTCATACAGATGCGTAAAGAGGATGACAAGATAATCATGAAATGGCAGCATGTCGTAATTGACCTTTGTGCGCTCGATAAAGCTGTCCGTGATGTCGTGGAGATAATACTGAATAATCTCATCCTTACTCTTGAAGTTACGATAGTAGGTGATATGCGAAAGCTTGGCGCGGTCGGTGATGTCCTTATTGGTAATTTTCGCGTAGTCTTCTTCACGCATCAGAGAAATCAAGGCTTTAGCTATATCCCGTTTGGACTGTTCGTTCTTTGGCTCCATGTGATATTTCTGCCCCTTTTCTAACACTTGTGTGCAAACCCTTGATTTTCGAATTTTCATGAATATAATTGGTGTTAGAAATATAACACTTGGTGGGCTCCAAGTCAAGGAAGAAGGATATTCATGGCAAAAGAAAAAGCAAATACAAAAAAGAAGTGGCGGAAGACACTACTTAAAGTGCTGGGCATTCTGGTGGTCGTTGCGCTGGTAATCGGCCTGTTGGTTTACAGCTTTGTGCTGCAGTATCCCGAATTGAAGGAAAATCCAATCATCGGTAAATGGTATCGCGTATCGGATAGCTCAATGAAGGACTCCGAAGGCGGAAGCTATCATGCCTTGTTCAATAAAGGCAGCGAGAATAAGGTCATGATCTATTTTGCCGGTGGCGGGGTCAGTATTAATGATGAAACTGCCCGTGACGATACCTATAACACAAAGCTTGTCAAACCTGACATGCTGGCGAACACCACAATGAATATGGGTGGTCTTGCTTCAGATGTCGAGGGCAGTCCGTTTAAAAACTGGAGCATGATACTTTTCCCTTATGCGACGGGAGATTTCCATTCGGGTACGGGCGAGTTTCGTTATACCGATAAGGACGGCAAGGAAAAAATACTTTATCACAACGGCTACACGAATTATTCCGCTGCCATGAAGCAGATCATGGAAAAGGCAGGCATCGAAAACGCCGACACGGTGCTTGTGACAGGATACAGCGCGGGCGGTTGGGGCGCAGCGATACTTGCAGACGATATTTATACAAACTATTTCCTGAATGCCGCAAACAAAACGCTATTTGTGGATTCTTCTATGGCGTTGTATGATGATTGGCATGATACTGCCGTAAATGTATGGCAGTCGCCTAAATCTATCACGGACAATATCAAGACTGATAATCTGACTATGGATATGCTCCGCCATCTTCGTGAGAAATACGGCGACGGCATTCATCTTCTCTACGGCACATCAACAAGGGACGGCGATCTTGCAAAGGTCCAGCATTATTTTCAGAACGGCATTATGGACGTTGATGAAACGGTTGCAGACATTTATCAGCAGACACTGAAAGAGGCAATACCTCAGTTTAAGGAGCTTAACGTCAGCCTGTTTATCTGGGACGGAATCAGCTATTATAACGATCCGAGAAATATGACTTCCCACACAATCATTGCAACGCCAGTGGTATGGGTACCGTTCGAGGAGCAGAACAAATCCGTTGCTGAGTGGCTCACCGACGCAATTGACGGCAATCTGAATGATTACGGTTTAGATCTCGTAAATAAAACCTATTAAAGAAGAACACAGAAAATATAGACGACGATAATCTACCTGAGTTTTTGACTCTTTTGGAAGCTCTGCATAGTTCGACTTGAGCCCCGACAGTCCCACCAAAAAGAATCAGTCACCCGAAAGGGTGGCTGATTTCTTTTTGAAAGATTGCGTGGGATTCGAACCCGAGCGGTAGTGAATGGACTGCCGGGGGAGGCCCGGTTCAGGATGAATGCCTCGATCCGGGCAAACCCTCAAGCTCTTTGCTTGAGTGGCGGTGGCCATGCCTGCTGTCCGTAACGTAATGACTGTGCGTATGGGCATGTGTAACCGTGTGCGTATGTGTTGAACCGTCGTGAGTATGAGTAAACGTATGAACGTGCAGATGCTCGTGCTGACGGATCAGCGTGTCGGCTACTACCAGAGCGGAGCCTGCCAACATGATCGCCAGGGCGGCGATGTATCTCCACGACAACGGCTCTTTCAGGAAAACAAAGGATAAAAAAGCTCCGACAAAGGGCGCGGCAGCGTAGTAAGCGCTGGTTTTGGCCGCTCCGAGAGTTCGCTGTGCCCGGATATAGAGAAAAATACTAAGACCGTATGCCAAAAATCCGAGGAGCATGGCCAGGGCGGCCTGTCCGATCCCCGGCATTTTTTCTTTGAGGATGAGTGCGATGACCAGCGATCCAAGGCCGGAAAAGACGCCCTTCAATACAACGATCTCAAAGGTGTTTTTGGAAGAAATGTTCCTTGTACAGTTGTTCTCAAATCCCCAGCAGACAGTCGCCAGCAGCACGTACAATGACCCGTAGGAGAATCTGAGGCTGTCAGTTCCTTCAAAGGAAAGCAGGATGCTTGACAAAGTAATCAGGGCAATAGCCAGCCACAGTCTTCCTGATACGACTTCCTTGTAGACCAGCAGCGCGATCACTGTCGTCGCTGTGATTTCAAAGTTTCCCAGAAGCGAGGCGTTCGCGGACGATCCGTGAACGATGCCGAGCATCAGAAGGATCGGCGCCGCAATATCCAGAACGATCATTCCGACGGCAAACGGCAGATCTTTTTTTGTTAGTCTTTCGGATCTCTCCCGATCTTTCCGGCTGCACAGCGAGAGTATCCCGATACCGATCCCCGCGCCCAGATACAGCAGAGCCGCCATCGTAGTCGGGCCGACTGTACGCAGCAGGACCTTGGATATCGGAATGCTCATGGAATAAAACACCGCCGCCAGAAAGGCCGATAGAATTGCCTGTATCTTTTGCCTGTCCATCAATCCCACCCTGTGTTCCGCAGAAATGTGCTTACCGTAAGGGAGTATAGCATGAATCTCGGAATTTAGAAAGACGCATCAGTCCTGTTTATCGCCGGAATGAAAGAGCTTTTTATTGTTATAGCGATCGCACTATGATTTTATTATAAAATATCCTCGTCTGAATTCCGGTTTATCCGGCCGGAGGGGGCCTTGTCCAGGCGCGGACTGTGATTTCTCCTTTTTCTGGCGTGCTCCGGCAGGACAGGATCGCTGATCTGAAAGGACAGCGATCCTGTTTCGTTATATGCGGCCTCGACTATTGACAAATACGAGAAGTATAATATAATAACACCTGTTATAGTATTTGGGGATGATTTCAATGCCAAAGAAACCTTCAACGACAAGGGACTCCATGATAGAAGGGGCGTTTCAGCTGATCCGGGAAAAGGGTCACGAGTATCTGACTGCCAGAAACCTTGCCGCCTTCCTCGGCTGCTCTACACAGCCTGTCATGTATCAGTTTCCCAATCTGGATACTTTGAGAGACCTGACTTATCAGAAGGCGGACGCGTTTCACAGCGACTTTATTCTGGCAGGCGGGGATCTTCTGGAGATGGGCCTTCGGTACATCCGGTTTGCGGAAGAGGAACCGCAGCTGTTCCGATTCCTTTTTCAGTCGGGACGGTTTGCCGGCTCCTGCATGGAAGATCTGATCAGATCTCCAGAAACAGCCGGCGTCCTTGCTGCGGTGAGTGAAGCGGAAGACCTGACGACGGAGGCCGCGGCGGCCTTCTTTGAGCCCCTGGCGGCTGTCGTTCACGGGTATGCCAGTCTGATCGCAAACAACGCCATGAAATACGACCCCGAAAACATACGAAAAGCCCTGATTACGATTGCCGAAGGATTGGAAAAAGGATGGGATGAAAATGACGAAACTCTATAAAAAAAGCGAGGTCACCTTTGCGATCCTGTGGATCGTCGCCTACGTGGTCCTCAGCAGTCTGGCGGATCAGCTTTCGGAGACGATCGGCGTCACGAAGTCCGTGACCGCCGTGCTCCATATCGCCATGTCTCTGATCCTGTATCTCTGGATACGCAGGAATAACCTCAGCGAGAAATACGGCTTCCGAAGATCTGCTGTACCTGCGAAGCGGTTTCTGTATTACCTGCCGCTGGTCGTTGTTGCTTCAACCGCCTTTTGGGACGGGATCGAGCCGCAGGAAGGCTTTCCGGGTGCGGCGCTGTTTTTCATAAGCATGTGCTGCGTCGGCTTCCTGGAGGAAGTCATCTTCCGCGGGCTGCTGTTCAGGGCCATGGAAAAGGACAACCTGAAAACAGCCGTTATCGTATCCTCGCTGACGTTCGGCCTCGGCCACATCGTGAATCTGTTCAACGGGAGCGGAAGGGATCCGGCGTCTTCCGTGATACAGATCGTATTTGCCGTTCTGGTCGGCTTCGTGCTGGTGATGATCTTCTATCACGGGAGATCCATGATTCCGTGCATCCTGTTCCATTCAGCCAACAATGCGCTCAAGGTGTTTTCCGCAGAGAGCAGCCTGACGCCGCAGATGGATATGGTGCTCAATCTTGTTGTGATCGTCGTCGTCCTGGGAGGTTATTCCCTCTATCTTGTCAAAACATTCTCCCGAAAGACAAAGTAAACGCAAAGCAGTAATTCTATACCGGCGTACGTCAGCCGATTACAAAACCCCGTCCGCGGACGGGGTTTTGTTTATTTCGGAAGCCTCGCGGGATCCGGTGCGGAGTGCCTGACGCAACCTAAAATAACACAAAACACATATTTATGTTATTTGCAGTTGGTTGTAAATAGCGCAACCAGGCGTTACAATAATCGCAGAAATCAAACTTAAGGAGGTTTCCATGAGCATCGTTGAAGTGCGGGGGCTCGTAAAAAAGTATCCCTCGTTTGAACTGAAGGAAGTATCCTTCACCGTGGACGCCGGGCGCATTACCGGCTTTATCGGCAGGAACGGCGCCGGGAAGACCACAACTATCAAATCCATGCTGAATCTCGTCCACCCCGACGGCGGTGAGGTCATCTATTTCGGCAAACCGCTGATGGGGAATGAAACGGAGATCAAAAAGCACATCGGCTATTCCACCGGCGTCGTCAACTGGTATCCGAGAAAGAAGATCCGGGACATCGTGGATATCGTGAAGCGGTTTTACGATACGTGGGACGATGAGGCGTACAAAAAATATCTGGCCATGTTCCGGCTGGACGAGTCGAAAACGCCTCTGGAGCTGTCCGAGGGCATGAAGGTGAAGTTCAATCTTCTCGTCGCCCTGTCCCACAGGGCCGAGGTGCTGATCCTGGATGAGCCCACCAGCGGCCTGGACCCCTTCTCCCGGAATGAGCTTCTCGAGGTCTTTGAAGATCTGAAAAAAGACGGCGTGGCGGTGTTCTTCTCCACGCATATCATCTCCGATATCGAGAAATGCGCCGACGACATCGTTTACATTTCCGGCGGACGGATCGTGGCAGCCGTGCCCAAGGCGGACTTCATTGAAAAGCACGCCGCGCCGGGCGAGACGCTGGAGGACATCATGCTGAGAATGGAAAGAGGTGAGGGTAATGCGTAATATCATGCGGAAAGAGCTGAAGCTCAGCTCGTCGCCGCTGGCGTTTTTGTTCATCGCCTTCGGAGCGATGTTCATGCTGCCCGGCTATCCGATCCTGTGCGGCGCGTTTTTCGTGACCATGGGCTTGTTCCAGAGCTTCCAGACGGCCAGAGAGGCCAATGATATCGTGTTTTCCGCCCTGCTGCCCATCGCGAAGAAGGACGTGGTCAAGGGCCGGTTCATGTTCGTCTGCTTTATCGAGCTCTGCGGTCTGCTGCTGATGCTCTGCTCGGTGATCGTGAGAATGACGGTTCTGTCCGGGGCAGGGCCGTACACCGCCAACGCGCTGATGAACGCCAATTTCTTCGCTTTGGCAGGCGCGCTGCTGATCTTCGGATTGTTCAATCTGATCTTCGTGGCCGGGTTTTACAAGACCGCGTATAAGATCGGCAAGCCCTTCGTGATCTATATCATCGCGACTTTTCTTACCATCCTGGTCTTTGAGGCCGTCCACCACGTCCCCGGTCTCGGGGCCGTGAACGCATTTGGCACGGACCATCTGGGGCTGCAGCTCATTTTGCTGGCCGCGGGGCTGCTCACATACGTCCTTCTGACGGCGGCTGCGTATAAGAAAGCCTGCCGTTCCTTTGAAAAGATCGATCTTTAAGGAGGGGCCCGGCATGCTCAAAGACAATCTTATGATGCTCCGGAAGCTGAACGGCTATTCCCAGGAGGAGCTGGCGGAGAAGATCGGCATTTCCCGTCAGGCGTACGCCAAGTGGGAGAGCGGCGCCACGATCCCCGACGTGGAGAAGTGCGGCCTGCTGGCGGAGGTATACGGTACCACCATCGACGGCCTTGTCAAAACCGAAACGGTGGAGGGCATGGGCGTAGTCCCGCCGGCGCCCAGAGGGAAAAGCGTATGGGGTTCTGTCACGATCAACGACAGGGGACAGATCGTCATCCCCAAGGGGGCGAGAGATCAGTACGGCCTCACGGGAGGTCAGAGGCTGATCGTCGCCGGAGACGAGGTGGGGATCGCGCTGATCCCGGCGAGTGTGTTCGAAGAAAAGATGAAACAGGCCCTGGACCTGATCTACAATTAGAATACCGGAGAGCCATGAGCCAAAGCCCGGTCTGCAGCGAAGCGGACCGGGCTTATTGCGTCTGAAAGGTTGGGTTTGCCGCGATGAAATATATATGGTATAATCCTTATAAAAATCATGGGGCAGGGAGGAAACCGCATGGAGCCCGCCAGCGTCTTTTATACCAGCGACCGGAACGAGTGGCGCGCCTGGCTGGAAAGTCATTTCGAAACCGAGCCGGACGTGTGGTTCGTATTTCCCATGAAGGGCTCAGGGGAACCGGCGCTCTCCTATAACGACGCCGTGGAGGAAGCCCTTTGCTTCGGCTGGATCGACAGCACCATCAAGCACATCGACCCGCTCCACAGAGCCCAGCACTTCACGCCCCGCAGACCGGGCAGCCCCTATTCCCGGCCGAATATCGAGCGGCTTCTCTGGCTGGACCGGAGGGGGATGATCCATCCGAGGGTAAGGACGGAGCTCAAGGGCGTTCTGGAAAAGGAATTCGTCTTTCCGGAGGATATCCTTGCCGCTTTGCGGCAGGATGAACGGGCGTGGGAGAACTATTCCGCCTTCTCCGAGCCGTATAAGCGGATCCGCGTGGCCTATATCGACGCCGCCCGGTCCCGCCCGGAGGAGTTCCGGAAACGCCTTGCCAACTTCCTGCGCAAAACGAGGGAGGGGAAGCTGATCATGGGCTACGGCGGCGTGGATAAATACTATTCCGCACCGGGATCTCTCGAACAGGAAACGGCCGGGCAGACAAATACTTGCAAAAAAACGGAAATAGTGTTAACATAAATCGTTAAATCATATATTGAAATGGCCGCGTCGTCGGCCAATCCGATAAGGGAGAGGATCCACTTGTCATTTTTGAGCGCGATATTCCTGGGGATCATCCAGGGCGTCACGGAGTTTCTGCCCATTTCCAGCTCCGGCCATCTGGCCGTGCTGCAGAATATATTTCACATGCAGACGGCGGAGGGACACGTGTTTTTCGACGTGCTGCTGCACCTGGGCACCACGGTGGCCATCATCGCGGCCTATTGGAAGGATATCGTTTACGTCATCCGGGACAGCGTCGGCCTCATCCGGGAGACGCGGCTGCCCGTCAGCCAGCCCCGGCAGGCCCACCTGGGCGCCCGGCTGCTGATGATGCTGTTTTTCGGGACGCTCCCGCTGTTCCTGATCCTGCCGGTCCACGACATGGTGGAGGAGCTTTACTACAACACCGGCTTTATCGGTGCGGCGTTTCTCATTACCGGCTGCATTCTTTTCATTTCCGACAGGATGCCCAGGGGCCGGAAGAACGAGCGCACGATGCGGATTCTGGACGCGCTGATCATCGGCGCGGCGCAGGCGATCGCCACCATTCCCGGCATTTCCCGTTCCGGAAGCACCATCACCGCCGGTCTGGCTACGGGCCACACCCGGGGATATTCCATGAAGTATTCTCTGCTGCTGAGCGTGCCCGCCGTACTGGGCGCCAATCTGCTCAGCTTTATCAAGGCGCTGAAGGGCGGCGTAGACTGGTCTTACCTGCCCGAATACCTGGTGGGCATGTTGTTCGCCATGGTAGTGGGGTATTTCTCCATCGTCCTGCTGCAGAGGATCCTGAAAAACGGCAAATTCGGCAAGTTCGCCTATTACCTGTGGGGCGTGGGCATTTTCACGCTGATCGCGTCCCTGTTCTGAGGAGTCAAGCATGGCACAAAAGAAGTCTTCCGCGAAGACAAACAGCAGAAATAAAACGGCGGCAAAGCCGAAAAACACCCGCACCGCCCAGAATACGGCCAAAAAGCCTATTCGCCGGGAGGTGGGGGCGGTCGTTTGTTTCCTGCTGGGCTGCTTCACTCTGCTGGGATATTTCATCACCGGCCCGTGGCTGATCGACGGGCTGTGTCTGTATGTTTTCAAGGGCCTGTTCGGCTGGGGCTTTTACGTGGTCCCGCCGGCGTTCTTCATCGCGGCGTGGATCCTGGCCTTTCACAAGGGTCGCCCGGTCGTCTGGCGAGTGCTTGCCGCGTTCTTTATCCCGGTGCTCTTCGGCTCCATCGTTCATCTTTTCGCCTATTCCGACCGCTACTATTACGATCTGAACGGCGTCAAGTCCATGTATCTCGGCGGCATCAACCTGGAGACCGGCGGCATTTTTTCCAGCGCGCTGGCCGATCTGCTGCGCAGCGCACTGAGCGTTTACGGCGCGCTGCCCCTGCTGCTTGTGTTGATGGCCGTCATGATCTGCATCTCCTGCCGTGTGTCCGTGAAGAAGACCGTGGAGGAGCTGCGCAGCCACGTTTACCCGCCATATGAGCCTGAACCGGAGCCGGAGATCGCTCCGCAGCCCATTCGCACCGTTGCGGCGCCCCGCCGCGTTCCCGCGTCCGTACCGCGCAGCGAGATCTTTGACATTCCCATGGATAAGGAGCCGGAACGCATCGGCAATCGGGATAAGACCTACCGCACCCGGTCCAGAAAGGAAAACTGGATCGACGTGCCCATAGACGGTGACCCTGAAAACGATGAGCTGAGCGCGCTGGAACGCAAGATCCTCGATATGCCCCAGGGCGTGATCTATCACGGAGAAAAGCCCGCGGCCCCGACCCGTTCCCGGCGGGAGAAGCCGGAGCCCGTGCCGGTGGAGATCCCCGCGGCGGAGGCTGTGGACTTCACCGCCGAGAGACCCGCGCAGAGCGTGTTTCTCAAGCAGGGCCTTTCGGAGATCCAGTCCGAACCGCCCAAGGAGGGAAAGGCCAGTCCCGGCGAGATCCAGTCCGCCGTGGAGGAGATCTCCCAGGCGATCCAGGAGGCGGAAGAGACCCGCGAATACCTTTATCCTCCCATCGACCTGCTGCGTTCCAGCCCCGGCATCACTTCCGACGGACGGGACGAGGTGTCGCTGAACAGGGAACGGCTGGAGGCCACGCTCCGCAGCTTCGGCATCGGCGCTTCCATTTCGGAGATCACCCGGGGTCCCACGGTCACCCGGTACGATCTGGAACTGGAGGCGGGCGTCAAGCTCAATAAGCTTACCAATCTGGCCGGCGACCTGGCACTGTCTCTGGGCGTGGTCAACGTACGTATCGCCCCCATTCCCGACAAGATCTCCACCGTGGGCGTGGAAGTGCCCAACAAGATCGTCAGCACCGTGTATCTCCGGGACATTATCGATTCCGCCGCTTTCCGGAATGCCAAGTCCAAGCTGAGTTTCGCCGTGGGCAAGGATATTGCGGGCAACTGCATCGTGGGCAACATCTCAAAAATGCCCCACATGCTCATCGCAGGCACCACCGGCAGCGGCAAATCCGTGTGCATGAACAGCCTGATACTGAGCCTGCTCTACAAGGCCACGCCCGAGGAAGTCCGGCTCATCATGATCGACCCCAAAATGGTGGAGCTGGGCATTTACAACGGCATACCTCATCTTTACATTCCCGTAGTAACCGATCCCAAGAAAGCCGCCGGGTCTCTGCAGTGGGCCGTGGTGGAAATGATGAAGCGCTACCGCCTCTTCTCCGAGGTGGGCGTCCGGGATCTGGTGGGATACAACAACTACATGTCCAGGTCCCAGCAGCCCACGATGCCAAATGTCGTCATCGTCATCGACGAGCTGGCCGATCTGATGCTGACCGCAGCCAAAGAGGTGGAGGAGAGCATCTGCCGTGTGGCGCAGATGGGACGGGCCGCCGGTATTCATCTGGTCATCGCCACCCAGCGTCCGTCAGCGGACGTGATCACGGGTCTGATGAAGGCCAACATCCCCAGCCGGATCGCTTTCGCCGTATCCAGCGCGCTGGAATCCCGGATCATCCTGGATCAGCAGGGCGCGGAAAAGCTCATCGGCATGGGCGACATGCTTTACTTCCCCCTGGGAAGCGGCAAGCCTCTGCGCGTCCAGGGCGCCTTCGTCAGCGACGAGGAGCGGGAGAACGTCATCAAATTCATCAAAGAGCGCTCCAAAGCTGATTACGACGAAACAATCATGCAGACTATCGAGCAAGCCGCGAAAGACAAGGAGAAGGCAGAGACCGGCTCTGACAGCGACGCCTCCGGCAGCGCAGAGGGCGGCTCGCCCTTCGCCGGGTACGACGAGCTGCTGCCCCAGGCGGTGGAAGTGCTGCTGGACACCAAGCAGGCCTCCGTTTCCATGCTGCAGCGCAGGCTGAAGCTTGGGTATTCCCGCGCCGCGCGGCTGGTGGATCAGATGGAGGAGCTGGGCATCGTGGGACCCTTCGAGGGGTCCAAGCCCCGGCAGCTTCTGATCACCCGGGAACAGTGGCAGGAAATGAGCATGACCGGCAATACCGCCGTGGAGAAGCTCATCAACGAATCCAAAGACGACTTTTCTGAGGAACTGAGTTAAATGATCGTATCGGAAGACCAGCTCTTCTCCATGAGCGCCCTGGCCCTGGCCCATATGGGCGACGCGGTGTACGATCTGCTGGTGCGGCGGGAGCTTTGCCGGGCCGGGCGCTACACCGCCGGCGATCTCCACCGGGAGACGATCCGCTACGTTTCCGCCGCCGCCCAGGCCCGGGCCGCCGCCCGGATCCAGCCTGTTCTGACCGAAGAGGAAGCGGCTGTTTACCGTCGGGGGCGGAACTCCCACAGCCATGCGGCTCCCAAGTCCGTGTCGGCGGGGGAGTATCACGCCGCCAGCGGACTGGAAGCTCTTTTCGGATGGCTCTATCTCCGGGAGGACAAAAACCGCATCGAAGAACTCTTTTCCCTGATCATGGAGGAAGACCATGCCGCTGGACGCGATGGTGCTGACGGCTCTGCGCCGTGAAATGGAAAAACCGCTCCTGGGAGCGAAGATCGACAGGATCAGCATGCCGGAAAAGGACATGCTGGTCCTGTCTGTCCATTCCCGGGAGGAAGGGAACCACAGGCTGCTGATCTCCCTGCGTCCCGGCAGTGCAAGGATCCATTTTACTTCCCGTACCTTCTACAACCCGCCTCAGCCGCCCATGTTCTGCATGCTGCTGCGCAAGCATCTGTCCTCCGCCCGTTTCACCGCGCTGGAACAGCCCGTGGGTGAGAGAGTGCTGCTGCTGCGTTTCGATACCACCGACGAAATGAGCTTTCACGCGGAAAAGACCCTGGCGCTGGAGCTGATGGGAAAGGGGATCAATCTCTCGCTGATCGGGGAGGACGGCAGGATCATCGACTGCTTCCGCCGGGTAGATTATTCGGAAACGGCCCGCCGTGCCGTGCTGCCGGGGCTATATTACGAGCTGCCCCCGGCGCAGGAGAAGCCGTCGGTTTACCGGTTGGACCGGGAAGAGCTGTCCGGGCTGATCCGGGGGGCGAACCGCTCCGCCGAGCCGGATCGCTGGCTGCTGAACAGCTTCTCGGGCCTTTCGCCGCTGCTGTGCCGGGAGCTGGCCGTCTCCGGCTGGGAGGGACTGGAAGAATCGGTCCTTTCCCTGCGCGGCATGGCGGAGAATGGCGGCTTCAACCCCTGTATGCTGCTGGAAAACGGCCAGCCCAGGGATTTCAGCTTTCTCCCCATACGGCAGTACGGTGAGGCGATGGAACAGCGGATATATCCGGACTTCTGCACACTGCTGGATGATTTCTATTCTCTGCGGGATAAGTCCGAGAACATGCGACGCCGCTCCGGGGACCTGACACGCACGGCGAAAAGCGCGCTCACCCGTCTGCGGCGCAAGCTGGCCGCCCGAGAGCAGGAGCTGCTGGCTACGGAAAACCGGGAGGAGTACCGCCGCCGGGGCGATCTGATCACAGCCAATATCTACCGGCTGCAGAGGGGTATGAAGTCCTTTGAAGCTCAGGATTACTATCAGGAGGACTGTCCCACCGTGACCGTGCCTCTGGATGCGCAGAAAACGCCTCAGCAGAACGCGGCCGTGAACTATAAGCTCTACAACAAAGCCAAGACCGCCAATCGGATGCTCACCGGGCTGATCGCCTCCGCGCGGGAAGAGGAGCAGTATCTGGAAAGCGTCATGGAAGAGCTCGCCCGGGCGGAGAGCGACAGGGACCTTGCGGAGATCCGCGCCGAGCTGCTGGAAGGGGGCTATATCCGCCCGACCGGGCCGAAGAAAATGAAGCGTCCCGCCCCGCGTAAGCCCATGCGTTTCCGCTCGGACAGCGGACGGCTGATCCTGGCAGGCCGGGGAAATCTGCAGAACGATGAGCTGACCCTGCACACGGCGCGGCGCACGGATCTGTGGTTTCACGTTCAGAAGCTGCCCGGCAGCCACGTGATCCTCTCTCAGGCCGAAGGGGAGGCGGACGAGCTGTCTATCCGGCAGGCGGCCGCGCTGGCGGCCACCTTTTCCCAGGCAGCCGCAGGAGGGAAGACCGCCGTTGACTATACTATGGTGCGCAACGTAAAAAAGCCCTCCGGCGCCCGGCCCGGCCGGGTGATCTATAC
Organism: Oscillospiraceae bacterium; assembly: GCA_017455685.1. Lineage (GTDB taxonomy): Bacteria > Bacillota > Clostridia > Oscillospirales > Oscillospiraceae > Apopatocola. Next base: position 122,304 of record JAFSZH010000041.1, read on the forward strand.
CGACTATAAAACGGTCATCGCCCAGAGCGATCACGCTCTGGCGGAGCGGCTGCGGATCGACAAAGATAAATAAAAAGCACAGAGGTTTTTGCCTCTGTGCTTTTTTCGCGAATGATGCTAAATATGACCGGAACACGGATAAAAAATACGAAGCCCCAGAGCACGTTGCCGCCGGCGACTTGCCATAGGATCTTGCTGCTGGTTCTTTGTACAATGAAAGTATACACCCTTCTTCCGAAAAAGCAATACCCAAAATGCTCCTCGGGCACTAGCGGGAGGGATCAACGCCAGGACAGCCGACAGCACGACGCTGCAGCAGGCTGAGCGGATGGAGCGGGACGGCGCCGGCAATGAGGAGATCCGCTAGGAAACCGACTGGTAAAAAAAGAAACGGCAGCAAATGCAACCGGAGAGGTTCACGACTCTGCCGATGCTACTGCCGTTACGCCTACACGCACTCGTCGTAACGGAGATGCTACCATTTCTATAGATAGTATATCCGATTTCTCAGAAAAAAACAATCCACAAAATGAAGGCCGGGCTAGCGCAGAAGTGCCGGACCCGGGGCTTGCGGAACAGCTGTTCGGGCTGTTGGATCCTCAGGAAGAAGCCAGGATATCCGTGATTATTTTTCACTTATATGATTACCGAAGAATCATAAACAAGTGCTTGCATTTTTCTTTGTTACATGGTAATATCTCTTGGCCTGTGTATGACACAGTAACTACGGACGGTCCGCTGCCGCAGCGCTTACGCGGTAAGAACGTCTCAGAATAAAGGAAGGATTCATCATGGATCTCATTCAGACTCTCACCTCGAACTACATGAAGCCTGAACTGCCTGAGATGAACGTGGGCGACACGGTCCGCGTCACCATCCGGGTCAAGGAAGGCGCCCGGGAGCGTAACCAGGCGTTCGAGGGCACCATCATCGCCAGAAAGCATGGCGGCATCAACGAGACCATCACCGTACGCCGCATCTCCTACGGCGTGGGCTGCGAGAAGGTTTTCCCCGTGCATTCTCCCAGCATCGTCTCCGTGGAGACCATCCGGCGCGGCAAGGTGCGTCGGGCGAAGCTGTACTACCTGCGCGACCGCGTGGGCAAGGCGGCCAAAGTCAAGGCCAAGATCAACTGAGCCTGGACACCATAAAAAGGGACGCTTCCTTTCCGGAGCGTCCCTTTTTATACCCATTCGCGATTTTTATTGCACTGTACGCGGGAGTTGGTGTATAATACTATGAAATCCTGTGGACATCTTTTCTTACGGAAGTGACGATATGAACGAAACCTGGCCTGAGATCAAAAAACGCAAGCTGAAGGAGCGGCGGGGCGAGACCTTCGACTGGATCCAGTCGCTTGTTGTAGCGCTGCTGATCTGCGTGCTTACCTTTACCTTTTTCGTGCGCGTGATCAACGTATCGGGGACCTCCATGCTGGATACGCTGCATAATGAAGACAGGATACTTGTTTCCAACCTCTTCTATAAGCCGTCGCAGGGGGATATCGTGGTGCTGCGGAAAGAGAGCTTCAGCACCGAGCCCATTGTCAAGCGGGTGATCGCCGTCGGCGGGCAGACGGTGAATATGGACTTTGAACAGGGGATCGTCTACGTGGACGGCGTGGCGCTGGACGAGCCGTATACCCTCACGCCCACTACCCGACGCATCGACTTTGAGGACGAGGTGCTGGTGCCGGAGGGGTGTCTGTACGTCATGGGCGACAACCGCAACGGCTCCACCGACAGCCGTGACGACCGGATCGGCTGCGTCGACGAACGGCTGGTGATCGGGAAAGCTCTGCTTTTGATCTTCCCTGGGACGGACCGCCAGCACGGCGAGTCCATTGAGTGGAGCAGGATCGGAGTAATTCACTGATGGGCGGCGAGACCAATATCAACTGGTATCCGGGGCATATGAAAAAAGCCACCCGGATGATGGAGGACAGCCTGTCCCTTGTGGACGCGGTGGTGGAGCTTCGGGACGCCAGGATTCCCAATTCCAGCCGTAATCCGGACGTGGCCTCCATCGCCGGGAGCAAACCCAGGCTCATCATCCTCAACCGGGCGGACCAGGCAGACCCCCAGGTCACGGCGGCGTGGAGGCGTGCTCTCTTCGGGGAGGGCGTTTCGGCGCTGGAAACCGACTGCAAAAGCGGACGGGGCGTCAAGAGCTTCGGCGACGCCGCCCGGGAGCTGCTGCGCGATCAGATCGAAAAGAACGAGTCCAAAGGCCTGACGGGAAAAGCCCTGCGCTTTATGGTGGTGGGCATCCCCAACGTGGGAAAATCCAGCTTTATCAACCGGCTGGCCGGGCGAAAAGCCGCCGAGACCAGCGACCGGCCCGGCGTGACCCGGGGCAAGCAGTGGATCACGCTTTCCAACGGTATCCAGCTGCTGGACACCCCCGGTATCCTGTGGCCCAAATTTGAATCCGAGCAGGTGGGCCTGGCGCTTGCCTGGACCGGCGCCATCCGGGACGATATCCTGGACGTGGAGCTGGTGGCCTCCCGGCTGCTAGAGCGGCTGCGGGAGCTCTATCCCAAAGCCATAGAAGAGCGATACAGGTTTTCTCCCGATCCGGAGGCGCCCGGCTACGAGCTGCTGGAACGTGCGGGACGGAAGCGGGGATTTCTGATCTCCGGCGGGGAAGTAAATACCGAGCGGATGGCCCGGGTACTGCTGGACGAATTCCGGGAGGGCAAGCTGGGCCGCATGACGCTGGAAAGGCCGGAATGAATGGAAGAACTGGATCTTTACGGGTATGAACGGTTCCTTGCGGCGGGAAGGACGCCTTTCTGCGGCGTGGACGAGGCCGGACGCGGCCCGCTGGCCGGGCCGGTATGCGCCGCGGCGGTGATCCTGCCGGAAGAGCTGCGCATCGAAGGACTGAACGACTCCAAAAAGCTCACCGAAAAAAAGCGGGAAGCGCTTTTCGATCTGATCTGCGACAACGCCGTGTCCTTCGGCATCGCCTTTGCCGGCGTCGAGGAGATCGAATCGCTGAACATCAAGGGCGCCACGTACCTTGCCATGGACCGGGCCGTCAGCGAGCTTGACCCCGCGCCCGTGCTGGCGCTGGTGGACGGCAACGACAAAAACGTACTGTCCGTCCCGGCCGTTAAGGTGGTCAAGGGGGATTCTCTGTGCGCGTTCATCGCGGCGGCGTCCATCCTGGCGAAGGTCACCCGGGACCGGTTCATGCTGGAGCTGGACGCGCTCTATCCCCAGTACGGCTTCGCAAAGCATAAGGGCTACGGCACGAAGGAACACTACGCGGCGCTGCGGGAATACGGGCCGAGCCCGGTACACCGGCCCACGTATCTGAGGAAGATGCATTGAGCGATACCCGCCTTTTGGGCCGCTTCGGGGAGGCGGCCGCCGCAGAGTATCTGCGCTCCCGGGGTTACGCGGTGCTGGGGCTGAACTATCGGACCCGGCTGGGAGAGATCGATGTGATCGCCTCCCGGGGGAGATACGTGGTTTTTGCAGAGGTGAAGCTCCGCAAGGACGACCGCTTTGCCCAGGCAAAGGAATTCGTCACTCCGGCCAAGCAGCGGCGGGTGATCGCCGCGGCGGAGGAATGGCTGCAGGGGCGCGGCTGTACGCTCCAGCCCCGGTTCGACGTGATCGAGGTCTACGCCCCCCGTGGCACCGACACCGAAAAGCCGGAGATCCGTCACTGGGAAAACGCCTTTACTGCGGACTGATCTCACGATCTGACAGGATTCGCCCCTTTCCCCGGGGTATGATGTTTCGGGCCGCACCGCGATAAGCGCGGAACGGATCTATACGGGAAACGGAGGGGAGCATGTCTCTCTTTGCCATCGGCGATCTGCACCTGGCTCTGGGTGCGCCGGAAAAGAATATGGAAGTGTTCTCCGGCCGCTGGACGGGCTACGTGGACAAGATCCGCCGGGGCTTCGATCTGGTGGGGGCGGAGGACACCTGCGTGATCTGCGGGGACTTTTGCTGGGCCATGGATCTGGAGGCCGCTCTGCCGGATTTCGCGTTTCTCAACGAGCTGCCCGGAAAGAAGATCCTCTTGAAGGGCAACCATGATTACTGGTGGAACACCGCCGCCAAAATGAATGCTTTTTTCCGGCGGAACGGTTTGGATACGCTCTCTTTGCTCCATAATAACTGTGTCCCCTTTGAGGACGCCGCAGTCTGCGGGACCCGGGGCTGGTTTTACGAGGAGGAGACCGGCGCCGCCCACGACGCCAAGATCCTGCGCCGGGAGGCGGGGAGGCTGGAGACCTCCCTCCGATGCGCCGGTGACCGGGAGAAGATCGTCTTTCTCCATTACCCGCCGATCTACCAGCATTACCGCTGCGGAGAGATCATGGAACTGCTTGTCAGATACGGCGTCCGGGAGTGCTATTACGGCCATATCCACGGCAACGGCAGCCGTTCCGCCTTTCAGGGCGAGGAAAACGGCGTGCATTATCGGCTGCTGAGCGCCGACTATCTTGATTTTTACCCGTTAAAGATCCGCTGACGATTGCATTTTCCGTCACGGTCTGTTATAATACTTCGGCCTGCCCGTATCAGGGCGATACATACGTACATTCAGTTTTCGCTGAAATATAGAGAGGAGAAACCACACATGATTGTCAAGAACAGCAGCAAGGAAAAGAATACCGTCACCTTCGCGGTGGAGCTGGATCCCGCCGAATTTGAAAAGCAGGTCAACGCCGCATATCTGAAGAACAAGAACCGCATCCAGGTCCCCGGCTTCCGGAAGGGCAAGGCCTCCCGGATGGTCATCGAAGGCTTCTATGGCAAGGATGTGTTTTATGATGAGGCCGCCGAGAACGCCGCCAACGACGCTTTCGCCTTCGGCGTGGAGCAGGAGAAGTTGCGTCCCGTGGGCCGTCCCAGCCTGTCCGATATCAGCATCACCGAGGAAAAGGGCGCTGTGCTGACCTTCTCCACCGACGTCTGGCCCGAGGCCGCGCTGGGCCAGTACAAGGGCCTGGAAGCCGAAAAGGAGAGCGTGGAGGTCACCGACGAGGAGATCGACCGGGAAGTGGAGAAGCTGCGCAAGCAGAACGCCCGCATGGTCACCGTGGACCGTCCCGCCGAGAACGGCGATACCGTGAACATCGACTACGCCGGGACCAAAGACGGCGTCCCCTTTGACGGCGGCGCCGCCGAGGGCCACGATCTGGTCCTGGGCTCCAACAGCTTCATCCCCGGCTTTGAGGAGAAGCTGATGGGCGTCTCCGCCGGTGAAGAGCGGGATCTGGAGCTGACCTTCCCCGAGGAGTATCACGCCAAGGACCTGGCCGGACAGGCCGTGGTCTTCCACGTGAAGTGCAACAGCGTCAAGCTGGAGGAGCTCCCCGAGGTGGACGATGAATTCGCCAAGGACAACGATTTCGACACCGTCGACGAGATGCGCGCCGACATCAGCAAGCGGCTGATGGACGGCAAGACCACCAACGCCAATAACGCTTTCACCGACCGGCTGGTGAACGCCGCCGTCGCCAACATGACCTGCGATATCCCCGAGGGCATGATCCAGGACAACATGGACAGCATGGTCAACGAATACGCCCGCTATATCACCGGGCAGGGCATCCCCTTTGAGCAGTATCTCAAGATGATCGGCGCTACGCCCGAATCCTTCCGGGAGACCACCCGCCCCGCCGCTGAGGCCCAGACCAAGACCGAGATCCTTCTGGACGCCGTGGCGAAGGCCGAGGGCATCGAGATCTCCGAGGCCGATCTGGAGGAAGAATACGGCAAGCTGGCCGAGAACTATAAGATGGAGGCCGAGGAGGTCAAGAAGTACGTTGACGCCGAGGCTCTGAAGGCCGACCTTCTGCGCCGCCGGGCCACTGCAGTTATCACCGATTCAGGCGTTGCCGTGGCTCCCAAGGAGCCCGCCGCCGAGGCGTGAGACGAAACGTTTTTTGCACCGCGTCTGGGGGGAGGGGCGATCTTTCCCCCCATAGGTTTTATTTATTGATCCCATGTACAGGAGGTACGATCATATGAGTTTGGTTCCTTACGTTGTGGAACAGACGTCCCGGGGCGAGCGCTCTTACGACATCTTTTCCCGTCTGCTGAACGACCGGATCATCATGCTCTCCGAGGAAGTGAACGATACCACCGCCTCGCTGGTGGTGGCGCAGCTGCTCTTTCTGGAAGCCCAGGACCCGGACAAGGACATTCAGTTTTATATCAATTCCCCCGGCGGAAGCGTCACGGCCGGAATGGCGATCTACGACACCATGCAGTATATCAAGTGCGACGTTTCCACCATCTGCGTGGGCATGGCGGCTTCCATGGGCGCGTTCCTGCTGGCGGCCGGCGCCAAGGGCAAGCGTATCGCCCTTCCCAATGCGGAGATCATGATCCATCAGCCCTCCGGCGGCAGCCGCGGGCAGGCCAGTGACATCAAGATCCAGGCTGAGCAGATCCTGCGCGTCCGGGATAACCTCAACCGCATCCTTGCCGAGAACACCGGCAGGACGCTGGAGCAGATCGCCCTCGACACCGAGCGGGACCACTTCCTTTCCGCCGAGGAGGCAAAGGAATACGGCCTGATCGACCAGGTGCTTTACAAGAGATAAGCAAGGGATCAAAATGGCAAGAACAGACGATAAAAAGATCCGCTGCTCCTTCTGCGGCCGTCCCCAGGATCAGGTGGACAAGCTGATCGCGGGCAACGGAGCGTATATCTGCAGCGAATGCGTACGGCTTTGCCGGGACATTATAGGGGAAGACGAGCTCGTCCCCCGGCATGAAGAATCTGCCGTGCCGGAGTTCGACAATATCCCTCGGCCCGCAGAGATCAAGGCCTATCTGGACGAGTATATCATCGGCCAGGAGAAGGCCAAGATCGCCCTGTCCGTGGCGGTCTACAATCACTATAAGCGCATTCTCTACGGTCGCCGCAACGATGTGGAGCTGCAGAAGTCCAATATCCTGCTTATCGGGCCCACCGGCTGCGGAAAGACTCTCTTCGCCCAGACCCTGGCCAAGATCCTGGAGGTGCCCTTCGCCATCGCCGACGCCACCACCCTTACGGAGGCAGGTTACGTGGGCGAGGACGTGGAGAACATCCTGCTCCGGCTGCTGCAGGCGGCGGATTTTGACGTGGAACGGGCCCAGCGAGGCATCATCTATATCGACGAGATCGACAAGATCGCCCGGAAGAGCGAAAACCCGTCCATCACCCGGGACGTGTCCGGCGAGGGCGTGCAGCAGGCGCTGCTGAAGATTCTGGAGGGGACCGTCGCCGCCGTGCCGCCCCAGGGCGGTCGCAAGCATCCCCAGCAGGAGTTCATCCGCATCGACACTTCCAACATCCTCTTCATCTGCGGCGGCGCCTTCGACGGTCTGGAAAAGATCATCGAAAACCGCATGGACAGGAAGAGCCTGGGCTTCGGCGCGGAGATCGTCAGCAAAAAAGAGAAAAACGTGGGCGAGATCATGGCCAACGTCCAGCAGCACGACATCCTCAAGTTCGGGATCATCCCCGAGCTGGTGGGCCGTCTGCCAGTGCTGACGCCGCTGAATTCTCTGGACCGTGCCGCTCTGGTGCGTATCCTAACCGAGCCAAAGAACGCCATCACCAAGCAGTACGCGGCTCTGCTGGAGCTGGATCACGCCGAACTGGTATTTGAGCCCGATGCGCTGGAAGCCATCGCCGACAAGGCGGTGGAAATGGATATCGGCGCACGGGGCCTTCGCTCCATCATGGAGGGGATCATGCTCAACGTCATGTATCAGGTCCCCTCGGACAAAAGCATCCGGAAGGTCGTCATTACGGCTGACAACGTAAAAAACGGTACCGATCCGGTGATCATCCGGGCAGAGGAAGCGGAGCCGGCCCAGGCCGTCTGACCGCCGAAAAAAGCTGTCCGGTCAACCCATCGCGCAGGCAGACAGCGGGGAACTCCCCGCTGGTTTGCTATGGAGGTATGCTATGGCAGAAACAAAAAGCAGGATCATGACTCTTCCCACCCTGGCGCTTCGGGGCGTTTCCGTGTTCCCGGCCACTACGCTGCACTTTGACGTGGAGCGGCCTATGAGCATCGCCGCGCTGAACGCCGCCATTGGCACGGACCGCATGATCTTTCTGGTAGCCCAGCGGGACGTGGGCTGCGACGCCCCCCGCCGGAAGGACCTTTACGATATCGGCACCATCTGCCGGGTGAGCCAGATCCTCCGGACGCCCGGCGGCAACGTCAAGTGCATCGTGGACGGGCTTTACCGGGCGCGGCTGCTCCGTCTGACGGCGGAGACGCCCTGCCTGTGGGCAAACGCCCAGGTGCTTGCCGACGAACCGGTGAACGTTTCCTCGGTGGAGTGCGCCGCCGTGGTGCGCTCCTGCGCCGAGCTCTTTGAGGAATATGCGTCCGCCTCCGGCAACGTCACGCCGGAGACCCTTCTCAAGGCCGTGAACCGGGACGACCCCGGCTTCGTGTCGGATTTCGTGGCGCAGAACGTGTATCTTCAGCCCGGCGACAAGCAGCTGCTGCTGGAGGATCTCAATCCTCTCCGGCGGCTTTCCGCCCTCAACACGATGATCCGCCGGGAGCTGGAGATCATGGATATCCAGCAGGACCTGCAGTCCAGCACCGCCGAGCATATGGCCCAAAGCCAGAAGGAGTTTTACCTCCGGGAACAGATGAAGGTCATCCAGGAGGAGCTGGGCGAAGGCGGCGAGGGCGACGAGATCGAGGAATACCGGGAAAAGATCCTCGCGCTTGGCCTGGAAGAAGAGGTGGAGAAAAAGCTCCTCAAGGAGCTCAACCATCTGGCCAAGCAGCCCTTCGGTTCCGCCGAGAGCAGCGTGCTGCGCTCTTATCTTGACGTGTGCCTTGAGCTGCCCTGGAACGTGCGCACCGAGGACGTAACGGATATCGCCCGGGCAAAAAAGATCCTGGACGAGGATCACTACGGTCTGACAAAAGTGAAAGACCGCATTCTGGAATACCTTGCCGTGCGGCAGCTCTCCAGCCAGGTCAAGGGCGGCGTGCTCTGCCTGGTGGGACCTCCGGGCGTGGGCAAGACGAGCATCGCCATGAGCATCGCCCGTGCCACCAACCGGAAGCTGGCGCGGATCTCTCTGGGCGGCGTCCATGACGAGGCCGAGATCCGTGGCCACCGGAAGACCTACGTGGGCGCCATGCCCGGCCGGATCATCGCGGGCATCCAGCAGGCCGGTTCCCGGAATCCCGTGCTGGTGATGGACGAGATCGACAAGCTGGGTTCCGACTACCGGGGCGACCCCTCCGCGGCGCTGCTGGAGGCCTTTGACGCCGAGCAGAACGGCACGTTTCGGGATCATTTTCTGGAGATCCCCTTCGACCTTTCCGAGACCCTGTTCATCACCACCGCCAACACCGCCGACACCATCCCCCGGCCTCTGCTGGACAGGATGGAGGTCATCACCCTCGGCAGCTACACCGACGAAGAAAAGCTGCAGATCGCCAAGCGGCACCTGCTGCCCAAGCAGAGAGCCAAGCACGGTCTGAACGGCAATCAGCTTCGTGTGACCGACGACGCCATTCGGGAGATCATCGCGGGATACACCCGGGAGTCCGGCGTCCGGCTGCTGGAGCGGGAGCTGGCCTCCTTGTGCCGCAAGACCGCCCGGGCCGTGGCTGCTGGGGAGAGAAAGTCTCTCCGGCTCCGCGCCGGCGAGGTGGGCGCCTGGCTGGGTCCGGTGCGCTACAAGCAGGAAAACCTGTTCCGCGTCAATACGGTGGGCCTTGTCCACGGTCTTGCCTGGACCTCCGTGGGCGGCGAGGTGCTTGACGTGGAGTGCAGCGCCGTGCCCGGCTCCGGACGGCTGGAGCTCACCGGCAATCTGGGCGAGGTAATGAAAGAATCCTGCCACGCGGCGGTGAGCTATATCCGCTCCCGGACAGCCAGCCTGGGCATCGACCCGGAGTTTTATAAGAACACGGACATCCATCTGCACTTTCCCGAGGGCGCTGTTCCCAAGGACGGCCCCAGCGCCGGCGCAGCCATCTGCCTGTGCGTGGTTTCCGCGCTGACCAACCGCCCCGTGCGCTGCGACGTGGCCATGACCGGCGAGATCACCTTGCGGGGCCGGGTGCTGCCTATCGGCGGTATTCAGGAGAAGAGCATGGGCGCTCTGCGCAGCGGCATCCACGAGATCCTGCTGCCCGAGGGCAACGTGTCCGACCTGGAAGAGGTGGATGAGAACGTACGCAACGCAGTGACGTACCGCGCCGTTTCCCATATGGACCAGGTGCTGGAGATCGCGCTGTGCCCTCTGCCGGAGAACGCGGAATACTCCGGGGAAGAGATCAGCATGGTGATGCCCGAGCAGCGGGGCAGGGAAGGCACCCGGGTGGGCGTATGAACACACAGAAGGTGAGCTTTGTCCGCAGCGCTGCCTCCAAAAAAGACTTTCTGCGGGACGGACGGAAAAGCGTGGTTTTCGCCGGCCGCTCCAACGTGGGAAAATCCTCGGTGATCAACTGCCTGCTGCAGCGAAAAAACTTCGCCCGCGTAGGCGCCACCCCCGGCAAGACCGTGCAGGTGAACTACTTCCTGGTGGACGGCGCATATTTCGTGGACCTGCCCGGTTACGGCTATGCCCGGGTCTCCGGGGATGAGCGCCGCCGCTGGGGCGAGCTGATGGAGGATTTCTTCGCCGAGCCGGAGAGGATCACCCTGGGCGTGCTGATCGTGGACCTGCGCCACGACCCCACCGCCGACGACGTGACCATGGCCGAGTATTTCAAGTCCTCCGGAAGGCCCTACGCAGTGGTCGCCAACAAGCTGGACAAGCTGAAGAAGAGCGAGATCGAGCCGAATCTGCAGCGGGTCCGGCAGGTGCTGGATCTGGAGGACGGCGTGGCTGTCATCCCCATGTCCAGCATCAAGGGCACGGGGAGGGGCGAATTGCTTTCCCTGATAGAAAGAATGGTATAAACAGTTGTTTTTCCCTGTCGGATTTGCTAAAATCGGGTTGAAGATATGAATGCGATAGCCGATATCTGGAATCATCTTGACTGGTCGGTGCTGACCGATATGCTTTTGAGCGTCATACCGGCCTTACTCTGCATTACTCTGCACGAGCTGGGTCACGGTCTGGCGGCATGGCTGCTGGGCGACCCCACGGCAAAAGACGCGGGGCGGCTGACGCTCAACCCCATCAAGCACATCGACCCGCTTGGTACGCTGATGCTGGTGGTGTTCCATTTCGGTTACGCCAAACCAGTCCCGGTGAACATGTATAACTTCAAAAATCCCCGGCGGGGTATGGCTGTCACAGCGCTGGCGGGACCGGTCATGAATCTGCTGATCGCCGTCGTCTTTCTCTTCCTGTACGGCGTATGCATGATCCCGCTCTACTATCGTGAGGCGTGGGGGCAGACCGGGTTTTATTTGATGGAGATGCTCTATCTCACGGCGTATATCAGCATCGGCATGGGGATCTTCAATCTTCTGCCCATCCCGCCGCTGGACGGCAGCAAGGTGCTCTATTCCGTGATCTCCGAGGAGGCCTACTACAAGCTCATGCGGTATGAACGATACGGCATGATCGCTCTGCTGGTGCTGGCTTACACCGGCGTTCTGGGCGCTCCGCTCTCCGCGGCGGTGAGCTGGGTTTTCGGGAAGCTGATGGTGATAGCACAGTACGGCTTCAATCTTGTGAGAAAGCTTGTTTGATCTATGATACAGCAGCCAAGTTATCATCTGGAGGGCGTGATCCGCTCCCGGGACGAGCTGGAGGATTTCAGCGGCCCGCTGGATCTCATTTTGATGCTGCTCTCCAAGAATAAGATCGAAATACGGGATATACAGATCTCACTGCTTCTGGATCAGTATCTGGAGTACCTGCGCATGATGCAGGAGATGGATCTGGAGATCGCCAGCGAGTTCGTGCAGATGGCCTCCCATCTCATGTATATCAAAACGAAAATGCTTCTCACGGAGGAGAAGGAGCCTACCGAGCTGGAGGTGCTGGTCTCCGCCCTGGAGCAGATGAAAAACCGGGAGACCATGGCCGCCGTCAAGGAGGTGGCGCCCCAGCTGGGACTGATGGCGGAAAACGGCGTCCGTTTTCAGACCCGCGGGCCTCTGCCCCTGCCGAACAGGCCATATGATTACTCGCATTCTCCCGAGGAAATGATCTCCGCGCTTGCGCAGATCCTGCTGCGCGGGACCGGCGAGAAGCCGCAGGAGGATGAGAATCTTCTCCGTGCCGCCCCCAAGCCCATCATTTACAGCGTCCACAAAAAGTCCGAACAGCTTCTCTCCATCCTGAAAGACCGTGGGCGTATCTCGCTCAAAGAGCTGTACGGCGTGTGCAGGAGCCGGAGCGAGCTTGTCGCCACGTTCCTCTCGGTGCTGGATCTTTGCTGGGGCGGAAGCATCAAGGTGACAGCCGATCAGGACGGCTATGATCTGATCAATAACGATACGGAAGCGTAAACGATATGGAAATGAACGAGATCCGCTCGGCGGTGGAGGCGATCCTCTTCGCGGCGGGCGACAGCGTGGAGATCAACCGGATCGCCAAGGTGCTCGGCACGGAGCCCTGGGAGGTCCGCCAGGCCGGGGAAGAGCTGGCCAGGGAGTATGAAGGAAATGCCCGCGGCATTCGTCTGCTCCGCATCGAGGAGCGCTTCCAGCTGGTCAGCGCTCCCGAGTATAACGAGATCATCAACCGCGCGCTGGAAAAGCGCGCTCAGCCGCGGCTCTCTCCCACGGCGCTGGAGGTGCTTTCCATCGTGGCGTTTTACCAGCCGGTGACGCGCTCCTACATAGAGCAGCTCCGCGGCGCGGACAGCTCTTATACCGTCGCGCTTTTGTCTGAGCGGGGACTGATCGCTCCCTGCGGACGGCTGGAAGCGCCTGGAAGACCTGTGCTCTTCGGCACCACGGAGCAGTTTTTGCGCGTTATGGGCATCTCCTCTCTGGCGGAGCTGCCGCCGCTGCCCAATATCGCCACCGGCGAGGGCATGGAAGAGCTGCAGGCCGCCATCGAAGCGGCCTCCGCCAAGGAAGAACAGCTGACGCTGACAGAAATGAACTGATCGCTGCTTGGAAGGTGATGTGATTGATCTTTCTCATCATACTGCTTGCGCTGATCCTGCTGATCTTTTTCATACCGTACGGCGTGGACGCGGGTTACGAAAACTCCCTGTTCACGTTCGCCGTCCAGGCGGGACCCGTATGCATACGGCTGTTTCCGCGTAAGCCGAAAACGGAGAAGCAGAAGGAGCGGGCCAGGCGCAGAAAAGAGAAAAAAGAGGCAAAGAAAAAAGCCAGAGAGGAATCGGCGGCCCAGGAGGTCAAGACCGACCAGGGCAAAGATGAGACCATCAAGGTCAAGGCAAAAAAGCCCCTGGATTTTGATTTTATTCTTGCCCTGGTGGAGATGGGGGTCCACGCCGTCCGCCGGTTTTTCCGGAGCTTTTCGGTGGATTACTTCAAGCTGCACTACACCGTGGCGGGCAGAGATCCGTATACCACGGCCATGCGGTACGGCAAACTCTGCACCGCGGCGGAGGGCATCCTGGCTCTTGCTGAGGAGAAGATCACGCTGAAAAAGCGGGATATCTACATCGGCGCGGACTTTACACAGGAGAGCGGCGAATTCGCGTTTCATATCACGCTGACCATGCAGCTTTACAAGCTGGTGCATCTGGCATTTGCCTTCGGCGTGGAATTCATCCGTTATAAAATCAAATCCCGCAGAGACAAGACTGCGGCTGTTTCAGAAAGGAAGGAAGACAATGGAAGACAATCGGATCAATGAGCTCATGGATACCACCGTCAACAAGATCCGCCAGCTGACGGACACCAATACCATCATCGGCACGCCTATCAACACGCCGGATGGGATCACTCTGATCCCCGTCTCCCGCGTCAGCTTCGGCTTCGCTACCGGCGGGGCCAGCGGCAGCCGCAGCGTCAACTTCACCGGCGCCAACGGCGGCGGCGTCAAGGTGGAGCCTATGGGCTTTTTCGTGATCAAGGATGGCACCTGCCGTATGGTCAGTGTGGCTCCTCCTCCGTCCAATACCATGGAGCGCATCGTGGAGATGGTCCCCGACATCCTTGACCGCATCGAGAACATGACGAAAAAAGAAGAGTGATCTTCGAATAATCCCGCCGGGTCACCGGTCATAATAAGCACCGCCCAGTATTTCACAGGGGTGGTGCTTATTTTGAAAAGAGTCCTTTCCTTATTCTTCGTTCTATCGTTCGTTTTTGCCGGAAGCATTCCCTGTACGGCGGCGGATCGGCCGCCCCGGGACAGCGCGAAGGCTATGATCCTCTATCAGCCGGATTCCGATACCGTTCTCATTTCCCACGATGAGGATCAGCCCATGCTCATCGCCAGCACCACGAAGCTTATGACGGCGCTGCTGGCTGCCGAGAGCGGGGACGTCTCCCGCACGGTGAAGATCGATCCCGCCTGTACCGCCGTCGAGGGCTCCTCCATGTATCTGGTGGCCGGCGAGGAATACACCGTGAACGAGCTTCTGACCGGCCTTATGCTATCCTCCGGCAACGACGCGGCACTGGCTCTGGCAATTGCCGCGGCGGGCAGCGAGCGGGCGTTCGTGGAAAGAATGAACGAGCGCGCCGGAGAGCTTGGACTGAAGAATACCCACTTCGACAACCCGCACGGTCTTGACTCCGACGGACAGGTTTCCACCGCCCGGGACCTGGCGCTCCTGATGGCGGCGGCGGTGAAGGATCCAGCGGTCAGTGCCGTCATGGGGCTGAAGACGGCGCGTATCCATTCGCTGAACTACGTGAACCACAATAAGCTCCTCTGGAGCTGCCAGGGCGTCTGCGCTGGAAAAACGGGGTATACCAAGGCGGCGGGCCGCTGTCTGGTGTCGCTGTGCCGCCGGGACGGTATGGAACTCATCTGCGTGACGCTGTCCGACAAGGACGACTGGGAGGACCACCGGGCGCTTTATGACTGGGGATATGCAAATTTTGCCCTTTACCGGCTGAACGGTGAGACGGCTTCCGTCTCCGTGCCCGTGATCGGCCGGACCCTTTCGAAATTGACGGCAATACCGGAACGGGAAAGGATTATCTGTTTGGATAAAAACGGGACCCTGCGCACGGAGACTTTCTCCGCGCCGTTCGTATTCGCCCCAGTCGGCTGCGGCGAGTGCGCGGGAGAGGTTTTCCTGTGGGCGGGAGATACGCTTCTGGCACGGGAAAAATTGGCATTTATAAAACCATGAAGGAGGGAGCGGTTTGCGTCTGCAAAAATATCTGTCCGCCTGCGGGGCCTGCTCCCGCCGGAAGGCCGAGGAGCTGATCCTCGCCGGCCGTGTCCGCGTCAACGGCGTTACCGCCGTGCTGGGACAGAGCGTCAACGAGGAGGAAGACGCGGTGGAGCTGGACGGAACGCTCCTCGCGCTGCCCGAGAAGCATACATATATCATGCTTTACAAGCCTCGGGGCTGCGTAACGACCCTCTCGGACCCCCAGGGAAGGCAGACCGTGGCGGAGCTGGTGTCCGACGCCGGGGTGCGTCTCTATCCCGTGGGGCGGCTGGACGTGCAGTCCGAGGGCCTGCTGCTCATGACGGACGACGGGGAGACGGCCAACAAGTTGGCCCATCCCTCTCACGGCGTGGAGAAGACCTATCGGGTCTGGGTTCGGGGAGAAAACTGCGCGGAAAAGCTGTCATGTCTGCGGGAGCCGGTAAAGTATGAAAAAGAAACCTACCATGCGCTGTCCGTAGAACTCCTGCACGCGGGGAAGACCAGAGCGCGTGCGGATATCACCGTGGCTGAGGGAAAAAACCACGAGGTACGCAACATGTGCGCCGCGGTTGGACTGCAGGTGGAGCGGCTGCTCCGATGGCGGCAGGGAGAGCTCACGCTCAGAAACATGGCCGCCGGAGAGTGGCGATATCTGACCCACGCAGAGATCAATTCCCTGGAACGGCTCGAATGACGCTTTGAACTTCAAATTAGTTTTATAAAAAATGAATAATCAGGCCGATTTTGCATTTTTTCATTTAAATCCTGCAAAATCGGCTTGCTTTTCTGTAAATGAGGGGATAGAATGAGCGTGCCCGGGGGGAGCTTCCGGGAGACGATCTATTACGAAATGACGGTGAAGAAAAATGGAACGGGATATCCTTGCGCTGATCAATAAAGAAAGCCATAAGTTTTCCAAAGGGCAGCGGATGATCTGTAAATATATTTCGGAAAACTATGATAAAGCTGCGTTTATGACGGCGGGCAAGCTGGGCGAGACGGTGGGCGTCTCCGAATCCACCGTGGTGCGCTTTGCCTCCGAGCTGGGGTACGACGGCTATCCCGGCATGCGCCGCGCCATGCAGGAAATGATCCGCAACCGCCTCACCGCTGTGCAGCGCATCGAGGTGGCCAAGCAGCAGATCGACAGCGGCAATTTGCTGGACGCCGTGCTCTCCACCGATATGGAAAAGCTGCGCCTCACGCTGGAGGAGATTAACAAGGAAGACTTTGACCGGGCTGTCAGCGAGATTCTCAAAGCCAACACGGTTTATATCGTAGGCATGCGTTCCTCCACGGCCCTTGCCAACTTCATGGGCTTTTATCTGAATCTGCTGATGGACAACGTGCGGCTCCTGCACGATACCTCGGTCAGCGAGGTATACGAGCAGGTCTTCCGCATCCACGAGGGAGACGTGTTCATCGGCATCAGTTATCCCCGGTATTCTTCCCGGACCATCAAGGCCATGCAGTTTGCCAAGTCCGCCGGCGCCACGGTCATCGGCATCACCGACGGCGAATCCTCGCCCTTCGTGGGCCTTGCCGACGTGAACCTCTTTGCCAAGAGCGATATGGTGTCCTTCCTGGATTCTCTGGTGGCACCCATGAGCCTTATCAACGCGCTGATCGTGGCTATCGGCATCCGTCGTCCCGAGAACCTCTCCGAGACCTTCAATCATCTGGAAGGAATCTGGAGCGAATATGACGTCTATGAAAAGCTCGACGAGTGATCTGATCGTCATCGGCAGCGGTCCCGCCGGGATGATGTGCGCTGTCACCTCCGCGCAGAGAGGCGCGAAGGTGCTGGTGATGGACCCGAACGGCCGGGTAGGGAAGAAACTTCGCATCACAGGGAAAGGGCGCTGCAACGTGACAAGCGACACAGAGCCCCGGGATTTTCTGCAGAATATCTGCACAAACGAAAAGTTCTTCAAGAGCGCTCTGTACGCCTTTCCGCCCTCGGCGGTCAAGGAGTTTTTTGAGGCAGCCGGCGTTCCGCTGAAAACGGAACGGGGCGAGCGCGTTTTTCCGGTGTCCGATAACGCTAACGACGTGGCGGACGCTCTGGACAGGATGGCCAGGGAGGCGGGCGTCGATTTTTCCCGGGAACGGGTACGGCGTTTGCTCATCATCGACGGTGCCGTACAGGGCGTAGAGACCGATAACGGTCGCTATTCCTGTACGGCCGCGGCAGTTTGTACGGGAGGGCTGTCCTATCCCGCCACCGGCTCCACCGGCGACGGCTACGCTCTTGCCGGAGCGGCGGGGCACACTGTAGTCACGCCCAGGGCGTCTCTGGTGCCCTGGGAGGCCGAGCCTGACTGCGCCCGGCTCCAGGGGCTCTCCCTTCGGAACGTGGGGCTGAAACTGTACCAAGGGGACAAGCTGCTGTATCGGGACCAGGGGGAGATGCTCTTTACTCATTTCGGCGTGTCCGGACCGCTGATCCTGACCGCCAGCACTTTTCTCCGGGCCGCCGATCCGCAGCCGTATATAGAGATCGACCTGAAGCCCGCCCTGACGCCGGAGAAGCTGGACGAGCGGCTTTTGCGGGATTTCGCCGGGAACGCCAACAAGGACTTCATCAACGCCCTGGACGAACTGCTGCCCCAGAAGCTTATCCCGCTGGTAGTGGAGCGTTCCGGCATCGGCGAGCGGAGGAAGGTCAACTCCATCACCCGGGAGGAGCGGCTTCGGCTGCGGGATCTTCTCAAATGCTTCACCATCCGGCTCATCCGTCCCCGGGGGGTGGAAGAGGCCATCGTCACCGCCGGCGGCGTGGACGTGAAGGAGATCAATCCCCGCACTATGGAATCAAAGCTCGTGCATGGGCTGTATTTTGCCGGCGAGGTGCTGGATATCGACGGCCGCACCGGCGGCTTCAATCTTCAGATCGCGTGGAGCACCGGCCGTATGGCCGGGAAATCCGTTCCGTTGGAGGAAATGATATGAGTACGTTTTCTGTTGCCATCGACGGTCCTTCCGGGGCCGGGAAGAGTACCATCGCCCGCGCCGTGGCAAGTGAGTTCTCTTTTTTGTACGTCGATACCGGCGCCATCTACCGCACGGTGGGACTGGCCGTTCGGCGCGCCGGCGTCGGTTCCCGGGACGCTGAGGCCGTCCGTGCGCTGCTGCCGGAGCTGAAGATTGATCTTCGCTACGGCGAGGACGGCGCGCAGCGCATGTTTCTTGCCGGCGAGGACGTGTCCGACGAGATCCGTACGCCGGAGATCTCCATCTACGCCTCGGACGTGTCAGCCTTCGCCTTCGTCCGGGAATATCTGATGGAGATGCAGCGCTCCCTGGCCCGCACGTATGACGTGATCATGGACGGGCGTGACATCGGCACTGTGGTGCTGCCTGACGCCACTCTGAAGATCTTTCTGACTGCGTCTGCGGAAGCCCGTGCGGAACGCCGGTGGAAGGAGCTGCTGGAAAAGGGACAGACCGTTACCTTTGAGGAAGTGCTGCGGGATATGGAATACCGCGATAGAAACGACAGCAGCCGGGAGGCGGCGCCGCTGAAAGCGGCGGAGGACGCGATCGTCGTGGATACCACGGAGCTGAACTTTGAAGAGAGCTGCGAGAAAGTAAAAGAACTGATCCGGGAGAGAATGAAAAAATGAAAAACCGGCGGTTTTATAAGTTCCTTTATATCCTTGCCCGCCCGCTGGCGGCGATCTTCATGCCGTACCGGGTGTACGGCCGGGAGAATATCCCCGATGGGGCGGCTATCATCTGCCCCAACCACTCCCATATCCTCGACCCGATCCTGGTGTCGCTGGCCATGGGGTTTATCCATTTCTGCCGCCACGTATCCAAAGCGGAGGCGAAAAAGAATCCTGTCTATAAATGGCTTCTGGATACGGCCGGATCCATTTACGTCAGACGCGGAGAAGCGGATATAGAGTCTTACAAGACGTGTATCCGCACGCTGAAAGCAGGGGAGAAGCTCATGATCTTTCCGGAGGGCACCCGCGTCCACGGCGACAGCGTGGTGGAGCCCAAATCCGGCGTGATCCGCATGGCGGCCAGGTCCGGTGCTCCCATCGTTCCTGTGTATATTCCCCGGGACAGAAAGCTGTTCCGGCGTTATCCCATCGTTTTCGGCGAGCCGTATACCATTGAAAAAGCCGGCCACGAAGACTACGACCCCATGGCTCGTGAGCTGATGGACAGGATCTGGGCGCTGAAGAGGGAAGAATGATGGGAAAGTATATTCTCGCCGGGAGCGCGGGGTTTTGTTTTGGCGTGGAACGCTCCATCCGCATCGCGGAGGAAGCGCTGCGCTCCGGCCCCTGCTGCTGCCTGGGCGAGCTGATCCACAACCGGGACGTGGTGGAGGAGCTGGAGAGCCAGGGACTGCGAACCATCGAGAACGCGGACGAGCTGCCGGAGGGCGAACGGGTGGTGATCCGTGCCCACGGCGCGTCGAGCGAAGTCTACGACGCGCTGAACGCCCGGCAAGGACAGATCATCGACGCCACTTGTCCTCTCGTTTTGCGGATCCACAGGATCGTCCGGGAAGCGGGGAACGCGCTGCGGCGCGTCATCGTGGTTGGAGACAGAAACCATCCGGAGGTTCGCGGCATCTGCGGCTGGTGCTCCGAAGCCGCGGTCGTGTCTGACGCCGAGGAGCTGTCCGCCTGGCTGGAGGAGGATCCGTCCCGCGCGCAGGCCCCTCTCACAGTAGTGTTTCAGACGACGCAGATCCGAGAAAACTTCATTGAAATCGAAAAAATCTTAAAAAAAAGATGTACAAACGCGGAAATATTTGATACAATCTGTGGAGCAACTGCGGATCGGCAGGGAGAGGCCATCCGATTGGCCCAAAAATGTGACGCCATGGTGGTCATCGGCGGGGCGCACAGCGCCAACAGCGTCCATCTGGCACAGCTTTGCCGCCGATACTGTTCCAACGTTGCGTTTGTTTCCGGCGCGGCCGAACTGGATCCCGACCAGTTCCGTCAGGCCGGTCTGATTGGTATCACCGCCGGTGCTTCTGTACCGCCGAGGATCATAAAGGAGGTAGTAAAAAAAATGAGCGACGAGATCAAGATCGAAGAAACCACCGCGGAGGATGTCGCTGCGACTGTGGCCGAAGAGGCCGCCCCTGTTGAAGCTGTGCCTGCAGTGGAGGAGGAGCCCGCTGCAAGCAAGCCCGATTCCGAAAAGACGTTTGATGAACTGCTGGAGGATTCCATCAGAACGATAAATAACGGAGACACTGTTTCCGGTTATGTTGTCTCCATCACCGCCACGGAAGTCACCGTTGACCTGGGCACGAAGCATTCCGGATACATCCCTGTGACCGAGTTCACCAACGACGGCGCGCTGAAGATTGAAGACGTCGTCCACGTGGGTGACAAGGTCGAAGCGTGCGTTGTCCGTGTCAACGACGTGGAAGGCACCGTGATGCTCTCCAAGAAGCGTCTGGACTCCATCAAATCCTGGACCGACGTGGAGAACGCACAGGCTGAAGGCACTGTGGTGGAAGGTAAAGACACCGAGGAGAACAAGGGCGGCGTGGTCGTCAACATCAAGGGCATCCGCGTGTTCGTTCCTGCCTCCCAGACCGGCCTGCCCAGGGAAGCCGCCATGAGCGAGCTGGTTGGACAGACTGTTCGCATGAAGATCACCGAGGTCAATCGGGGACGCAAGCGCGTCGTCGGCTCCATCCGTGCCGTTGCCAACCGGGAGCGCAAGGAGCGCGCGGAGAAGATCTGGAACGAGATCGAGGTCGGCAAGCACTATGAGGGCACCGTCAAGTCCATGACTTCTTACGGCGCTTTCGTGGACATCGGCGGCATCGACGGCATGGTCCACGTGTCCGAGATCAGCTGGGATCGCATCAACAAGCCCTCCGACGTGCTGAACGTGGGCGACAAGATCGACGTTTACGTCATCAGCTTCGATAAGGAAAACCGCAAGATCTCCCTGGGTCACCGGGATCCCGATAAGAATCCCTGGAAGGTGTTCACCGACACCTACGCCGTGGGCGACATCGCCAAGGTCAAGATCGTCAAGCTGATGCCCTTCGGCGCCTTTGCCGAGGTCCTCTCCGGCGTTGACGGCCTGATCCACATCTCCCAGATCGCGAACCGCCGGATCGGCCAGCCCTCCGAGGTGCTGACTGTGGGCGATATCGTGGACGCCAAGATCACCAATATCGACAACGAGAAGCAGAAGATCTCCCTGTCCATCCGCGCTCTGAGCGAGCCCGCCCCGGCGCGCAAGGCCGAGGAAGCTCCCGCCGAGCACGATGAAGAGCCAGCCGAGGATGCTCTGGTCTACGAGGTCTCTTCCGACGGCGTCGCCACCGGCGAAGCCCCCGAGGAAGTCCCTGTCGAGGAATGATCCACAATGAAACAAAAAAGGAAGCGTCGTTATCGATGCTTCCTTTTTTCATACCTGTTTGACACTCGCAGGGAATTATGCTAAAGTAATCCGCGTCCTGCGGGTATGATGGAATTGGCAGACATGCAGGATTTAGGTTCCTGTGCGCAAGCGTTGGGGTTCGACTCCCCATACCCGCACCAAAAGGCAGCGGCCCCTTGCGGGCCGCTGCCTTTTGGTAACAAGGGGAGTCGAACCCGAGCGGGAGTGAATGGAGCGCCGGGGATAGGACAGCGTGGACTCTTCAAAAAACAGCAGCATTATGACATTAATTTGAAAAAACAAGTGACAGAACGGGGAATGATATGATAATATAATCTGGTGAACACAGGAGACCGGCGGAGCGATACATTCATTCGCCGGTTTTGGCGTGATTACGAAAGAAAGGATAGTGTGTCTATGTTTCCTATTGTGAGCAAGCGGCCCCTGAATGAAGCCGGCACGGTCATTGAATACGTCATCAAGGCCCCGCTGGTTGCCAGAAAGTGCCTTCCCGGCCAGTTTATCGTCCTGCGTTTGGACGAGTACGGCGAGCGTGTGCCCCTCACCATTGCAGACTATGACCGCGAAGCCGGTACTGTTACCATCATGGTCCAGCCTGTGGGTCAGACCACGAAAATGCTGGAGCTCATGGAGCCCGGCGATGAGCTGGCGGACTTTGTCGGCCCCATGGGCAAGCCCACCGAGATCGGTCATCAGAAGCGCGTCTGCGTGGTCGGAGGCGGCGTGGGCTGCGCCATCAGCTATCCCGTGGCCAAGGGTATGTGGGAAGCCGGCATCGAGGTAGATATGGTCGCCGGATTCCGGAGCAAGGACATCGTGATCCTGGAAAAGGAAATGCGCGAGCACACCACCAACCTGTATATCTGCACGGACGACGGATCCTATGGCGAAAAGTGCTTCGGCAACGCCAAGCTGGAACAGCTCATCAAGTACGGCCGGGAGTATGACGAGGTGTTTATCGTCGGCCCGCTGAAGATGATGAAGTTCACCGCGCTGACCACCAAGCCTTACGGCATCAAGACCATCTGCTCTCTCTGCCCGATCATGATCGACGCCTCCGGCATGTGCGGCGGCTGCCGCGTCACCGTAGGCGGCGAGACCAAATTCGCCTGCGTAGACGGCCCCGATTTCGACGGACATCAGGTGGACTGGGACGAGCTGATCGCCCGCAATTCCTTCTACGCCGGGGAAGAGGAGCACGCCAAAGAGCATATCTGCAAGATCACGGGAGGTGTGAGACATGGCTGAGCGTAATATGAGCATGACCAAAAACCCCATGCCGGAGCAGGATCCCCTGGTCCGAAACCATAACTTTGAGGAAGTGGCGAAGGGCTATACCGCCGAAATGGCCATGAACGAAGCAGCCCGCTGCCTGCAGTGCAGAAAGCCCCGCTGCATGAGCGGCTGCCCTGTGAACGTGCGCATTCCCGAGTTCGTCGCCAAGGTCGCCGCTGGCGAGTTTGAGGAAGCATACAAGATCATCACCTCCACCAACGCGCTTCCCGCCGTCTGCGGCCGCGTCTGCCCCCAGGAAAACCAGTGCGAAGGTCAGTGCGTCCGCGGCGTCAAGGGTGAGAGCGTGGGTATCGGACGCATGGAGCGCTTTGTGGCCGACTGGCACGCCGCCCACGCGGACGAGTTCCCCAAGCCCGAAAAGCCCGCCGGCAACGGTCACCGCGTAGCGGTGGTGGGCTCCGGCCCCGCCGGACTGACTTGTGCGGGGGACCTGGCCCGGATGGGTTATGACGTAACGGTCTATGAGCTCTTTCACAAGGCCGGCGGCGTGCTGGTATACGGCATCCCCGAGTTCCGTCTGCCCAAGGCCATCGTGGCAAGAGAGGTTGCCGGTCTGGAGGAACTGGGCGTCAAGGTCGTCACCAACGCCGTCGTGGGCCGCGCTATCTCCGTGGACGAGCTGCTGACCGAAGAGGGCTACGAGGCCGTGTTCCTGGGCTCCGGCGCCGGTCTGCCCCGGTTCCTGGTCATCCCCGGGGAGAGCCTGCTGGGCGTCTACTCCGCCAACGAGTATCTGACCCGCATCAATCTGATGAAGGCCTACCGGGAGGATTACGACACGCCTATCAAGCACCACAAGAAGGTGGCCGTCGTTGGCGCCGGCAACGTGGCCATGGACGCCGCACGCTGCGCAAAACGCATGGGCGCCGAGAAGGTCTATATCGTCTACCGCCGTGGCATGGAAGAAGTCCCCGCTCGTAAGGAAGAGGTCCACCACGCCATGGAGGAGGAAGTGGAGTTCAAGCTGCTCACAAACCCGGTGAAGGTCATCGGCGACGAGAACGGCTACGTCACCGGCATTGAGTGCATTTCCATGGAGCTGGGCGAGCCAGACGAAAAAGGCCGCCGCCGTCCTATCCCCGTAGAGGGCTCCAACTTCGTGCTTGAGGTCGACGCCATGATCGACGCGCTGGGCACCAGCCCCAACCCGCTGCTCCGCATGACCACCGAGGGCCTGGAAGCCGACAAGCACGGCTGCCTCATCGCCGATGAAAAGGGGCAGACCTCCCGCGAGGGCGTGTTCGCCGGCGGTGACGCTGTCACGGGCGCTGCTACCGTCATCCTGGCCATGGGCGCCGGCAAGACCGCCGCTGCCGCCATCGACGAGTATATCAAGGCCAAAAACGCCTGATCACTCAGAAGAAATATGTTATAGAAGAGCACGCCGATCTCCGGCGTGCTCTTCTTTGCACGGGAGTACGGCTCGCTTCGCCTTGACATTCCCGTCTGGGCTGTGGTATTTTTATAGCCAGTTTTTCGGGAGTGATACGCTATGATCGCTGTTGTCGTGAATACTCTTACCGTCCTGATCGGAAGCCTTATCGGGCTGCTGTTTCGAAGCAGGATGAAACAAAACCTGCAGAACGCTCTGATCACCGCACTGGGGCTCTGTACGGCTGTGATCGCAATGATGAACGCTCTCAAGACCGGGGACATTCTTTGTATCATCATCTGTATGGCGGTGGGCACCGCCGTTGGTGAGGCGCTCCATATCGAAGCCGGGATCGAAAAATCAGGCGACGCGCTGAAAAAGCGGTTTTTCGCGGGGGGGAACAACAGCCGCTTCACCGAGGGCTTTGTCACCGCCAGCATCCTTTTCTGCATCGGCTCCATGACCATCGTTGGCTCTTTGGAAGCCGGGCTCCATCACGATTACAGTATCATTTACGCCAAGAGCACGCTGGATCTCATATCCTCAATGGCGCTGGCCTCGGCCATGGGCTTCGGTGTGATGGCCTCGGCGTTGTTCGTGCTCATTTTTCAGGGGGGACTGACGCTGCTCGCTTCTCTTGCGGGCCCTGTTCTGAGCGAAGCGGTGGTGACGGAGATGACCGCCGTGGGCGGTACGATCCTGATCGGACTGGCAGTCAACATGATCGGCCTGGGGAAAGAACGGATCCGGGTGGCCAATATGCTCCCTGCGATCTTCCTTCCAACGGTCTACGTCCCCGTTTCAAACTATATCAGCAGTCTGTTTCGTTAAAAACATGCCCCTCTGCCGTTTGACAGAGGGGCATGTTTATCTGACAAGATTTTTATGACTGGACGCCGGCGGAGGACCCCTGCCGTGCGTCCTTTTCCTGATCAAGAATACGGAAAGAGAGCAGCAGATACAGCACTTCCTCCGGATTGTCAAAATTGCAGTGCATCAGATTCTGGATCTTTTCCAGCCGGTAGAGAAGGGTGCTCCGATGGATAAACAGGTCCTCGGAGGTCTTGGTCAGATTCTGGTGGTTTTCCAGATAGACGCGGAGAGTCTGATACAGAGGAGAATCGTTGTTATCCGCCATGTTTTTCAGCTGCAGCAGCTTTTCGTGGGCCAGCATATAGGGCGGAAGCTTTCTCGTGGTCTGATCCAGCATGTAGACCAGTGTGATCTCGTTGAAGTGATGGATCCACTGGGAGGGGCTCTTTCTACGGCCCACGGTCAGTGCCAGGGAGGCCTGCACGTACTGCCTCTGCAGATTGAAGTGTCCGGTCATTTTCCGGCTGTATCCGGCGTTGAGCATGCTGTCCCGGATGAAGCCCGCCAATCGCTGTGCGATCTCGCTGTCAGACAGGGGACACAGATCGATATTCACGTAGACGATTGCATTGCCCCGATATTCGATGGAGCAGGAACCGGGAATGGTACTCTCAATATAACTGCAAATGGAGCGCAGGGACAGATTCCGACCGTCCAGGGCACCCGGCTCGATGAGAATGCACTGATAGCTGTGCGACGCGTACCAGCCGAGGTTGGAAAGCTGCTGGCTCACCTCAATGTAGTCCGCCGCAGGATCGGTGAGGATGGCCCGGAAGATCTGGTGCAGGGAGCTGGAGGTGTCCCGGTTCACCACCGTGTTGGTGGAAAAGGCGTGAGAGATATAGTTGGACAGTGCTTCCAGAACAAAACCGAAGGTGAGGTCGATGGGGATCTCGCCCCGTGAAACCAGCAGGCGGAACACCGTGTTCTGGAACCGCTTGATATTGACGCAGAGCATGGGAGAGGCGATGCGGTTCCCGGGGTAGACGAAGCACCCGTCCCGGGAGAAGGTATCGGCGTAATTCGGGTCGCTTTTCAGCGCCGTGACAAGATCGTACGTGACCTCATTGGTGCCCAGGACCGAGTTGCGCAGCTCGCCATAGGAGGTTCCGCGCGTGGCGATCACCGTAAAGTCCATGCCGATAAGGAGAATGGGATTGCTGATGATCCTCCGGGCAGTGATATCGATCAGATCCTGAATGGGACGTCCGGAAAGACGGGACTGAGTCAGCTCGTCCTCCCAGGCGGAATAGAGATCAAAAATCTCCTGTACGTATAAAAACACGTCGTCGGCAGGAACGTCGTTTTTGAGCATGCAGACGTTGGGGTGGCCTGCGGTCTGATCCTGCTCGCAGACGTTCGTAAAGATGATCATGGCGTGCCGGATAAGATGATTGGGCAGCTGATAGTCGCCGGAGTCGACGATGTAGACGATCCCCGTTCTGTCCGGACCGGGCTGATGGCTGATCACGGGATAGCGGAGCAGCGGCTCGGCAGACAAATTATCGGAACACTCGACGTTGTATTTTTTCTTGAGGTAATATGCCAAAAGAGCGGCGCTGAGTTTCAATATTATCACTTCCCGCGGCCTGGATAGACACAGTATAAATGATTCTTTGCAAAAAAACAACTACATAATGACAAATTGTCCTACAAAATATAGGAAACGAAACAGTTATTCTTTTATCACGTTTACCTGCTTTCGGCGCTCCCGCACGCGCGAAAACTTCCTGTTGATTTTTCGAGGACGGAATAATAAGATGAAAACATGATAATTATGGAACTAAGCCGGATCCTTTCAAAGGAAATGCACGGGATATGAAGGAAGAAGTCATCACATCAAGAAAAAACAGCGTGATCCGTCGGTTCCGCCTGCTGGGGCGGGACGCCGCCTTTCGGCGGGAGCAGGGGGAGTTTCTCTGTGACGGAGAAAAGCTCTTTCGGGAAGCGCAGCAGAACGAGGCGGAGATCACCGCGATCCTCTGTCGGGAGAACGGAACAGCCGTGTCCGCTACGGACGCTGCCGTCTATACGGCCGCGGAGGAAGTGTTCGATTACGCCTCGCCCCTGGAAAACAGCCCCGGACCGCTCTTCGCCGTAAAGATCCCCTCTCCGGAGGAAAGCGGGATGCCGGACCGCGTCGTTGTACTGGAAAACGTCCAGGACCCCGGAAACGTGGGAACGGTGCTTCGCACGGCTGCGGCGCTGGGTACGGAACTGGTGATCCTGTGCGGAAACTGTGCCGATCCTTATCACCCCAAAACGGTGCGGGCCACCATGGGCGCGGTATTTCGGCAAAAAGTCGTTTCGCTGACGCTTCCGGAGCTCCGGGAACGTCTGCAGGAATGGAGACTGACGCTTTACGGCGCGGCCCTGACGGACGACGCGGAGGATCTCCGAACTGTCTTTCTTGCCCGTGCCGCCGTGGCTGTGGGCAACGAGGGAAAAGGACTCAGCGGTGAGATGCTCTCCCTTTGCGAAAAAAAGATCATCATCCCCATGACGGCGGGCAGCGAATCGCTGAACGCGGGCGTTGCCGCTTCCATCCTGATGTGGGAGATGTGCCGCGAAGCTCTGTGAACGAATCATAAACGGGAGGTAGCTGTGCCTATGGCGCAGATTCGCTATTGGATATGGCTGACGGCGCTGGAAGGGCTGCGGCCTATTGCCGTTCGTTATCTTTTCGATCATTTCGGCGGGCCTATGGAAGCGTACTACGCCGCCGAGGGCGCCTATGAGGACGTACCCGGGCTCACCGCCAAAGAGAAGGTCCTTTTGAAGAACAAGGACCTGGATCGGGTAGAATTCATTCTGGAGGCATGCCGCAGGAAGAACATCCGTATCCTCACCATGCAGGACGCTTCTTATCCGGATCGTCTGCGGCAGATCCCCGATCCGCCGCCGGTGCTGTACGTTCGAGGCGAGCTTCCCTATATGGATGAGCTTCCGGCCGTCGCGGTAGTGGGCACGCGAAAAGCCAGCCCCTATGGCATCAAAATGGCCACGAAGCTGGGACAGGAGATCACTGCCTGCGGCGGATGCGTTGTCACGGGACTGGCGCTGGGCGTGGACGCGGCGGCAGCCAGGGGCGCTCTCCTTGCCGATGGCCCCGTAGTGGGCGTTCTCGGAACGGCCATCGACGTGGATTATCCGCCCCAGAACGCGCCGCTGATCGCGGACGCGGCAAGTGTCGGCGCAGTCGTCAGCGAGTTCCCGCCGGGATATCCCACCAAGCCGGAGAACTTTCCCCAAAGGAACAGGATCATCAGCGGCCTGAGCTGCGGGACCTGCGTGGTGGAAGCACCGGTCCGTTCCGGCGCGCTGATCACTGCCAATCTGGCGCTGGAGCAGGGGAGAGACCTCTTCGCCGTGCCCGGGAACGCCGACAGTCCCAACAGCGCGGGCCCCAACGCTCTGATCCGGGACTGCGCCAAGGCCGTGACCTGCGGCATGGATATCCTGGAGGAGTATATCGGGCTTTATTCCGGCCGTATCCACGCGGACGCGGTGGTATTTACACCCGTACCGGCGCCGGAGACACGGACGGAAGAAGGGAAAACAAAGATTGACAAGCCCGAAACGATATCTTATATTGACTTAGAAAGCCGTCTTGAACCCTTTTCGGAGGACCAGAAGGCCCTGCTTCGCTGTCTTGTCAAGGGAGACGCCCACGTGGACGATATCATCGCAGCCACGGGTTTTACCCCGGCCAAGGTGCTGGCGGGCTTGACCATGCTCTCCATCCGGGGCGCCGTCAAGGCGCTGCCGGGAAAGCGGTTTCAGTTGACGCTTTGAAAAAGCATTCTATCTTAAAGGAAGTTTTTTGTTTCTATGGCACAGGCAAAAAAGGATCTTGTGATCGTTGAGTCGCCGGCAAAGGCGCGTACCATTGAAAAATATCTGGGCGGAAGCTATAAGGTGATCGCCTCCATGGGCCATCTGCGCGACCTGCCCAAGAACAAGCTGGGCGTGGATATCGATCATGGCTTTACGCCGGAGTATATCCCCGTGGATGCAAGAAAGGACGTTATCGAGGACCTGAAGAAGAGCTCCCGATCCGCTCCCACCGTCTATCTGGCCACCGACCCGGACCGGGAAGGCGAGGCCATCAGCTGGCATCTCAAGGAGCTTTTGAACATCCCGGACGAAAAAGCCCGGCGGGTGACCTTTAACGAGATCACCAAAAAAGTGGTGCAGGACAGCATCGCCCATCCCCGGGACATCGACATGGATCTGGTGAACGCCCAGCAGGCCCGGCGGGTGCTGGACCGTATCGTGGGCTACAAGCTGAGCCCGCTGCTCTGGCGCAAGGTCCGGCGCGGTCTCTCTGCGGGAAGAGTGCAGTCCGCCGCCATCCGCATGGTGGTGGACAGGGAGCGGGAGATCCGTGACTTCAAGCCGGAGGAATACTGGCATCTGGACGCGCACCTGAACCGGACGGAAAAGACCGGTACTTTTGTGGCCCGGTATTTCGGCGAGGGGGAAAAGAAACGGGAGCTCCACACGGAGGATGAGGTCAACGCCGTCGTGGTGGACGTGGAAAAGGCACCCTGGGAGATCGCCTCCGTCAAGCGCGGCGAGCGTCAGCGGAGCCCCGCGCCTCCGTTCATCACCTCCACGCTGCAGCAGGAGGCCAGTCGCCGTCTGGGACTGACGCCCCGGCGCACCATGAGCATCGCGCAGCAGCTCTATGAGGGCGTGGATATCACCGGCGAGGGTACCATCGGTCTGATCACCTATATGAGAACGGACTCGCTTCGTCTCTCCGAGGAAGCGCTTTATGCCGCAGGAAACTTCATTCGCGGCCATTACGGCGAGGAGTACTATCCCGGAAAGCCCCGCCGCTTCAAGACCAAGGCCGGCGCGCAGGACGCCCATGAGGCCATTCGTCCCAGCGACGTGAATCTGACGCCAGAGCGGGTAAAAAAAGATCTGACCAACGAGCAGTACCGGCTCTACCGTCTGATCTGGGGGCGTTTTACCGCCAGTCAGATGTCCAACGCCGTGTACGACAACGTGGTGATCGACGCTGTCAGCGCCGGACACTGCTTCAAGGCAAATCATTCATCGCTCCGTTTCCCGGGCTATACCGCGGTCTACGAGGACCACGGCGACGACGAGGAAGAGGGCGTGAAGAAGCCTCTTCCCGACCTTCGGGAAGGGGAGAGCGTCAAGCTGAAAAAGCTGGACAAGGAACAGAAGTTCACCGAGCCGCCCGCCCGGTATACGGAAGCCACGCTGATCCGCGCCATGGAGGAGAACGGCATCGGCCGTCCCTCCACCTACGCACCCACCATCAGCACCATCACAGGCCGTGAATACGTCGCCAAGGAGGGAAAGTATCTCAAACCCACCTCCCTGGGCGAGGTCATCAACGAGCTTATGGAGGAGCGCTTCCCGGATATCGTGGATATGAAATTCACCGCCAACATGGAGAGCCGACTGGATCAGATCGAACAGGGAAAGATCCCCTGGCAGAACGTTCTGAAGGATTTCTACGGCGATTTTGACCGGGAGCTCACCAAGGCTGAATCCGATCTGGAGGGCGTTCATCTGAAGGTCCCCGACGAGGTGACCGACGAGATCTGCGACGTCTGCGGCCGTCATCTGGTGGTCAAGAGCGGACGGTTCGGCCGTTTCCTGGCCTGCCCGGGCTTCCCGGAATGCAGCTTTACCAAGCCCATCGTGGTGGAAATGCCCGGCAGCTGCCCCAAGTGCGGCGGCCGCATTCTGAAACGCACCTCCAAAAAAGGCTTTGCTTACTACGCCTGCGAGCGCGGCGCGGAGTGTGGCTTCATGACTTGGGACGTGCCCGTAAAGGATAAATGTCCTTCCTGCGGCAAGAGCATGTTCAAGCTCTCCGGCAAGGGCGCCAGAAAACCGTTCTGCGTCAACCCCGAGTGCGAGGCCTTCGTTCCCGAGGATAAGCGGGGCTACCGTCGCAAGGGCGCGTCCGGCAAAACCGTGGAAAAGCCGAAAGAGAAGAAATAATGGAATCTGTCACCGTTGTGGGCGCCGGCCTTGCCGGCTCGGAAGCCGCCTGGCAGCTGGCGATCCGGGGGATCCCGGTACGTCTGATCGAAATGCGGCCCGGCAAAAGCACTCCCGCGCACGTTTCTCCCTGGTTTGCCGAGCTGGTCTGCTCCAACTCCCTGCGGAGCGACGAGCTCTCCAACGCCGTGGGCCTGCTGAAAGAGGAACTGCGCCGTCTGGGCAGTCTTGTCATGCGCTGCGCCGATCAGCACCGGGTGGCCGCCGGCGGCGCGCTGGCAGTGGACCGGGAAGGCTTTGCGAAAGCCGTTACGGAGAGCATCCGCTCTCATCCGCTCATTGAAGTTGAAGAGCGGGAGATCACGGAGATCCCGGACGGCCAGGTCGTCATCGCTACAGGCCCTTTGACCTCCGACGCCTTTGCCGATACCATTCTGCGCCGCACCGGCAGCGAGGGACTGCATTTCTATGACGCCGTGGCGCCGATCGTGTCCATCGAAAGCGTAGACATGGACAGTGCCTTCCGCGCTTCCCGCTACGACAAGGGCACGGCGGACTACGTCAACTGCCCTATGACGCAGGAGGAATACCTGGCCTTTTGGCAGGAGCTTCGCTCCGCCCGGCAGGCGGAAGTCCACGGCTTTGACGACGGCGGCGTTTTCGAGGGCTGTATGCCTGTGGAGGTCATGGCCCGCCGGGGTGAGGACACCATGCGCTACGGTCCCTTGAAGCCCGTGGGGCTGCGGGACCCGCACACCGGCGCGGAGCCTTACGCCGTTGTGCAGCTGCGGCAGGACAACGCCGAAGGGACGCTTTATAATATGGTCGGATTCCAGACGCATCTGACCTTCGGCGAGCAGAAGCGGGTATTTTCCATGATCCCGGCGCTGAAAAACGCGGAATTCGTCCGTTACGGCGTCATGCACCGGAACACCTATTTACAGTCTCCGGGTCTGCTGGACAGGTATTACCGGCTGATCGTGGAACCGAGGATCACCTTTGCCGGACAGATCACCGGCGTGGAGGGATACGTGGAATCCTGCGCGTCCGGTATGCTGGCCGCTCTGGAGCTTGCGGCTAGGCTGCTGGGCCTTCCCGCCGTGGATTTCTCCCGGGAGACGGCTATCGGCGCATTGAGCCTGTATGTTTCCCACGGCAGCGTGGGGGATTTTCAGCCCATGAACGTGAATTTCGGCATCATTGAGCCGCTTGGTTACAGAGTCAAAGGCAAAAGAAATAAAAACGCGGAGATCTCTGCCCGTTCTCTGGGGCTGATCGACGCGATCAGAGAGGGTGAGCTGTGGCAATGCGTATATTGATCGACGCCATGGGCGGCGACAACGCCCCCGGTGAGATCGTCAAGGGCGCGCTGGAAGCGTCCCGGGAATTCGACGCGGATATTTCCCTGGTGGGACGGAGCGAGGAGATCCTTGCCTGTCTCCGGGAGTTTGGCGTCTGGGAGAGCACGGAGCATCTGACCGTGGTGGAGGCGCCGGACGTGATCTCCATGGAGGACGACCCCAGCACCGCCACCAGAAAGAAGCCCGATTCCTCCATGTCTGTGGCGCTGCGCATGCTCCATGAGGGCAAGGGGGACGCGGTGATCTCTGCGGGCAGCACCGGCGCGCTCCTCAGCGGCGCCACGCTGATCGTCCGCCGCATCCGGGGCATCCGCCGGGCCTGCTTCGGGCCCGTACTGCCCAACGGCCAGAAGGGCGTGCTGCTCATCGACTGCGGCGCCAACGTGGAATGCACGGCGGAATATCTTCTTCAGTTTGCCTATATGGGCAATTTCTACGCCAAGGAGATCATGGGCTGCGAGGAGCCCCGGATCGGTCTGCTGAATATCGGCGCGGAAGAGACCAAGGGCACGCCTCTGCAGAAAGAGACCTACGAGCTGCTCTCCAAAGCCAAAGAGGCCGGCCGCCTCAACTTTATCGGCAACGTGGAGGCCCGGGACGCCATGCGTGGCGGCGTGGACGTGATCGTCACGGACGGTTTTTCCGGCAACATCCTGCTCAAGAGCATCGAGGGCACCGCCAGCGTGCTGATGCACTATCTGAAGGATATCTTCTACAAGAACACTAAAAACAAGCTTGCCGCGCTGATGCTCAAAAAGGACGTTTACGGCCTGAAAGCCATGCTGGACCCCAGTGAAGTTGGCGGTACGGCGCTGCTGGGCATCTCCAAGCCGGTGATCAAGGCCCACGGCTCTTCCGACGCCCGTGCCATACGAAGCGCGGTGAAGCAGACCATCGGGTATATCGACGCCGGCGTAATTGAAAGCATTGAGAAAAACATCGCGTATATGCGGTTGAATTCTAACGAAGGAGAATAAAGATTATGGTACTGGAAAAAGTGATCAGCATGGTTGCCGAGCAGTTTATGGTGGACGAGGATACCGTCACCGCGGAAACGTCCTTTATTGAGGACCTTGGCGCCGATTCCCTGGACGTGGTGGAGCTTACCATGGCGCTGGAGGAGGAGTTCTCCCTGTCCGATACGCCGGAAGAGGAACTGATGAACATCCACACCGTGGGCGACCTGGCCGACTACGTTTCCCGCGTGACCCAGGAATGATCCCGTGACCGCACTGGAGAACAAGCTCGGCTACGTCTTTCGGGACCCCTCTCTGCTGGAAACAGCGCTGACCCACAGTTCCTACGCCAATGAAAACCGTTCCCGGGGCCCGGTCTGCAACGAGCGGCTGGAATTTCTCGGGGATTCGGTCCTGAGCGCCACGGTTGCGGAATACCTTTACCGGCACTATCCCCAGATGCCGGAGGGCCGGATGACCCGGCTCCGCGCTGAGCTGGTCTGTGAACAGTCGCTCTATCACGTGGCGCAGAAGCTGGATCTGGGCCGTTCTCTCCGCCTGGGAAAAGGGGAGGAGCATAACGGCGGCCGGGAGCGCCCCTCCATCCTTTCCGACGCGGTGGAGGCGGTCATAGCCGCCATTTATCTCGACGGCGGGATCGCCCCGGCCTCGGCGCTGATCCATCGCTGTCTGCTGGACGAACTGGGTCCCATGGAGCCGGATTGCTATAACGATTTCAAGACCGCGCTGCAGGAATTCGTCCAGCGGCAGAGCGGCCAGGTGCTGATTTATGAGTTGACCGGTGAATCCGGGCCGGATCATGACAAGACCTTCTCCGTGCGAGTGCTGCTCAACGGCGAACCGCTGGGAGAGGGTACGGGGCACACCAAAAAGGAGGCCGAGCAGGCCGCCGCCCGGAACGCCCTGGAGACCCTGAAAAAGTGACGCCGCGACGTCGAATCTATCCCGTTTTCGTGCCCCATGCAGGCTGCCCGAACAACTGCGTATTCTGTAATCAGAAACGCATTTCCGGCAGCCTTTTTCCCGTTTCGGCGGAGTCGGTGGGCAAGGAGCTTTCGGCCCTGCCGGACGGCGCGGGATATGAACTGGCTTTTTACGGCGGAAGCTTTACAGCGATCCCGGCTTCAGAGCAGGAATCGCTGCTCGCCGCTGCTCAGCCAGCCCGGGAAAGAGGCGCCGTCGCCGCCATCCGGGTGTCAACACGACCCGACGCCATAGACGAAAATGCGCTGGTACGGCTGAAAAAATACGGCGTTGGGACGGTTGAGCTGGGCGCGCAGAGCATGATCGACTCGGTGCTGCTGGCCTCCGCCCGGGGACACACTTCGGAGGACACCGTGAAAGCAGCCGGGCTTGTGAAGGCCTTCGGATTTCAACTGATTTTGCAGATGATGACAGGCCTTCCGGGAAGCAGTCCCAAGCTGGATACGGAAACGGCTGAACGGATCATCGCCCTGCGTCCGGACGGGGTACGCATCTATCCGACTGTCGTTGTGCGGGATACGGCGCTGGAATCCATGTGGCGCAGCGGAGCATACGTCGAGCACACTGTGGAGGACGCCGTGGAGCTCTGTGCCGAGCTACTGCCGCTTTTTTCGTCGGCCGGCATTCCGGTGATCCGGCTGGGACTGAACCCATCCGACGAGCTTTCGGAAGGCGGAGCCGTGGGCGGGGCCTATCATCCGGCTCTGGGGGAGCTGGTGCGCTCCCGTATCCTGCGAAGGGAGGCGGAAGAACTTCTTTCACGGGTCCCTCCGGGAAGCAATGTGTCACTGTCTGTCACTCCCGGCGAACTCTCCGCCATGATCGGCCAGCATCGGGAGAATGTCCGCTATCTGCAGGAAAGGTTTTCTCTCGGAAGTCTCCGGGTCGTAAGCGAGGGAGAAAAAACCGGCAAAAAACAGGATCATGCGGGAACACTCGTTCTTGCGATACATGCATCTGCGCCTTCCGGCGCAGAATAAAGGGACATGACTTGTCCGGCTGTTTTCGCCGGCAGTCATGTCCTTTTTTCGTCATCGGCAGTTGGCTGAGGAACTGTAAAAACATCAACAAATCAACGTTGAGTGAATTATTGAAAATGACGGATTCTTTGAAATAAAGACCGTCAATCCGTTATGTTTTCGGTAAAAAATATAAACAAAAGAGAGAATATTTATGCAACATCAACAAAATTCTTGAAAAGAACAGCGTTTTAGCATATGATTTTTATGTAAAAGAGCAGCGGCTCAACAGAAATAACCACTGATAATCGAACAGGAGGAAATGTCAAATGAAAAAAATACTATGTTTGGCACTGAGCATCTTGATGGTACTTTCTCTGGCAGGATGCTCCGGTAAAACTTCTGCTCCGGCAGCCCCTCAGAACACCGCCGCGCCGCAGCAGAGCACATCAAATGTAGACGGCTATGTCATGCGGTTGGGGACTGACGCCGTTGGCGGTACTGCCAACACCGCGCTGGAGGCCATGTCTGCTGTGGTGAACCAAAACACCAAGCTCAAGACCTCCACCGTTGTCACCACCGGCGCCGTGGAGATCATCAACCTGATCAATTCCGGCGAGCTGGAAGGCGGTTACGCCGGAACGATCAACCTGATCCAGGCGCTGAACGGCGAGGCTCCCTTCAGCGGCCCCATCCCCATGGAGGCCATGACCCAGGGCTTCGGCTTCGTCTCCTGGATGCTCCCCATCATCACCACCAAGGACAAGGGCATCACCACCTACGAGGAACTGGCAGGCAAGACTGTTGCCTTTCCCCAGCAGGGCTCCGCTTCCGCGGAGGTCATGAAGATCCTGTTCGACTGCTATGATCTGACCGACAAGGTGAAGATCGAGTACTTCGGCTGGAGCGACGCCTGGGAAGCGCTGAAGGACGGCCGTGTGGACGCTGCCTGCGGCTCCTGGGCCAACGGTCTGCCTGCTGCGGGCGTGGTCGAACTGTGCACCACCCGGGACATCGTGATCCTGCCCATGTCCGAGGAGATCGGCCAGAAGCTCAACGGGATCAACAACGGCATCGCGTTCCAGGGCATGACCCACGAGAACGACGCCTCGATTCCCGAGGGCGAGGTCAGGTACGCTGCCAGAAACTCCGGCGTGTGCGTGTTTGCGGCCAGCGCCGATGAGGAAGCGGTCTACCAGTTCGTGAAGACCTGCCTGGAGAATGTGGATGCGCTGGGCAATATATCCAAGGACCTGGCGGTATTCAAGGATTATGCCCTGAGCGTGTGCGTACCGTCGATCCCGTTCCATCCCGGCGCCGCGAGAGCGCTGAAGGAAGCCGGATTGTGGGATGACTCCTTCATAGTTTACGGAGAATAATCTGCAGTCTGAAGCCGTCTCTCCGATAAAAGGAGAGACGGCTTTTTTGAAAGGATTTTACTATGCCTGCTCTTAACCGGGGAATTACTGATCCCCAAAAAAGGATCGAAAATATGTTGAAGATGATAGGTGTCCTGATGGGCGTTTATCATTTTTTAAGCGCGAGATTTATGCTCACCAGCGCTTATCGGCATATAATGATCCATTACGCGTGCTGTTTTGTTATTCTGTTTCTGACGAAGATCAACTTTCACACCGAGAGCAAAAAGGAGAAAGCTGTCAGTATTCTTTCCGTGATCTGTATTGCGGCCATTATACTGGACACGGCATTTATTTACGCACACCATGACCAGTACCTGCAGGCCATGGGGAATTACACCACGGGTCAGATCATCTCCGGGGCGATCTATCTGCTGGTGTTCCTGATCGGGACCTATCTTGCCTGGGGCAAGGTGATCCCCATCATCGTGGCGATCTTTCTCCTGTATGGTTATTTCGGCCCGAAACTGCCGGGGTTCCTGTATCACGGCGGACTGTCGGTCAAACGGCTTATTACTTATTCCACCACCAACTTCACCGGCGTTTTCGGAATGATGGGGCAGATCACAGCCAATACCATTATCCTGTTTTCTATTTTCGGCGGCATGCTGGATTCCTTCGGAGCGCTGGAATGCATCATGAACGTGGCCATGTCCGTTTCCGGAAAGATACGTTCCGGCGGAGCTCAGGTGGCGGTCATTTCCTCCGGTCTGATCGGTTCCGTGACCGGTCAGGTCGCCGCCAATATTTCCATGACCGGCACGGTGTCCATCCCGCTGATGAAGAAACGGGGTTATCCGCCGGAATTTGCCGCAGCCTGTGAAGCGACCGCATCCACCGGGGGAGCCATCCTTCCGCCCGTGATGAACGCTGCGGCATTCATTATTGCAAGCTGGACCAACACACCGTATTTCCGCATCATTATGCTGGGCGTTACGCCCGCACTTCTCTATTATTTCGGCATTGCGCTTTCGATCTATATCAAGGCCATCAAGCTGGGCGATGAACGGGTGATTGACGAGAATCTGCCCAAGTTCAGAGACGCGGCGCTGGATTTCGGCGTGTTTTTCATTCCGATTATCGTTCTTGTGATATTGATGGCGCGAAATCTCTCCTCCCAGATGTCTCTGTTCTTCTCCATCATAACCATGATGGTCGTCGGCTTCTACAAGCAGCTGAAAAAGGGGCGTCCGATCCTGGAATCCTGCAGACTGTTCATCGTCAAGCTGATGAACGGCTTTGCCGGCGGAGCAAAGGCCTGCGCCGCCATCTCCATTGTGCTGGGCATCACCGGTGTTGTGGTACAGATCCTGACGGCGACAGGACTGCCCTCCAAGATCTCCCAGTTCGTCGTCACCTCCGCCGGAAGCTCCATGTTCCTGCTGGGCGTCATGGTGGCCATCAGCTGCGTGGTATTCGGCATGGGTATGCCGGCAGCTCCCGCGTACGTGCTTTGTGCGCTGCTTGGCGCACCTGCTCTGACCTCCTATGGCGTACCGCTCCTGGCGGCACATTTCTTCGTTTTTTATTTCGGTGAGATGAGCGCACTCACGCCTCCCGTAGCCATCGGCTGTCTGGTAGCGTCCGGTATGGCCAAAGCGGATTTCATGAAGACCTGCGTTACGGCGCTGCGGCTGGCTATCGCGGGGTTCGTGCTGCCCTTTATGTTCCTGTACAGACCGGCGATCCTCTTCGGCCTTGGTACGGTAGGTCAATGGGCATGGGCGGTTTTGATGATCGTAGTATTCCTCTTTGCATTTATCCTGAGCTGTGAAAACTTCTTCCTGGAAAAGCTGGATATCAAGGAGAGGATCATAGCCATCGTTGCCGCCGCCTGCAGCATAATGCCGTATTTTGCCCTGGATCTGGCAGGCATCGCCCTTACGCTCCTGCTGCTGGTACTGCATCTTACAAGACACAGAAAAAATACTCCGCATACGGCAGCCGCTTGAGAAGGTGCAACTATGGAAAAAAAGAACATATATATCTGCGCTACCATGGACACCAAGGGAGAAGAAGCGGTTTTTCTGAAAGAGCAGATCGAGGCGTGCGGCAACAACGGGATCATAATCGACGTTTCTCTGCGTAAGTGCGATAAGGAGTATCCCATCGACTATACGCAGGAACAGGTCGCCCAGGCTGCCATGATCCCGCTCGCCACGGTATTGGGGACCAATCTTCGCTCTGAAGCATCGCGCTACATGGTGGCCGGACTCAATGTTATTCTCCAGCGGCTTTTGAAGGAAAACAAAATCGACGGCGTGATCTCCCTGGGAGGAAGCGGCGGTACGACTATCGCCACCGGAGCCATGCAGCAGCTTCCCATGGGGATCCCCAAGGTTGTGGTCGGTACTATGGCAAGCGGGAACACCCTCCCCTACGTGCAGGGGCAGGACATCCTGCTGATCAATTCTGTCGTGGATATCCAGAGCCTGAATTTCATGAGCATGTATATCCTGACCGAAGCCGCCCATATCATTGACGCCATGGCCAGACTGCCGAAAATCGCAAAAAACAGAAGAAAAAGCATCGCGATCACTTGTTTCGGCGTCACGACGCCCTGCGTACAGCGCTGTCGTGAGCTTCTGGAAGAATACGGTTATGAGATCCTGATCTTTCATGCCAGAGGAGTATCCGGCGGGAAGATCATGGAAAAGATGATCCGAGAGAACTATTTCTGCGGCGTGCTTGACGTGACGACCACGGAACTGATCGACGAAGTCGCCGGAGGCGCTTACGTCGTCGGACCGGACAGGCTCCGTGCGGCGGTGAAGAAAAACATTCCGTATATCGTCGTGCCTGGAGCGACGGATATGATCAACATAGGACCGGCGGAAATGCTCAAGCCCGAGCAGAGAGACCACGTGATGTATTATCACAACAATACGTCTCTGCTGAAGCTGAGATCCAACGAGAAGGAAGTTCTGGAGCTTGCCCACGTGTTTGCGGACAGGCTTTCCGAGAGCCGCGGAATGGTCAAGGTCATCGTACCCACACGGGGGTTTTCCGAGGTGGATAAAGAGGGGAACGTATTCTGGAATCCCCAGACCGACTCCCTGTTTCTCAGGGAGCTGCAGAGAAGCATGCCGGAAAACGTTCCGGTCATCACCGACGATCATCACATCAACGACCCCGAGTTTGCCGAGCTTCTTGTGAAGAATCTGGTGAAAATGATGAAGTGGCAGGAAGTGACCGCCGGGGTCGGCAGGGAGGAAAGGGAATGAATAGAGTCAGTTGCAGGGTCCCGCGGGAAGTCACGCTGCAGAAGATGCGTGATGAGATCGCCCGGGGGATCCCCGTAATCGTCAGCGGCGCAGGCGTCGGCATCGTGGGGCGTATCCTGGAGAGTTCAGGCGCCGATATGGCGGTAGTATATAATTCCGGGTATTTTCGCATGAACGGACACAGTTCGATTCTTGGAAATCTGCCGGTGGGAGATGCCAACGGGATCGTATACCGTCTTGGAAAAGAATTGATCCTGCCGGTGACACACGATATGCCCGTAGCGGCAGGCGTTTTCGGCTGCGACCCCTGCCGGGATATGGAAGCGTTTCTCCGAAGTCTGGCGGATATCGGTTATTCCGGCATCATCAATTATCCTACCGTGGGCAAGTTTGAAGGAAAATTTCGCCGGGAGATCGAGAGCGTTGGACTGGGCTATCAGCGGGAAGCGGATATGATGAAGCTGGCCCACGACCTGGGTTTTCTGACGATCGGATACGTGTACACGCCGGAAGAAGCGAGGATCATGGTAAAGAGCGGCGTGGACATTCTTGCGGCCCACGCGGGACTGACCTCCGGCGGAGACGTGGGGGCGAAATGCGCGTCCTCTCTGGATGAATCCATTCTGTCCACGCAGGCCATCCTTTCCGCCGGCCTGGAGGAGAACCCCGATATCATCGCTCTTTGTCACGGCGGCTCCATCGAAAATGCCGCAGATTTTGAACGGGTGTTTCGCGAGACCGTGGCCGTTGGCTTTGTGGGCGCCTCCAGCATGGAGAGGATCCCCGTTGAAATTGCGATCCGCGACACGATCCATCAGTTCAAGTCAGTCAGAAGATAACCTCACAGGAAAAAGAACACGGCTCAGCGGGGATCCTTCCCGCAGGGCCGTGTCTTTATTTTTGCTGCAGAACAGGAAACTGTGCAGAGAGCGGAATAAACCTTGAAAACATAAAACGTTTGTGGTAAAATTTTTCGACAGTTTGAATGCAGATCCCGTGGACGCTTATCGAACAAGTCCGCGACATCATCAACTTGAGAGGAAAAGATCCTTTAATGTATCTGAAAGCGCTGGAGATCCAGGGGTTCAAGTCGTTTCCCGAAAAGACGCGGCTGAGCTTTGAAAAAGATATCACGGTGATCGTCGGGCCAAACGGCAGCGGAAAAAGCAACATTTCCGACGCCCTGCTGTGGGTCATGGGCGAGCAGAAGACCCGTATGCTTCGCGGCGGAAAGATGGAGGACGTTATTTTCGGCGGCACGGAGAAGCGGGGCGCCATGGGCTTCGCCCAGGTGACGCTGGTATTGGACAATTCCACCCGTGTGCTGCCTCTGGACAACGACGAAGTGAGCATTTCCCGCCGGTATTACCGCAGCGGGGACAGCGAGTATTACATCAATAAAGAGCAGGTACGGCTGCGGGACGTGACGGAACTGCTGATGGACACGGGCCTCGGCTGCGACGGATATTCCATCATCGGACAGGGCCGTATCAGCGAGATCGTTTCCGCCAAATCCACCGACCGCCGGGAGATCTTTGAAGAGGCTGCGGGCATTTCCCGTTTCCGCCACCGCAAGGACGAATCCGAGCGGAAGCTTGCCCGCACCGAGGAAAACCTGCTGCGCATCGGCGACAAGATCTCCGAGCTGGAGCTGCAGGTAGAGCCGCTGCGCCAGCAATCAGAAGTGGCAAAAAAATATCTCCTTCTTCGGGACGAGCTCCGCGTGCAGGAGGTCTCCCTGTGGATGGCCAATCTGGACCGGCTCCACGAGCAGTCGGAGACTTTGCGGAACGACTGCGACCGTGCGCGCACGGACTGCACGGCCGCACGGTCCGAGCAGGACCGGCTGTATGCCGAGAGCGAGCGTCTGGCCGAGCGTATGCGCCAGATCGACCTGGAGGCCGAGGAACAGCGGCAGAAACTGCGGGAGACCGAAGCCGCGGCCGCCGAAGCGGACAGCGAATGCGCCGTCGTGAATACGAATCTTGCCAATAACGAAGAGACGCTGATCCGTCTGCAGCAGGAGCTGGGCGAACAGTCCGACCGTACCGAGGCGCTTCGCAAGCAGGTGGAAGAGCATCAAACCCGCGTTGAGACGATCAACGCCGAGCGACTGGAGCTGGAAAAACAGGCATCCGAGCTCCGCGTAAGGGAAGATGAGAACGCATCCGGGCTGGTAGAGCAGAACAAGCTGATGGCCGAGCTGCTCCGCCGGGAGAGCGAGCTGGTGGCTTCTCTGTCGGAGAACCGCGCCACCCGGTCCATGCTGGAGGAAAACAGAGCCTCTCTTGAAGAACGGCTTTCCCACGCGGCGGAGGAGCAGCGTCTGGCCGAAGAGAAAAACGTCGAGGCCGCTGCCGGTCTTGCCCGGGTCAAGAAGCAGCTGAACGAGGAAAAGGAGAAGGAACAGGCCCTTTCCAACGTGATCGCCGGACACGCCATGCTCATGGAGGCCCGGGAAAAACAGACGGCGGAGCTGGCCGAACGGCAGACGAAGCTTACCGTAGAGCTGCGTTCCTGCGAATCCCGCATCAACCTGCTCACCGAGCTGGAAAAAAACATGGAGGGCTTCGCCAAAGCCTCCCGATTCGTGATGCAGGAAGCGGCCCACGGCGTGCTGCAGGGAATCCACGGACCTGTGGGTCAGCTGATCCATACGAAGGATAAGTACGCTCTGGCCGTGGAGACCGCGCTGGGCGCGGCGGTGAACCACATTCTCGTGGACTCCCAGGACGACGGCAAGGCCGCCATTGAACTGCTGAAAAAGAGAGACGGCGGGCGAGCCACGTTCCTGCCGCTG
The DNA here is from genome assembly GCA_017455685.1 of Oscillospiraceae bacterium. GTDB lineage: Bacteria > Bacillota > Clostridia > Oscillospirales > Oscillospiraceae > Apopatocola. Next base: position 165,199 of record JAFSZH010000041.1, read on the forward strand.
GATACCATACGTCCCGGATATTTGAAGGAAGTCCCCGACGGGGAGGACGGCTTCGTCGGTATTTGCTCCGATCTGGTGGAAACGGATCTGCGTTATGCGGACGTAGTCAAAAACTTGCTGGGACGGACCGTTGTGGCCGAAACGCTCTCCGATGCCATCGGGATCTCCCGGCGGCACAGGAATTCGCTGCGGATCGTCACGCTGGACGGACAGCTTGTCAATGCCGATGGCTCCATGACCGGCGGCAGCGCGGCGAAAAACGCCGGGATCCTCAGCCGTGCCAATGAACTTCGTCGGCTTCACGGCACGCGGGACAAGCTGGATAAGGACCTGAAAGAAACTGTTTCCCTCCGCAGCGAGGCGGATAGGGAACTGGAATCTGCCCGTTATCAGCTGGATGCCGCCAGGGAAGAGCAGACCGACGCCTCCCGGGAAAGCGCCCGGCTGGAGGGCATCGTGGCCCAGGCGCAGCTGCTGTTTGATACCTCGGAGAGCGCTCTTGACGCGCTGGACGAAGAGCAGCGCACTGCTTCCACCCGGAAAAAAGAGATCGCGGAGCGCATGGACGCCTTGAAAAAGGCGCTGAACGAGGAAGAAGACGAGCTTGCCGCTCTCCGCACGGAGATGGAGAGCAAAAACGCCGACGCTGAATTTCTGGAGAACCGCCGTCGGGAACTGGAAGCGGCTTTTGGCGCCATCCACTCCCGGCAGGCTTCTCTGGATGCGGAAAAGAATACGGTATATCTTGCCATCCGTCAGCTGGAAGAGCTGCAGAAGCAGCTGCTGGACGACTCCGGCAAGCGCGTGAGCGCCATGGAGACCGTCAGAGAGAACAGCGCCGCGCTGGAAGAGCGACGGAAGGTCATTCTCCAGCGGCTTGACAATCTGAAAACGCTGGCGGATACACAGAGAGAGCAGATCGCCGTACTGACCCGCAGCAGAATGGAACTGGAAGGACGCCGGGGCACGGCGGACAAGGCTGCGCAGGAGAAAAACCGGGAGCTGCTGGATCTGGAGCGAAACAGCGCCATGCTGGAGCAGAAGAAGATGGCCGCAGATCTGGAAGAAAAACAGATCGTTGACAAGCTGTGGGACAGTTACGAGCTCAGCCGCACAGAGGCCCAGACCGTCCGGCAGGAGATCGAGAATCTCCCCAGGGCGGCCCGGCAGGTGGCCGAGCTGCGCCGGACCATCTCTGCACTGGGAAATCCAAATATCGGAGCCATCGAAGAATACAAGCGGGTCAGCGAGCGCTACGAATTCCTCTCCGAACAGCGCGGCGACGTGGAGAGATCCCGAGCCGAGATCCTCAAGATCATCGACGAGATCACCGTGCAGATGGAGGAGATCTTCCGCCGGGAGATCCAGGAGATCAACGAAGCCTTCCAGAGGATCTTTGTGGAGCTTTTCGGCGGCGGCAAGGCCTCCGTTTCCCTGGAGGACGAGTCGGACGTGCTCAACTGCGGCATCGACATCCGCATCCAGCCCCCCGGAAAGGCCGTTTCGAATATCAGTCTGCTGTCCGGCGGTGAAAAGGCCTTCGTGGCCATCGCGCTGTACTTTGCCATCATCCGCGTGCGGCCGACGCCGTTCTGCGTGATGGATGAGATCGAGTCCGCTCTGGACGAGGAAAACGTGGCCCGCTATGCCGCCTATCTGCGGCGTATGTGCGGCAGGACCCAGTTTATCGCCATCACGCACCGGCGCGGCACTATGGAAGAAGCAGACCAGCTCTTCGGCGTGACCATGCAGGAAAAGGGCGTGAGCACCATCCTCTCCATGGATATGGAAGAGGCTCTGAAAACCATTCGCTGATACGGAGGTCCCTTATGGGCTTACTGGAAAAAATGAAGTCGGGCCTTGCCAAGACCCGGAAACAGATGACTGCGTCCATCAACACCATGATCGCCGATCTTACCGAGGAGAACGAGGAAGTCTTCGACGAGCTGGAGGAGATGCTGATCCTGTCCGACGCGGGGATCGAAACCACGGAGCGCATCATCTACCGGTTTCGCTGGGACGTTCGGGAAAAGGGCTGCCGGGGCGAAGAGCAGCTTCGCAGCACCCTGACCGACGTACTTACCGAAGCCGTCACCGTGGGCGACGCCGAGCTTCAGCTGGATTCGAAACCTGCTGTGATCCTTGTCGTGGGTGTCAACGGCGTGGGCAAGACCACCACCATCGGCAAGCTGGCCGCCCGCCTCACCGCCGAGGGGAAAAAGGTGCTGCTCTGCGCGGGGGATACCTTCCGCGCCGCCGCCGCCGAGCAGTTGACCGTGTGGGCGGAGAGAGCCGGCTGCGATATCGTCCGCCATGAGGAAGGCAGCGACCCCGCCGCTGTGGTTTTTGACAGCATCGCAGCAGCCAGGGCAAGAAGCACCGACGTGATTATCGTTGACACCGCCGGCCGGCTGCATAACAAACAGAATCTGATGAACGAGCTCTCCAAGATCCGCCGGGTCATCGACAGAGAGCTGCCGGAGAGCTGCGTGGAGTGCCTGATGGTTTTGGACGCCACCACTGGACAGAACGGGCTCATCCAGGCAAAGCAGTTTATGGAGAGCGCCAATCTCACCGGCATCGTCCTCACCAAGCTGGACGGGACCGCCAAGGGAGGCATCGTCTTTGCCATCACGGACCAGCTGAAGCTGCCCGTGAAGTTCGTCGGCGTAGGGGAGGGGATCGACGATCTCATGCCCTTTGACCCCCGGGCGTTTTCGGAGGCGCTGCTGTCATGAAGCTCGTGCTTGCCTCCGATAACCGTCATAAGCTGGAGGAGTTCCGCGTGCTCTTTACCTCTCTGGACGTGGAGCTGATCTCCAAGGCGGAAGCCGGTTTCACCGACGAGGTGGAGGAAAACGGTTCGACCTTCGCCGAGAATGCCTTTATCAAGGCCGAGGCCGTCATGCGGGCAACCGGCCTGCCCGCTGTGGCCGACGATTCCGGACTGTGCGTGGACGCGCTGGGCGGAGAGCCCGGCGTCTATTCCGCCCGCTATACGGGCAGCCACGACGCTTCCGACCGGGACCGCTATGAGCTGGTGCTGAAAAAGCTGGGTGATCGTACTGACCGCAGCGCCCGGTTCGTGTGCTCTCTATGCTGCGTATTTCCCAATGAAGACGTGCTCCGGGCCGAGGGCGTATGCGAGGGCTCCATCCTCTTCGCACCCCGGGGAGAACACGGCTTCGGTTATGACCCGGTGTTTTCCCCCGTCGGAAAGGACTGCTCCATGGCCGAGCTGACCATGGAGGAGAAGAACGCCATTTCCCACCGGGGAAGGGCGCTGAAAGAATTCAGGAAAGTGTGGGAACAATACTATGCTGACAAGTAAGCAGCGTGCCCAGCTCCGCTCTCTCGCGGCAGCGGCTGACACCGTTCTCCAGATCGGGAAGGGCGGCATCACCGACAACGTGATCCGCCAGACCAGCGAAGCGCTGGCGGCCCGGGAACTGATCAAGGGCAGGGTCCTGGATAACTCCCTGCTCACCGCCCGGGAGGCATGTGACGCCCTGGCGGAGTGCTGCGGCGCCGAGACCGTGCAGGTCATCGGCAGCAAATTCGTGCTGTATAAACAGAATAAAAAAGATCCGAAGATCGTTCTTGTAAAAGAACAGAAGAAGAAATAGTAAGGATGCGTATGCTGATCTACGGGGGGAGCTTCAATCCCCCTCATTTAGGACACGTTGACGCGCTGCGCTGCGCCGTGGATGCTCTGCGGCCGGATCGCGCTCTTGTGATCCCCGCGGGTATGCCTCCCCACAAAGAACTGGCCCAGGGGAGCCCCGGTCCCGCAGATCGCCTGACGCTGTGCAGACTGGCGTTTTCCGCCGTGGAGGGCGCGGAGGTCTCCGATCTGGAGCTGCGCCGAGACGGGAAAAGCTATACGGTGGAAACGCTGCGCGCATTGCAAAAAGAATACCCGGAGGCGGACTTCATCTTTCTCGTGGGAACGGATATGCTTCTTTCCCTGGAGAAATGGTATGAGTTTCGGGAGATCTTTTCCCTCTGCGACCTGGCTGCGCTCCCCCGGAACGAGGGCGATCTGCCCGCTATGCGGCAGGTGGAGAAGCATCTGCTGGATACGTACGGCGAGAAGATCAGCCTGATCGAAAAAGCTCCGTTGCCAATGAATTCAACTTCGCTGCGTTCCGATCTGCCTCTGCGCGGGGGGCGGGACCGTCTTTCCGAGGGCGTATATGAAGAGATCATCCGCAGACGGTATTATTTTGCAAAACCCGATCTTGCCTGGCTCCGGGAGAAGGCTTACGCTTATTTGAAGCCCCGGCGCATCCCTCACGTCAAAGGCTGCGAAGAGACTGCTGTGGCTCTTGCCCGCCGATGGGGAGAGGACGAGGGGGAAGCCGCCGAGGCGGCGATCCTCCACGATATCACGAAAAAACTCTCCTATGCGGAGCAGCTTCAACTGTGCGGGAAATACTCCATTGAGTTGGACGAGGCGGAAAGAGCGGACGAAAAGCTTCTCCACGCCCGTACCGGCGCCTGTTTCGCCCGGGATCTGTTCGGCGTGAGCGACGCAGTTTTCAGTGCCATCGATTGCCACACCACGGGAAAACCGGGCATGACCACGCTGGACAAGATCATTTACCTTGCCGACTATACCGAACCCAACCGCAGCTTTCCCGGTCTGGAACGGGTGAGAGAGCTGTGCACGGAGGACCTGGATCTTGCCATGATCGAGGCGCTTCAATTGAGCGAAAAAGAGATCCTCTCCCGTGGCACATCGCCCCATCCCCGCGGCGCGGAGACGCTGAAATGGCTTCGGACAAAGGAATCTTAAAAAATGAGATCAACAAGAGGAAACCACCATACAGAGCCGCCCCGGCATCGGCGGAAAAAACGGTCGAAACGCAGCGCATGGCGCGCCGTTGTGATCGTTTTACTGACCGTAGGCGTCCTGTGCTGTCTTGGATTGGCGGCATACGCGCTATGGTCCAGAGCACCTCAGGTCAGCAGCGCTGGACTGAAGGAGCAGCCCGCAGCTTCCATGGAAGCGTCAGCTTCTCCGGAGGCGACCGCCGAACAGGGCGCGGAGGAACTGAAGGAACAGGCAACGGCAGTCCCGACAAACACGCCCGTTCCTACGCCGGAACCCAACATGCGCCGTGAGAACGTGTACACCGTGCTGGTGGTGGGGCGGGACAGAGTTGGCATGAATACGGACACCATCATGGTGGGATGCCTGGACTGTGACGCCGGGACGCTGAACGTGGTGAATATCCCGAGAGACACGCTTGTGAACGTCCCCTGGGCCGTAAAGAAGATCAATTCCGTGTACGGCACGCTGGGGGCCGAGGGGCTGGTGGACGCGGTGGAAGACCTGGTGGGCTTCCACATCGACAACTACGTCATCATCAACACGTACATTTTCCAGCAGCTTGTTGACTGCATCGGGGGCGTTTACTTTGACGTGCCGATGTATATGTACTACGACGACCCGGATCAGTGGCTGGAGATCCGTCTGAGCCCAGGCTATCAGCTTCTAAACGGCTATCAGGCCGAACAGCTTGTCCGTTTCCGTCAGAACAACGACGGCTCCGGCTACGGAAACGGGGATCTTGGACGGATCAATACCCAGCAGGCGTTCATGAAAGCCATGGCCAGACAGATGCTGACCCTGGGCAATATTGCCAATCTGCCGCAGATCATCAGCATCATCACCGAGTATACGGACACGGATCTCACAAGCGGGAATATTGCTTTCTTCGCCGAGGAATTCCTGAAGCTGGATGAGGACAGTATCGCCTTCTACACCATGCCCAACGATACGGTCAACATCCGGGGCGGGTCCTACGTGAGCATCCAGCTCCGGCCATGGCTGGATATGATCAACGCCTGTCTCAATCCCTTCACCCAGGACGTGACGGAGGCCAATCTGGACGTGCTGACGTACAGCGCCGACGGACTGTACTCCACCACCGGCGCCGGTCAGGATTTTTATTCCTTTTACGATTACTACGGCTGAACCCTCAAATACAGAAAGGTTGGAATCATCATGCTGACATCAAAAGAGATCGCTTCGCTGGCTGTCAAGGCTCTGGACGACAAGAAAGCCCGGGATATCCAGATCCTGAAAACCGACAAAGTCACCGTGCTGGCGGACTATTTCATCCTCTGCACCGCCACCAGCGACACCCACAGTAAAACCCTTGCGGACGAGACGGACAAGGTCCTGTCTCTGGCGGGAGAGCCTGTGCTGCGCCGGGAGGGCTACCGCTCCGGCGGCTGGACGCTGCTGGATTTCGGCTGCGTGATCGTCCATATCTTCTCGGAGGATATGCGGGAATTCTATGCGCTGGACCGGCTGTGGTCCGATGCGGAAAAGCTGGACTATAAAGAGCTTCTGTAATCAATCGCCTGAAAGGGAGAAACATAGGAAATGGACTACAACTATTACCAAATCGAACAGAAGTGGCAGAAGTACTGGCTGGAGAACCGGACCTACGCCGCCGAGAACGGCTCGGAAAAGCCCAAGTTCTTCGGCCTGGTGGAGTTTCCGTACCCCTCCGGACAGGGTCTCCACGTGGGCCACGCCCGGCCCTATACCGCCATGGACGTCATCAGCCGGAAAAAGCGGATGGAAGGCTATAACGTTCTTTTCCCCATCGGCTACGACGCGTTCGGCCTGCCCACGGAAAACTACGCCATCAAGAATCACATCCATCCGGCCATCGTCACGGAAACGAATGTGTCCAACTTCCGCCGCCAGCTTCAGATGCTGGGCTATTCCTTCGACTGGGACCGTGAAGTGAACACTACCGATCCGTCCTACTACAAGTGGACCCAGTGGATCTTTCTGCGCCTTTTCAAGAAGGGGCTTGCCTACAAGGCGTCCATGCCCGTGAACTGGTGCACAAGCTGCAAGATCGTGCTGGCCAACGAGGAAGTGGTGGACGGCGTGTGCGAACGCTGCGGCGGAGAGGTCATCCGGCGGGAGAAAAGCCAGTGGATGCTGGCCATCACCAAGTACGCCGACCGGCTCATTGACGATCTGGACGACGTGGATTTCATCAACCGCGTCAAGCTCCAGCAACGCAACTGGATCGGCCGTTCCGAGGGCACTGAACTGGTATTCGGCACCACGGCGGGGGATTCCCTTACGGTGTACACCACACGCTGTGACACCCTTTTCGGCGTCACCTACATGGTCCTCTCTCCGGAGCATCCCGTGCTGGAACAGTGGAAGGCCAGGATCGCCAACTGGGACGACGTGGCAGCCTACCGGGACGAGGCCGCCCATAAGTCCGACTTTGAGCGCAGCGAGCTCAACAAGGACAAGACCGGCGTGATGCTGCAGGGCGTACGGGCCGTCAACCCCGCTACGAAAGAGGAGATCCCCATCTTCGTGTCCGATTACGTGCTCATGAGCTACGGTACCGGCGCGGTCATGGGCGTGCCCGGCCACGACCAGCGCGACTGGGAATTCGCCACCAAGTTCGGTCTGCCCATCATTGAAGTGGTCCGGGGCGGCGATATCACGAAGGAAGCCTTTACTCTCAAGGACGATACCGGCGTCATGGTCAACTCCGGCTTCCTGAACGGCATGACCGTCAAAGAGGCCATCCCCGCCATGCGGGACTGGGTAACGGCCCAGGGCATCGGCCATCCCAAGACCAACTACAAGCTCCGTGACTGGGTGTTCAGCCGTCAGCGGTACTGGGGCGAGCCCATTCCTCTGGTGAACTGCCCCTGCTGCGGCTGGGTGCCTCTGCCTGAGGATCAGCTTCCGCTGCTGCTGCCTGAGGTGGACAGCTACGAGGTAACCGACACCGGGGAATCGCCGCTGTCCAAAATGACCGACTGGGTCAACACCACCTGCCCCAAATGCGGCGGTCCCGCCCAACGCGAGACGGACACCATGCCCCAGTGGGCAGGTTCCTCCTGGTACTTCCTGCGCTATATGGACCCCCACAACGATGAGGCCTTTGCCGGGAAAGATGCGCTTCAATACTGGTCCCCGGTGGACTGGTACAACGGCGGCATGGAGCACACCACGCTCCACCTGCTCTACTCCCGTTTCTGGCATAAGTTCCTCTATGACGAGGGACTGGTCCCCACCAAAGAGCCTTACGCAAAGCGGACAAGCCACGGCATGATCCTGGGCGAGGGCGGCGAAAAGATGTCCAAGTCCCGGGGCAACGTTGTCAACCCCAACGACATCGTGGCCCAGTACGGCGCCGACACCCTCCGGGTGTACATCATGTTCATCGGCGACTTCACCAAGGCAGCGGAGTGGTCCGCCAAGGCCGTGGCCGGCTGCCGCCGCTTCCTGGACCGGGTCTGGAACCTCTGCAGCGTGGTACGTACCGGGGACGAGCTCTCCAAAGCCAACGAGAAGGAGATCCACCGGACCATCCAGAAAGTGACCCAGGACATTGACCAGATGAAGTTCAACACGGCCATCGCCCAGATGATGAGTCTGGTAAACCAGATGTACGGCGGCGAGCCCAGCCGGGGCGATATCCGGATCCTGCTGCAGCTTCTCTCTCCCTTTGCGCCGCATATGGCCGAGGAACTCTGGCAGCTTCAGGGCTTCGAGGGACTGGCCAGCCTTTCCGCCTGGCCGGAGTTCGACGAATCCAAGACCGTGGACAGCGAGAAGACCATCGCCGTTCAGGTCAACGGCAAGCTGCGCAGCACTGTGGTGGTCCCCGCCGACAGCGACGAGAAGACCGTCCTGGCCGCCGCGCTGGCCGATAAAAAGATCGCGGGCTACGCCGAGGGCATGGACATCGTGAAAACCATACTGGTGCCCAACAAGCTGCTGAACCTGATCCTGAAACCGAAGAAATAAGCCCTGTACAAACACAGAAAACCGGAGAACGCTTTTGCGGCGTTCTCCGGTTTTTGCATAGGCGGCGGCGAGAGGACATACATTCTCACTGAGGTGAGAGCATGTCCGGATTTGACGCGGCGGCGGAGCTGCTGCCGGGCGGCATCAAAACGGCAGCGTTTGCCATGCCGGAGGGCGTCAGGGCGGTATGCGAGGAATTCCGGCTGCGGCTCGGCCGACGTCCGTCGGTGACGACGTCGGATGGGGAGCGGCCGTTGTACGATCTTCCTCCTGTGGTCAGAGCAGATCTGGACAGGGTGCTGGAGCTCGCTACGAGAGCGTCGCCCTACGCCGCCGCGGAAAGCATGGAAAAGGGCTTTGTGACTGCCCGGGGCGGGGTAAGACTCGGTCTCTGCGGGCGAAAAAAGCCCGGCTCCGGCTGGGCCATGGGCTCGCTCACGTCTGTATGTATCCGTATTCCCCGGGAGGTCCGTGGCTGCGCGGGGCCGTTCGCGTCGATGCCTTTTCCCTCAACGCTGATCCTCTCTCCGCCTGGCGGCGGAAAAACCACGCTGCTGCGGGATATGGTCAGACTTCTCTCCGATAAAGGGCTTCACATCTCCCTCTGTGACGAGCGTGGCGAGATCGCCGCCGGATGGGAGGGCGGTTTTGGCTTCGACGTGGGAAAACGCACGGACGTTCTATCTGACGCGCCCCGAAGGGAAGCCGCTGTACAGCTTCTTCGCACCATGTCGCCGCAGGTCCTTGCCATGGATGAGATCACGGCGGCTTGCGACGCGGATGCGTGCCGCATGGCAGCGGGCTGCGGCGTAAAGCTCCTTGCCACCGCCCACGCGGATACGGCAGGCAGCGTTCTGCCGGCTACGGTGACGCCTCTTCTGGCGGAGCGGATCTTTACAAGGCTCATACGCATCCGACGGAACAAGGATAAAAGGGAGTACGCAGAACAATGGCTGTAAGAAAGATCATCGGTGTCATGCTGGTCCTCACCTCCGGGCTCGGGAGCGGGATAGCCGTCTGGATAAGTCTGCGGCGCAGTGCAGAGACACTGGAAGGGCTTATCAGGGCGGTCCGGTATATGCGGACGCAGATATGTATCAGGAAGATCTCTTTATATGCGCTGACGGAGGAGCTGGAACGGGAATTTCCGGCCCTTTTCCCCGGGGCGAGCGATCTGCAAAAGAAGATGACAGAAGGTCCGTTTCACGCGGTATGGAAAGACTATCTGGATTGCCGGCCGTTTCCCCGCGAAGCCGCGATGGCTCTCGCTGAGCTCGGAACAGAGCTCAGCCGGGGGGACGAGCCGGATGGGGCTTTTGATCGCTGTACAAAAAAGATGGAAGCTCTGTTGGCGGAAAAAAGGGAAGTGGAAAAGAAAAACGGAAGGCTTTGCGCCGGACTGGGATTCAGTCTTGGCGCTGTGACAGCGATCCTGCTGCTGTGACGAGCTACAGTCCGGGGCGCTGTCGTGCGTGGATAAGCTGTATTGCAGAGCAAATGCTCCGGGGAGAATGGAATGGACGTAGATCTGATCTTCAAGATCGCAGCGGTGGGGATCCTTGTCGCCGTGCTGAATATTCTTCTGACGCGGTCAGGCCGGGAGGATCAGGCGCTGATGACGAGCATAACCGGGCTGGTGGTGGTGCTGGTCATCGTCGTGCAGCAGATCAGCGCCCTGTTCGATCTCATCCGGGATCTCTTCGGGTTTTGAGGCGTGGAGATCGTCATCCGTGCCGCCGGAGCCGCCGTGGTGGGGAGTATACTGGCGCTGCTGCTGAAAAAGTATACGCCGGAGCTCTCCGTTATGCTGTCGCTGATCACCGGAGGATTTATCATCTGGATCTCCGCAAGGGTCGCCTCCGAAGTGACCGACACGCTCCGTCGTCTGGCGGAAAACGGCGGGATCGGCGCCGTGTATCTTTCCCCGGTGATGAAGTGCATCGGCATCGGCATGATCACCCATCTTTCTTCCCAGCTCTGCCGGGACTCCCAGCAGGGGAGCGTCGCTTCGGCAGTGGAGCTGTGCGGTACGCTCTGTGCCGTCTATATCGCCATGCCGCTGATCAATTCTTTGCTCGCCACCATGGAAAAGCTGCTTTGAGCGCGGCTGCAGTCGTGCTCACGCTGTGGCTCGTCCCCGTGAGTGCGTACGCGGTAGCGCCGGAAGACGTGATCGACACGAGCCCGCTGGTGGAGGAACTGCCAGACGAGGCGTGGGACTACATGCCGGAGATCTCTCCCTTATCGGGGGATATGGAAAAAGCTCTCGGGAAAATCCTGGAAAACGCGCGGGATAAGCTGGCGGAAGAGACGGCGTCGGTTGTCAGGACAGGCGGGATATTGCTGATCATATCCGTGATCGTTTCGCTGGCCGACGCGCTGGATACAGGCGGAAAGGCGCCCAGGTATATCCTGCTTTGCGGCGTGGCTGCCACAGCGTCGGCGTCTTTTTCTGATTTTGATTCTTTTCTCCTGCGGGGCGAAACGGCCCTGTTCCAGCTGTCGGAGTATTCCAAAGTCGTCATGCCCATGCTTGCCACCGTTTCCGCCGCAGCAGGGGCGCCGGGAAGTGCGGCGGCGCGTTATGCAGCGGCAACGGTTTTTATGGACTTTCTTCTCTCCCTGACAAGAACCGTCATCTTTCCGGGCATTTGCGCTTATGCTGCCGCAGCGGCCGCGGACGCGGCCGTGGGGAATCACGTTCTTCGTACGGCCAAAAAGCTGATCTTTCGGGGCATCACGATGCTGCTGGCGGGAATCTCTCTGGCCTTTACCACGTGGGTTTCGCTCTCCGGCGTCACGGCGGAATCCGCGGACGCGGTGACTGTCCGCATGACAAGATCCGCGCTGACGGCGGCGCTCCCCGTGGTTGGCAAGATCCTTTCCGACGCTGCGGGAGCGCTGGTGTCTGCGGCGGGCGTTCTCCGGAGCAGCATCGGTTTTTTCGGCATGACCGCCGTGCTTTGTATCTGCGCGGGGCCGTTTATCTCACTCGGCGTGCGCTACGTCGTATATAAGCTCGCCGCCGTGGTCTGCCAGTGCGTTTCCGATCCGGCGATCTCCGCTCTGGTGGAGGACGTCGGCTCCTGCTTTGCCATGATGCTGGGCGCGATCGGGACCGGCGCGCTGATGGTTTTCGTATCCGTTTTTTCGATGATCAGGATGGTGATACCGTGACGTGGCTGCGTGAATGGATCTATTCGCTTATCATCGCCTCCGTCATAGCGGCGCTGGCGAAGGAAATAACGCCTCCCGGCGGCGTGAAGCGCGTAACGGAATTTCTCTGCGGCGTGATGTTGACGGGGGTCATGCTCATGCCTGTTGTCAGGGCAGACTGGGACGCTTTTTCCCTGGGGCTGGCCGATTACAGGGACACATTGGAGTCAGTGACAGAATCTGTGGAGGAGCAGGAAAACCGATTGCTGCGCGTATACATAGAACAGGAGATCAACGCATATGTTTTGCAGGAGACGAGTTTGCTGGATATCAGCGGCGCACAGGTAACGACCCGTCTGAAATGGAGGGATGAGAGCTGGATACCCTATGAAGTGACCGTTGCGGCGGAAATGACCGATGAGCAATGGAAGCGGCTTGGAGCCTATCTGGAATCCGAACTGGGGATCCCGCCGGAAAGACAGCACAGAGGAGAGTGATCATCCTGCCAGACTGGAAGAGCTTTGTGAAAAAGAACGCTCCGCTACTAATGCTTCTTGTGCTCGGCGTCGTGCTGCTCACGCTGCCCTCGGGACAGAAGAAAACAGACGGGACAGAAAAAGACATCCGCACGGAATCGGAGAAAAGACTGTGCCGCGGGCTGGAACAGATGGAGGGAGTGGGGATGGTCTGGGTGCTCCTCTCGGAGAAAGAGGGCAGGGACGCTGGATACGAGGGAGCGGTGGTGATCTGTTCCGGAGCGGACGACGCGTCCGTCAGACTGCGCGTGGTAGAGGCGGTGAGCGCCTTTACACAGTTGGGAAGCAATAAGATCATCGTGGAAAAAATGGATCAATAGGAGGTCAATTTACAATGAAGGAATGGAAGCTCAAGCCGGACGTAAAACGCAGCGTGCTGGCAGCTGCGGTGATCCTGTTCGTGGGAGCGGCGGCCTATCTCAACTGGTCGTACAACCAGCGCTGGGGATCGTCCGACACGGCCATGGCCAGGAAAGAGGACGAGATGACGACGGCGGTGAACGCCATCCTGGGCCGGGAAAGCGAAGGAGAAACGGCTATGACCGCTTCTGTCTCCGGGTATTTCTCCCAGGCAAGACTTACCCGGCAGCAGTCCAGGGATCAGGCGCTGTCGCTGCTCGAAACGGCGGCGTCCTCTCAGTCAGCATCCAAGGAGACCATCGACGCAGCCATGAACGACATTGCTCAGATGGCCAACTGGTCGCTTCTGGAAAGCAAGATCGAAAACGAACTGCTTGCAAAGAACTTTGCGGATTGCGTGGTCTATCTCTCCGAAGCGGGCTGCACCGTGGCGGTACCGGCTTCGTCGGAGGGACTGACGGAGGTGGAGGTAGCGCGCATCACGGACGCTGTCACGGCGAATACGGCCTGTACCGCCGCCCAGATCAACGTGATCGAAGTCATGAACTGACCAACATAAGGAAATTACAGGGGCATACCGATTTTCTTTCGGGTGCCCCTTTATTTTTTGATTCCCATGTGATAAAATAATGAGAAATCATGGGGAGGTATGCAAACATGCCGGAAAATTACGTTACAAACCAGACGGAAAAGGGGAATATCAGCATTTCGGAGGACGTGATCAACGTGATGGTCACTTCCACCGTTTCCGAGATAGAGGGCGTTGCCGGCCTCACCAACCCCACCAACACGGAGATCGCTGATTTTCTCGGCCTGAAAAACAATGCCAAGGGCATCAAGGTCAGCTCCGACGGAAACGAGATGACCATCGATCTGGTGATCCTTGTCCGTTACGGCTACGGCGTGACCGTGGTGGCCAAGAAGCTGCAGGAGCAGGTCGCCGCCAATCTGGAATCCGTCACCGGTTTGAAGACCCGGGTGAACGTCCACGTTTCCGGGATCTCCTTCGACAGATCTGATATGAAAGGTTAATCGCTCTATGACACGGACTGCCGCGCGGCAGCTGGCGCTTCAGCTCAGCTTTGCCGCCAATGCCGGAAGCGACCTCGCTCCGGACGAGTTTTTCACGGAGGAGTATTTCTACGCTCTGCCCTCCGATGACGCAGTTTTCTCCGAAATGCCCGACGAGAAGCAGAAAAAGTATATCTGCGAGCTGGTCAACGGCATCCGCGAGCATCGGGAAGAGCTGGATGAGTACGTCTCCCGGTATTCCCAGCGCTGGAAGCTCACCCGGATCTCCAAGACGGCGCTGAACGTTCTGCGCTGCGCTCTCTACGAGATCCTGTATATGCCGGACATCCCGGCCGCCGCCTCCATCAATGAGGCCGTAGAGCTCTCCAAGTGCTTCGACGAGCCCGAGACCGTCAGCTTCATCAACGGCATTCTCGGCAGCTTCATGCGGGACCGGGAAGCCGAAGCGAACGCTATAAAAGAATAATGCAGGACAGTATTCTCAGTGTCTCCCAGCTCAACGAGCGCGTCAAGGCGATCCTGGACAGCGATCCGGTTTTAAACCAGCTGCTGGTGCGGGGAGAACTGTCCAACTATAAGATCTATCCTTCCGGGCATCACTACTTCACGCTGAAGGACAGCGGCGGAGCGCTTCGCTGCGTCATGTTCCGCTCCGACGCCTCCCGGCTCCGCTTTCGTCCGGAAAACGGCATGAACGTGATCTGCCAGGGCCGGGTGACAGTCTATCCCCGGGACGGAGCTTATCAGCTCTACGTCTCCGAGATCCATCCCGACGGCATGGGGGATCTATACGTGGCTTTCGAGCAGATGAAAGAACGTCTGCAGAAAGAAGGGCTCTTCGATCCCGCCCACAAAAAACTCCTTCCCGCCATGCCGGAGCGAATTGCCGTGATCACCTCCGGCGCCGGAGCCGCCGTGCGGGATATCATCCGCATCCTCGGTCAGCGCTGGCCGCTTGCCAAGGTGACTGTCCTGCCCGTTCGAGTACAGGGAGAAGGCGCCGCAGCGGAGATCGCCGCCGCCATCCGCGACGTGAATACTTGGAAGGAAGCGGACCTTATCATCACCGGACGGGGCGGAGGCTCCATGGAGGATCTGTGGGCCTTCAACGAGGAGATCGTGGCCCGGGCGATCTATGGATCGCTTATCCCCGTGATCTCCGCCGTAGGTCACGAACCGGACGTGACCATATCCGACTTCGTAGCGGATCTGCGTGCTTCCACGCCGTCCAACGCCGCTGAGCTTGCCGTCCCCGATCAGGATACGGTTTCGGAAAAGCTGCTTTCATCGCGGATCCGGTTGGGACAGGTCATGCGCAAGACGCTGCAGGATCGTTCTTCCCGGCTGCAGGAGCTGTCCTCCCGTCCGGTCATGGAAAGCCCGTACGGTTTCATCCAGCAGCGCAGACAGGATCTTGACCATTACGCCGGACGGCTTGTCTCCGCCGAAGAGCGCATCCTTGCCGGGAAAAAACAGCGATACATCCATCTCGCGTCCTCGCTGGAGGCCATGAGCCCCCTGCGGGTACTGTCCCGGGGATTTTCCGTGACGACGGATGAGAAAGGAAAAATCCTTCACGATTCCGTTGATGCTGAACCAGGAGACCCCATACACGTTCGATTGGAGCATGGCGTTCTTTATTGCCGTGTAGAAAAGAAAACGGAGGATGAGAACACATGAAGAAAAAGATAAAAGCACTCCTTTTTCTGCTTGCCTTCTGTCTGCTTTTGACGGGTTGCAGGAAGGAAGCCGAAGAAAAGAGCGAAGAGCCTACGGCGCTGCCGGAAGCCACCGTTGAGGCTTCCGTGGCGACTGCCGTGCCCGTCGTGACGGAAGTGCCCGCAACGCCGGAGCCCACAAAAGAGCCAGTGAAGGCCGAGATCCTGTACGAGGGGGAGGAAGCGACGTCTCTCAGCTTCCAGACCTCCACTGTCTTTCAGCTCACCGGCACTGCCAGCGATGGCTCCACCGGAGGCATCTGGACCTCCAGCGACGCCAGCGCCGCCAGCGTGGACGAAAACGGCGTCGTTACCTGCTGGAAGGCGGGCCAGCCCAAGATCACCTATTCTCTGGGCGACGCTTCCGCCACCTGCTCGCTGAACATCACAGAGCCCACGGTGCAGATCTGCTTCGGCGGCGTGGAAAAGACGGATATCAGCTTGAGCAGCCTTTGGGGTTATACCATCCAGCTGGAGGCGAAGGTCAATCCCGCCGGCAGCGAGGTCTCCTGGTCGTCGGACAACCCCTCCGTTGTGAGCGTTTCCGAGACCGGTCTTGTCACCGGCTTGAGCAGAGGGACAGCCAACGTCAGCTGCAAATGCGGCACGGCCAAGGCCAACTGCATCATCCGCATCATTGACGATCCTCCCACTTATCTGGCCGCCCAGGCCGATCCCGCGGATACCACGCCACGGATCGTTATCACCTATGCCGGCGTTCCCGTCAACAACGACATCACCATCATCGTCGGGCAGGCGGTGGATATGGGATATACTCTATACAATATCGACCCCGCCGCCAATGTGACCTGGTCTGTGGAGGATTACGGCTTCGCCTCAGTAGACGCCAACGGCGTTATCGTGGGATTGAAGACCACGTGGGGCATTGCCGCCAACCGGAATTATACGCGGCTCGTCGTCACCTGCGGCGAGTATCAGGGAAGCTGTTACGTGTTCATCAAGGACAACAAAACGTGAGGCAGACATGAGCGAAAAGAACGATAAAAGATCCTTTGAGGAAATGCTCTCCCGGCTGGACGCCATCGTGAACACGCTGGAAAAGGGCGACACGGAACTGGAAAGCTCTCTCTCGCTGTATACGGAGGGGGCGGAGCTTATTCGGCTCTGCACAGAAAAACTCAACAGCGCCGAGCAGATCGTGACGAAGCTGCAGAAGGACGCCCAGGGTGAGCCCGTGGAGACGCCCTTCACACCGGAGAACGATTGATGGACTACGAACAGGAATACCTGCGTCTTCGCACCATGGTGAATGAAGCGTTGGACTGCTGCTTTATTCAGTCCTGCGAACAGGGAGAGCTGCTGGAGGCAATGCGTTATTCTCTCCTGGCGGGAGGAAAGCGCATCCGTCCCGTGCTGCTGCTGGCTTTTGCCGATCTGTGCGGCGGAAGGGAGGAGGACGCGCTTCCCGCGGCCTGCGGCATCGAAATGCTGCATACCTATTCTCTGATCCATGACGACCTTCCCTGTATGGACGACGACGATCTGCGCCGCGGCCGTCCCACCTGCCACAAGGTCTACGGTGAGACCAACGCCGTTCTGGCAGGGGACGCTTTGCAGGCGGCGGCGTTTTACTCCGTCCTATGCTCTCCCGCAGACCCGTCCCGGACGGCAGCAATGGCTAAAACTCTGGCGGAAGCTGCCGGGGAGCGGGGGATGTGCGGCGGGCAGTATCTGGACACCTGCAAGGAAGACTCCGAGGTCGATGAGCAGGAGCTGTGCTCTATCCATTCGATGAAAACGGGGGCGCTGCTTCGCGCAGCGTGCGTCATGGGCGTACAGTGCGCTGGGGGAAGCCGGGAACAGGTCCGTGCCGCGGAGGATTTTGCGTGGCATCTCGGCATGGCATTTCAGATCAGGGACGATATGCTCGACGAGATCTCCACCGCTGATGAGCTGGGAAAGACGGTCGGGTCCGACGCGCGGGATGGAAAGACAACGTTCGCCTCTCTCTTCGGTATTTCGTCCTGCGCCGCCCTGGTACGGGAGCACACGGAAAAAGCCAAGGACGCCCTGCGCTCCGCATTTAGCGGCGCCGGTTTCCTTCTTTGGCTTGCCGATTCCCTTGCCGACCGTACCAAATGAATAAAATACTATAAAATCTGAATATTATTTTCCGAAAACCGCCCTTTACTCTTGTATTGGGCGTTTTTCTTTGGTATTATATGGGCTGAATTACGATTGAAGGTAATATGCGTTGAATATTTTACAGAGAATAGAAACAAATGAAGATCTGCGCGCCGTGGATCCCGAAGAGATCCCGCAGCTCTGCCGGGAGATCCGTTCTTTTCTGATCGAAAAGGTGTCCCGGACGGGAGGACATCTGGCTTCCAATCTGGGTGCGGTGGAGCTTACCGTGGCGCTGCACAGGGTTTACGATCCCTATCGGGACCGGATCCTTTTCGACGTGGGGCACCAGTCGTACGTACACAAGCTGCTCACCGGTCGGCGGGATCGCTTTGACACCCTGCGCCAGCTCAACGGCATTTCCGGATTCCCCATGCCCGAAGAAAGTGAAGCGGACCCGTTTCTGGCCGGTCACGCCTCCGACGCTGTTTCCGTCGCCGCTGGTATGGCCCGGGCACGCACGCTGTTAAAGGGCGACTATGACGTCGTGGCTGTGGTTGGCGACGGAGCCATGACCGGCGGATTGTGCTACGAAGGGCTGTGCGACATCGGCGCCAGCCGGGAACCCGTGGTGGTGGTTCTCAACGATAACGGCATGTCCATCAACGAAAACGTTGGCGGCGTGGCCAAGATGCTGAGCCGGGCGCGTACCAGGCCCGGGTATTTCCGCTTCAAAAAAGCCTATCGCCGGTTTCTAAAGCATATGCCCTGGCTGTATCTGTTCCTGCACCGTGTCAAGGAAAACCTGAAAAAAACCCTGATCCCCCAGGGAATTTTTGACGACATGGGCTTTGAATACATCGGCCCCATCGACGGCCACGACGAGAGCGCCGTGGAAGCTGCCCTGCGCTGGGGAAAGGCTCTGCGTGTCCCGGCGCTGATCCACGTGGTGACGCAGAAGGGCAGAGGGTATCTTCCCGCGGAACAATATCCGGAGCAGTATCACGGCGTCAACGCATTCGAACCTGACACCGGATTGCAGGACGATTTCTGCGAGGATTTCTCCGCCTGCTTCGGCGAGACCATGATCCGCCTTGCGAAGAGTGATCCGAAGCTCTGCGCCGTCACGGCTGCCATGGAACGGGGGACCGGACTGGACTGCTTCGCCCGTCGGTTTCCGAAGCAGTTTGTTGAGCTCGGCATCGCGGAAGGCCATGCGGTGGCCATGTGCGCCGGCATGGCGAAGCAGGGGATCACGCCTGTTTTCGCCGTGTATTCCTCTTTCCTGCAGCGCTCCTTCGATATGCTGATGGAGGACGTGGGCCTCATGAAAGAGCACGTGGTGCTGGCTGTGGACCGCGCTGGTCTCGTCGGCCGGGACGGTGTGACGCACCAGGGGTCATTCGATATCGCCTATCTGAGCGCCGTGCCGCATATGACCATACTGGCTCCCTCCAGTTTTGCGGAACTGAGTTCCATGCTGGAAAAGGCCGTTTATCAGCTCTCGGGTCCCGTTGCCGTGCGCTATCCCCGGGGCAGCGAGGGCGGATTCAAGGACGATACAAGCGATAAGAATACCGTTACTCTTCGGAGCGGAAAAGACGTGACCATCGTCTGTCACGGTATTACCGTCAATCAGGCGCTGGAAGCTGCGGAGTGTCTGGGAACGGAGGGGATCTCCGCCCGTGTCATCAAGGTCAACCGGGTCCTGCCGCTGGACGCTGATGAGATCCTCGACTCTCTGCGGGAGACAGGCCGGCTTGTCTCGGTAGAGGACGCCTGCCGCGCCATGAGCGTCGGCAGCAGACTGCTGGAGCTGTGCGCCGGGCAGGGGATCGTCCTCAAGGGCGTTTGCCAGCTCGATCTTGGGGACGGCGTTGTGTATCACGGAACGGTGGAGCAGCTTTGCAGTCAGCTTGGGCTTGACGCTTCGGGCGTTGCCGCTTCCGTAAAGGAGCTCGTGCATGAAAAAGATCCGGCTTGACCAGCTTATCTTTGAAAAGGGCCTGACGGAAAGCCGGGAACGGGCCAAAACCAGCGTAATGGCCGGTCTGGTGTACGTGAACGGGCAGAAGGAAACCAAGCCCGGCACCTTTGTGGCAGAGGACGCCGAGGTGGAACTGCGGGGCGACGCCCTGCACTACGTGAGCCGTGGCGGGCTGAAGCTGGAGAAGGCTCTGAAGGTCTTTTCCGTAGTGCCCCGGGGATTTACATGTCTGGACTGCGGCGCCTCTACAGGCGGTTTTACGGACGTTCTGCTGCAAAACGGCGCGGGAAAGATTTATGCCGTGGACGTGGGCTACGGCCAGCTGGCCTGGTCGCTGCGGAACGATCCCCGAGTGGTTTGCATGGAGCGGACCAACGTCCGGTATCTGACGGCAAACCAGATCCCCGAGCCTATCGACCTCGCTACGGCGGATCTGAGCTTTATCTCCCTGCGGCTGATCCTCGGCCCCGTTCACTCTCTGCTCAGGGACGGCGGGGAAATGATCTGCCTTGTAAAGCCTCAGTTTGAAGCGGGAAAGGAAAAGGTCGGGAAAAAAGGCGTCGTGCGGGACCCGGAGGTACACCGGGAAGTGTTGGAAGAATTCCTTGACTATTCTGCAGAAGCAGGATTCGGTCTTCGCGGTCTGGATTATTCTCCTATACGGGGACCGGAGGGAAATATCGAATACTTGGCCTGGCTGAAAAAGAACGGTGAGAGCATTCCCCGGCCCGATCTTGCGGCGCTGGTGGAGGCCTCTCACGAAGCCCACGGGAAGGATGATGTGACTTGAACGGATTCGTTTTACTGCTGCCCAACGCCCACCGGGACTTGGGACTGCACGCCTCGCAGCAGCTTGCGCAGCATCTGGAGGCCCATGGCCATGAGGTGCGAATCGCCCCTTTCCTCAGCGACGATATCCGCCACACATGGGATAAATCCATCCCCACCGTCAATGCGGCGGAATCGGTGAGCGGCGCACGGCTGGCCGTGACGCTGGGCGGCGACGGCACGATCCTGCAGGCGTCCCGGTATCTCTCCGGCACGGGCATCCCCGTCATCGGCGTAAACATGGGCAACAAGGGTTTTATGACCGAGTTGGAAAGCGCCGACCTGCTCCGCGTGCTGGAAGCGGCCGACGGGAATTACACGACCCTGGAGCGGATGATGCTGGATCTGGAGCTCGTCCGGAACGGAGAGGTGGTCTATTCCGGAAGGGCGCTGAACGAAGCCTCTGTCCGGGCGCTGGTCAGTCTTGTGAACGTGGAGGCCTACGGCGACGGACGAGAGATCACCGCCTTTTCCGGAGACGGCATCATCGTTTCCACGCCCACCGGCTCCACGGCCTATTCCATGGCGGCGGGCGGTCCCATCGTGGAGCCCAACGCCAATTGTCTGATCATCACGCCGATCTGCGCGTTCCGCCTGGCGGCGAGGTCTTTTGTGCTGACGCCGGATCGCTTTATTCAGATCAGGCTTCCTTACCAGGGCGAGAAGCAGGTCATGCTGTCCGTAGACGGCGTAGGAATAGACTTCCTGGACGGTGACGAGCTCCGTGTCCGACGCTCTGATAAATCGCTTCTGATGGCAAAGATCAGTGACAAGAGCTTTTACGACATGGTTTTTGAAAAACTCAACGATAAAAACTATTGAACAGATATAGAGGAGACGCTATGAAATCCCAGAGACAGGCTCAGATCCTTGAACTGATCAGTGAGCAGAATATCGAGACGCAGAACCAGATGATGGAGGCGCTTGCCGCCAGGGGCATCAAGAGCACGCAGGCAACACTTTCCCGCGACATCAAGGAGCTGCAGCTGGTGAAGAAGCTCTCTCCCAACGGCGGCTATCATTATGTTGTTCCCGCGCAGGAGAACGACGAGGAGCACAACACCCGTCTGCGCAACATCTTCCGGGAATGCGTGATCAGCTTCGACGTTGCACAGAATCTTGTGGTGATCCACACGCTGCCCGGTTTTGCCAACGGCGCAGCCTCCGCGCTGGACAACATGGATATTCCCGAGCTTGTCGGGACCATCGCCGGGGACGACACGGCGTTCCTTGCCATGCGCGATTCTGCCAGCGCCGTCGCATTCTGCCGTGAGATCGAGGCTATGCTGTAATGCTGAAAAACCTCCACATTGAAAATATCGCCGTCATCGAACGGGCGGATGTGGAATTCTCCTCCGGGCTGAGCGTTCTCACCGGTGAGACGGGCGCGGGCAAGTCCATTATCATCGACGCGCTGAACGCC
Source organism: Oscillospiraceae bacterium (assembly GCA_017455685.1). Lineage (GTDB taxonomy): Bacteria > Bacillota > Clostridia > Oscillospirales > Oscillospiraceae > Apopatocola. Next base: position 187,136 of record JAFSZH010000041.1, read on the forward strand.
GCTCTCGGGAGCCGGACCAGCCGGGACCTTGTGCGCACCGGTTCGGAGAGAGCTTCCGTCACCGCCGTCTTTGAGAACGCTCTTGCCGCCGCGTGGTGCCGGGATAACGAGCTGGACGCCGACGGGGACGAGATCGTTCTGCAGCGCCGTCTCTCTCCCGACGGAAAATCCTCCGCCCGGGTCAACGGGCTGCCCGTTTCAGCGGCGCAGCTGCGGGAACTTGGCGCCAGACTGTTGGATATCCACGGGCAGAACGACGGCCGTCAGCTGCTGGATGAAAAGCGGCATCTGAGCTATCTGGACCAGTACGCCGCGGAGATGGAAGCAAAGCAGGCGTTTTCCGTCTGCTATGACCGCTACCGCCAGCTGAAAAAGGAAGCGGACAGCCTTCGGCTGGACGAAGCGGAAAAGCTGCAGCTGGAGGATACGCTCCGATTTCGCATCGCCGAGCTGGAAAAAGCCGAGATCCGTCCGGGAGAGGAAGAGGAGCTGTCCGCCCGCCGCGATCTGCTGCGGAACGCAGAAAAGCTCACGGAATTCCTGGACGCCGCCTATACCGCCCTTTACGACCGGGACGACAGTGCCGTGTCCCTCTGCGGTGAGGCCGAGTATGCCGTCGGCCGTTCCGCCGCGTGGAGCCCGGAGCTGCAGGAGGCGGAAGAGCTGATCCGCAGCGCCCGCCTTTCTCTGGAGGACGCCGCCGAGCGTGTCCGGGAAAAGCAGGCTGAGCTGGACTTTTCTCCCGATGAGTACGACCGGCTGGAAAACCGGCTGAACCTGCTTCGCCGGCTGGAAAAGAAATATGCCGCAGACGAAGCGGGCCTGGTACGCCTTCTGGAAGAGAGCCGGGAGCGGCTTGATCGGCTGGAATATTCCGGCGAACGTCTGGCGAAGCTGGATAAAGAGATCGCCGCCGCTCTGCAGGCTGCAAAAAAAGCCGCCGCAGAACTGACTGAAAAAAGAAAAGCCGCCGCCGCGCGGCTGGAAAAGCAGGTGGAGGCCGAGCTGAAAGCGCTGAACATGCCCTCCGTCCGTTTCCGGGTCCAACTTGACCCCAGATCCGTCGAGATCGGCATGGATGCCACGGGTGCCGATGAGATCCGTTTTCTCATGTCGGCCAACGCCGGGGAAGCCCTGGGACCAATCGACCGCATCGCCTCCGGCGGCGAGCTCTCCCGCATCATGCTGGCTTTGAAAAACGTTTTCGCGGAGAGAGACCTGGTGGATGCGCTTGTTTTTGACGAGATCGACACCGGCGTGTCCGGCATCGCCGCCCAGCGAGTTGCGGAAAAGCTGGCGCAGCTTGCAAAGAACAAGCAGGTTCTTTGCGTAACGCACCTTCCCCAGATCGCCGCTATGGCCGACGAGCAGTTTCTGGTGGAAAAGGATGAGCACGGCGGACGCACCTTCACGGAGATCCGTCTGTTGGACCGGGAGGGAAGGAAACGGGAACTGGCGCGGCTCACCGGCGGCGGAGAGCTGACGGAGACCCAACTGGCGGGAGCCGAGGAACTGCTGACCGCCGACGAGCGGTTCCGCTCCGCCCTATGAAAAAATATAGACAGGAGATATAAACCATGCAGATCTACGAGGAACTTCAAAAACGCGGTCTGATCGCCCAGGTGACGGACGAAAAGGAGATCCACGATCTCATCAACAACGGAAAGGCGACTTTTTACATCGGTTTTGACTGTACAGCCGACAGTCTGACCGCGGGACATTTTATGGCGCTGACGCTGATGAAGCGTCTCCAGATGGCGGGAAACCATCCCATCGCGCTGATTGGCGGCGGTACCACCTCCATCGGCGACCCTTCCGGCCGCTCCGACATGCGCAAAATGCTCAGTCGGGAGGATATCGACCATAACGCGGCCTGTTTCAAAAAGCAGATGGAGCGTTTCATCGACTTCTCTGAGGGAGAAGCCATCATGCTCAACAACGCCGACTGGATGCTCAATTTGAACTATATTGATTTCCTTCGTGAAGTTGGAGTGCATTTCAGCGTCAATAATATGCTTCGAGCCGAGTGCTATAAGCAGCGCCTGGAGAAGGGCCTGAGCTTCCTGGAATTCAACTACATGCTCATGCAGGGTTACGATTTCTACTACCTGTACAAGCATTACGGCTGTAACATGGAGTTCGGTGGAGATGATCAGTGGAGCAACATTCTGGGCGGGACCGAGCTTATCCGAAAGAAGCTTGGCAAGGACGTATACGGCATGACCATCACCCTTCTCACCGATTCCCAGGGGAAGAAGATGGGCAAGACCGCGGGGAACGCCGTATGGCTGGATCCCAACAAGACATCGCCTTACGATTTCTTCCAGTACTGGCGTAACGTGGGAGACTCGGACGTGATTAAGTGCATCCGCATGCTGACCTTCCTTCCCATGGAGCAGATCGAAGAGATGTCCGCGTGGAATGATGCCAAGATCAACGGGGCAAAAGAGATCCTGGCCTACGAGCTGACCAAAATGGTCCACGGGGAAGACGAAGCGTCCTCTGCGCTCGATAAATCCCGGGCGATCTTCGGCGGCGGTATCACCGAGGACGTACCGGAAACCGTCATTTCCGAGAGCGATCTTGTGGACGGCGGCGCGGATATCATGACGCTGCTGGTGCTCAGCGGTCTCTGCTCCTCCAAGAGCGACGCCCGGCGGAATATCCAGCAGGGCGGCGTGGTTTGCGGCAATGATAAGGTCACCGATATTGCTCTTTCTTTTGACGCGGAAGCGCTGAAGAAGGGCGTGGTCCTCCGCCGCGGCAAAAAGAACTTCAAGCGCGTGGTGCTGAAATAAGGGGATCGACTTTTTTTCTCCTTGCAATTTGCTGTAAATCGCGGTATTCTTGAAATACAAAATTTGACAGGAGGCTCCGATTATGGGTAAATTTGTGATTCGTACGGTGAAAACCGGGACTATTTTTAATCTGAAGGCCGGCAACGGAGAAGTGATCGCCACTTCTGAGGTGTACACCACCGAGGCCGCCTGCAAAAAGGGCATCGAAAGCGTGATCAAAAACGCTCCCATCGCCCCCGTGGAGGATCAGACCGTCGAGGGCGCCAAGAAGGAAAAGTGCCCCAAGTTCGAGCTCTACGTGGACAAGGCCGGAGAGTATCGCTATCGTCTGAAAGCCACCAACGGCCAGATCATCGCCGTGGGCGAGAGCTACAAGTCCAAGCCCAGCGCGTTCAACGGCATCGAGTCTGTCAAGAAGAACGCCGCCGAGAGCAAGATCGTCAAGGAAGAGAAGTAATTTTTTTCAAAACCGCCAGCGGTCCACAGAACGCATCGTTTTGCGGACCGCTTTCCGTAGTCGCGCCTCCATATTGCCATTTTCTGCGCTCTGTGATAAAATCATGCCGCTGCCGCTGCTGCGGATAAAAACGGAACGGTCAGGAGAGAGTCCCATGAGCAAGATCGCCGATATCATCCGAAAAGTGAAAAATACGACCTGCAGCGTAGTCGTCGTAGCCGCAGGTACGTCCTCCCGCATGGGCGAAGACAAGCTCTTTCTGGACCTGGCGGGAAAGCCGGTGCTCGCCAGAACGCTGCTCGCCTTTGAAAAATGTGATTTCGTTGATGAAGTCGTGCTCGTGACGCGGCTGGAAAGCCTGGAAAAAGCGGGCGACCTGTGCCGGGATCACCATATTCAGAAGGTCAGAAAGATCATCATCGGCGGCGAGACGCGCACCGAATCTGCCCTGGCCGGTCTCTCTTCGCTGGATAAAGACGCGAAGATCGTTCTTATCCATGACGGCGCCCGTCCGCTGGTGACCGAAGAAGTCATCCGGGACGCCATGCACACCGCGGCCATGTACGGCGCGGCAGCTCCTGCCGTCCCCGTGGTCGACACCGTCAAGGAAGCGGAGCAGGGCGTCGTCCGGGATACTCCGGACCGCTCCAGGCTGATGGCGGTACAGACGCCCCAGGCCTTTGAGCCCAATATCATCAAGGGCGCGCTGACAAAGGCCGTCAAGGAAAAAAAGAGCTATACCGACGACTGCGCCGCCGTGGAGGCCATGGGCTTTACCGTGCGCCTTTCCAAAGGCTCGCCGGAAAACATAAAGATCACCCAGCCTATGGACATCTATACGGCCGAAGCGGTGATAAGGAGCAGACATGAGTGAAATTCGCATCGGCCAGGGATACGACGTTCACCGGCTGAAAGAGGGAAGAAAGCTGATCCTGGGTGGAGTGGATATCCCCTGGGAAAAGGGCCTTGACGGGCACTCCGACGCAGACGTGCTCGTCCACGCCGTGATGGACGCGCTGCTGGGCGCCGCGGCTTTGGGCGATATCGGCGGTATGTTTCCCGATACGGACGCGCGGTACGCCGGGGCGGACAGTCTGGAACTGCTGCGCAGGGTCGCTGATCGGCTCCGGGAAGACGGCTGGGAGATCGTGAATATCGATTCCACCGTGATAGCGCAGAAGCCGAAGCTGTCGCCCCATATCCCGCAGATGCGGGTGAATATCGCCGCCGCCGCCTCGATGGACGTGAACAGAATCAGCGTCAAGGCGACAACGGAAGAGCACCTGGGCTTTACCGGCCGGGAAGAGGGGATCTCCGCCCAGGCCGTGGCTCTGTTGAGCCGGTAAACCGGAAATAAGCCTTCGCATAGAATGAAGTATCATTCATGCGGAGGTTTTTTCATGTCTGCGCTTATATTGTTTCGTTCTCTGACCTATGCTCAGAGAGGATTATATGTGTTGTCCCGCAGCGGTATCCCCGGCAAGCTCATCAAGGCGCCCCGGGATCTGACGGACAGAGGCTGCGCTTACGGCGTGCTGATCTCGGATAATCGGCTCGCTCAGGCAAAGGAAGAACTTGCCGCGCAGCACGCGGAGTACTCTTCCGTCTGGCTTCGGAACGCCCTGGGCGAATATCACGAGGCCGAGCCATGATCTATCTGGACAGCGCGGCCACTTCCTTTCTGAAACCGCCGGAAACAGCGCGGGCTGTGACCGGCGCCATGGCACGCTTCGCCTCTCCCGGTCGGGGGATCTACGGACCGGCCATGGATGCGGCGGAGACCGTCTACCGCTGCCGGGAGACAGCAGCCTCGCTCTTTCACTTGCCGGATCCTACCCGGGTCGTGTTTACCATGAACGCCACACACGGGCTGAACGTCGCCATCCGGTCCGTTGTTCGTTCCGGAATGCGGGTGCTTGTTTCCGGCTATGAACACAATGCGGTCGTCCGTCCGTTGGCGGCACTGGGTGCGGAAATGCTGATCGTCGATACGCCGCCGTTTGATACGCAGGCGTTTCTGTGCGGCTTCGAGAAGAAACTCGACAAAGCGGACGCTGTCGTTGTGACCCACGTTTCCAACGTATTCGGTTTTATCCTGCCCGTGCGGGAGATCTCAGCTTTGTGCGGGAAAAGGGGGATTCCCTGGATCCTGGACGCGGCCCAGAGCGCGGGTTCTCTCCCGGTTGATTTCACCGCCCTGGGCGCGGAATTCATCGCCATGCCAGGTCACAAGGGCCTTTTGGGGCCGCAGGGCACGGGGCTGCTCCTTTGCAGGGGAGACGCCGAACCCCTTTTGTACGGCGGCACGGGAAGTATGAGCGACAGTCTGTCCATGCCGGAATCCCTGCCGGACAGACTGGAGGCGGGAACGCAGAACGTCTGCGGCATCGCGGGACTGCTTGCCGGGATGGAATACGTGCAGCGGCGGGGCGTCGACCAGATCCGGGCAAGGGAGGGAAGACTGAGCCGTACTCTCATCCGTGAACTGGAACAGCTCGGTACTTTGCGCGTCATATCCGGCCCGGAACAGAACCAGGCCGGCGTTCTATCCGTCATACCGGTAAGAGGCAGCTGCGAGGAGCTTGCTTCCCGGCTGTGGGAACAGGGCGTCGCCGTCAGATCCGGCCTCCACTGCGCGCCGCTGGCGCATGAAACTGCCGGAACAAAAAAGACCGGTACCGTACGGCTGAGCGTATCGCCCTTCAATACAGAAGCGGAGATCTATGAAACAGTCCGGATAATCAAAAAAATCATGCAAAATAATTACATTTTGTAACTATTTTATTGTCACGGAATCGTCGTTACGATATAATAACAATTTAGAAATAACAACGAAAGAAATGAGGATGACTATGGATCTCATCTTATCATCCATACAACAGATCAGCACGATCCGTATCGTGGACGTCATCGATATCCTGATCGTGACGCTCCTTTTCTACAACATTTTTCTGCTGATCCGAAAAACAAAGACCCTCAAGATCTTTCTTGGGATCGTGCTTCTGCTGTTCGCGCTCTGGTTTTCCGGCGTGGCGCAGCTGAACACGGTGAATTTTCTTCTGCGCAACACGGTCCAGATCGGCTTGATCGCGCTGGTCGTTCTGTTTCAACCGGAGATTCGGCGTTTTCTGGAACGACTTGTCAACAACCAGATGCTCAATATTTTCGTGGGCAACAGGAACGTTCAGCTCGTTTCGGATACCGCCATCACCCAGACAGTGCTGGCCTGCACGGATATGTCCGCCACCCGCACCGGCGCTCTGATCATTTTTGAGCGGGAGAACAATCTGGACGATCAGATCCGCACCGGAACGATCATCAATGCCGATCCCTCGGCGGAGCTGCTGAAAAACATTTTTTATCCCAAGGCTCCTCTGCATGACGGCGCGGTGATCATCCGTGACGGACGGATCCAGGCGGGCGGATGCATGCTTCCTCTTTCCAACAATCCCAATCTCAGTCGGGACCTGGGCATGCGTCACAGAGCCGGCATCGGCATGAGCGAAGCCTCCGACGCCGTGGTCATCATCGTCTCCGAGGAGACGGGGGCTATCTCCGTAGCAGTCAACGGCATGCTGAAGCGGCATCTTTCCAAGGAGACTTTTGAAAAGATCCTTAGAAACGAACTGAGCCGGCAGGAAGAGGACGTCGGGCCCTGGTGGACGCGGCTGTTCCGCGGCGAATGGAAGGGTAGCGCCAATGAATAACGAAAAGAATACGCAAAATACAAATCCAACAAAAATCACGGATAAAAACTGGTTCTGGATCCTTTTGTCCCTGATTATCGCTTTTCTGCTGTGGGGATACGTAGCTTCCACCGAGAGCGTGATGATCGAAAAAACCATCTCCGGTGTGAAGATCGAATTCCAGGGGGCGGAGGCTCTGCGCCAGTCAAGCGATCTGATCGTTACCGAACAGGACCGCACCACGGTCAACCTGACACTCCGGAGCACCAGACGGGTGCTGCGGAATCTGGACAATACCAACGTCTCCGCCGTGATCAACCTAAACCGTGTGACCACTGACGGACGCTATGCCGTTTCCTATGACATCAGTTATCCATCGGGAGTGAATCCCGACGACATTACGCTCGTCAGGTCTTCCGCCGATATCATCAACTTCTACGTGGACCGGCAGACGCGCCGGACTATCCCCGTGGAGGGCACGTTCACCGGCAGCCCGGCGGAAGGCTACACGGCGGAAAAAGAGCTCGAATTCGATCCCATGGCGGTCACCATCTCCGGGCCGAAAGCCGTCGTGGACCTGGTGGACCACGCTTACGTCACCATCAACCGGTCCAACGTTGACAAGACTCTGCAGTACTCTACCACCTATGACCTGATCGACGCGGATGGGAATATCGTGGAGGACAGTCGCATCACCCTGGAGACCCCGGAGGTCATCGTGACGCTGAACGTTCTGTCCATCAAAACGGTTTCTCTTGACGTGACCGTCATTGACGGCGGCGGCGCTACGCGGGAGAACACTGTTATTCGTATCGAACCCAGCACCGTAGTTCTCACCGGCGACGCTTCCGTCATCAACGACACCAACAAGCTGAACCTTGGCACGATCAACCTCGCGTCGTTTGCCAGTGAGTATACCGCAACCTATAAAATCGTTTTACCCAACAATACGGAGAACATCACCGGCGTGAACGAGGCCACCGTTACCGTGACCATCGTGGGCCTTTCTACCAGGCCTTTTGAGATAAACCACGACAATATTTACTGCACCAACGTGCCGGAAGGCTACGTGGCCGAGATCATTACCCAGAAGCTTCCCATCAACATCCGCGCCTCGGAGCATACGCTTGCGCTGATCCAGGAGAACAACCTGCAGGCGGTGGCGGATCTGTCCGACGTTTCCGGCACCACTGCCTCCGGCGTTATAGAGCACACAGTGCGGATCTACATCAACGGCGTCCCCGACGCCGGCGTGATCGGGGAATATACTGTTTACGTCACGCTTACCGAGGATGTCCCCGAGAGCTGACCGGGGAGAGAGGAACGGGAGATGTACGGTTACGTACGGCCTCTGAAAAGCGAACTGCGCGTTCGGGAATATGAGCTTTTCCAAGCAGCCTACTGCGGTCTGTGCGAGGCGCTGCGGGAACGCTACGGCGCGGCGTCGCGGTTCGTGGTGAATTACGATCTCACGTTTCTCGCCATGGTGCTGGCCGACGGAGGGGAAACCCAGCTTCGCCGCTGTCCGGCGCATCCGCTCAAAGAGCGTCCCTGTGTCTGCCGGAATCCGTCTTTCGACGACGCTGCGGACTACAGCGTGATCCTGGCATACTGGAAGCTTATGGACGCGGCCCGGGACGAGAGCGCCGGAAAAGCAGCCGCTTCCAAAGCCGCCGCGGCGGCCGTACGCCCGGCCTGGCGGAAAGCGTCGGAGCGGAAGCCGTATCTCGCCGCGCAGACGGAAGCCCTGCTCAAGGAGCTGGACGGGCTGGAACAGGAAAAGTGTTCTTCTCTGGACCGGACGGCCGATTGCTTCGCCAGGATCCTGCAGGCAGCCGCGGAGACGACCGAAGACAAATCGGCGAAGCGCGTGCAGCAGGAACTGCTGTATCACGTAGGCAGGACCGTGTATATCCTCGACGCGGTGGACGATCTGAGAAGCGATGCGGCCCGGGACCGCTACAATCCTCTGCGGTACCGGCTTGCGATCACCGACGGAGCGCTTTCCGATGAGCAGAAGCAGGAGCTGCGCTCCACGCTCAACGTTTCACAGCGCCGGGCCGCCGCGGCTATGGAGCTACGGAAGCGGGACCTATGGCAGCCGGTCCTGGAAAACATCGTCCTGGACGGCCTTCCGACCGTGACCGACCTTGTTTTTGCGGGCAAATGGAACGCGAAAGATAAGAAGAAAGACAAGCCCTTCGGATAAAGGAGTGCAGAAAAATGAACGATCCCTATGAAACTCTCGGCGTGGCCCGCACGGCCTCCGATGACGAGATAAAAAAAACCTACCGGGAGCTTGCCCGCAAGTATCATCCCGACAACTATGTCAACAATCCCCTGGCCGATCTGGCCCAGGAGAAGATGAAGGAGATCAACGAGGCTTACGACGCCATCGAAAAGGAGCGCGCCGGGGGAGGGGCTTACCAGTATCAGACCTGGGCCAATCCCGCCGGATACAGCTCCAGTGCTTCGGGCACCGCCGCAGGCCCCCTGGCCGACGCCAGAGCCGCCATCAACAGCGGCGATCTCTCCCGGGCGGAGATGATCCTGGGTTCCATCGTGGACCGGAACGCCGAGTGGAACTTTCTCATGGGAATGCTCTGTTTCCGCCGCGGCTGGATGGACGACGCCTCCCGGTACTTCCGTGTCTCCGCCACCATGGACCCCACCAACCCCGAATACCGCCAGGCTGTCAGCTATATGGAAACCGTTGGCCGCCAGCCCAGGACCACCGTTGTTCGTTCCTCCGACCCGGACTACTGCAGCATCTGCACAAATCTCATGGTCGCAGACTGCTGCTGTGAAATGATGGGCGGCGATCTGATCCGCTGTATCTGATGACGAAGAACACGAAAGCTCTGACCCGTTCCGCCCTGTGCGCGGCTGTCTGCGCGGTGCTGCTGTATCTGGGCGCGCTGCTGCCCACGATGAAGCTGGCGCTGCTGTGCGTCGCCTCCGTCGCAGTTGCGTTCATCCGCATGAACTGCGGCTGGAAATGGGCGCTGCTCTGTTATGCGTCGGCGTCTGTGGTCTCGCTGGTGCTGCTGCCGCAAAAAGCCCTGGCGATCCTCTTCGCCGTGTTCTTCGGACATTATCCCGTCTGGATGCTGTCCACGGAGCGCATTTCTTCCCGGATCGGGCGGTATGCCCTTCGGCTGGGGGTGTTCCTTGTTCTGATGTGCGCTCTGTATTTTCTCTACGGCGCCGTGTTCGGTCAGCTGCTTCCCGGCTTTGTCGGCACGCCGCTGATCCTGCTTGCGGCGGGGATCGCTGGATTTCTGATTTATGACCAGGCGCTTCGCATGATGATCCTGTATTACCTCCATCACGTTTCAGGAAGGATTTAAAAATATGTCACAGATCTACAGCATGACCGGCTACGGCAGCGCCAAGGGAACGGTGGACGGACAGGTCTTCACCGTGGAGCTCAAGAGCGTCAACAACCGCTTTCTTGACTGCAGCGTTCGGCTGCCCCGCAGCTATCTTTTCGCGGAGGATGTCATCAAGAAGACCGTGGCGGACAGCGTGGCTCGGGGCAAAGTGGACGTTTTCGTCACCGCACAGTTCTCCGAGGAGGCCGCCTCCGTGGTCCGCGTCAATGAGGAGCTGGCAAAGGAGTACTATAATGCCGTCGGTTCCCTTGCAGAATCTCTGGGGCTGGAAAACCGGCTGGACGCCCTTTCCGTGGCCCGATTCCCGGACGTGCTGACCGTGGAGAAAAAAGAGCTGGACAGGGAAGCGGTGGAGTCCGCTCTTGCGGAGCTCACCGCCCGAGCCGTGGCGGAGTTCAACGTCATGCGGGCCAGGGAAGGGGAAAAGCTTCGGGAGGATATGCTCTCCAAGCTGACCGCCATAGAGAAGCTCGTGAGCGTGGTCGAGGAACGTTCCCCGGAGACGGTAAAGCAGTACCGGGAACGGCTGGAAGCCCGTCTGAAGGAGCTTCTGGACGGCAAGGGCTACGACGAGCAGCGCATCATCACCGAGACCGCCATCTTCGCCGACAAAACCGCCGTGGACGAGGAGACCGTGCGGCTGCGCAGTCACATCGCCCAGTTCCGCACCATGCTGCAGGACGGCTCGCCCATCGGCAGGAAGATGGACTTCCTGCTGCAGGAATTCAACCGCGAATCCAACACCATCGGTTCCAAGTGCAGCGACGCCGCACTGGCCAAGGTGGTCGTCGATCTGAAAAGCGAGATCGAGAAGGTCCGGGAACAGCTGCAGAACGTGGAGTGACGAATATGAAGCTCATCAATATCGGATTCGGAAACCTTGTTGCCGTCAACCGGCTGATCGCCGTGGTCAGCCCGGAAAGCGCCCCCATCAAGCGCATCATCCAGGATGTGCGGGAGCGCGGCGATCTTATCGACGCCACCTACGGCCGCCGCACCAGAGCCGTCATCATTATGGACAGCGGCCACGTGATCCTCTCGCCGCTGACGCCTGAGACGCTCAATGCCCGGTTCAGAGAGAAAACGGAAGATCCGTCGGAAGGAGAGCAATAGACAAATGACCGAAAAAGGAAAGCTGCTGGTGGTCTCCGGGCCTTCCGGAGTGGGAAAATCCACCGTCATCGGCATTTTGATGAAATTGCGGGGCAATATGGAGTTTTCCGTATCCGCTACGACCCGCTCGCCCCGTCCGGGGGAGCAGGACGGGGTGGATTACTTCTTCGTCTCCCGGGAGCGCTTTGACGAGATGGTGGAAAACGACGAGCTTCTGGAGCACGCCACCTTCGTTGGCAACAGCTACGGCACTCCCCGGTCCCAGGTGGAATCCCGCATCGAAAACGGCATCACCGTGGTGCTGGATATCGAGGTACAGGGCGCCGCGCAGGTAAAGGAAAAAATGCCGGAGGCCATCACCGTGTTTATGGCCCCGCCCAGTCTGGACGCGCTGGAAAGCCGTCTTCGCGGCCGCGGGACGGAGACGGAGGAAACGATCCTCTCCCGTCTGGAAACCGCCCGCAGGGAGCTCTTGCTGGCCCCCAGATACGATTACACCGTGATCAATGACGTTCCCGAGAGAGCCGCCGAGGAGCTCCGGGACATTCTTGATAAAAACTGATCCAAAGGGAAAGAAATCAAATCCGGCGCTGTGCCGGTAAGGAAAGGAATGGAATTCGTTATGATGCTTTATCCGCCTATGGCAAGTCTTGTGGACAAGGTGGGCAGCAGCTATCTGCTGGTCAATCTGGTGGCCCGCCGGGCACGTGAAATCGCCGGTCATGCGGAGGAAGAACAGGAGCACCTCGATAAAAAGCCCGTATCCATGGCCATTGACGAGATCTACTCCGGCAAGCTGACTCTTAAAGAGGATGAATAACCCTCCGGCCGCAGCGAAGATCGCTGTTGCCGCCGCCACATATTGGCTTGACCGTGACTATGACTATCTGATCCCCCCGTCCCTGACGGAAAAGGTCGTTCCCGGCGTCCGGGTCACAGTGCCCTTCGGCCGGGGGAACCGCCGGACCGAGGGGATCGTTCTCTCCGTAGGTCCGGCAGAGGACCGGGGCATAGAGCTCAAAAACGTGGCCTCCGTGCTGGACCGGGAACCGGCCCTTTCCAAGGAAATGCTTCATCTGGCCGTCTGGCTCCGGGGCAGATATTTCTGTCCGGTGTACGACGTGGTCCACGCCATGCTCCCCGCCGGCCTCTGGTATCAGCTGGAATCGGTGTATGCCCTCTGTTCCGGCGTGGACAGGGAAACGGCATATGAGGCAGCCGGGAGATCAAAACAGGAGATACTGATCCTGGACGCGGTGTTCGCCCACGGCGGAAGCTGTCCGGCAGAGGATCTGGAACGGCTCTTTGACGGCGCAAGTCCCTCCCGGGCTCTGCAGAGCCTTATCAAAAAAGAGATACTGCAGACAGACAGCCGGGAAAAGCGCCGCATCGGAGACAAGAAGATCCGCATGGTCTCTCTGGCCGTACCGGTCCCCGAGGCCCGGGACCTTGCCCTGAAGAAGGAACGACGTGCGCCGATGCAGTCGGCGGTCCTTCGTCTATTGTGTACGCTGGAACGGGTGTCCCTCTCGGAGCTGTGCTATTTCACCGGCGCGTCGTCTGCCACGGTCAATACTCTGGAAAAGAGCGGCGTGCTGACGATCACCCAGGAAGAGGTTTTTCGCCGTCCCGGCTATTCCGCCGGAGAGGAACAGAGCCTTCCCGCGCTGAATGCGGAGCAGCAGAGAGCCTTTGAAGGGCTCATGGCGCTGTATGACGGAGAGCATCCCTCCGCCTCTCTACTTCACGGCGTCACCGGCAGCGGCAAGACCACCGTATACGTGCATCTCATTCACGAAATGCTGCGGCGGGGGAGATCTTCCATTCTCCTTGTGCCGGAGATCGCGCTTACGCCGCAGATGATCCGGATTTTTTCCTCCTATTTCGGAGAAAATATCGCTGTCCTCCACAGCTCTCTGGCGGTGGGCGAGCGCTACGACGAATGGAAGCGCATCAGGTCCGGACAGGCCCGTGTGGTCATCGGCACACGGAGCGCCGTATTTGCCCCCTGCCGCGACCTGGGTCTCATCATCATCGACGAGGAACAGGAATATACCTATAAATCCGAGAACTCTCCCCGTTATCACGCCCGGGACGTGGCGAAGTACAGAGTTGTGTCCAACAACGGCATGCTCCTTCTGGGCTCTGCCACGCCTGATCTGGAGAGCATGTACTGGGCGCAGCAGGGGAAGTACCGGTATTTCCGCCTGGAGAAGCGCTTCAACGAGGGCCTGCTTCCATCCGTGAAGATCGTGGATATGCGCTCTGAGCTTGCCGAGGGCAACGGCTCGGCGCTGAGCCGCCGTTTGATCGACGAGATCAGGGAAAACATCCGCAGGGGAGAACAGAGCATCCTCTTTCTGAATCGGCGCGGCACCTCCAGTCTGATCGCCTGCGGCGAGTGCGGTTTCACCTACACGTGCCCCAACTGCAGCGTACATCTCACCTGGCACGGCCGCAACCGAAGGCTGATGTGCCATCACTGCGGGTATTCCCGGCCCATGGACGACAGGTGCCCCGAGTGCGGCGGATTGCTGAACCACTTTGGGACCGGGACGCAGAAGCTGGAGGACGAGCTGCGAGAGGCGTTTCCGGATACGGAGATCCTGCGCATGGACGCGGACTCTGTCTCGCCCGCCGGGTCCCACGAAAAGATCCTGTCCAGATTTCGGGAGCAGAAGATCCCCATTCTGCTGGGGACCCAGATGGTCGCCAAGGGACTGGATTTTGAAAACGTGACGCTGGTGGGCGTGATCAGCGCGGACCAGTCGCTGTATACCGGCGATTACCGCGCCTCCGAGCGCTGCTTTTCCCTTATCACCCAGGTGGTGGGCCGCTCCGGCCGGGGAGAGCGTCCGGGCCGGGCCGTTATCCAGACCTTTACCCCCAATAATCAGGTGATCCGTCTGGCGGCGGAGCAGGATTACGACGCTTTTTACGCTCTGGAGATCGAACTGCGTCGGCTGCAGGACTGCCCGCCCTTTTCCGATATCGTTACCGTGACTGCCTCCGGCGCCGACGAGTCTGCCGTAATGCGCTGCTGCGCCTACGTCCGGGACGTGCTCCAAAGGGAACTACGGGACGAAGACAGCTGCCGCGTCCTTGGTCCCGCGCCCCTGCCCGTGGTGCGCGTCAACAATCTCTACCGGTATCACGTGACGCTGCACTGTGAATATTCAAAACGGATCCGGACGCTGATCTCCAGCGTGCTGATCCAATGCAATACCGCAAAAGAATTCAAGGGTGTATCCGTCTTTGCGGATTACAACCCGATGGAGTGACGAAAATGGCATTGAGAAACGTATTGACCGACGGCAACCCCGCCCTGCGCCGTGTGTGCCGGCCCTACACCGAGTTCGGCCCCCGTCTCCACGAGCTGCTGGACGATATGCGCGAGACGCTTGAAGCGGAAAACGGGGTGGGTCTTGCCGCGCCCCAGGTGGGCATCATCCGCCGGGCCTGCATCGTTTTGGAAACGAACGTGGAGGAAGGGCAGGAGGAGTATATCATCGAGCTCGTCAACCCGGAGATCATCTCTTCCGAGGGGGAGCAGGAGGGCGGCGAGGGCTGCCTCAGCTTCCCCGGGGAATACGGCATCGTCAAGCGGCCCGAAAAGGTCACCGTGCGCGCCCAGGACCGGAACGGCAAGCCTTTTGAGGTCAGCGGCACCGGTCTGACTGCCCGGGCCTTCTGCCACGAGATCGACCATCTCAACGGTATCCTGTTCGTGGATAAGGCCGAGCGGATGCTCACCCCCGAGGAGCTGGGCATGGGCGAAGACGACGAAGGAGACGAAGACGAATGAGGATCGTCTTTCTGGGTACGCCGGACTTTGCACGGGCCTCACTCGAAGCGCTGCTCCGTGACGGACAGGACGTGATCGCCGTTTTCACCCAGCCGGACAGAGCCAAGGGCCGGGGAATGCAGCTGTCCTTTTCTCCGGTGAAGGAGCTGGCGGTCGTGCACGGGATCCCCGTGTATCAGCCCGAGACCTTCAAGGACGGCGAGGCCGTCCGCATCCTCCGTGCGCTGTCTCCCGATCTGGTCATCGCCGTGGCTTACGGCCGCATCCTGCCGGAGGATTTCCTTGCCGTGCCCCGGCTGGGGAGCATCAATCTCCACGGGTCGCTGCTGCCCAGATACCGGGGCGCCGCGCCCATCCAGTGGGCGGTCCTCAACGGGGATAAAACCACCGGCGTCACCGTGCAGTATATGTCGAAGCGCATGGACGCGGGGGATATCATATCCACCGCCGAGACGGAGATCGGCGAATTCGAGACCTCCGGGAAGCTCTTCGACCGGCTGATGATCATGGGCGCGGAGCTGCTGGTCAAAACGGTCCGTTCTATGGCCGACGGCACAGCCGCCCGGGTTCCGCAAAACGAGGAGGACGCCACCTACACAGTCATGCTGGACAAGAGCATGTGTCCCATCGACTGGAGCAAAATGCCCAGGGAGATCGTGAAGCACATCTGCGGCCTGGACCCCTGGCCCGTGGCCACGGCCCGTCTGCGCGGGACGGAGGTGCGCGTGTTCGGCGCGGAATATACCGAAAATGACACGACCCTCGCCCCCGGGAAGATCGTTTCCGCCGGGAAAAAGGGCATTGAAGTTGCCTGTGGCGGTGGGAAGACGCTGCTCCTCACCGAGATCCAGCCCGCCGGAAAGAAGCGGATGAGCGCCGCTGCTTTCCTGCTGGGCCACCCGATAAAAGCCGATGAGTGAAGTATCCAACGCCCGCCGGGCGGCGGCTTACGTGCTGCGCCGCTGCCGGCGCTTCGACGCCTGGTCCCAGCAGACTATCCGCAGTGCCGCGGAGCAGTATTCGCTGGATGAGCGCGACGCCGCGCTCTGCTCCCAGCTCTGTCTGAGCGTGCTGCGGAACGCCGCTCTGTGCGACTGGTATATCGACGCTTTTTCCAGCACTCCCAGCGTTAAGCTGCAGCCGCAGATCCTGGATCTTCTGCGTCTTGGCGTGTGTCAGATCCTGTTTCTGGACAAGATCCCGGACCACGCAGCGGTGAGTCAGACGGTCACCCAGGCGAAAGCCGTCAATCCGCGCGCCGCCGGGCTGGTGAACGCCGTGCTGCGCCGCATCGCAGAGAGAAAGTACGATCTCCCACCCCTGCCCGAACCGGGCACCGCAAGGGAGCTCTCCATCCGATACAGCCATCCGCTGTGGCTGTGTGAAAAACTGGTGAATGAGTACGGCTTCGAGCACGCCAAAGCGTTTCTGGAAGCCTCCAACCGGGAAAGCGATCTGACGCTGACGGTGAATCTCTGCCGCACCGAACCGGACAAGCTAGCGGAAAAGCTCCGTGCCAACGGATATGAGGTCATGCGCAGTCCGCTGACTCCCGTATCCCTGGTCCTGGGGGAGAGCGCTTCCGTTCCCATGCTGCCCGGATTTGAAGAGGGTGAGTTCTTCGTTCAGGACGCGGCAGCCACCCTTCCCGTGCTCAGCGCCGATCCCGGCCACAGAGACCGGGTGCTGGACGTGTGCGCCGCTCCGGGAGGAAAGAGCTTTCTCTGCGCCGTGCTTATGGGAGATATGGGGGAGATCCTCGCCTGCGATATCCACGAAAACAAGCTCTCACGCATTGAGGAGGGCGCGAAGCGCCTGGGCTTTTCCTCTGTCCGGACCGCCCCCATGGACGCTTCCAAGCCCTATGAACAGCTGAAAGAGTCCTTCGATCTGGTACTGGCTGACGCACCCTGCTCTGGCATGGGCGTGATCCGGAAGAAGCCGGAGATCCGTTACAAGGACCCAAAGGATCTTCTGGCGCTCCCCGCCGTACAGCTTCGCATCCTGGAAGGGGCCGCATCCTGTGTGAAGCCGGGAGGCAAGCTGGTCTACTCCACCTGCACCGTCTTTCGCGAGGAAAACGGGGAGGTCGTTTCCGCGTTCCTTGCCCGGCATCCGGACTTCCGGGCCGTGGAGGAGCGTACCGTATGGCCCCAGGAATACGGCACGGACGGATTCTATTACTGTAAAATGATGAAATATGAGAACGATCAACGATAAAACAGATATCAAGTCGCTGACGCCGGAGGAGCTGGGCGAGGCTTTCAGGGAGCTCGGCCTGGCGTCTTATCGGGCAAAGCAGGTGTTCGCCTGGCTGTCCCGTGGCTGCGGAGATTTCGCAGAGATGACCGACCTGCCCAAGGCGCTGCGGGAACAGCTCGCCGAGAGCTTCCACCTGTACGCCCCCGCGGTGATGCGTCGGCTGGAATCCGCCGAGGACGGCACGCAGAAATTCCTTTGGAAGCTCCACGACGGCAACGCCGTGGAGACCGTCGTCATGCGCTATCATTACGGCAACACGGTATGCATCTCCTCCCAGGTGGGCTGCAGACAGGGCTGCGCCTTCTGTGCCTCCGCCATCGGCGGACTGGTACGGGATCTGACCCCCGGAGAAATGCTCGACGAGGTGCTTTATTCCGAAAAGGAATCCGGCCTTGAGATCTCTCATATCGTTCTGATGGGCATCGGGGAGCCACTGGACAACTTCGACAACGTCATGCGTTTTCTGGAGCTTGTCAACCATCCGCGGGGTCGGAACATCAGCATGCGGCATATCTCCCTTTCCACCTGCGGGATCCTGGAGCGCTTTGAAGATCTGGAAAAGCGGGATCTGCAGCTGACGCTGTCCGTTTCGCTCCACGCGCCGGACGATGCGACCCGTTCCCGCCTCATGCCCGCCAACCGGGGCAGGGGAGTGGACGCACTTTTCTCAAAATGTCAGGAGTACTTTCGCGTCACCGGACGAAGGATCTCCTTCGAATATGCCATGATCGCCGGGGTAAACGACTCTCCGGAGCAGGCGGAGCTTCTGGCCCGGCGGGTCAAGCCCCTTGCCGCTCACGTGAATCTTATCCCGCTCAACCACGTGGACGAGAGGAGCTTTGAACCCTCCGACGAATCGACCATCAAACGGTTTACGGAAATACTGCAGAAAAACGGCGTCAACGTGACCGTTCGGCGGAAGCTGGGCAGCGACGTGAACGCTTCCTGCGGACAGCTGCGGCGCGGTGCCGCCATGGAGGCAGAATGAACGTTTTCGCGATCTCGGACCGCGGCAAGGTCCGACAACAGAATGAAGACGCGGTTTTCTATCGTCTTGACGAGGAAAACGGCGTGGGGCTTGCCGTGCTCTGCGACGGCATGGGCGGTGAAAAAGCCGGGGAAGTGGCATCGGCGACCGCCGGGAAGGCGTTTCTCGACTACGCGGAGAAGACGTTTTTGTCCTCAGACGTGCCCATCGCCTCAGACGTGGCCCGGGAGGCGGCTGCTTATGCCAATCTGCAGGTCTACGACCGCGCCATGCGGGACGAAGCCTGCGCCGGCATGGGCACCACGTTAGTGGCTGTCGTAATCGAGCCGGACGACGCCTGCGTGGTCAACGTGGGCGACAGCCGCTGCTACTGGCTGGCGGAAGGCCAGCTGCAGCAGGTGACCCGGGACCACTCGCTTGTCCAGGATATGGTGGATCACGGTCAGCTCACGCCCTCGGAGGCCGGCACCCATCCCCGCAGGAACGTGATCACCCGGGCGGTGGGGGTCCAGCGCCGCATCGTAAGCGATATCTTCCGGCTGGATCTGCGGCCGGGTGACAGGCTGCTCCTCTGCTCGGACGGTTTGAGCAATCAGGTGACCCGGCAGGAAATGGAACAGATCCTTCTTGCGGAGCCGGCGCTGGACATAGCCGCAGAAAAACTGCTGGCGATGGCGCTGGACCGGGGCGCGCCCGACAACGTGTCCGTTCTGATCCTGGAACGGTAAGGCAGACAATTCGCAGACCCTTGGGGGGTACGATATGGATAATGAGATTTTTGAAAACTTTGAGGGCATGATCCTGGACGAACGCTATGAACTGCTGGAGCAGATCGGCTCCGGCGGCATGGCCGTGGTATACCGCGCTCTCGACCACCGGCTGAACCGGCAAGTGGCCGTGAAGATCATGCGCACGGAGCTGGCCTCCAACGAGAGATTCCGTCAGAGATTCCAGACGGAATCCCACGCCATCGCCAAGCTGAACCACCCGAACATCGTGAGCGTATTCGACGTGAGCCACACCGACAGCGTGGAATACATCGTCATGGAGCTGCTGGAGGGAGAGACTCTCAAGCAGTATCTTCGTCAACACGGCCCGCTGGACGCGCCGACCACCCTGGACTTCTCTCTGCAGATGGCCAAGGCGCTGGATCACGCCCACAAAAAGGGCATTGTCCACCGGGACATCAAGCCGCAGAACATCCTGCTGGTGGGGGACAACACCATCAAGATCGCTGATTTCGGCATTGCCGACCTGCAGTCGGAAATGCCCAACGCGGAGAATGAGGCCATCGGCAGCGTGCATTACATTTCCCCGGAACAGGCCCGCGGCCTTCCCGCCGACGCCCGCAGCGATATCTACTCCATGGGCATCGTCATGTATGAGATGCTCTCCGGCAAGCTGCCCTTTGACGGTGACGACGACAGGACGATCGCACTGAAGCATCTCTCCGCCGTTCCAACGCCGCTTCGGGAGCTTGTGCCCTCCATTCCCCAGGAGCTGGAAAAGATCGTCATGAAGGCCATGAACCCCTCTCTGGACGATCGGTATCAGTCTGCCGGACAGATGATCGCGGATCTGGAAAAGTTCCGCCGCATCCTGGCGGGGGCTCTGGACGAGGTGGACGGGAAGGTATCTCCCCTGGGCAGCGCCGGGGAACTGAACCGGGAGAGCTATCTGCGACGGAAACGCCGCGCCAAGGCCGTCAGCACCCTTTCCGGCATCTTCGGCGTTATGGCCGTGATCCTGTTCCTGGGCGTATTCCTGTGGAACTACTGGCTCAAGGACATTTTCGCTCCCGGCCAGCGCATCGAGATCCCTAACTTCGTGGGCAACAACTACGAGACCATCATCAACAGCCGGAATTTCCGCAATATCTTCAACTTCAATCTGACCTATGAGATCGACCCAGAAGTGGAGAAGGGCATCATCATCAGCCAGCACCCCGAAGCCGGAAAAAGTTACATGCTCTCCGACAAGGGCATCAACGTGGATCTCACCATCAGCACCGGCGTGATGCTCACCGAGATCCCCGACTATATCGACCACGATTACCGGGAGGCCACCAGCGAGCTGGAAAAGCTGGGCTTCAGCGTGGAAAAGCTCTACGCCTCTTCCGACGACATCCAGGTCGATTACGTTATGGATATCAGCCCCATGCCCGGCGAAAAACTCCCCGCCGGGGCCACGGTATACGTGACCATCAGCACGGGCCCCGAGGTGGAAACGGTCAACATGCCCTATCTGGTGGGCTATACCCAGCAGGAAGCGGAAGCGCTTCTGGAGGCCTATCATCTGACGCTCGTATCCGTGAGCCAGGTCTACAACGACAACTACCCCGCCGGGACCGTAGTGGGGCAGAACGTGGAGGCCGGCACGGAGCTGCCGCTGAACTCCAAGATCTATCTGCAGGTATCTCTGGGACCGGAGACCACGCCCACGCCCGAGCCCACCGCCACGCCCGTCCCTGCGGAGGACGCCGGATGACCATACTGGAAGGTCGGATCGTCAAGGCCCTCAGCGGCTATTACTACGTGGATCACGACGGCGAGATCATTACCTGCCGTGCCAGGGGAAAGTTCCGTCTGGACGGCGTCAGCCCCCTTGTGGGGGATCGGGTGGAGCTGGAGAGAGACAGCACCGGCGCTGGGACCGTCCGCCGCATCCTGTCCAGGCGTAATTATTTCATCCGTCCCGCCGTGGCGAACATCGACCAGATGGTGATGCTGGCCTCCGGCGTCAATCCCGTGACGGATCCCTTTCTGATCGACCGGGTTTCCGCCCTGGCCGCTTATCACGAGTGCGATTTCCTGCTGTGTCTGAACAAATGCGATCTGGACCGGGCGGAGGGGCTCTATGAGATCTATGCTGCCTCCGGCTTCCGGGTGATACGCACCAGCGCCGAGACGGGGCTGGGCCGTGAAGAGCTCCAGGAGGCTCTGAAAGACAGGACTTCCGCGCTGACCGGAAATTCCGGCGTAGGAAAAACCAGTCTTCTGAACGCGCTGGACCCCCTTCTGGGACTGAAAACAGGGGAGGTAAGCGAACACCTGGGCCGAGGCAGACATACCACCCGTCACGTGGAGCTGTTCGCTCTGCCCTTTGGCGGGTACATAGCCGACACGCCGGGTTTCGGGTCCTTTGACGTCGAACAGATGGAATCCATCCGTCCCGCGCAGCTGCAATACTGTTTTCCGGAATTCGCCCCGCATCTCGGGCAATGCCGCTTCAACGACTGCACGCATCGCACGGAGCCGGGCTGCGCCGTGCTGGACGCTCTTGCCCGTGGCGAGATCCATCCCAGCCGTCACAGATCCTACGCCCGGCTGTGGGAACAGGCCAATCTCCTCCGGGACTGGGAAGTGAAAAGCTGAACAACAAATCCCCCTTTCGCGCGTAGAATGTATCAACCGTTCATTCCGCGAAGGGGGGATCTTTATGCGCAGAGGGTGCAGACGAAGCCGCAGGCCGGGCAGCGTCGTGATCATCACGGGTGTCGTGATCATCTTGACGCTGATCCTTCCGCCGGGCTTCTGGTGGTTTTCGCTGGGCGCCGGGCTGGTTGCGCTGGGCGTTTGGCTGAACCGCCGCTGCTGCTGAATCAGCCGGGGAATAACGGACGGCGTCTCTTCATATGATCAGAAAGAAATACTGTAAGGAGAGACGCCTATGGATGAATCAAGAACAACAACGATCGAATACTGCCCCGTCATATATACAGAACTTTTGACCCAGGAGGCAGGAACGGACACCGTCATCCCGGATACCATGCCGGACGTGGTGCGGATCCTCTGCTGTCAGGAGAGCATACTGCTCCAGTCCAAGACGGTTTCGGACGGGGGCGTCACGCTGGACGCGATGATCTCCCATACGGTCCTGTATACCGGAGAGGACCGGCCGGGGATCTGTCGTCTGGAGGTCAGCACGCCGGTGCGCTTCACCGCCCGGAATGAGCTGATCGAGAGCTCGGACGCCTGCACGGCGGCGCTGTATCTCAGTGGCTCCGAGGCACGAACGCTGAATCCCCGGAAGATCCAGCTGCGCGTCAGCGCTTCGGCGGCCGTGACGGTTTACAGGAAAGCGACGCTGGACTTTTCGGAGGACGCAGAGCTTCCCGACGACGTACAGAAGCTATACGCCACGGAAAACGTCGGCTACATCGCCGGGGTGACGGAAAAGAGCTTTACCGTCTCCGAGGAGCTCCACACGGAAGCCGCCTGGGGCGGCGACGCCAAGATCCTTACCTGGAAGTGGTTCGTGTCAGAACTTGACTCCAAAAAAGTGGGCGGAAAGCTGATCGTACAGGGCATGATGGACGCAGACGTTCTTCTCGTGTCCGATACGCGGCCGGAGAGCAAGGAGAGTTTTCGCGTGCCCTTCTCCCAGATCATGGACCTGCCGGGGGAGGACTGCTCGTCCACGCTGTTCTGCTGTCTCCCGACGGCGGGGTATCTGGATACTCTTATGGGAGCGGAGGGAAACATCGCCCTCACGGTGGAAATGAGCTGTCTGCTGCAGGCGGTTTTCACCGCTTCCGCCGAGATTCGCTGTCTGGAGGACGCATACAGTGTCAGCGCCCCCACGGCGCTCACCCGGGAGACGCTGGAGCTCTCCGGACCTTACCGTGATACGGAAAGAAGCGTTTCGGTCCATGAGACCACTTCGCTGCCGGAAGCCGCCGAAGAGATCGTCTGGACTGCGGCGGAGCTGTCGCCGCCGTTCCTGCGGGAGGGCAGCGTGTACGTCAACGCGACCGTTCGGGCCATTTTGAAAACTGTCAGCGGAGAGCTCAGCTCCGTCAGCCGGACGGCCCAGGCCGTGCTGCCAGACGTGACGGAGACCTGCTTCTGGACCGTGCCGGAGTGCGGCGATCTCCGCATCGACTGCAGCGGGGAGAACGCGGAGCTGCACTGTACTGTTTCGCTGAAGCTGCGGGAGGGCTCCGCCGTCGATCTCGCTCCGGTGAAGACGGTAACGGTGCTGGAAAGCGATGGAGAGGAGGAAGACAGACCTTCTCTTGTGGCCGTGCGCGCGGACGGGCGCAGTCTGTGGGAGCTTGCCAAGAGCTACCGCTCCGCGGTGGATCTGATCCGACGCACAAATCCGGACTGGGACGGCTCTGAACCGCAGATGCTCCTGATCCCCCGGGCGGATCAGCGCTTTCTGTGACATTTTATTGACAAAGCGGGTGTTGTCGGCTATACTTTTTCTGCTTTGTAGCAAACACAGCAGACTTACTTACGCAGGGGGATAAGAAACATGTCCGGACATTCCAAGTGGCATAACATACAGAAAACCAAGGGCGCCCAGGACGCCAAGCGCGCCCAGGCCTTTACCAAGATCGCCCGTGAAATGATCGTTGCGGTCAAGGAGGGCGGCAGCGGCGATCCCGCCAACAACTCCCGCCTTGCCGCGGTCATCGCCAAGGCCAAGGCTGCCAACATGCCCAACGACAACATCAAGCGCACCATCGAGAAGGCGCTGGGCAGCGGCGCTACCGACAACTACGAGAGCGTCACCTACGAGGGCTACGGCCCCTGTGGCGTGGCCGTGATCGTTGACGCCATGACCGACAACCGGAAGCGCACAGCCTCCGACGTCCGGCATTATTTTGACAAATACGGCGGTAACATGGGCGCGGCCGGCTGCGTATCCTGGTCCTTTGACAAGAAGGGCGTCATCGTCATCGACAACGAGGACGGCGACTGGGACGAGGATACCGTGCTGGAGGATGCGCTGGAGGCCGGCGCCGACGATCTGGAGACCGAAGAGGAGATCTTCACCGTCTACACCCAGCCAGACGACGTGGCCCCTGTTTCCGAGATCCTGAGCAAAAAGTATAAGCTGCTCTCCGCCCAGGTGGAAATGGTCCCCCAGAACTACATCTCCCTCACCGAAGAGGGCGATATCAAGAACATGAACAAGATGCTGGAAATGTTCGAGGACAACGACGACGTGCAGAACGTCTGGCACAACTGGGATAATCAGGAATAACAAATAACAGGGGAGCGATCAATCGCTCCCCTCTAAATCATATTACTCAAGCGGGACATATGTCCCGCTCTTTTTATAGCTTGTTTCATGTTCTTTTCCCCTCGTCCGGTCACATATATTAGACCATGGAAACAGGGGAGTGGTGCCAACTTGAATGCCAGCATGGATGAAAGAGCCGTAGAGCTTGCCCGGTGGATCATTGAAAACAACGCTACGGTACGCTCTGCGGCGGAGCGCTTCGGCGTCAGCAAAAGCACCGTACACAAAGATATGCAGGATCGGCTGCGGGATATCGATCTGCTTCTGTATGAAAAGGTCCGCCTGGTCCTGGACAAAAACAAGGCGGAGCGGCATCTGCGGGGCGGCGACGTCACCCGAAGGAAGTATAAAGGGGAATAGTTTAAATCAATAAAGAAAATGCTTGACAAAACCGCTCGCGGTGCTATAATCCAAATCAAGATAAACCGATGAACAAGAGTAGTACCCGAAATCAGTCCTCTTACAGCGAATCCCGGACAGTGTGAGCGGGGGAGCGGACCTTCGGTGAATGGACTTGTGAGGGCGGCCAAACGCGATCATGGATCGTCAGTAGCAGCCGACGGGAACCGCGCCCGTTATCCCGGCGGAGCGCATGTTTTGTGCGTGCAGAGGGGGCGCTTCGCGCCAACTTGGGTGGTACCGCAGGATTTAGTCTTGTCCCAATGATGGGACAGGACTTTTTTGTTTATCCGGGAGGTTTGTAAAATGAAACTCATGACAAAACGATGGCGACTCCTGACAAGATGACAGGAAAAAACACGATTTCATCTGAAAAGGAGATACAAAAATGAAAAACAACACTCTGAAAAAGATCGTCTGCGTCATCGTTTGCCTGACGCTCGTTATGTGCCTGGCCGCCTGCGGCTCCTCCAAACCCTCTTCCGAGACAAAGATCAAAACCATCGGAATCAATCAGTACGGCGAGCACGCTTCTCTGGACAACTGCCGTATCGGCTTCCTGCAGGGGCTGGAAGAGGCCGGACTGAAGGAAGGCGTGGATTTCAAGGTCGACTATCAGAACGCCGGCTTTGACGACAACGTGAACACCCAGATTGCCGCCAGCTTTGCGGCCAACAACGTGGATCTCATGTGCGGCATCGCCACGCCTTCCGCCGTGGCCTGCTTCGCCGCCGCCGAGGACAAGAACATCCCCGTGATCTTCACCGCTATCTCCGATCCCGTCCAGGCAAAGCTGGACAGCGGCAACATCACTGGCACCAGCGACAAGCTCCCCGTGGAGGCCCAGCTGGACCTGATCCGGCAGCTGCAGCCGGACGCCGAAGCCATCGGCATCATCTACACCACCAGCGAGGCCAACTCCGTTTCCACCATTGCGGAATATCTGGAAAAAGCCCCCGCTTACGGCTTTACCATTGAGGCCATCGGCGTCACGGCCCAGTCCGAGGTCACCCAGGCGGTGGATACCCTGCTGAGCAAGGGCGTGGACCTGTTCAACAATCTGACCGACAACAACGTGGTGGGCGTGCTCCCAGCCATCCTGGAAAAGACCAACGAGGCCGGTATCCCCGTGTACGGCTCCGAGGTGGAGCAGGTCAAGCTGGGCTGCGTAGCCTCCGCCGGCATCGACTACCTGCAGCTGGGCCGACAGACCGGCGCCATGGCCGCCCGGGTGCTGAAGGGAGAGGCCACCTGCGAAGCCATCCCCTATGAGACCATCAGCGAATACGGCATTTATATCAACTCCGCCGCTCTGGCCGAAATGAACATCTCCGTTCCCGCAGACGTTGCGGCGAAAGCCATAGAATCCAGCGAAGCCTGAAATAAGCTGAAAGGTTTGACTGAAGAATGAGTGTTCTGCTGGACCTTGCGGTCGGCACGCTGACCCAGGGCTTGATCTACTCGCTGATCTCCTTCGGCATCTATATCACGTATAAGATCCTTGATTTCCCCGATCTCACGGTGGACGGCAGCTTCCCGCTGGGAGCTGCCGTCACCGCCGTACTGCTGACAGGGGGGATGGACCCTTTTCTCACGCTTCCCATCGCTCTTCTTGTAGGCGCGGCGTCAGGGCTCTGCACCGGTTTGATCCACGTGAAAATAGGCGTCCGTGACCTGCTGGCGGGCATCATCACTATGACCGCCCTATTCTCCATCAACCTGCAGATCGCCGGTTCCAACCTGACCGTGGATCGGGGCACCAGCACCATTTTTACCGCTCCGGCCACCATGGCTCTGCTGGGGTCTTTGCCGCTGCTGTACCGAAAGCTGATCGTCTCTTTTGTGATCGTAGTGCTTCTGAAGCTGATCGTGGACGCCTATTTCCGCACTAAGAACGGTCTGCTGCTCCGGGCGGTGGGGGATAATGAAACCCTTGTCACTTCCCTTTCCGTGGACAAGGGCAGGATGAAGATCCTGGGGCTTGTGCTCTCCAACGCCTTCGTGTCTCTCTCCGGCGCCCTGGTGTGCCATGAACAGCGCAGCTTCTCCGCCACCATGGGCACCGGACAGATGGTGTTCGGTCTGGCGGCGGTCATCATCGGCACCACTCTTTTCCGAAAAGTGAGCTTTGTCAAGGGCACCACCGCCGTCATCATCGGCAGCATCGTTTACAAAGCCTGCATCCAGGCGGCTATCAGCTTTGGTCTGCCCGCCAATCTGCTCAAGCTCATCACGGCGGTGCTGTTCCTCGTGATCCTGGCGCTGGGTACGTTGCGGGAGAAAGGCGGTGCCAGACATGCTTGAACTCAAAAACGTCACCAAGATCTACAACCCCGGCGAGATCACCGAAGTCTGCGTGTTCCGTGATTTCTCCCTGCGGGTGGAAGAGGAAGAGTTCGTCTCCATCGTGGGCAGCAACGGCAGCGGCAAGACCTCTTTGCTGAATATCATTTGCGGCAGCATCCCCGTGGAGGAAGGCTCTATCCTTATCAACGGCAAGGACGTGACCCATGAAAAGGAACACGTCCGCTACCGGCGGATCGGCCGGGTCTATCAAAATCCGGCCGCCGGCACAAGCCCGGGACTTACCATTCTGGAAAACCTGTCATTGGCGGACAATAAGGGTAAGGCCTACGATCTTACCCGGGGCATAAACCGTCACCGGCGGGATTTCTACCGCGAACAGCTCTCTGCACTGGGGCTGGGCCTGGAGGATAAGCTGGACGTGAAGCTGGGAGCTCTCTCCGGCGGCCAGCGGCAGGCCGTGGCACTGCTGATGGCCACGATGACGCCGATTGACTTTCTGATCCTGGACGAGCATACCGCAGCGCTGGACCCCAAGACGGCGGAGATCATCATGGAGCTGACGGACCGGGTCATCCGGGAGAAAAAGCTCACCGCCATCATGGTGACCCATAACCTGCGCTATGCCGTGGAATACGGCACACGGCTGCTGATGATGGACAAGGGAAAGTCCGTTCTCGACTGTGCGGGGCAAAAGAAGAAAAACATGGTGGTAGACGACGTGCTGCAGCTTTTCAACCAGATCAGCGTGGAATGCGGAAACTGAAAAGAGGCAGAACGCCTCCGAGAGCGTTCTGCCTCTTTTCCTGCGGGCAGCGCTTTCAGTCCTCTCTTCCGGAGAAGAGAAACACCATGCTCATGGGAACGTACAGCGCCAAAGCGAAACAAACGATCAGATCACCCATCATTTTATCCCTCCGTTTTCTCTTTATGGCCTGATGATACGTCATCCGCTGTACCATAAACCGTACTTTCAATATCGTATCCGGAACTTTCAAACGATTTGACTTCCTATCCCGTCTATGAATAGGAAAGGGGGGACCGGTGTTGACGGAACAGAATACGAAAACGCTCAGGATCATGGGCGTTCTTGTATGCGTTTACCTCTGGCTCCAGTTCTTCGGCGGTCCGCTGATCCTGCACAACGGGTATTTCGATATAACGGAGATAAAAACGGTCTGGTTCGTTTTCTTCTCTGTGCTCTTTCTGCTGGGGAGGCTGGGCTGGGTCATACAGACAAGTGAGCGGCTCGACCTTTCCCGATTTTCGCCGGATCCGGCGGAGATCGCCGCCGCGGCATTGTGCGTTACGGCGCTGCTCTCATCCGCCGCCAGCGGTTTTTTCTGGTCCTCTATAGCGGGGTTCCGCGGCCGTTGGCAGGGGGGCGCCATGCTGTTCCTCTACGCCGCTCTCTTCGCCGCTTTTCGGAAAATCATCATCCGCCGGCGGGATCTTCTCCTGCCGCTGTCGGCGGGGTTGGCCGTCGTGGGCGTGCTTTGCGTGCTTGATCATTTCGGTCTCGATCCCCTGGGCCTGCAGGCCGGATTGCGTGACGCGGACAAAGGGCGTTTCATATCCACGCTGGGCAACATCAATTTTGCCGGAGCGTATCTCTGCCTGGCGTTTCCGCCCGTGCTTCTCACGCTGCTTCAATGCAAAAAAAAGCTTCACACGGCGTATTACTGTGTTCTGCTGGTCATCGGCGTGTGCGCTTCGGCAGCGATCCGCAGTGAAAGCGTCTTTCTCGGACTGGGCTTTGCCCTGATGCTGACGCCGCTGCTTCTTCGCCGGCGGGAGGAACTCTTACGCTTCAGTATTCTTCTGCCGCTGATGGGTCTCGTTTTTTACGCGTATGCGCATCTCGCTGGGAGAGCAGGGGCGTATCTCTCATCGCTGACGAAGATCCTCAGTCATCCGGTTTTCTGCGGCTTTCTGCTTCTGACCGGCGCTCTGTTTTTCCTTTGCGGAAGAAAAGCGAGCTCTGTTGAGCGGTTTCGGAAGATATATTTCCGTATCGTCTGCGCCGCAGCAGCCGCAGGTGTTCTTGCGCTGCTCTGGCTGAACACCCTGGGGAAAGCCGTTCCTCTGGGCTCGCTGGAGACCTGGCTGCGCTTTTCCGACGAGTGGGGCACGGACCGGGTGAAGGTCTGGAAATACTGCCTTTCCCTTTACGGCGAATTTCCTCTGCTGCATAAGCTTCTGGGCGGCGGCTGCGGCATCCTGGCCCGGATGGACATGTACCGCCGTATCTTTCCGGACGCTGTGCTGGACGCCGCCCACTGCGAGTATCTGCAGATCCTGCTCAACTGGGGAATCCTGGGGCTGGGCGCCTACGTTGTCTGGACCGTTTCGGTCATCAGAAAAGGCGTACACAGCTCCGATCCTCTGGCACGGATCATGGCGGCGGGTCTGGCGGGGTACGCTTTCCAGGCGCTGGTGAATATCGCGCAGGCACCCGGCGTCACGCTGTTCTTCCTCATGCTGGCGCTGGAGCATGCGCTTACACGCTCCGGACAAGGAAAGACGGAGATGTTGGCCGAAAAACCGCCTCAACCGAAAGAAAAAATGAAGAAATGATGATTGACAACGGCAAAGTTTATGGTACAATACAACACGCTGTGACGAAACGAGCCATTCTCACCGCGCCGACAGAGAGAGGGAGCAGCTGAAAACCCTTGACGTGGGCGAATGGCGGCCATTTCCGAGCGTCCGCGCGACGAGCGCGGCGGCCGGTCCCCGTTAGCGGATCGAAGAGATACGGCCTGCGGGCCGTAATCAGGGTGGTACCGCGTGGAAGTATTTCCCCGCCCCTGTTATGGGGCGGGGTGTTTTTTTGTTTGGAGGTAAAGAAATTGAAAAAGTACGGACTCAATGAGCTGCGTGAAATGTACCTGCGCTTTTTTGAGAGTAAAGGCCATCTGCGTCTTCCCAGCTTCTCGCTGATCCCGAAGAACGACCCGTCGCTTCTTCTTATCAACGCCGGCATGAGCCCCATGAAGACCTGGTTCACCGGGGAGGAGGAGCCGCCTCGCCGTCGTGTCACCACCTGTCAGAAGTGCATCCGCACTCCCGACATTGAGAACATCGGCAAGACCGCCCGCCACGGCACTTATTTTGAGATGCTGGGCAACTTTTCCTTCGGCGACTACTTCAAGCGGGAAGCCATCCACTGGGCGTGGGAGTTTCTGACCTCCCCGGAATGGGTGGGGCTGGACCCCGACCGGCTGTATCCCTCCGTATACCTGGACGATGACGAGGCCTGGAACATCTGGCATGAGGACATCGGCATCGCACCCGAGCGGATTTTCCGATTCGGCAAGGAGGACAACTTCTGGGAGCACGGCAGCGGGCCGTGCGGCCCCTGCTCCGAGATCTACTACGACCGTGGCGAAAAGTACGGCTGCGGCAAGCCGGACTGCCACGTGGGCTGCGAGTGCGACCGGTATATCGAGGTCTGGAATATCGTCTTCTCCCAGTTCAACAACGACGGACAGGGCAACTATACCGAGCTCAGCCAGAAAAACATCGACACCGGCATGGGTCTGGAGCGTCTGGCCGTGGTGTGCCAGGACGTGGACTCCCTCTTCGACGTGGACACGGTGATGAACATCACCCATAAGGTTTCCGAGATCACCGGCGCCCATTACGGCGAAACCTATAACAAGGACGTTTCCCTGCGCATCATCACCGATCACATCCGTTCCTCCACCTTCATGATCTGCGACGGGGTGCTGCCCTCCAACGAGGGTCGGGGCTACGTGCTTCGCCGACTGCTCCGCCGGGCCGCACGCCACGGCCGTCTCCTTGGTGTTAAGGAACCCTTCCTTTACAAAGTCTGTGATACCGTCATTCACGAAAACAAGAACGCTTATCCCGAGCTTTCCGAGCGGCAGGAGTATATCACCAGTGTGATCCGCTCCGAAGAGGAGAACTTCGCCCGCACGATCGACGGCGGCCTTGCCATCTTCTCCGGCATGCTGGCTCAGCACAAGGAAAAGGGCGAGAGCGTGTTTTCCGGCGCCGACGCCTTCAAGCTCCATGACACCTACGGCTTCCCCCTGGATCTGACCAAGGAAATGGCCGCCGACGAGGGGATGAGCGTGGATGAGGATGCCTTCCAGGCGCTGATGAAAAAGCAGCGGGAGGAGGCCCGGGCCAGCCGCAAGGACAAATCCGCCTGGGCGGGCCTGGATCTGGGGCTGGACAACACTCCCACCGAATTCACCGGCTACGACCATCTCCATGACGACTGCCGCATTCTGGCGATCGTTGCCGAGGGCGAGCTGAAGGAGCAGATCTCTTCCGGCACCGAGGCGGAGATCGTCATGGAAAAGACCCCGTTTTACGCGGAGATGGGCGGACAGTGCGCCGACCGCGGTCTGCTGATCCTGAAGGACGCCGTCTTTGAGGTCAGCGACGTGCAGAAGAACAAGGGCGGCAAGGTGCTTCACCACGGCCGCATGGTCTCCGGCACCCTCTGCGTCGGCAACTCCGTGAACGCCTGCGTGGATACCGTCCGCCGGAAAGCCATCATGCGCGCCCACAGCGCCACCCATCTGCTGCACAAGGCCCTGCGGACTGTGCTAGGAGATCACGTGCATCAGGCCGGTTCTCTGGTGGAGCCGGACAGACTGCGCTTTGACTTTACCCACACCGCCGCCATGAAGCCGGAGGAGCTGGCCGCCGTGGAGCGGATGGTCAACGAGACCGTGCTGGAAGGCTTCCATATCGACGTAAAGGAAATGCCGATCGCTGAAGCACGCAGCCTGGGCGCCATGGCTCTGTTCGGAGAAAAGTACGGCGACATCGTCCGCGTCGTGGATATGGGCGACGGCTACAGCGTGGAGTTCTGCGGCGGCACACATCTGGACAACACCGCCAAGATCGGCTCCCTGCGGATCCTCAGCGAATTCTCCGTGGCCAGCGGTGTGCGGCGTATCGAGGCCGTCACCGGTCAGGAGACCCTGCAGCTCATGGAGCGGAACACCCGCATGCTCATGGAGCTGGCCGAGCGGCTGAAGGCCAAACCCGAGGAGCTCCTGGCCCGGGCAGAGGCCCGTTCCACGGAGATCCGGGAACTGCGCTCCGCCGTGGAGAAGTTCCGCAGCAAGGAGATGCTGCGGAACGCCGAGAGCTTCCTTATCTCCGCCAAGACCGTGAGCGGGCTCCGCGTCCTCACTCAGACTCTGCCCGCCATGGAGACCGATGCGCTCCGGCAGATCGGCGATTTCCTTCGTGACAAGGATCCCGCCGTGGTGGCCGTTCTCGCCACCGTACGGGACGGGAAGATCACGTTCCTGTCCGTCTGCGGTAAGGACGCCGTAGCCGCGGGCGTCAGGGCCGGCGATATCATCCGCGCCGTGACCTCCATCTGCGGCGGCAAGGGCGGCGGCAAGCCGGATTCTGCCATGGGCGGCGGCAGCGATCTGCTGAAGCTGGACGATGCCATGGCCATCGTGGACGATTTCGTCGCCGGAAAAGTCAACGCCTGATCAATTGCTCTTTTTGAGCCCGGAGAAAGGAGAACAATATGTCCGACTGCCTGTTTTGCAAGATCATCGCCGGAGAGATCCCCTCGGCCAAGGTCTATGAGAGCGAGAACGTTTACGCCTTTCGGGATATCAATCCCCAGGCCCCGACACACATTCTCGTCGTCCCCAAAAAGCACGTCGCATCCGTGGCAGAGCTGAACGACAGCAATTCCCGGCTGGCCGCCGAGTGTCTGGTGGCCGCCGCCGAGATCGCCCGGAAGGAAGGGCTGGAGAACGGTTACCGTATCGTTTCCAATTGCGGGCCTGACGCCGGGCAGACGGTAGCGCATCTGCATTTCCACATCCTGGGCGGAAAACGCCTTCAGGATCAGATGGTATAAGGAGAAAGCTTCGGCAGATCCCTCTGCCGAAGCTTTTTTTGACGATTTCCGTTTTCTGTTGTATACTTGCAGCATAAAAAAGCTGCCTGCGGCAGCGAGTGGTTTGGTGGCTGGGATGGTTTCTTCCCGATCAAAGATGAATACGCGCCCCATGACGGACGCGGCTGACCGCCATGCGTAAGGCGGTCTGGATCTGTCTGCCCTTTACGGCGGCGATCGCGCTGTGTCACTATCTTCTGCCGGACAATGCGGTCGTGCTGCTTCTGCTCTGCTGCGGGGTGCTGTCCCTGGCCGCACTGCTGCTGCAGGGGAAGAAGAAAACGGCTCTCCTTCTTCTTTCCCTTGGCGTTGCCCTGGGCAGCGTCCGTTACTGGACGCAGCTCCAGCTGGCCGCCCATCCCGGGGAGGCGCTGGTGGGCAGTTCGCTGACTGTCTCCGCCCGAGTCGTGGATTTTCCGGATATTTATGAGAGCGGTACCTACGTCACTGTACGCCTGACAGAGCCCGGTCTGCCCGGGGTCAAATGCCGTCTCGTCTCCTATGAGCCGGGAGAGCTGGACTCCTTCACCCCCGGAGACAAGATCGTATGCGCGGTTCGCTTTTCCTCCGCCGCCATGCGCAGCGGGGAGGAGACCGACGCCTATACCTCCCAGGGTATTTTCGTGCGCGCCGTCTGTCGGGAGACACCGACGGCAGCAGGAAAATGGACATTTTCCTTTCTGTATCTTCCTCTGCGGCTGGGTCGGATGGTGGCGGAGAAATGCCTGGAGGTCTTTCACGCTGACGCAGGCGGATTCATGACCGCGCTGCTTACCGGAGAAAAAGCCGCGCTGTACGAGGATGGCAGCTATTATTCCCTCAGCGAGGCCGGGCTGGCCCACATCGTGTCCGTCTCGGGCATGCACATCGCTTTTCTCACGGGCTTTCTCTTCCATCTCACCGGAAGACGGCGCTCGTCCATCCTTTTGAGCTTTCCTGTGATGCTCTTCTTTGCCGCCATGACCGGGTTTACCCCCTCCGTCACGAGAGCGGTGTTCATGCAGATCTGTCTGCTGTCGGCGCCGCTGTTTTCCCGGGAGGAGGACGCCGTCACGTCTTTGTCCCTTGTGCTGGCACTGATCCTGCTCGTCAATCCCATGGCCGTGGGCGGAGCCAGTCTGCAGCTGAGCTTCGCCTCCATGGCGGGGATCTGGCTGGTTTCCGGCGGGATCTACCGGCGGCTGCTGGATCTCTTTTCCGAGAAGAAGATCTACGATCTCAAGCTCGGCAAGATCATTCTTTCGTTCCTGTGCGGCACTTTCTCTGCCGGCGTCGGTGCCATGCTCTTCTCGCTTCCTCTGGCGGCAGCCCATTTCGGGTACGTGTCCACCGTGTCACCGATCTCGGGACTTCTTTGCCTGTGGATCGTTTCGCTGCTGTATATCGGCGGTTTCTTCACAGTCGCGGTGGGCTTTTTTCTGCCCGCTGCGGCCGCTGCGGCGGGCAGGGTCCTGGCCTGGGGTGTAAGATACATTCTCTTCGTCTCCAACGCGCTTGGGTATCTGCCCTGTGAAACGGTATATCTCTCCAACCCTGTGTTTCTGCTGTGGTTTATATTCGCCTACGCCGTCTTTCTGCTCTGGTGGTTTCGAAACCGAAAAGGCTCGCTCCGGCCTGTGGCGCCTGTCTGTCTGGTACTGATCGCCCTGTATGCCTCCGCCATGCTTGTGCGGCTGAGCTGGAGCGACGATATTCGCGTGAGCGCCGTGGACGTAGGGCAGGGGGAGTGCGTGGTCGTCACCAGCGGTTCCCGGGCAATCATGGTAGACTGCGGCGGAAGCACCTTTCCCCGGTCCGCCGGAGAAAACGCCGTCCGGTTCCTGGCTTCCCGGCAGCGCCGGCATCTGGACGCGCTGATCCTCACCCATCTGCACAGCGACCACGTCAACGGCGTTTCCCGGCTTCTTTCGCAGGTCAGGGTAGACGTCATTTATCTGCCGCTTCAGGCGGACGAGGACGGAACTCTGCCCGATATCATCGCCGCCGCGGATAAATACGGCGTCCGGGTGGAATACGTCACGGAGAATTTCCGTCTCATTCTGGGCGAACTGGACGTGACGGTCTGGAGTCCGATCCTTTCCGGGGAGGAAAACGAAAACTGTCTGATCGTCATGGCTGCCCAGGAAGGCTTCGAGGCCGTGATCACTGGGGACAGCCTCTCGGCGGCGGAGCGGATCTTCTCGGCGCTCTATGAGCTGCCGGATACGGAGGTGCTGGTGGTGGGCCATCACGGCTCCGCCACTTCCACCACGGATCGGTTTCTCCGGGAGCTGCGGCCGGATCTGGCGCTGATCTCCGTAGGGTACAATACCTACGGGCATCCCTCGCCCGCCGTGCTGGACCGATTGGAGGAATACGGCATCCCCGTTCTCCGCACGGATCTGGAGGGAGATATCACCGTCAAGCCCGAAAGGAGGGCGGCAAATGGCTAAATACGAAGACAATAAGAAGCTGGACTATTCCGTTCTTCTCAAAGAGCTCAAGCAGGACGGTCTGGAAAAGCTGTATATGCTCTGGGGCCCGGAGGACTATCTCATCCGGGACTTCGCGGAAAGGCTGCGCACACTCTGCCTGCCCGAGGGGGCGGACGAGTTCAACGCCAAGCGGCTGGACGGACCCGTGCCGGATCCGCGGGATCTGGAGGAGGCCGTCAACGCCATGCCCTTTTTCGGGGACAGGACCTTTGTGGAAGTGCGCGACGCGGACGTGAACCGGTGGAAGGATGAACTGTTTTCCGCTGTTCTTAAGGATATCCCCGACTGGTGCACCGTAGTGATCACGCTTCCCGCCGGCGCGTCGCCGGATGGGCGGCTCGGCCTGGTCAAGCAGATCAAAAAGGACGGCAAGGCCGTGGAGTTCACCTCCCAGGCGGACCGGCTGCTCTATCCCTGGATCAGAAAACGCTTCGCCTCCCACGGCAAGACCATACAGAACGACGCTATCGACCGTCTGACTTTTATTTCCGGCGAGCTGATGAACCAGCTGATCCCGGAGATCGACAAGATCTGCACCTACACCCGCGCCGAACAGATCGGCGTGGAGGACGTGGAAAAGCTGGCCAATCACATCCCGGAGGCCAAGGTGTTCGATATGACCGACGCCATCGCCGACGGCAAGTATGACAAAGCCATGTACCACCTTTACGATCTGCTGGCCGGTGACTCGGAGCCGGTGGAGATCATGGGTTCCATCGGCTGGCAGATGCGCCAGCTCTACGCTGCCCGTCTTGTCATCGACAGCGGGAATGGAGCGGCTTACCTGAAGGAGCTGCTGGGCATCAGCAATTCCTACCGGCTGAACAAGCTGATGGACACGGCAAGGAAATATTCTTCGGATACCCTCTCCAACGATCTTCGTCTCATAGCGGATTACAGTCTGCTTCCCCGGGAAAAGGGCGCCGTGATGACCGACCTGGAAGCGCTGAAAGAGCTTCTGATCCGGTTCGCAATGGAGAAACGCCATGCTTAAGCTGCGGGAGGCCATCCTTGTGGAGGGGCGCTACGACAAGATCGCTCTGGAAAACGTGGTCGATACGGAGATCTTTACCTCCGAGGGCTTCGGTATTTTTCACGACAGGAAAAAAATGGAGTTGCTGCGCAGGATCGCGGAGCACAGAGGTCTCATCGTGTTTACCGACGCCGACGGCGCCGGGCTGGTGATCCGAAACCGAATCCGGGGCTGCATCGACAGCCGGTATCTGAAGCACGCCTATATCCCGGAGATCATGGGAAAGGAACGGCGGAAAAAAACGCCCTCCGGCTCCGGTCTTCTCGGAGTGGAGGGGATGGACGCGGCCGTGCTGGAGGAGGCCCTGCTTCGCGCCGGCGCCGAGAGAGCGGAGGATGACCGGCCCCGGATCACCAAAGCAGACCTGTATGCCGCGGGGCTTTCCGGCGGAGCCAATGCCGCGGAAAAGCGGAAAGCGCTGCTCCACTCGCTGGATCTTCCCGGTAATCTCTCCTCCAACGCCATGCTGGACGTGCTCAATTCGCTCTATACGCCGGATGATTTCCTATCGGCGGCAGATACGATCCAGAAGGAGCGCCCCGGCGTTTCCCAGGAGCAGGACGGCGGCTGATTCGCGCTGCAGCGCCGCCGCCGTACGGTAAAGCTCGTATGTATCCGGGCGCAGTCCGCTGCAGCGAAGCAGCAGCGCCAGCGAGCAGAAGAGCATCGCCGCGCATAGCTGCAGCGTTCTGATGATCGTTTCATAGGCCGGGCCGCTGATGGCGGCAAATCCCTTGCGGATGGTTTCCATTGTTATCACCGGCTTCATTCTATGAAATATCCGCTCGGCAGGCAAGGAACAATTTCCGGGAATTCTGGAATAAACTTGCTTTATACAAAATATTGTGTTAGATTATGCAGTAACCAGCACATAAGGGGGATTTATACCATGAGATGTCCGTTTTGCGGCTATGCCGAGAGCAAGGTGATCGACTCCCGTCCCGCGGAAGAGGGGACCTCCATCCGCCGTCGGCGCGAATGTCTTGCCTGCCAGCGCCGTTTTACAACCTATGAGGTCATGGAGCGCCTGCCTCTTGTGGTCGTGAAGCGGGACGGCAGCCGTCAGACCTTTGATAAAAACAAGCTGATCAACAGCATGCTCAAGGCCTGCGAGAAGCGTTCCGTGGCCCTCAGCGATCTGGAAAAGATCGCCAACGAGATCGAGCAGGAGCTGCAGAATGAACTGGAACGGGAGATCCCCACCAGCGAGATCGGCGAAATGGTGATGAAAAAGCTGAAGGATCTGGACGAAGTGGCCTACGTGCGCTTCGCCAGCGTCTACCGCCAGTTCAAGGACATCAATACCTTCATGGAAGAGCTCACCCGCCTTCTGGAGGACAAGAACTAAAACACGCTTTTGAGCGTTATATGCTCCATGGAGTCGATGCCGCGTATGTGAAAGAGCAGCTTCTCATACGCGGCATCGACATTTTCATCGCCGTTATCCAGGGCGTAGAAAACGTCGTAAAACCCGTCCGATACGGCGTCGGCCTCGCTGTGGCGGATAAAGACCTGAATATAGGTCTCCGACCCGTTCCAGCGCTCCAGCGCCGTCTGCAGCGTCTCACGGGCCTTTTGTCCGTCTCCGTTTCCAGCCTCCTCCATGGAACAGAGGACCAGTTTTTCCAGTTCGTCCGTAAAGACGTCCAGATGCCGGATGTTCCAGAAGGAAGCGCCCAGCATCATCGCCAGCAGCAGCCCGGCCAGGAGGGCTTTTTTCATTTCTTTTCCTCCCCGGGCGCAAAATAGATCGTTCCAGACGGCGTGGCAGTCATGAGAAAAACTTCCCCGGGATCGTTTACGCCCCGGCTCCGGCATTCATGACGGAGCCATTTATCCTCTTTCCCCAGTTTTCGCAGGTTATCGGACATGATCCGCCCGTCGCTGATGAGGACGTACGGATAGCCGCTGTCGCTTTCCGGCAGATGCAGCTGTCCGGCGGTCACGGGCCGGGCGGACGGCGTGAGGATCACGTTCAGCGTGCCGTCCGTTTCCAGCACGGCGTATTCCACCTCCGTCAGATCGGTGACTCCCCGGCAGCGCAGCTCCTCCAGCAGCTCGTCCGCGCTGAAACGGTTCTTCACCATTTCGCGCTGATTGATCTTTCCGTTTTCCATGAGAAAGCAGGGCTTCCCGAAAAGAGCGGAGCGAAGCCGCCCGAACCGCAGCGTCAGCCCTGAGAGGATCAGTTCCAGACAAAAAAGAGTCAGAATGGCGGTGAGCCCGTTGATCAGCGGGATGCCCACGTCCTGCAGCGGAAGCGACGCCAGATCCGCCGCAAGCACGGAGACCACCAGCTCGGACAGCTCCAGCTCGCCCAGTTGCCGTTTGCCCATGATGCGCATGCACAGCAGGAGGGAAGTAAAGATGATCGTTGTTCTTATGATGACGATAGCCATAACGCTCATATCTTTCCCCGGTCGGCTCGCTTTATGAACAAAGGAAAAGAATGTCGTTTTTCCCTTGAAAAGCACCGGGATGCATGGTATGATATGTTATGTACGATATTATGTCCTTTCAGGAGGGCGCTATGAAAAAGAACGTATCTTCTCAGCGGGGAGACAGGATCCTGCTCATTTGTCTGGCAGTACTTCTTTGTGCATTCGCTCTGGAGTTCTATCTGCAGCGGAAAACGCCTGCGGCCGGCGCAGCCAATGAGACCGCCCAGGTGGTGGATACGGGTTCCGCGGTCAAGGTGGTCACCGCCTCCCATTGGCAGAACGAGTATCCCGATGAATACGCTTCTTTCTTGAGAAATGAGGAAAACGATCAGGTCGTGGATTACGTGGAGCAGTACCCGATCATCGCCACGATCTATGAGGGCAACGCCTTCGGCAAGTTCTACTCCAGTGCCCGGGGCCACACCTTTACGCTGGAGGACGTAAGCGAGACCGGCCGTCCCCACGGCCAGGCCAAGTGTATCACCTGCAAGACATCGGATTACACGATCCTGGTCAACACCGAGGGAAACGAGGTCTACTCCCGGCCCTTTGACGACGTTATGGCAAAGATGAACGAGGCGGTCAGCTGCTATAACTGCCACGCCGATTCCGGTGACTCCCTGGTGGTCACCCACGCCTATCTGATCAACGCCATGGGAAATGATCTCTCCCAGGTGGAGCCGGAGAACCTCTCCTGCGGTCAGTGTCACGTGGAGTATTACTTCGCCGCAGAGGACCAGTCCACCACGCTGCCCTATACCAGTCTGGAGACCATGACGCCGGAGGCCATGCTGGCTTACTACAATGAGATCGGTTTCGTGGACTACGTGAATCCCCGGACCGGTACGGAGCAGCTGAAAGCCCAGCACCCCGAATTCGAGACTTTCCTGGGCGAGGGCAGCAAGCACGCGGGCATGCTCACCTGTGCCGACTGCCACATGGGCGTGACCACCTCCTCTCAGGGCTATGGCATCGGTACGTATTCCGACCACTATCTGGTGAGCCCCCTGGAAAAGCCCGAGATCCTGAACACCACCTGCGCCCGCTGCCATGAGGGCGACGTGGCGGAGCTGGTGCATGCCATCCAGGACGAGATCGAAGCCCGGACCATTGAGGTCGGCGAGAAACTCGTTGCACTTACCAACGCCCTGGCCGAAGCGGTGGAATCCGGCAAGTACTCCGAGGAAGAGCTGAACGCTGTCCGGTCTCTGAACCGGGACGCGCAGTTCTACTGGGATTTCGTTTTCGTTGAAAACAGCGAGGGCGCCCACAACTCCGAGCTTTCCCGGAACTGTCTGAACAAGGCGGAGGCGCTGATCGACGAGGCGATGGCTCTGCTCTGACAAGCGTGGCATAAACGGTGCACCTGTTTTCTCGAATAAAACAGGTGCACTTTTTTCTTAAAAGGAGTTTTTGTGAAAAAGACGCTGACTTTTCTGCGCTCCATGCGCTTCGGCCTTCTTCTGCTGCTTCCTGTACTGGTCTGCTCCGTGCTGGGCAGCATCGTCCCCCAGGGCGAGGCGGAATCGTATTACGCCTCGGTGTTTCCCGGATCTTATCATCTGATCCTGGGTCTTGGACTGGACCACGTCTTCCGCACCTGGGTCTTCCTGGCTCTGACGGCCCTGTTCGGTGTGAATCTGCTGCTTTGCTCCATCTCCCAGTATCGTGCTGTTCCGGCAAAGAAAACCGCCGCGGTCTTCAAAGCGCTCCGCGCCGAGGATAGAGAGCCTCTTACGGCGGAGCAGCGCAACGCGCTGGAGATCAGCCTGAAACGTCGGTTCTGGCAGAAAGAAGAGGGGGAGACCGGCACGGTCTACACCTCTCCGGCCTGGACCTGGTACGGCTCTGTGATCACACATTTTGCTATTTTCGGCATCCTGCTGGGCGCCGCCGGGATCTTCGGCATGTCCCGCACGGCGGACTATGAGATCATGCCCGGCGAAAACCGGCTTCCCGGAAACGTCTCTATCCGGCTGGACGATTTTAAGGTCCGGGACGACAGCGGCCGGATCGACTACGTGAGCACGCTGGAGATCACCGACGCTTCCGGACGCAGCAGCGGCGTCCGGGAGATCCGGGTCAACAAGCCCCTCCGCTTCGGCAGCAACAAGTATTATCAGCAGACATACGGCGCGGCGGGGACCGTTCACGTTTCCGTCAAGGCCACCGGCGAGGAGACCACGCTGTTTATGCGTGAGCCGGGCATGATCTCCGCAGGCGGCAAGGACGGCGTCTGGTACGACAACGTCTATCCCGGCTACGTCATCGACGAGGCCGGCAACATCACCGTGATCCCCCAGACCTCGGGGGAATACGCCGATCCCGTCTACTACTTCATCCGGATCGAAAACGGCGTCATGACGCCCATGATGGCCTTTCCCGGCGACAGAGTGGAGGTCAGCGACGCGGTCTACACCTTCTCCGAGCCGGTGCACTATCCCGGCATCCGAGTCAAGACCACTCCGGTATGGATCTACGCGCTGCTGTATCTGTCCTTCGCGGCGCTGATTGCCGGACTGTATCTGTGCTTTTTCGCTTCCGTCGCATCGGTTTCCGTGGAGGACGGCGGATGGTCCGCCGCCGGGAAAGGGTCGGAGGAGGAGCTTCGTCAGCGAATCAATGCCTTTATGGGAAAGGGGATATAAACCGTCATGCTGGATATTCTTTTCTTCGGTACGCTGATCGTTTATTTTCTGGCGGTCGTGGCCCACTTCCTGGCGCTGGCGTTTCGAAAAGAACAGATCATACGCGCCGCCTGGGCGGTTTTTTACGCCGGGTTCGCGCTGAACACCGTTTTCATCATCGCCCGGGGCGTAACGGCGGGACGGCTGCCGCTGTCCAACCAGTTTGAGTTCGCCACGGCCTTTGCCTGGTGCATCGCCCTGATGGCCATCGTCCTGCACCGGGGGGTGCGGGAGCCCTGGATCGGCGCGCTGACCTCGGCCGCCGCATTCCTCATCCTGTCTTTTGCCGCGCTGCAGCCCCGGAAGATCTCCGAGCTGATGCCAGCTCTGCGCTCGGCCTGGTTCGGCTTCCACATCGGCTCGGCGGTGTTCTCCTACTCCGCGTTCATGATCGCGGCCTGCATCAGCCTGCGGTATCTGCTGCTGCAGAAAAGCGCCACGGAAGAGGAAGAGCGGCTCTCTTCGCTGGACTATCTGTCTTACCGGCTCACCGCCTTCGGCTTCCTCATGCTGACGCTTACGATCCTCTCCGGCTGCATCTGGGCCGAACAAGCCTGGTCCGCCTTCTGGACATGGGACCCCAAGGAGACCTGGGCGCTGATCACCTGGCTGATCTACGCCGCGTACCTTCATCTGCGGCTGCAGAAAAAATGGCGGGGAAAACGCATGGCGGTCTTTTCGCTGATCGGCATCGTTTGCGTCCTCTTCACCTTCATCGGGGTGAACGTGCTGTTCACGGGCCTCCACTCCTACAAATGAAAAAAGCTGCTGCGGAAGACCGCGGCAGCTTTTTTATTTCTCCCGCAGGGGATTCCATCGCCCCCTGGCGTAATAGATCACGTACATGGTAAAGAGCAGCAGGTTGTGGGTGATCATGCATCCCCAGGCGGAAATCAGCCCGTAATGCAGAAGCTGCGTGCAGATAAAGGTCCCGAGAATCCGGACGCCCCACATCCCGGTGATATTGAAAATAAACGGCATCATGGTTTTCCCCGCGCCCTGGAGCATGCCCTCTATGACGATGGACACGCCAAAGAACGGCTCCGAACAGGCCACCATCCGCAGTACGGTGCTGCCCAGCAGGATCACCGCCGCGTCCCGGCTGAAAACCCCCACCATAGCGGGAGCAAAGGCAAAGAGAAGGGAGCCGGTGAGGACCATCATCCCCACCTCCAATACTATGATCAGCCTGGCAAGGTCCCGCTGCTTTTCCCGGTCCCTGGCACCTACGGCGTTGCCCATGAGCGTGGCGGCCGCCGTCATCATGCCGAAGCCGGGAATATAAAACGCCGATTCTACCGTGTTGGCAATGGTGTGCGCGGCGGTAGACAGGGAGCCCAGGGAATTGATCATGGCGGCAAAGGCCACGTAGCCCAGCGACGCGCCGAAACGCTGGAGCATATT
The DNA here is from genome assembly GCA_017455685.1 of Oscillospiraceae bacterium. GTDB lineage: Bacteria > Bacillota > Clostridia > Oscillospirales > Oscillospiraceae > Apopatocola. The sequence continues at coordinate 230,326 of JAFSZH010000041.1, forward strand.
CGGAAACGCCACCCGCAGGCAGGGGAGAAGGACTCTCTTCTCCGGCCGCAGGGACATTCCCCGTGGGGAGATCTCCGGTTGCCGGAACAGAGCCACGGTGATGGCGACGCCGCCGTAGAGCATGGCAGCTGCGCTGGCGATTGCCGCGCCGACCACACCCCAGCCCGCGCCCCAGATCGGCACGGAAAGAGAACCGAGCCGAACCGTTCTGGCGGGATAGATCAGAAGAAAATTCAGCAATACGTTGATGATATTCACCAGGACGCCCACCCGCATGGGCGTCTTCGTGTCGCCGGCGGAGCGCAGGACGGTGCCGAAGATGACGGAGGCTGCCCTGGCCAGCATGGGCGTGTACAGGATGAAGAAATACTTTGCGGCCAACTCCCGCACGGCGGGGTCCACCTGCATCCACACGGGCACCTTCCTGCTGACGGAAAGGATGACTGCGGTAAAGGCGATGCCTGTTACAAGCACCGCCAGCACCGACTGGGCGGCCGCACGCCTGGCCCGCTGGTATTCTCCGGCGCCATATGCCTGGGAGATATAGGCCAGGAACCCCACGCCGAAGGCTGTGAGCGTGCTGCCTATCAGCCAGTTCACCGTGGCGGTGGAGCCCACGGCAGCGGTGGCGGCCGTGCCCAGAGAGCCCACCATGGCGGTGTCGATATACTGCACCGCCGTGTGCATCATCGACTCCAGCATGGTAGGCCAGGCCAGGGTAACCACCGTGGGGAGCAGGGCCCAGGAGATCAGTTTTTTCCGGTTGGAAGTGTTCATACTGCCTCTTTAACAGAAATCATCGTGTCGGTCTTTTCTCCCGGTCAGCCGAAGGGGAATCTTCTTTCTTCAATAGGACCCGGCAGAACGGTTGACTGTCCGACAGCTGAATGATAAAATAACTCCGGTCAAAAATCAACAGCAAAAGGGGATAGAGCCATGTTTGACAAGCTGTTTGTAAAAAGAGTGGAAATATTCAAGCGCCGTGACAGGGAAACGTGGAAACAGATCAAAACCGTTCTCAAAAACGCCGAATTCAAAGGCTTCCGGGCAGGTCACTATCTTCAGGAGACGGTCATGGGCGGCGGCTGCGGCGCCAAGCTGGACCCGAGGGATTTCGGCAAAAACGGCCGGATCGACCGGGAAATCTACTGGGTCAGCGTTCCGGTTGAAGAGGAACAGAAGGCCCGGGACATTCTTCGCCAGAACGGGATCGTTCCCATCGTGGAGGAGAACGTTCTGCTGGATGCTGCTTTCCGAAAAGCGCCGAAAAAAGACGACAAGCTGGATTAAATCCGACATATACCGGTTTATCACATCACCGTATGAAAAATAAATACCGACAAAATGTACAAAAAGCGATTTTCTTGTTGATTTTTATATGTGATTGTATTAGTATTACCACGGCAAGGATGTGAATAAACTGTTAACATCCAAATCTATTTGGGAGGGAAGAACATGATTAGCTTTTTTGTATGCCTTGCTATTCTGATCTGCGGCTACCTGTTCTATGGTAAGCTCGTTGACAAAACCTTCAACCCCGACGACCGGGAGACTCCGGCCGTCGCCATCAACGACGGCGTCGACTACGTCGTCATGCCCCAGTGGAAGCTGTTCCTTGTTCAGCTTCTGAACATCGCCGGCCTTGGCCCCATCTTCGGTGCCATCAGCGGCGCCATGTGGGGCCCTGTGGTGTACCTTTGGATCACCTTCGGTACTGTGTTCGCCGGTGCTGTCCACGACTACTTCGCGGGCATGCTGTCCGAGCGTAACAACGGCGCCTCCATCTCCGAGGTCACCGGCATTTACCTTGGCAAGACGATGAAGAATGTCATGCGTGTCTTCGCCGTGATCCTGCTGGTCATGGTCGGCACCGTGTTCGCTGTCGGACCCGCCGGCCTGCTGGTCAAGCTGATCGGCGAAAGCGGCGCTACCGGCCTGCTGGTCAACAAGATCTTCTGGCTGGCTGTCATCATGATCTACTACTTCATCGCCACCTTCGTTTCCGTGGACAAGATCATCGGCAAGATCTATCCCGTGTTCGGCATCTGCCTGATCGTCATGGCCATCGGCGTCGGCTTCGGCACCCTGACCGGCGACAAGCCCATGCCCGAGATCTTCTCCAACTTTACCAACATGCATCCTGATGGAACTCCCATCTGGGCGTTCATGTTCATCACCGTGGCCTGCGGCGCTATTTCCGGCTTCCATGCCACGCAGTCTCCTCTGATGGCCCGCTGCCTGAAGAGCGAGCGTCAGGGTCACTTCGTGTTCTACGGCGCCATGGTCGCCGAGGGCATCATCGCCCTGATCTGGGCCTCCGCTGCCTGCACGCTGCTGGGCGGCGCCACCATTAAGGAACTGGGCGGCGGCGGTGCCAACACCGTGTTCGAGATCAGCAAGATCACCATGAGCGGCATCGGCATGGTCCTGGCCATCCTCGGTGTTATCGTCTGCCCCATCACCTCCGGCGATACCGCTTTCCGGAGCGCCCGTCTGACCATCGCCGACTGGTTCAAGATCGACCAGGGCAAGTGGCAGAACCGTCTGGCTCTCTGCGTCCCCGTGCTGGGCGTGGGCGCCATCCTGGGCTTCGGCAACGCGCTGGGCAAGATCGACTACAACGTGATCTGGCGTTACTTCTCCTGGTCCAACCAGACTCTGGCCATGATCGTGCTGTGGGCCGGCGCCATGTTCCTTGCGCAGAATAAGCGCAACTACTGGATCTGCGCCGTTCCCGCCACCTTCATGAGCGCCGTGTCCATGACCTACTTCATGATGGCCGGCGAGTGCATGGGCCTGATCCCCTTCTTCAAGAACAACAAGCTCGTCGGCTACCCCGTGGGTCTGATCTTTGCCGCCGCCTGCCTGTTCATCTTCCTCAAGAGCGCGAAGAAGGCCGCCGAGAAGGCTGCCAAGGCCGCGTAAGACGATCTCTTGCAGAGCATAATACTTATTTGATATTGCGAGGGGCAGGAGAGTACTCTCCTGCCCTTTGCCCCTTTCAGGAGGACGATCATGATGTTTGCTCCCGCTCCCATCGGCAAAAAAACGCTGGATGAGACCACATTGAAAACCGATAAGGCAAACTGCCGGAAATTCGGCCCCTGCGGGGTCGGAAAGGAAGCCCTGTACCTTGGCGGACGGTTTTTAGACAGACGCTTTTATATTCCCTGGAAGGAAGTGAAACGCGTCTTCAAGCGCGTTGCCATGAGCAAGGGAGGCTACTCCGGCAAAGGTATTTTCGGCTCCATGGCCTTCCTGGTCGTACAGTTCGGCAGCGGAAGTGAGAAGGAAAGCGCCTTCAAATTCGAGACCGACGTGGACCGGCTTCTGGCTTACGTGGAGCAGGAGCACCCGGACGTCCCCACTCACAGCGTCAAAGCCCAGAACAAGCTGGCCAAAGCCGCTGCTGCCGAGGAAGCCCGCTACCTAAAGGAGCTCAGCGAAGAGGTCGCCGAAACCGTGCAGGCCCTGCAGAGCGATAAGGAATTTCTTTTCGACCATCCGGGCTCGACCGGCGGACTGACTTCTGCGGCAAAACAGAAGCGAATCGTGGACAACATGAAGCCGGGACTTCGCATCCTCGGAGCCGTGCTCGCCGTCGGTGGCGTCCTGGCCGCCGTTTACGGTCTTTACGCCCTGCTGACCCGCAGCAATTCCTTTGCGGTGTATTTCCTGCTGGGCGGCGGCGCGGCGTTTTTCATGTCCCTTTCCAGCAACACCATGCCCAGCAAATACAACAGCGTCAAGGTCGCCCGGAAAAACTGGGACGACGCGGTGGAGCGGATGCGCTCCTGTCTTGCCGAGCGGCCCGATTTTTCCGTGCCGCCCCAGTACGCCCATCCCGTGGTGCTCGAACGCATGATCCGCACCGTGCGGGAGGGAAGGGCTCAGACTGCGAAAGAGGCGCTGGAAGTCGTCAAGAGCGATCTGCGCGCGCTCAATTCCTCCGTCACCGTCTCCCAGAAGGAGCATGACGAGGTCGTGGAGATCAAGCCGCTGTTTCTTGTCTGTGATTATAAGAACTAAGGTTCAGTAAAGGATAGATATTATGGAAGATCTGTATCTCTTTCTCCGGAACGAGGGTATCGACCCCTCGCTGCTCGATGCCGTAAAGAAATTCCGGGAGGACCATCCGGCCCCGACGGAGAGCGCCTCCCGGATCCCCGAACCGGAGTATTTCTACTACGGCAAAAAAACCTGGGAGCTGGCTATCGCCGCGCTGCTGGCAGGGAAGAACCTTCTTCTGGCAGGTCCCAAGGCCACCGGCAAGAACGTTCTTGCGGAGAACCTGAGCGCCCTGTTCGCCCGGCCCATGTGGAACGTTTCCTTCCACATCAACGCGGACGCGGCCTACCTGATCGGCACGGATACGTATAACGGCCAGGCAGTGGTGTTTCGTCCCGGCCCCATCTGGCTCTGCGCGCAGCAGGGCGGCTTCGGTGTGCTGGACGAGATCAACATGGCCAAAAACGAGGCTCTGGCGGTGCTGCACGCCGCGCTGGACTTCCGCCGGAGCATCGACGTTCCGGGCTATGAGAAGATCGACCTGCGCAGCGAGACCCGCTTCATCGGCACCATGAATTACGGCTATGCCGGAACCCGTGACCTCAACGAGGCGCTGACCTCCCGTTTCGCCGTGCTGGACATGCCGCTGATCACCGGGGAAGACCTGAACAAGCTCATTTCCCGCCGCTATCCCGCCATCAACGCGCGGATCTGCGATCAGCTTGTCAAGCTCTACGAGGAGCTGGAAAAGAAAGCCGAGAGCGCCGAGATCTCCGACGCTGCTCTGGACCTCCGTGGTCTGCTGGACGCCATTGCTCTCATGGAGCAGGGCATCTGCTCCGGGGACGCACTGGACATGTGCATCGTCAACAAGAGCTTCGATGCCTACGAACGCGGGCTGATCCGCGACGTGATCGCCGCTCGGATCCCCTCGGATCTCACCCGTGAGATCGTGTTCGGAAAATGATCAAGAAACAGTTTACCCTCAGCGCCAGGCGGGCGAGAAACATCATATGGAACGCGGCAGGGCGGTACGATTTCGAACCGCCCTTCATGGCGTTTTTCCCCAACGGCAACCCGGACAACTATTTCAACATGGTGGTGGGCTTCACCCAGAAATGGCTGGACCTGCCCCGGATCTGGGACTTTTTCGCCGCCTATGAAGGGGACCGGCGTGCCGAGGAATTCGACGAATACCTCTGGCTCGGTCTGGAAAACTGCGTCTATGAAAAAGAGGTCCGGGAGCGGCCCATTCTCGCGGATCTGCGCAGGAAGCGGGCGGAGCAGTTCTACGTGGAGCAGGCGTCCCTCTCGCGCCAGCAAATGGAATACCAGAGCATGCCGGTCTACACCCAGCAGGAGGCCCGCTGGGCCTCGGTCTGCGGGAAACACGCCCCCATCCTGACCCCGAAGGAAAAGCAGATGGCGGAGTCCCTGCGCTTTCCCGGAGAGCTGGATACGGACGGCGTGCTGGAACGGATGCGGGATTTCCTCACCCGTTTTTTCCGCTACGTCCCCGGCGAGAGCGTCACGGCTCCGAGAAAGGCGGGAAGGCTCGCTCTCCGGCTGCTTCGACGGGAGCACGTCCGGCGGGACCATCTGCTGATCCGTACAGGAACTGGGGAGGGCAATCATCCCCGGGCCGTATCTCTGCGGCACGAGGGTCTGGGGCGCTACGTCCCGCCCACCGAGGAGGACGAAAAGTTCATACGCGCCGTGTTCGGCAGGAGCATGCTCTCCGAGCCGGAAATGCGTATCCTGGAAAACGAGCTCTGCACAGAGGAGGACGCCCTGTGCCGCCTTTGGGTCACCAAGGGCGACGATCCCCGCGGCATCGACCGGGAGAGCGCCGACATCCTCCAGAGCAGCCGCCGCCAGCAGGAGCGAAACAGCGCCTTTTATCAGCAAAACGCCGCGCTGATCCGAAGCAGCGTCAAATCCCTGTCGGCCAAGCTGGACACCATTCTCTCCACCTATTTCAAGCACATGCCGGAGAAGGCACTGACCGGAAGGATCAGTCCGGAGAACGCTTTTCGTCTGCCCGTGCTGCAGGACGGCAAGGTGTTTTTGAAGGACGGAGAAGAGATCGAGCAGGAGATCTTTGTGGACCTGCTGCTGGACGCTTCCCAATCCCGCATGAACTCCCAGGAGGTGCTCTCCTCCGAGGCGTATATCCTCGCTAAAAGTCTGACGGCGGTGCATATCCCGGTACGGATCTTCACCTTCCGCAGCTTCCGCGGCTTCACGATCCTGGATATGGTCAAGTCGGTGTCCTCCACGGAATGCCGGGGCACTTCACGCTATTCCGCCGCCGGATGGAACCGGGATTCTCTGGCGCTGAAAGCCCTTGGCCGCCTCGACGACGATCCCATGCTGCAGGGGAAACGCCGCGTCATCCTTATCATGACCGACGCCAGCCCCAACGATTCCGCCCCTCTGGGCGCTACGGAGCGTTTGATCCCCCGGGAGTACGACGGCGCGGCGGCGGTAAAAGCCACCGAGAACGCCGTGAGAGCCCTCAGAAGCCAGGGTATCCGGGTTGGGGCGGTCTTCCACGGCAATTCGTCCCATATCGACGATCTGCACCAGATCTACGGCCACGCCTACGTCCGGATCCGGAAGGCCTCTCAGCTAGCCCAGGGCGTCAGCGATCTGCTGCTGATGCTCCTGCGGGAAATGAGGAACGACTGAAAACGATCCGGCACGGAACACCCGTGCCGGATCGGTCACCATCTAATGTAAGAGGATACGATCATGAACGCCCTTTCGCTGGATACCGTAGTCCTGTCGCCCGACAGAAAAGAACTGCTTATCCTGGACCAGACGCTGCTGCCCAACGAGATCCGCGTGTTGCGTTTACACCGGATGGAGGACATCCGGGAGGCGATCTACGCTCTGCGGGTCCGGGGGGCTCCCGCCATCGGCGTCTGCGCCGGGTACGCCATGGCCCTGGCCGGCGCCCAGGCGGAAAGCACGGATAAGGACGGCTTTTTTGCCGAGCTCCGCTCCGCAAAAGAACTGCTCGCTTCCGCCCGTCCTACCGCGGTCAATCTGTTCTGGGCTCTGGACCGCATGGAGCGCACGGCGTTGGAAAACAGAGAAAAAAGCATCGACAGGCTCCGGGAGATCCTTTTCGCGGAGGCAGACGCCATTTATCGGGAGGATATCGCCATCAGCCGTGCCATCGGTGAGATCGGCTTTTCTCTGCTGCGTCCCGGTGACGGCATTCTGACCCACTGCAACGCCGGGACTCTGGCTACGGCCAAATACGGCACAGCTACCGCTCCCATGTATATCGCGCTGGAACGCGGTATGCGGGACTTTCGCGTATACTGTGACGAGACACGCCCGCTGCTGCAGGGCGCCCGTCTGACGGCCTACGAGCTCTCCTCCGCCGGGATAGATACCACGCTGCTGTGCGACAACGCCGCCGCCAGTCTGATGGCCGCTGGAAAGATCAGCATCATCTTCGTTGGCTGCGACCGGGTCGCCCGGAACGGCGACGCAGCAAACAAGATCGGCACCTCCGCCGTGGCGATCCTGGCGAAGCACTACGGCATCCCGTTTTACGTGTGCGCTCCCAGCTCCACCATCGATCTGTCGCTGTCCGGCGGCACCGAGATCCCCATCGAGCAGCGGCCGGGGGAGGAGGTCACGGATCTGTGGTATGAAAAACCCATGGCGCCGAGAGGGATCGGCGTATATAATCCCGCCTTTGACGTGACAGATCACGCGCTGATCACCGGGATCATCACGGAGAAGGGACTATGCACCGCGCCCTTTGAGGAAGCCTTTTCCCGGCTGGGCATCTGACCAGGCACAACAAAAGCACCGGATTGCCATGAGAGCAATCCGGTGCTTTTTTGTCCGGTGTGATTACCAGATGGAGATTCGCTTGTCCGGCACGATATACATTCCGTCGTTTTCCGTCACGCCGAAGGCCTCGTACCACTCCGGGAAATTCCGGGGGCAGATGTTGGCCCGCAGCTCATGGGGGGAGTGGACGTCGTTGGCCAGCATGAGTTGGATGTATTCTTCTTTTGCTTTCATGCACCAGACCCGGGCATTGTTGATGAAATACGCCTGATAGTCCGGCTTATCGAGCGTGTGCATGATCTCCAGCGTCACGCCCATGCCTCCGTTGTCGGCGATGTTCTCGCTGACCACCAGCTCGCCGTTGACTTTTCCGCCATGGAATTCGATGCCGTCGAACTGCTCGATCATCTCTTTTGTCAGCGCCTCGAAGGCCTTGAAATCCTCCTCGGTCCACCAGTTTTTCAGATTGCCGTGCTCGTCGAACTTGGCGCCGTTGTTGTCGAAAGCGTGAGAGATCTCATGGCCGATGACCGTTCCGATACCGCCCAGATTCTCGCTGACGCTCTGATGAAGCGAGTAGAAGGGTTTCTGCAGAATGGCGGCGGGGAAGGTGATGTCGTTGCGCATGGGATCGTAGCAGGCGTTGACCATGTGTCCGGGCATCAGCCACTCCGTGCGGTCCACCGGCTTGAAGAGCTTTTCCAGCATATCCTTCCGACGGACGGCAGCGATCCGGTTCATGGCTTCCAGCAGGGAATCGCCCTCCTCGAATTTCAGCTTCGTCCAGATCTCCTTGACCTCGTCGGGGTAGCCCATTTTGATCACGATGGCGGAGAGCTTCCGAATGGCCTGTTCCTTGGTGGACGGGGACAGGAAGGTGTTCCTCTCGATGCGCAGCTTGTAGGTCTCTATGATCTTTTTGACGAGCTCCACCACGTCCTTTTTGGCTTCTTCGCCGAAATAGGTCCTGCCGTAGTAAACGCCTGCCGGCTCGGCGTAAGCCTGGGAAGCCATAAGATAAGCCTGCTTTTCCAGCGCAGGGTCGGCGGCGACGCCCATCAGCTGCCTGGTATACGTCCGTCCCAGGGCGAAAAGCTCCTCTGAAAGGCATGCGGTGGAACGGAGCAGCGTCCTGACGTAGGCCCAGTGGATATAGAGCAGGAAGGTCTCTTCGGAGAAGTAGCCGCTCATCTCCCGGATGGCTTTGGGATCGTATACGATCAGGGTTTCGGGCGCCTTGTCGCCGTACACGTTTTCCAGGAACTTTTTCACGTCGAAGGGAGCCGCGTATCCGGCCACCTCGTCCGTGGGCATGGGGTTATAGCACTTATAATATTCCGACCACTCCAGACGGCTCTTGACCTTTTTCGCGATCAAGGCGTCGAAGGCCAGCGTGTCGTCCAAAAACGTTTTTTGTTCCTCTGCGGTAAGGGGTGTGTAAGCCAGTACTTTGGCGGCCATATCGGCGTAAACTGCCAGAAGCTGCTTTCCGGCCGGGTTGTCCTCAGCGTAATAGGCAGTATCCGGCAGGATGATATCCGGTCCCTGGATGCCAAAAGAATTCCTGGACGTGTCCTGCATGTCGGTATCCACGTCCATCTGCACGGGAAGCGACACGCCCCGCAGATACAGATCCACAGCGGCGGCGTTGAGCTCGTTCACGGTTTTGATGGAGCGGATCATTTCCAGCAGGGGAAGAACAGGGGAGACGCCCTCGGCGTTTCTTCTCTTCGTATCCAGAACCTTTTTATACAAGGCCACGGCATAGCGCATCTCCGGAATGTCGATGGTCTTTTCTCCCTCGGCAAAGGAACGGAAATCCGCCATCATGGTTTTCTCCACGTCCCTGTCCAGATCGGCAAATCCGCCAGTAAAGGGCTTATCCTCGGGGATGACGGCTGTTTTCAGCCATTCTCCGTTTACAGCCTGATAGAGATCGTCCTGGATCCTCACAGTCGTTTCACTCATTCCATCTGACTCCTTTTCTTATTCGCATATTTCAGAACAGTCCGAGAAAGCCTTTCTTTTTGGCAGGCTCCACGGTGACGCCGCCGAATTCGTAACCGGTGGCCTCCACCACGCTTTTGAGCTTGTCCGCGTCCAACGCTGCCTCGGAAACGATCTCGGCCTGGGCCTTGGTCCGGTCGGCTTTGACGCTCTCCACCTTGAAGCTGCTGCGAATGGCGTCGTTCACGTGCGCTTCGCACATGGGGCACATCATGCCGTTGATTTTCACGATCTGTTTGACCATTTTTCTATCCTCCAAAATAATATAATATTCATTCAAAAGAAACGACGGTATATCCCGCGTCCTCCACGGCCTTCTTCATGGCCTCGTCCGACGCTTCTCCGGACAGAGAGACCAGGGCGGTGCCCGATTCATGGCTGACCTCCGCGGATTTCACGCCGTCCAGCGCTTCCAGAGCGTTCCGAACACGCATCTCGCAGTGGGCGCACATCATGCCCTGAATGTGGATCGTGCGTTTCGCGCCTCCCTCAGACGCTTCCACCTCCGGCGCGGCAAAGAGCTCCGGGGGAAGCACCACCGGATTTTTGATCCTGCGGTCCCGGGCAGGGTCGTGAAGCTTAAAGAAGTTCAGCCGCAGGGCGTTGGACACCACGCAGAAGCTGGAAAGGCTCATGGCCAGCGCACCGAACATGGGGTTGAGCGTCCACCCGAACACGGGGATCCACACTCCCGCCGCCAGGGGGATGCCGATGATATTATAGATAAACGCCCAAAACAGGTTTTCGTGGATGTTGGTCAGAGTGGCCCGGCTGAGCCGGATGGCGGCGGGCACGTCGCTGAGCTTGCTGTTCATGAGCACCACGTCCGCTGCGTCGATGGCCACGTCCGTACCCGCGCCGATCGCGATGCCGATATCCGCACGGGTCAGCGCCGGGGCGTCGTTGATGCCGTCGCCCACCATGGTGACCTTGCCGTATTCCTTCAGCCGGCGGATCACGGCTTCCTTCCCGTCGGGCAGAACGCCGGCGATAACCTCGTCCACACCGGCCTGCTGGCCGATGGCCCGGGCCGTGCGGTAGTTGTCTCCGGTGAGCATCACCACACGGATGCCCATATCCTGCAGCTCCCGGATCGCCTGCGGCGCTTCCTCCTTGATGACGTCCGCCACAGCGACGATGCCCAGCAGCTTTCCCTCAAGGGCGAAAAACAGCGGCGTTTTGCCCTGCTCCGAGAGCTTCTCCGCCATGCGGCGGGTCTCGGCGGAGACCTCCGCGTGTTCGCCGATAAACGCCAGATTGCCGCCCAGAAGTTCTCTTCCGCCCAAAACGGCGGAAAGGCCGTTGCCGGGCAGAGCCGTGAAATCCTCCACAGGGGAAACCGGTAGCCCCAGCTCTTCCTGCCGCCGCAGGACTGCCTTGGCAAGCGGGTGCTCGCTTTTCTGTTCCAGCGAGGCGGCCAGTGTAAGCAACTCGGTTTCCCCGACGCCCTCCATTGGGAGCAGATCGGTCAGCCGGGGTTCGCCCCGGGTGATGGTGCCGGTCTTATCCATGACCATGATCCGGGAACGTCCCGTTTCTTCCAGTGAAACGGCGGTCTTGAAAAGGATGCCGTTTTTGGCGCCCAGTCCGTTGCCCACCATGATGGCCACGGGCGTGGCAAGGCCAAGTGCGCAGGGGCAGCTGATGACAAGCACGGAGACCCCCCGGGCCAGGGCATAGCCGAAGCTCTGTCCCGCGATCAGCCATACGGCGGTGGTGACGATGGCGATACCGATGACCACGGGCACGAACACGCCGGAGACCTTGTCGGCGATCTTGGCGATGGGCGCTTTGGTGGCCGCAGCCTCGCTGACCATGCGGATGATCTGGGAAAGGGTGGTGTCCTCGCCCACACGGGTGGCTTCACAGCGAAGAAATCCGGACTGGTTGATGGTAGCGGCGGAGACCAGATCGCCTTCCTTCTTGTCCACGGGAATGCTCTCGCCGGTGAGGGCGGCCTCGTTGACGGCGCTGGAACCCTCCAGCACCCGGCCGTCCACGGGGATGCTCTCGCCGGGACGGACAAGGAACACGTCGCCCCTCTGGACCTGCTCGATGGAAACGGTGATCTCCTCGCCGTTCCGCTCCAGCACGGCGGTCTTGGGCGCCAGCCTCATAAGACCCTTCAGTGCGTCGGTGGTGCGGCCTTTGGACCGGGCCTCCAGCATTTTGCCCACGGTGATGAGTGTCAGTATCATGGCGGCGGACTCAAAATAGAAATCCATCATGTAGTTCATGACAGCTTCCATGTTGCCGTCCGCCTGTGCCCGGGTCATGGCAAAGAGCACGTACACACTCCACACGAAGGAAGCGGCGCTGCCCATGGCCACCAGCGTGTCCATATTGGGGGAGCGGTGCCAGAGGCTTCTGAAGCCGCTGATAAAAAAGCGCTGGTTGATGACCATGACGATCGCCGCGAGCAGCAGCTGTACCAGACCCATGGCCACGTGGTTATCATGGAACCAGGCGGGCAGGGGCCAGCCCCACATCATGTGTCCCA
>JAFSZH010000004.1 GCA_017455685.1 Oscillospiraceae bacterium
AGCTCTCGCCCACCACGGTGATCTTGTCCGCAGAACCCACCTGGGCTCCGGCGGGGATGGATGCTCTCTCGTTGAGGATGGTGCGCTCCACCTTCGCGCCCGCGCCGATCACCGACTCGGGCAGCAGGATGGAATCTTTTACCACCGCGCCCGGCTCCACGATGACGCCGGGGGACAGGATGGAGCGGATCACCGTGCCGTTGATCTCGCAGCCGTTGCAGACCATGCTGTCCTCCACCTTGGCATCCTGGTCGATGAAGCTGGGGGAATGGTCGTTCAGGTTGGAGAGGATGTGCATCCGGGTGTCATAGATCTTGAAGGCGGCGTTGCGGTTGAGCAGCTCCATCTGGGTGGAGTAGTAGCTGGGGATGGTCCCCACGTCCTCCCAGTAGCCGGAGAAGACATAGGCGAACAGGCTCTTGCCCTGGGCCAGCAGGGTGGGGATGATGTTCTTGCCGTAGTCGTGCTCGCTGTCGGGATCCGCGTGGTCGGCCAGCAGCGCGGCGCGCAGCACCTTCCAGGTGAAGATGTAAATGCCCATGGAGGCCAGGTTGCTGTCGGGGTTCTTGGGCTTCTCGGAGAAGCGGGTGATGCGCATCTCGTCGTCCACACTCATGATGCCGAAGCGGCTGGCCTCGTCCCAGGGGACGGTCTTCACCGCCACGGTCAGATCGGAGCCCATGGCCTTGTGATAGTCCAGCATCAGATTGAAGTTCATCTGGTACAGGTGGTCGCCGGAGAGGATGAGCACGTACTCGGGATCGTATTCATCGATGAAGTCGATGTTGTGGTAGATAGCGTCGGCGGTGCCCTCGTACCACTCGCCGCCGGTCTGAGTGGCGAAGGGGGGCAGGATATGTACGCCGCCCCAGGCAGAGTCAAGGTCCCAGGCGGCCCCGGTGCCCAGATAACGGTTGAGCAGCGTGGGCTTGTACTGCACCAGTACGCCCACCGTGTCGATACCGGAGTTGACGCAGTTGGACAGGGAAAAGTCGATCATGCGGTATTTGCCGCCGAAGGATACGGCAGGCTTGGCGATCTTCTCCGTGAGAACGCCCAGCCGGCTGCCCTGGCCTCCGGCCAGAAGCATGGCAACGCACTCTTTTTTAGGCATGGACATGTACCTCCAGTTGGTTGAGTATGTAAAGCATGAGATGCGGTTTGCGACAAAGTGATCAGCCCAGGTATTTCATCAGCGTTCCGCCCAGAGGCGGCACGGTGATGCGGATGGAGAGGGGATGGCCCTGGCTGGCGATGTGGGTGGTATGGATCCTCCGGGGGTTGCGCTTGCCGGTGCCGCCGAAGCGCTCCTCGTCGGAGGAGAAGATCTCCTTCCACGCTCCCGCCGCCGGCACGCCGGCCCGCCAGTTTTCCCGGCTCTCGGGCCGGAAGTTCAGCACGCACAGGATCATCTCCCCGTCCCGGCTTTTCCGGACGAAGGAGAGGATGCCCTGCTCGGCGTTGTCCGCGTCCATCCACTGGAAGCCCTCCCAGCTGTGGTCGTCGTCCCAGAGGGCCTTTTCCCGGCGGTACAGGTGGTTCAGCTCGTTGACGAACCGGAGCATGCCCGCGTGGGTCTCATACTGCAGCAGGAACCACTGCAGCCCCTCGTAGTCCCGCCACTCGATGAACTGGGCGAACTCGTTGCCCATGAAGTTGAGCATGCCGCCGGGATGGCAGGCGGCGTAGAGCTGCAGCGCCCGGGCCCCGGCGAACTGCCGCCACCAGTCTCCCGGCATGCGGCCGATGAGAGAGCGTTTGCCGTGGACCACCTCGTCGTGGCTCAGAGGCAGGATATAGTTCTCGCTGAAGGCGTACATCATGGAGAAGGTCAGCAGGGCGTGCTTGCCCCGCCGCCAGTCGAAATCCTCGGAGAAGTAGCGGAGGGTGTCGTTCATCCAGCCCATGTCCCATTTATAATGGAAACCCAGGCCGCCCTTTTCCGGGGGATAGGTCACCAGCGGCCAGGCGGAGCTCTCCTCGGCATAGGTGGCCGCCCCGGGCACCAGCCGGCCCACGGCGGCGTTGACCTCCTGCAGCAGGGAAACGGCGCCCAGGTTTTCCTCTCCGCCGTTGCAGTTGTACCGTTTCCGGGCCGGGTCCTCCACGCCGAAGTTCAGATACAGCATGCTGCTCACGCCGTCCACCCGCAGGCCGTCCGCGTGGTAGACCTGCAGCCAGAACAGCGCCGAGCTGATGAGGAAGGAGCGGACCTCGCCCCGGTCATAGTTGAATTTATAGGTGCCCCAGCCGGGCATATCCCCGTCGGAGTAGAGCTCCGTGCCGTCGAACATGCCCAGACCGTGGTCGTCCCGGCAGAAGTGGCCGGGGACCCAGTCCAGGATCACGCCCACGTTGGCCCGGTGGCATTCGTCGATGAGCCGCATGAGCCCCTCGGGGGGACCGAAACGGGCGGTAGCGGCGAAGTAGCCGGTGGACTGATAGCCCCAGGAGCCGTCGTAGGGGTGCTCCATCACCGGCATCAGCTCCAGATGGGTGTAGCCCATGTCCCGGACGTAGGGCACCAGTGTGCCGCACAGCTCGTCCCAGGAGTAGAAGGAGCCGTCGTCATGGACCCGCCAGGAGCCCAGATGGACCTCATAAATGTTCCGGGGTCCCTCCAGAGAGCGGCGGGCGTTCATCCAGTCCCGGTCGCCCCAGGAATAGTTCAGCGAGCGGATCCGGGAGGCCGTGCCGGGCCGGAATTCCCCGGCCAGGGCGTAGGGATCGGCCTTCCAGCGGAAGATCCCGTCGCAGCCCTCCACGATGTACTTGTAGAGCTGGCCCTCCCGGGCCTCGGGCACGAAGCCCCGCCAGACCCCGTTTTCCTCCCGCTGCAGGGCGGAGCCCCCGCCGTCCCAGCCGCAAAAATCCCCGGTGACGGACACGCTGCGGGCATTGGGCGCCCATACGGCGAAATCTGTCCCCGAGGCGGTGGGACGGGATCCCAGGACGGTCCAGGCGTCATAGAGCTTGCCCTCAGAAAAAGCGGCAAACTTAACAGAGCGTTCGTCCATGGAAGGGCCTCCTTTTGTTCAATCATCACATACACAATCAGTATAACATATATAATGCCCGCTGAAAAGAGGAAATTTGCTCACGGGGAGCGTCTTTACAGAAGAGCGTTTTTGTTATACAATTATTTAGTTACAGTCTCCCGGGATCAAAAGGAGATAGAAAAATGAAAAAAATCGCCATCCTTATGATATGCTTTCTGCTGGCCCTGGCCATGATCGGCTGCGGAGGGAAAAGCCAGAGCGCGGCGGCCCCCACTACAGCCCCCACCGCGGCCCCGACGGCCGCGCCCACGGCGGAGCCTACCGCCGCGCCCACGGCGATGCCTACCGCCGCGCCCACCGCCGCGCCCACGGCGGAGCCTACCGCCGAGCCAACTCCCGAACCTACGCCCGAACCCACGGCCGAGCCGAGCCCGGCGGGGCCCACCCCCACCCCCGTGGCGCCGGGGAACTACACCTACGCCTCCCCCAAGGGCGATTGGACGGTGCAGCTCCGGGCCGACGGGCTCTTCACCCTGGTGGACCCGGACGGGGGGCTGCATACCGGCGAGGGCTGGGTCACCGAGGCGGACGGCACGGTGACCTGCGGGCCTACGGACATTTATTTTGAAGAATTTGCCTTTAACGGCGGCTGCTCCCGGTGGATCGTCACCGGCACGGAGTGCCGCCCGGTGGAGCGATGAGGACCCGGCGCGGCCTGCGGGCCCTGACCCTGGCGCTGCTGTTCCTGATCCTGGGCGGGTGCCTGCTGCTGGCGGAGCGGCAGATCCGCCTCTCCGGCGGCGAGACGGCCCTGACGGCGGCGGAACTCCCCGGCGGGAATGCTGCGCTGTATCTGCCCCGGGCGGTCCCGGTCGCCGAAGCGCTCCCCGCCCACGACGAGGAGGGAGATGACGGCCACCGCCACGAAGCGGTCTATACCGGCGGAAAGATGAACGCGGTGATGATCCTCTCCCGGGGCGCGGACGGCGCCTCCGTCCTGGCTGCGGAGCTCTCCCGCCGGGGCGTGGCGGCGCTGATCGTCAACGGGGAAAACGGCCGCGAGGCCTGGGACTGGCTCACGGCGCAGGACTTCGTCCGCCTTTCGGGCACGGCCCTGGCCGCGCCGAAGGGGCGGAGCGCCGAGGCCCTGGACCTGGCGGACAGCCTGCGCGGAACCGGCCGGGAATGCGCCGCGGTGATCCTGCTGGGAGACGCCGGCACCCTGCGCCGGGCGGGCGGCTCCGACGCCAGGAACGTGCTCATGTTCACCGGCCGGGCAGACCCGGCGGCGGAGGAGGCCTTCTTCGGCTCTGCCGTGGATGCGGAGCGGGGCTTTTCCGGCTATTTCAGCGACGGCTCCGCCCGGGCCTGCGTCCGGGGCGGGGGAAGCTTTTTCTCCCGGCGGACGCTGGAAACGGTGATGGACTGGCAGGGCAGCTCCCTGGGCCACACCGTGGAGCTGCCCGACGACGATCTGATCTGCGGGAAGCTGCTGCTGTGCCGGGCCTGGGCGGGGCTTTGCCTGCTGGCGGCGGCCGGGGTGCTGCTGTGCCGCCGGCGGATCGAAGAGGAACGATGAAAGGAGAGATCCTTATGAAAAAAACGGCGGAGAGTTTTCTGCGCGAACACAACATGTACTACGGCCAGATGCCCTTTGAGGATCTGGTAAAGATGTATCTGGAGGAGATGGAGGCCGGACTGCGGGGAGAGCCCTCCTCGCTGCTGATGCTGCCCTCCTTCATCCGCTCGGACGAGGAACCGGCCCGGGGGGAGAGCGTACTGGTGCTGGACGCCGGAGGCACCAACCTCCGGGCCGGACGGATCCACTTTGACGAGACCGGTAAGCCCGTGGTGGAGGTGCTGAAAAAGCGCTGGATGCCCGGGACCGGCGGCGTGGAGGTGGACGCCGACGAGATGTACCGGGAGATGGCCCGCTTTGCCCTGGACTGCGTGGGCGAATGCAGACGGGCCTGCATCAGCTTTTCCTACGCCTGCGAGAGCCGTCCCGACGGGGACGGGATCATCCTCAACCTGTGCAAGGAGCTCCGGGTGAGGAATGCTGAGGGCACGGCGGTGTGCGCCTCTCTGGAAAAGGCTCTGAAGGAGCTGGGCGCCCCCGGCAGGCGGTCCTGGCGGGTGGTGAACGACGCGGTGGGCTCCATGCTGGGCGGCATGGCGGAGGCCGACCGGAGCCGTTATGCCGACTATATCGGCTTTATCCTGGGCACGGGCACCAACGCCTGCTGCACCGTCCCCTCGGAGCAGATCACCAAGAACCCCCAGGCCGCGGCCATGGGGGGCGAGATGATCGTGAACATGGAATCCGGCTGCTTCACCCGGATGCTGCGGGGCACCGTGGATCTGGCGCTGGACAGCGAGTCTGCCATCCCCGGCGACCATCAGGCAGAGAAAATGATCTCCGGCAGCTATTACCGGCAGGTCCTGGGCCGGACGCTGGAGCTGGCGGCCCGGGAGGGCGCGCTGTCTTCGGGTGTGTCGGAGCGGCTGAAGGTCCTCCGCATCACCAGCGCCCTGGTGGACGCTTTCTGTCTGGAGCCCCACGGGGACAACCCCATCGCCCGGGCCCTGGGCAGCCGGGAGGACCGGGACTTCGGCGCGGCGGTGAACGACGCCCTGCTGGAGCGGGCCGCCCGGGTGGCCGCCGCCTGCCTGTGCGCAGTGATCGAAAAACGGGGCCTGCCCCGGGGCAGCCGGGTGGGCGTCTGCGCCGACGGCACCATGCTCCGGCTGAATCCGGTGCTGCGGCCCAAAATGGAAGCGTATCTTGACGGATACGCCCTGGAAAAGCTGGGCGTGAAGGCGGAGTTCCTCTTCGCCGAGGACGCCACGCTGCTGGGCAGCGCCTGGGCGGGGCTTCTGGCATGAAAGAGGAGAGAAACACCCGGGAAAGCCGTCCGGCCCGGCCTGACCGGAACAGGCGGAGCGCAGCCCGGCGGGGCCGGCAGTCCCGGGGCAGAAAGCCCGCCAAAAAAAGCGCCCTGCTGACCGTGAGCTGGATCTTCCTTGGCGCGGTGCTGGTGCTGGCCGCGGCGGCGGTGATCCTGCTGCTGCCCAAAAAGACGGCCGCCCCGGCCGAGGCGCCCCTGCCCACGGTCGCCCCCGGTCCGGCTGGCAGCGCCTTCGTCACCGGGCAGACCGCGCCGCCGGTGAATACCGAGGAGGGCCGGGGCGGCAGGAGCGTGACCGTGCTGGGCATCCGCTGCGAGTACACCGAACCGGAAAACCTGACCATGGGGATCCTCCGCAGCGTGGATCTCTCCGCGCTGGGGGAGGAGCTGGCCGCCAACGTGGCCGCCGAGGGCTGGGGCCAGACCACCTGGTCCGTCGACGACAGCGGCGCTCTGCTGCTGCGGGCGAAGGACCCCGCTGTCCTCACCGCCGACGGCTTTGAAAAACAGGCGGCGTTTCTGAAGACCGGTCAGCCGGAAAACCTGTCCCGCACCTTCGTGGAGCACAGCGGGCTGATCCCCATGCTGCGGGAGTACGGTCTGACCCTGGGCACCCAGGTGGAGAACAACGACGGCGAGATCGTTTTTCGCGGCGCCGGGGACGCCCCGGGCAGCTCCTGCTCGGCCCGGCTCACCTTTCTGTACAACGGCAGCTTCAACCAGGCGGTGATCCGCGCGGTGTATCTGGACGGAGCCGTCACCACCGATGAGGTGATGCCCCTGTCCCGGGCGGTGAAGAACGCCCTCACCTGGGACGGCGGCGCCGACGAGGGCGTGTACGTCACCGGCGTGGAGCTGCGCTCCGTCCGGGGCCTGCCCTTTTACGCCATGGACTGTGACAGCGGCGCCACGGTCTACGCCCTGGCCGTCAGCGAGACGGCGCTCCCGGCGGTCCCCGGGGCGGAGGAGCTGTACAGCGCCATCCTGGCCGAAGGGATCAGAGAATACGTGGTCACCTCCGGTGGAGAATGAGTTTTTTATTCCATAAGGAGTACGCCTATGGACGGCGAAAAGGAAACGAATAGGTTTTCCCGCCTCCGCCGGAGGCTGAAGACGCTGTTCGAAGCGAAGCGGACGGCGCTGGCCCGGCGGGGCCGGGAGAGCATGGCCGCCGTGTGCGGCGCGGCGATGATCGTCGGCGCGGTGAGCCCCGCCGCTGTCCGGGAGCTGCCCGTCAACGGCGAGGGCGCGTGGGAGATCATCCGGGAAGTCATCGCGGAGTACGATGTGCCCCGGGACAAGATCGCCGTGGGCTTCCTCAACACCGTCACCGGCGAGGAGTGCTACTATAACGGGGACCGGGCGTTCATCGGCGCCAGTCTCTATAAGGTGGCGCTGAACATGATCTGGGCCAAAAAGGTGGCCGACGGGGAGCGGGGCATGGACGAAGTGGTGTGGGCCCGCTACTCCCTGCGGGTGCTCCAGGAGGGCTCGCTGGTCAACTCCAACAACATCTACGCCACGCTGCTGGACAACACCCTGGGCAACTTCCAGAACGCCCGGGTGAAGGCGGCGCCCTACTACGGCATGACGGAGGAGCAGGCCATGCGGGACCGGGACTACCGGGAAACCACCCGCATCACGCCCCGGCGAATGATCGCCTGTCTGGAAAAGCTGTACGCCGAGCCGGAGCTTTACCCCGGCGTACTGGACTGCCTGTTCCTGGCCGAGCCGGGGCGGTATCTGCGCCTGGGGAACGAGCGCTGGCCCATCGCCCAGAAGTACGGCTACATCCACGACGGCGGGGAGAATTTCGCGGTGGCGGGCATCGTCTATGCCGAAGAGCCCTTCCTTCTGGTGGTCATGGTCCGCCAGCGCCCGGACGCCGAGGAGCTGATGAGCCGGCTGTGCGCCCGGCTGGGAGAGTACACGGAGGCCGGCGCGGCCGCCCCCGGGTCGTGAAAGCACTGGAAAATATGCGTTTTCTATGGATTATTAACAGGTTTTTTCCCCGAACAACCGAGTTTTTCTCGCTTTTTTTCTTGAAATGAAAAAAGACTTATGGTATTGTAATATACACTTACCACAATATCCCCTTGGCATATACATTTGCCCCTGAACAGAGGACAAAGGGCCCGAAGGCCGCTTGTCCGGCATGAACGTTTATTAACGCACGATGCGTTTAATAAAGAAACAAATTGAAATTTATTTCAAGGAGGAAAACAAACATGAGCAAGACCCTGATGAAGGTTCTGTCTCTGGTGCTGTGCCTGGCCATGGTCCTGGCGCTGGTCGGCTGCGGAAGCAAGAAGACTGAAACTGCCCCCGCCGCCACCGCCGCTCCTGCCGCCACGGAAGCCCCGGCTGCTGAGCCCGAACCTGCTGATGAGCCCGCCGAGTACGACGGCTATGTCAGCGAACTCGTCAATGGCGAGTATGCCCGCGCCGACGATGAGGACGTTTATTACAACGTTCTCGGCAACTACGCCGATCTGGCTGCCGAGGCCAAGCTCGTCTCCAACGACAGCGAGCGTTTCGTTCTGTACGCTCAGGCTGAGGCCTACCTGCTGGACAGCGCTGTCATGCAGCCCAACACCACCCAGGGCGGCGCCTACACCATCAGCCGCATCGCTCCCCGTACCGTTCCTTACGTGCAGTGGGGCAATGACGACGACCGTTTCTTCGGCATGGTCATCTCCGATGAGTTCCTGACCCCCGAAGAGCGCGCCGATCTGTTCGAGCTGTGGGGCAAGGCCGTTGCCGGCGAGGGCGAGTATGATCCCGCCGCCTACCTGACCGAGAAGGGCCACACCATCCAGAACACCTACACCTACAGCTTCTCCACCGCTCCCGTGACCATCGACTGGCTGAACACCTCTTCCCAGTCCGATACCGAGATCACCGTCAACTGCGTGGACGGCCTGGTGCAGTACAACAACCTCAACCAGCTCCAGCCCGCTCTGGCGGAGAGCTGGGAAGTCTCCGAGGACGGCACTGTTTACACCTTCCACATCCGTCCGGGCGTGTACTGGTACACCTCTGAGGGCACCGAGTACGCCGAAGTGAAGGCGGAAGACTTCGTCTCCGGCTTCCATCACATGCTTGACACCCAGGCCGGTCTGGAGTGGCTCATCGACGGCGTCGTCGTGGGCGGCACTGCTTACTACGCCGAGGGCGGCAGCTGGGACGACGTTGGCTACAAGGCCATCGACGACTACACCCTGGAAGTCACCCTGGAGCGCGAGGTCCCCTACTTCATGACCATGCTGACCTACTCCTGCTTCCTGCCCATCTGCACCAGCTTCTATGAGGCTCACGGCGGTGTGTTCGGCGTCGAGGAGTTCGCTGCTGCGTCTGCCGACACCAACACCTACACCTTCGGCAAGTCCGAGGACGTCGCTTCTCAGGTCTACTGCGGACCCTTCCTGCTCCAGAAGCTGGTGAAGGATTCCGAGATCCTGGTCGTGAAGAACCCCAACTACTACAACATCGACAACGTGACCCTCGAGTCCATCAAGTGGGTCTTCGACGCCGGTGAAGATCCCGTCGCCACCTACAACGACACCCTCAACGGCGTTTATGCCGGCATCACCCTGACCGAGGCTACCGGCCTGCTGGCCCGTGCCAAGGAAGACGGCAACTTCGACAAGTACGCCTACATCTCCGAGACCATTTCCACCACCTACTTCGGCGGCCTGAACGTGAACCGCGGCACCTTCGCTCTGGAGAGCGGCGCCTGCGCTTCTCCCAAGACCGAGCAGGAGAAGGCCGACACCGTTACCGCGCTGAACAACAAGAACTTCCGCAAGGCCCTGCAGCACGCCTGGGACAAGGCCACCCAGAACGCCACCAGCCGTGGCGAGGATCTGGCCGAGACCAACCTGCGCAACATGTACACTCACCCCGAGTTCGTCAGCCTGTCCGAGGACGTGACCGACGCTGACGGCCACACCTTCCCCGCCGGCACCTTCTACGGCGAGATCGTGCAGTACTACCTGGATCAGATGGGCGCCAAGATCAACGTCGCTGACCAGTGCAACGGCTGGTACAATCCCGAAGCCGCTGTCGAGTACCTCGAGGCCGCCAAGGCTGAGCTGGGCGATCTCGTGTCCTGGCCCATCCAGATCGACGTGGTCTACTACTCCGCCTCCAGCGCCAACACCGCGCAGGCTCAGGCTTACAAGCAGACCGTCGAGGCCACTCTGGGCGCTGAGAACGTTCAGGTCAACCTGATCGAGGCCACCACCACCGAGGACTTCTACGCCTGCGGCTACCGCGCTTCCAACGGCGAAGCCGGCAACTTCGATATGTTCTACGGCTCCGGCTGGGGTCCTGACTACGGCGATCCTTCCACCTACCTGGATACCTTCCTGGGCGAGGGCGCCGGCTACATGACCAAGGTCATCGGCCTGTTCTGATGCTGAACTGACCGGGCATCCGGTCAAACTTCACACAAGCTTCCGACACATAGGGGGACTTCGTGTCCTCCTATGTGTTTCGGGTTTTTAGTCTTTACCAAAATGTGGAAAGTTAAGCTCTTTCTCCAACGAAAAGAGCCGTTGGGCTCCTGTGGGCACAGCCTGGGGGCAGAGCTTAGCTTTTCACATACGGCATTTTTTCAGCGATTTAAAGCGCGTTAGCGCGATAAACTCCGAACCGCTCCCAAATACCGAAAAAGGAGGGGTCGTGAGGGGGAAACCCTTTCATGACGAGGGATCTATGAGAAAATATATGATCCGGCGCATCCTGTTCTCGATCTTCTCCCTGCTTGTCGTCATCATGCTGGTCATGCTGCTGGTATACAGCCTGATCGAGCGCAGCGTCATTTTCCAGACGGACGACACATGGAACAAGAAGAGCAACAACGACCGGGTGTATTACGAATACACCCAGTACCAGAAGTACGGCTATCTTACCTTCGTGGATTACACCGCGTTCCTGAAGAACAAGTATCAGGCGCTGGTGGGAGACAACTATACCACCGACCACGATTACATCGTCGACAAGAACGCCATTCTGGACGCGGAGACCTATATGGACAACCCCACCGTCCGGGAGTTCATGGAAAAGTACTCCGAGGAGGGCTACACCTTCCGTTTCCTGGAGGCCATGAAGTACCGCTCCGGCAAGGTCAAACCCGGCGGCAACGCCTATCTGCTGGCCATCCACGAGAAGAGCGTGGTGGCGCGGCTCTTTGACTACGTCAAGGGCTTCATCACCGTGGAGACCAAAAACATGGTCCAGGATCCGGAGCTCACCGAGCGGTATATCCGCATCGAAAAGGACCCGTATTCCGGCCTGTTCGCCGTGGTGGGCAGCGGCACGCAGCACAAGTATCTGCTGTATTTCGACAACCGCTTCCCCTTCATCCACCAGAACTGGCTGCATCTGAACCTGGGCGTGTCCTACACCACCTACCGGGGCCAGGAGATCTCCTCGGTGATCACCAATCCCCAGGGCAGTCTGGACGTGCGGCGGCAGCAGTACCCGGCCCTGATCGGCACCGACCAGTACGTGGATACCGCCATCGACTTCCACTCTCTGAGCTACAATTCCGGCACCGTCAGTGAGGTGGAAAAGCAGCAGTTCCCGGACAAGTACACGGTCTACAACTACAACCGGGACGGCCTTTCCATGATCGGCAACTCCTTCGTCATCGGCCTGATCGCCACGGCCATTGCCTATGCTCTGGGCCTGCCTCTGGGCATGATCAACGCCCGGAACAAGGACAAGCTGGCGGACAAGCTGGGCAGCGTGTATATCATCTTCATCACCAGCGTGCCCGCGCTGGCCTATATCTTCATGTTCGCGGCGGTGATGACCCGGCTCTTCCACCTGCCGTATAAATTCGCCAACGCGGAGGTACGGGTCCTGGCGTACATCCTGCCCACCATTTCTCTGGCCCTGCCCAGCATCGGCGGCCTGATGAAATGGATGCGCCGGTACATGATCGACCAGATGAACTCCGACTACGTGAAATTCGCCCGGGCCGAGGGCCTGAGCGAAAAGGAGATCTACAACATCCACATCTCCAAGAACGCCTTCATCTACCTGGTCCACGGCGTCCCCGCCAACATCCTCTCCTGCCTGGTGGGCGCCATCATCACCGAGCGCGTCTACTCCGTACCCGGCGTCGGCAACCTGCTCACCCGGGCCATCAACTCCCACGACAACGGCGTCATCGTGGCCGTGGCGGTGTTCTATACCTCTTTGAGCATCATCGCCCTGATCCTGGGCGACCTGCTGCTGGCCCATTATGATCCGCGGATCTCCCTGTCTGCGGAGAAAGGAGGCGGGCGGTAATGAAAGACCTTTACGCCGACAAATCCCGGGACGAGCTGTTCTACTTCATCGACCGGGACGAGATCGCCTCGGAGAAGATCACCGCGCCCCGCTACTCCTACTGGAAGAGCGTGTTCCGTGTCTTCTTCCGCAAGAAGATCAACATCGCGCTGATCGCGCTGTTCATCCTGATCTTCGCCGTCAGCTTCATCGGGCCCATCTTCTGGCCCTACGACCCCTTTGAGAACGTGACCAACGCGGCCACTTACAACCTGAGCCCCGCCAGGGCCCTGTCGTATTTCGGCAGCGACATCAAGTGGGTGCTGGGCACCGGCACCCTGGGCAACTCCATCTTCTACGGCGTCATCTCCTCCGCCCGGACCAGTCTGCTGCTGGCGGTGATCTGCGCGGCCATCAACATGACCGTGGGCATCCTGATGGGCGCGATCTGGGGTTACTCCAAGCGCTTCGACCAGGGAATGCTGGTGGTCTACAACATCATCGCCAACATCCCCTATATCCTGCTGATCAGCGTGCTGGTGTACGTCATCGGCTCGGGCTTCTGGCCCTTCGTGTTCGCTCTGACCGTCACCGGCTGGCTGGGCATCGCCTACTTCTTCCGCACCCAGGTCATGATCATCCGTGACCGGGAATACTCTCTGGCCTCCCGGTGCCTGGGCACCCCGGTGCACCGGGTCATCGGCAAGAACATCCTGCCCTTCCTCACCAGCGTCATCGTGACCCTGCTGGCCACCGAGCTGCCCAGCTACATCTCCATGGAAGTGTTTTTGAGCTTCATCGGCGTGGGCCTGAGCGCCTCGGTGCCCTCTCTGGGCCGCATGATCCAGGAAGCCCAGAGCGCGTTCCTTACCTTCCCCTGGGCCTTCTGGCCGCCCGCCATCGTGGCCTCCGTGATCACCATCATCCTGTACCTGCTGGGTCAGAATCTTGCTGACGCCTCTGACCCGCGGACCCATATGTGAGGAAGGAGGGACTTGAACATGAACGAAGAAAAGAAGGTCCTCCTCTCTCTGAAGAACGTAGAGGTCAAATTCAACGTCCGGGGCCGTATCCTCACGGCCATCCGGAACGTATCCCTGGACATTTACGAGAACGAGTCCCTGGCCATCGTGGGCGAGTCCGGCTCGGGCAAGAGCGTGCTGACCAAGACCTTTGCCGGCATGCTGGATTCCAACGGCTTCATCCCCCAGGGCTCCATCATCCTCTCCGACGACGAGCTGGCCAAGACCGACGTGCAGCTCACCGCCAGGAACGAAAAGCTCTTTGAAAAGGCGTGGGACATGCTCAACAAGCACTCCGTCAACGAACGGGGCGCCGCAGAGTACATGGCCATCGTCCGCAAAAAGGAGGAGATCGAGCACCGCCAGTCCCTATCCCAGGATGAAGAGGCGGATTTCGCCGCCCGCATCAAGTCCGCCTCCGACGACGTGGTGGACAAGACCAACTACCTCTGGACCCTGGACAGAAAGGCGGACGCCGCCGAGGTCGCCAAGGTGGAGGCGGAGATCAAGGAGCTCACCGCCAGACGGGACGCGCTGGAAAAGGAGAAGAACGATCTCGCCAAAAAACGCGCCGCCGCCTACAAGAACGACACCGCCCGGGCCAACTTCGACCAGGCGGAGATCCAGCGGCTGGAGGAGACCCGCCGCCGGAAGATCGAGACCCCCCGGGACGCCAATAACCCCTACGGGGTGGATAACGCCACCCTGGAGCGGAACAAGATCATCGCCTATGAGATCGTGCTGTCCATCGCCCGGTTCCCGGCCCGTGTCCAGGCCAAAAACCTGCGAAAGCTGGAAAAGGCCTTCAACGTGGCCATGACCACCGGCGAAGACCTGAACGACGAGACCCTCCGCAACCGGCTGTTCGAGG
This sequence comes from Oscillospiraceae bacterium, assembly GCA_017455685.1. GTDB lineage: Bacteria > Bacillota > Clostridia > Oscillospirales > Oscillospiraceae > Apopatocola. The sequence goes on from JAFSZH010000004.1 coordinate 14,084, forward strand.
AAGTGGGCTTCCGCGTGGCCTACCGCTCCTTTGACGAGAGCACCCGGACCATCCACGGCTACGGCATCATCGACTGCGCCAAGATCAAGTACGCCAACGACTGGCAGCAGATCCGCGGCCGCCGGATCGCCACCGTGTTCCAGGACCCCATGACCTCCCTGAACCCGGTCATCACCATCGGCAAACAGATCATGACCGTCATTCAGAAGCACCAGAAGTGCTCCAACGCCGAGGCCCGGGAGCGGACCCTGGACATCATGGCGAAAGTGGGTATCCCCGATCCCGAAAAGCGGTTTGACGATTACCCCTTCGAGTACTCCGGCGGCATGCGCCAGCGCATCGTCATCGCCATCGCCCTCAGCTGCCAGCCCAAGATCCTCATCTGCGACGAGCCCACCACGGCTCTGGACGTGACCATCCAGGCCCAGATCATCCGGCTCATCAAGGATCTGCAGCACAAGCTGGGCTTCACCACCGTGTATATCACACACGACCTGGGCGTGGTGGCCAACGTGGCCGAGCGGGTGGCGGTGCTCTACGGCGGACAGATCGTGGAGATCGGCACCGTGGAAGAGATCTTCTATGACCCCAGACATCCCTATACCTGGGCGCTGCTGAGCTCCATGCCCCAGCTGTGCGAAAAGGGCGGAGACCTGTTCTCCATCCCCGGCACGCCCCCGTCACTGTACAACAAGATCGTGGGCGACGCCTTCGCCCCCCGGAATCAGTACGCCATGGCCATCGACCTGGTGGAGGAGCCGCCCATGTTCCAGGTGAGCCCCACCCACTTCGCCAAGACCTGGCTGTTGGACCCCCGGGCCCCCAAGACCGAGGCCCCGGCCAATATCCGGAACCTGCATGAGAAGATTTTGAAGACCTACGTCAGTTTCGATGAGGAGGCGGCCAATGGATAACAACGAAAAACAGGTGCTGCTGTCCATCCAGAATCTGGACGTGGTATTCGGCCGCGGCAAGAAGGCCTTCAAAGCCGTGGACAACGTCAGCTTTGACATCTACAAGGGCGAGACCCTCTCTCTGGTGGGCGAGTCCGGCTCCGGCAAGACCACCATCGGCCGGGCCATCGTGCGCATCAATCCCTGCTCCGCCGGCGCCATCTACTACGACGGCAAGAAGATCTCCGGCAAGCTGTCCCGGAAGGACGACCGGGAGGTCATCCGCAAGATCCAGATGATTTTCCAGGACCCCGCCGCCTCTCTGAACGAGCGGGCCACCATCGACTACATCATCTCCGAGGGCCTGTACAACTTCCATCTCTACAAGGATGAAAAGGACCGCGTCGCCAAGATCGAGAAGATCGTCAAGGACGTGGGCCTGCTGCCCGAGCATCTGACCCGCTACCCCCACGAGTTTTCCGGCGGCCAGCGCCAGCGCGTAGGCCTGGCCCGTTCCATCGTCATGGAGCCCGAGTTCATCGTGGCCGACGAGCCCATCTCCGCGCTGGACGTGTCCATTCGCGCCCAGGTGCTGAACCTGCTGAAGAAGTTCCAGAAGGAGCGGGGCCTGACCTATCTGTTCATCGCCCACGACCTGTCCATCGTGCGCTTCATCAGCGACCGGATCGTGGTCATCTACAAGGGCCGGGTCATGGAGATCGCCGAGACCGAGGAGCTCTTCGCCTATCCTCTGCACCCCTACACCAAGTCTCTGATCTCCGCCATCCCCATTCCCGATCCCATCATCGAGAAGGAGAAAAAGCTGTTCGTGTACGATCCCGCCAAAATGCACGACTACTCTCAGGAGCAGCCCCAGCTGGTGGACATCGGCAACGGCCACATGGTCTTCGGCAACACCGCCGAGATCGAGAAGTACAAGGCCATCCGCTTCGGCGGCGAAAACTGAGCTGAAAAAACGGATCGTCCCCGGACGATCCGTTTTTCACAGGAGACCTCTATGGAAAGAGAAAAGATCGAAATCAGCCAAAAGCATATCCCCCTGCGGATCGCGGCGTTCGTGCTGGCGTTCGTGGTGGCGGTGGGCAGCATCACCGCCGGCGTGCTGAAAATCGGCAAAAAGGGCCCCGGCTACCGGACCGTGGAAACGGACCCGGACGAAGCGGCCCCCCTGTACGCGGCCGGCGTGACGCTGACCTACGCCTTCTCCGGCAGCAGCGGCGAGATCAAGACAGCCTACAACGCGCTCCGCACCGACTACGGCACGGCTCTTTGCGGCGCTTACAAGCTGCTGGACGCGGAGAGCGAATACGTAGGGCTCGCCAACGCGGCCACCCTGGACCGGAACCGGGGGGAGACCTTCTTCCTGGACCCGCGGCTCTATGCCGCGCTGGAGGACGCGCTGGAAAAGACGGAACGGCGGCAGGGCTACAACCTCTTCGCCGGGGCCCTCTTCACCGCCTGGGGAGAGATCCTCACCCTGGCCGAGCCGCAGGAATTCGACCCGCTGCACGACTCCTTCCAAGCGGAGCGGCTGGAGCGGCTGGCCCGGGCCACGGAGGATCTGAGCAACTTTACACTGGCGCTGGACCCTGCGGCGCTCACCGCCTGCTTTAGCGTGTCGCCGGAGTACGAGGCCCTGCTCCGTGAGCTGGAGATCTCCGGTCCCGTGCTGGACTTCAACCTGCTGCGGGAGGCCTATGAGCTGACCATGACCGCGGCGGTGCTGGAGGAAAAGGGCTGGACCGCCGGGTATCTGACCACGGAGGGCGGCCTTACCCTGGCCCTGTCCGGGCAGACCTCCGGGGAGTTCGTGCTCTACGGAAACGCGGGTGAGCCCGCCGCCGCGCTGCAGATCCCTGTCACCGGCGGCGCCGCCGCGTCCGCCCTCCGGGCATTTCCGCTGACAGCGGGCGAGCTGGGTTATTACGCTCCCGATCCCGGGAACGGCGAGACGCTGCGCCACGCCGCCACCCCTGCCGCGGGTGAGGGAGAGACCCCGGTGATCAGCGTCATCGCCGTGTCCCGGACGGGCGACGCGGCGGAGGCGGCTTTCGCCTGCGTATCGCTGATGACCTGCCACGAGAGCGGCCGGGTCGGCGAGGCGGCGTCGGCGCTGAAGATGCCCGCGGCCTATATCCTCGCCGCGGACCCCGGCACGGTGGTGCGCAGCCCCGCCGCTCTCGCCGAGGACGGCTGGACGGTGGCGAGCCCTTACGTTCTAAAATAACAGAATACAGAAAAACCGCCGCGGAAGTGATTCCGGAATCACTTCCGCGGTGGTTTCGTATTTTCCGGGATCACCCGAAGTATTTCTGCATCTGCTCCTCGGAGAGACCGAAGTACGCCCGGGCGCCGTTTCTCATTTCCTCCGCCCGGCCGTCGGCAAAGTCCTTCAGCCGCGCCAGGCTGTTGGGGAACATGGCGGCGCCCCAGCCCCAGCGGGCCTGGTCCCGGTCGGCCTCCGGCGCCACCTGGGCAGCCAGGGCGTCGATTCGCGAGAGCACCGCGGCGTCGGAGAGCTCTCCGTTCAGCAGCTGGCCCAGCCGGGTCAGGAACATATCCTTGAATTCCGCGTTGGCCAGCAGGGCGTTGGGGATGATCCAGTGGAGCTGGGCGTCGCTGTAGCCGAAGCCCACGGAGAAGGTCTCATGGCTGCTCATGGTCAGATCCATGTCCGCCAGACCGTAGACCACCCGGTTGTTCTCATACTCGGGACTGGAATAGAAGCGCACGTTCTCGTATACGTCGATGTCGCCGCTCCAGCACTCCAGGATCAGCCAGTCGATCAGCACCGGGATATCCAGATGCTCCTGCATGTACTTCCATTCCGCCTCGCCGCCCAGATAATGGGTCTCGGCGTAGGTCAGCAGATCGGAGAAGGTGCCGGGGTAGCGGGCAAAGCCGTTGTAGACCTGCACAGAATCCTCGCTCACCCCGGTGTGGGAGGCGAAGAAGTCGTCGCCGTGCTTTTCCCGAATGGAGTAGATGCCCCAGTATTCGCCGTTGATATACAGCGACACGAACCGGGTGTTTTGGGCGGGCACGTCCGTAAAGTCGATGGCCATAGCCCCGAAGAGGTCGTCGGCGATGTATGCGCCGCTGGCGCCCTGGAGCGTGCCCCGGAGCAGCAGGGAGGAGAAGTCGGTGACCACACCGTCCCCGAACACGTCATAGTGGAGGTCGCCGCCGTACCTGCCCCGGAATTTCAGCTTCATGGAGCGCTTTTCGCTCTGGCTTCGGCTGGTCCGGCCGTGGATCTGCACGCCGCAGTCGATGGTGAAGCTGCCGTCCTCTTCAAAGAGGGACAGGGAAGCTTCCCGCTCCCACTCCTGCTGCCAGGCGATGTCGTGGTTGGTGTAGATGCCCTGGGGCCCGAAGAGGTTGGCGCTGTCCGTCACCAGACTGACGATGGGCAGAGAGCTGTTCTCCCGCAGGAAGTAGGAGAGGGTCACCACCTCGCTGGGGATCTGCCCGTCGGGATAGCTCCGCAGCCGCAGAACGGTGGTGTTCGTGATGGTGACGGGCCCTTCGCAGAGCGCCGAATTTTCCGTGGGCGTGCTGCCGTCGGTGGTGTAGCGGACGTTTTCCCCGGTAATGGTGAGCGTCAGGCTCTCTGCGTCATCGTAGACGCCGGGGGCCACGTCCGCCGCGGGGGCCTGGGCCGTCATCCGCCTGCCGCCGGCGTTCTCCCCGCCGGGCGTGGGCGCGGTGAAGTAAAAATACCCGTTTTCCCCGTCCATCCGGCCATAGCTGCCCTGCCGGGGCAGGCCCCGGAGCCAGGCCCAGTCCACGGTCCGGCCGTCTCTGCGGCACAGGTACAGATCGTCCCCCTCGGCGCTGAGCCCGAAGGCGGAGCAGGAGATCGCCGCCAGCTCCCCGGGGCCCAGTTCGCCGGAGAGAACCTGGTATTTCTCGGTCCTGTTCAGATTATCTGTGAGATAATAGTCCCCCAGGTCGATCTCCGAGTCGGACACGTTCTTCACTTCCACCCAGTCGCCCCGCTGGCTGTCCCGGACCACCGCTTCCCAGATGAGCAGCAGGGAGTCCCGGCGGTCAGCCTCCGCCAGAGCGAGATAGCCGGCCGTGTCGTTGGGCTGACCCGGGGTGGGGTACAGGGAAGTGTGATATGTACCGTCCTCCCCCAACGCCAGGGACTGCCCCTCGGGGATGTCGTCGGTGGAGAGCGAGGCGTGGACCGCCCCGGTGGGCGTGACCAGATACACCGTCTCCCCCGGGGTCAGGGCGAAGGAGGCGTGGAGCTCCGTCCCGCTGCGGTTCTTGCCGGAGGCGTATACCAGCAGCCGCTCGCCCGGCTGCAGCGTCACGTCCGGGATGACCCAGTCGGTGAGCAGCTCCTCGCTGTCGGATAAGTACCAGCCGCCCAGAGACACGGGCGCATCGGCCTGGTTGACCAGCTCGATCCAGTCGGAGAAATCCCCGTCGGCGTCCACGCAGAAGGCCCGGTTCTGCACCATGACCTCGGCGATGGCCACCCGGGCGTCCCGGTAGGCGTCGGTGCCCTGATAGGCGGCGTAGCCGTCCTCGTCGTTGGGATAGCCGGGGGTGGGCCGGTCGCTGACCTCCCAGCCCTCGCCCGTCCGGGCGTAGGACAGGTTCTTTTCCAGCGGGGGCAGCGTCACGCTGTCAACGGGACTGCCGCCGGGCCCGGTGAGGACCACCGTCTCCCCGCCGGCTTTGGCCAGGGCGAAGGGGGCGGCCAGTTCTCCGGATGCGTCGGGGGAGCACCAGATCACCAGATATTCGCCGGGACCAAGCATCCGGTCCTCGGGGAAGGAATACTTGAGCTTGTCCTCCCGGTCGGAGAGCCGGTAGCCCGCCAGAGAGACCCCCTTGTCCGAGGGGTTGCAGACCTCGATCCAGTCGAAGGCCGTGCCGTCGGGAGAGAAATACAGGGTGTTGGCGGCCATGACCTCGCTGAGGACAAGCGTGCCGCCGGTGCTCTCGGCGAGGGTGGCCTGATAGGCCCGCTGTCCCGCCTCGTCGTTGGGATAGCCGGGGGTGGGGGTATCGGAGGGGACCAGGGAGCCGTCGTCGGCGCGGACCAGGGACTGGCCCGATCTGCACGGCACGGTGAGGGCGCTGTCCATCACCACCCGGTTGGAGTTCAGGAGACATACGCTCTCCCCGCCCTCTTTCTTCAGGGCAAAGGGGGCGTAATCCCCTTCCAGCTCCGCCGAGCACCACACCACCAGATACCCTTTGGCGGGCACGGCGGTCCCGGCGGGGAAGGCGTATTTATCCTTGCCCGCCTGGTCGGTGAGAAAGTACCCGCTCAGATCGAAGGGCCGGGAAGAGGTGTTCTCGATCTCCACCCAGTCGCACACCGCGCCCTCGGCGTTGGGACAGGCGGTGTTCTCCGTCATGACCTCGCTGATATGGACGGCGTACCCTCCGTCCCACACGGGCTTCTGGCGCTTTTGCAGGGCCGTCACGGCCAGCACCGCGGCCAGGGTCAGGACCAGAAGCAGGGCTGTCCACAGCAGCAGTTTTGTACATTGTTTCTTTCTGGACATGCGCTTTCCTCCGAAAAACGGTCATTGTTTCCCCCGGAGGGGACGGCGCCGAAAGGCTACGCCGTTACGCCGATGATATACGGATGGAGATCCGACCACTGCGGCTGGGTCCACCAGTAGGTGCTGCCGTCGTAGTTTTCCAGATGGAATTCCGTGCCGTGATCGTCGATGATGATCTGGTTGCCGTCCTCGTCCACGCCGTTGGTGCCGCTGGCCATATAAGGCGCGTGGAAGAAGTCGCGCATCTCATAGTAATACTGGTGATACCGCCAGCTGCCGCCGGAGGACTCGCCGCCGTGGAGGAAGAAGAAGGTGCAGTCGGGCCGCTCCGCGATCAGCTGGTTGCGCTGCTGGGGGGAGAAGGGGTCGTTGCACCACCAGAGCCGTTCCAGCCAGGTCATTTTGTTGATGGTGTCCCAGGCGTTGTCCTGCCGGACGCTGGTGTAGCACAGGTTCAGGCTTTTCAGACTGGGGCACTGCGCCAGCGGGGAGATGTCCTGGATGGGGGTGGAGAAAGCCTCCAGATACCGGAGCTCCTTCAGCGTGGACAGGGGAGAGAGGTCCTGCACCGGACACTCCGCGATGATCAGATAGGTCATGTGGGGCATGAACTCCAGGAAGTGCAGATCGGAGAAATACTGGTGTCCCACGTCCAGACCCTGCAGGTCGGTGAGGTATTTCATGATCTCCGTGTCCTTGTCCACGATGCCGGGAGGATTCTTTCCGTACTCGGAGGTGCGGAAATAGGTCGCGTCGGTGCGCAGGTTATAGCGGCTGAAATAGACCCGCCAGACGAACTTGATCGCGTCATACTTCTTGTTGAGAGCGTCCATTTCTTCATTGGAAAGGCCGCAGTCGCACATATCCACTTTTTTGAGCTCCGGGAAGTAGGGCAGAGCGTCTTCCAGGATCGCCTGCTCCTCCGGGCCGAACTTCATGCCGCTGAAATCCAGCAGCTCCGTGTCGCAGGGGTATTCGCTCTCCCACAGCGTCACCCGCCAGGAGACGTCCAGCTCGGGATGGGCCTCCCGGAAGGCGACCCGGTCCTCCGCGCCGGCGCCGCTGTCGGTGAAGTCCACGGCTTTCAGCTCCGGCAGCAGGCCGACGACGGTTTCCAGCTCGGTCATATCCACCGCCTCGTCCTCGGAAAAGAGGATCTCCCCGGTCTCCACCTGGAGGACCTGCTCTCCCAGCCGGATGGGCCAGACGAAGCTCAATTCGGGATAGGCCTCCTGCAGGGCGGTCTGCTCCGCGGGGGTGAGCAGGGCGTCCCGGAGCGTCACTGTCTCCAGTGCGTCGAACCACCGGAGCTGGGCGTTCAGCTCATCGTAGCCCACGGCGCTGCCGGTCAGGTCCAGCTCCTTGGCGTGCACGTCGTACCACTGTCCCCCCAGTCCCAGGGTCCACTGCATCGCGCAGTCGGGCAGGGCCGTCTGCAGCGCTGCCATGGCGGCGGGGTTGGTGCAGCGCTCCACGGTCAGAGAGGTCAGATACGTCAGTTCCCGCATGTGTTCCCAGTCGGCGGGCAGGTCTTCCAGCTCCAGCTCGGTGATGAGCACGTCGTGCTTTTCCTCGCCCACCTCCACGTCGTAGAGGACCGTGCATTCGGGCAGCAGCTCCTTCAGCGCCAGCACCGACTCGGTGGACACGTCGTTGCCCCGGAGATCCAGCTCCCGCAGGTCCTTCAGCTTGGCGAAAACGGAGGGATCGGTGATCCCCTTGTCGCGGAAATCCAGGGAAACGGTGTCCCGGCGGATCTGTTCTCCGGCGATGACCGTGTACTGGGAGAAATAGACTCCCGCCACGATCCCCACCGCGAAAACCAGCACCAGCAGCACCGCCACAGGCACGGGGAGCTTTCTTTTTTTCTTTTCACTGCTCATCGGATTTCCTCCCTGCTGTCTCCCCGCCGGAGCGGGAGACGGATATAGCGTCGGGCCGGAGCGGCCCGCATGGATTCGTGTTTCACGCCCCCGGAGGGGGTCAAAAGTATGACGCGCGGGGCGGGGGCTGGGTTCACGCCAAAGCGCCCGACGTCTGCGGATCAGTACGTCCCGTCGGGAATGATGATCTGGGACCCGTCCGGGGCCACGCCGTTGGTGCCGCCGGGCATATAATACATCTCAAAGGCGTCCCGCATCTCAAAGTAATGGGGATGGTCCCGCCAGCCGCCGCCGGTGGCCTCGCCCCGCCAGACCACGTAGAATTCACATTGGGGCATCTGTTCCCGGAGAGAGGCGACCTGCTCCTGGCTCATGCCGTTGCCGCAGGCCCACACCCGCTCCAGCCAGGGCATCTGCGTCAGCACGGCGTAGGTCTCATCCCCGTGACAGTAGATATAGCTGATGTTCAGATCTGTCAGCCTGGTGCAGTTGATCAGCGGGGAGATATCCTCCACTTTGGTCCAGAACAGCTCCAGATACTTCAGCTCCGACAGAGAGCCGATGGGAGTGATGTCCTGAATGTCATTTTCCACCAGCACAAGATACTGCAGCTTGGGGAGATAATAGAGGAAGTCCAGCGAAACGAGCTTCCTGTGGCCCAGATCCAGGGCGATCAGATCCGGGCAGTATTTCAGCACCTCCAGCTGGTCGGACCAGATCTCCGCCTTGTTGTAAAACCGGGAGGCGATGAAATTGGTGGCGTCGGTGCGCAGGGAGAAGATGGAAAAGCGCACCTCCCAGACGAAGCGCACGTCCTCGTGCCGTTTGTCCAGCGCGTCCATGGCCTCGTCGCTGAGGCCGCAGCGGCACATGACCACCTTTTCCAGATGGGAAAACCAGGGCAGGACCGCCTCGATCTCCGCGCCGCCGTCCCGGACGGGACAGTCGGAAAAATCCACCTCGCGGTCCGTGGAACACACGCTCACGCCGTAGACCGGAAAGGTCCACACCGCGTCCACGTCCCCGATGGCCTCGTCAAAGGCGTGCAGCGTCTCCCCGTCCAGCCCGCAGTCGGTCAGGTCCACCCGCTCCAGCTTCGGGAAACGGGAAACCGCGGCGGCGATCTCCGCCAGATCCTCTTCCGTCATCGGCTGCCCCGCGAAGGAGAGCTCCGCGGCCTCATTGGGAAAGATCTTTCCCAGCAGCTCCAGATCCCAGCGGAATCGCACCCCGGGGAACCGCTCGGTCAGCTCGTCCCGGAGCGCCTCGTCCGGCACTCCGCCGAGGAAGCGCACGGACCGGAGCCGGGGCAGCAGGGCCAGCTTGTCCGGCAGGTCCTCGTCCACGCCGTCCACCGACAGCGTCAGGTATTCCCGGTCGAAGCCCACGGGCTTCCCGCCGATCCTTACGGAGGCCGGCGCCCGGGTAGGCGCGGGGGTGGGAGCCGGCGCCTCCGGAGCGGCGTTCGTCCCGGCGCAGCCGGCGAAAAGCACGCAGCAGAGCAGGAGCGCCGGCAGGGCCCTGATCAGGCCGCGACGAATTTCCCCGCATCTCCGTTCTGTCATACGAACCTCCGCCCCTCTTGCCCTTGCGAAAAGGCGCAAAAGGGAGTAAAATAACGTTGTGGATCGCGATCGCCCTCCGCCGCGTCCCCGCAGGAACGCTCCGGCGGCGTCAACATAGTATTATACCATATTATTTCCGGAAACGGAATAATACCGGGAGAATTCCATGAAAAAATTCAACGAATCTGTCTGGCGATTTCTGCTCCCGCTGCTGATCGTGTTCGTGTGGGTACTGATCTCCTCTCTGACCAGCGGCTGCGGCCGTGCCCCGGAGCCCAAGGCCCCCGAGCCCACCGCCGCCCCGGCGGTGACGGCCACCCCGGCCCCAACGGCCACGCCGGAGCCCACCCCCGAGCCCACGCCGACTCCGGAGCCGACGCCCGAGCCCACCCCCGAGCCCACGGCCACCCCCGTCCCCGAACCGGCGGCGGAGGAGCTGACGGCCCGGCTGGAGCTCCGCGACAACGTGGGCGCGCCCTTCGACCTCCTTTTTGACGGTCAGCGGGACGCCAGCATCACCTATAACGAGTACACCACCCTCCGGGTCTCCTGCCCGGAGCCCATGGCGGGGCTGTATTTCTGCTGGTACCGGGTCCCGGCGGCCTACACCCTCGCCACGGAAGCCGGCAGCGTCACCTCCGGGGAAAACGAGTTCCTCTACGACTACGTGGAGCTGCCAGAACCCGCTGGCCAGGTGGAGATCACCTTCGCGGGCAGGGCTCCGCTGTGCGAGCTGCGGGCCTTCGGCCCCGGGGCTCTGCCGGAGGACGTGCAGCGATGGGAGCCTCCCTGCGAAAAGGCGGACGTGCTGGTGTTCCCCACCCACGCGGACGACGACATCATCTTCTTCGGCGCGGCCATGGCCGACTGCATCGCCCGGGGCCTGGACGTGCAGGTGTGCTACATGGTGCAGCACAACGACGAATGGTACGACTGGGTCAACCGGCCTCAGGAGCTGCTGGACGCGCTGTGGGCCCTGGGCATCCGGCACTACCCGGTGATCGGGCCCTTTGGGGATTACTACGTGCTGGATCTGTGGAGCGCAAAGCAGAAATTCAGCGAGTCGGCGGTGATCGAGTACGACGTGACCCAGATCCGCCGCTTCCAGCCGCTGGTGATCCTGGGCCATGACCGGGAGGGCGAGTACGGCCACGGCGCCCATCAGCTCTGCGCTCTGGCACTGGAGCAGGCGGTGCCCCTGGCGGCCAGTGAGAACGCCTTTCCCGAGTCCCTGGCGCGCTGGGGCGTCTGGGACACCCCCAAGCTGTATCTCCACTTCGCACCGGAGAACCCCATTTTCCTGAACGTGGAGACCCCGCTGGACTATTACGGCGGCCGCTCCGCTTTCCGGGTGGCCCAGGACGCCATGCTCTTTCACCTGAGCCAGCTCCAGTACGCCCACCGGCCCACCACCGACACGGACAACGAGGACTTCGCCCGCTACGACTGCCGCCGCTTTGGGCTGGTGCGCACTCTGGTGGGACTGGATACCGGCAACGACATCATGGAGAACGTTCCCCCTCGGGAAGAGGCGGGCTGACGGTTCTCCGTCCGATCTGCAGCGAGCGCTGAAGCGCGAAAGGGTATTTTTATGAGAGCTGTACTTCCTTATCTGTGTGCGGTCCTGCTGGGCTACCTGCTGGGCTGCTCCAACATGGCCCTGTATCTGGGCAAACTCCGGAAGGTGGATTTCCGCTCCGGCGGCTCGGGCAACCTGGGGGCGTCCAACGCCATGGTCCTCATGGGCTGGGGCGCCGGGGTGCTGGTGGCGGTCCACGACGTGGGCAAGAGCGTGCTGGCGGTGTATCTGGTCTGGCGGCTGTTCCCCGGCGTGCCTTACGTCCGCGTCCTGGCGGGAGCAGCTGCCGTGGTGGGCCACGTTTACCCGTTCTATCTGAAATTCAAGGGCGGCAAGGGCTTCGCTGCCTACTACGGCATGGTCCTGGCGCTGAACTGGAAATACGCCCTGGGCCTGGCGATCGCGGTGCTGATCCTGACGCTGGTGACGGATTTTATCGTCATCGGCACCATGACCACGGTGGCGTCCTTCCCCCTCTTCGCCTGGTACACCCGGGGGTGGATCGTGCTGCTGATCGTGCTGACGGCCTCCGCCGTGGTGATCTGGAAGCACCGGGAGAATTTCGACCGGCTCCGGAACGGCACGGAGGTAGGCCTGCGCAGGGCCAACAAAGGCGAGCTGCGGGTCAAATAGAACCGCAAAACAAAGCTGCGGCACGGAGAGCATCCGTGCCGCAGCTCTTTTATACGGTTTTCAGAACAGCACCCGGGGGTACTTGCCCTCGTCGGTGAGCTGGCGGAGCATGGCCGCCGTGGTGGCCCGGTCCTCCTTGTAGGTCATTCCGAACCACACCTCATCGGTGGTACGGGCTTCCACCCGCAGAAGGCCGGCGTTGATCATGTCCCCCACCATGGTGGGCAGCAGGCACTCGCTTTTCAGCTCCCCGCCGTCCGGGCCCCGGAGGAAAGCGTCAAAATACTTTGCCATCTCCTCCAGCGCCCAGGGCGTGAAGCCCCAGAAGTTCATGGACACGGCGGACTCGCCGGACAGCGGCGTGCCCTCCTCGGAGGTATAGAAGGAGCGGATGGAGCCGTCGGCAGCCTTGCCGATCTTGAAGGTCTCCTCCACGGCGGTCATCTGCCCGTCTTCTAGGGAGCATACGCCCCGGGTCACGGTGCCGAAGTCGCTGACGGTGTTCTTCAGCTTGTAGGCCACCATGCAGGCCTTGCCCTCCTCGGGCAGCTTCTCCAGCGCGTCGTACATCAGCTCGTAGGCGCCGGGGCCGTAGTAGTCGTCGGCGTTGACCACGGCAAAGCGCTCATGGATCTTGTCTCTTGCGCTGAGCACCGCGGGCACGGTGCCGTAGGGCTTGGAGCGCCCCTCGGGGACGGTATACCAGCCGGGGAGGGAGTCGTAGCTCTGGAACGCGTACGCCACGTCCACCTCTTTTTCCAGCCGGCTGCCGCAGACCTCCCGGAAATCGGAGAGCATATCCGGGGGAAGAATGATAACGAACCGGTCAAAGCCCGCCTTCCGGGCGTCGTAGATGGTGTACTCCATCAGGATCTCTTCCGCGGGGCCAACCTTTTCGATCTGCTTGGCGCCGCCGTAGCGGGAGGCCAGTCCCGCCGCCATGATCACCAGTGTCGCTGCCATAATCTGTTCCTTTCTGTTGTTTAGTAAGCGCTTATTTCCAGACTTTCGTCGTCTGTTCCCTTTTCGATGGACCGGATCACCGCCCAGTAGCCGTACTCATTGCTGACCTGGACGTAGACCCGTTCCCCCACCTTGTGGCCCAGCACCGCCTGGCCCAGGGGGGATTCCTTGCTGATCAGGCCCTCCAGGGCGTTCTGCCGGAGTGTGGTGACGAAGCGGACCGTGATCTCCTCCTCGTCGTCCTCCAGAAACAGCCCTACCGTGTCGAACAGTCCGGCCACGTCCCCGGCGGAATCGGCGTCGATGACCACCGCAGAGGCGAGCATCTGCTTGAGATAGCGGATGCGGCTCATGTTTTTGCGCTGCTCGGCCTTGGCGGCCTTGTACTCGAAGTTTTCGCTGAGATCGCCGAAGCTCCGGGCGGTCTTCACTTCCTCCAGGATCTGGGGCATCAGTTCTTTTTCCCGGTATTCCAGTTCCCGGCGCAGCTTGTCCATATCCACCCGGGTCAGTTCATCGTGCATGAGGGATGCGTCGCTCCTTTTTCCGTCAAGAGGTCAGTGGGGATATCATATCACATTCGGCGGGGAAATCAAGCCTCATCCTCCGGCGGGATATGCAGCGCCAGAGAGCTGTTGGTGTAGTTGTCGTTCTCGGTCACTTCCCGGAGCACTTCGATCCAGTCGGGGAGCAGCAGCTCCTCGTTTTCCTCCTGCAGCTCCGCCTCGCAGAAGGCCTGGTGTTCCCAGAAGGGGAAAACGTCGATCTCCAGGGTGTGCCCGGCGTAGGGCACGAACCAGCGGGTCTTCTGGATGGGCCGCCTGTGGGAGTCCTGCTCCCGGAGATATGCCGCGAACTGGTCGGAGGTGATGACCTGCTCCCGCTCGATCCGGGAACGGCCGGAGATCCGCTCCTTTTCCGTGTAGGTCCAGACCGGCCCATCCTCCCAGTCGCAGAGCCGGATGCGGCGGCTGCTCATCTCCGGACCGGAGAGCAGATAGATCTGTGTGATGTCGACGTGACGGTCGCTGTGCTGCTTCAGCACCTCTTCCGCCGGCTTCCGGATCAGAAATTTCCGTTCGATCTCCAGCGGTCCTTTCTTTTCTGCCATGGGTATCATCCTTTCCGCAGTGTTATAATAAATGCAGAGCCTGCACTTATCATAAGCGCAGGCTCCGTTTTTTTCAAGTCGGTGTTTTACAGCATCTGCTGCAGGGTCCGGATCATCACGATGGCGTCGCCGCACAGGAGGGAATCGTGGGGCGCCAGCCGTCCGTCCGCCAGCGGGTGGAGAAGGTCGCGGTCCAGGGCCCAGGCTACGGCGTTCCGGGCGGAGGGCATCACGCTCTCTTCGTCCGGCGCCTCTGCCAGCTTTGCGCCGTCCGAGCCCAGGGCAACGCCCCGCAGGGCGGCGTACCGGCTCATGATCACCGCGCCCTGTTCCCGGGTGACGATGTAATCCGGGTGGAAGGTGCCGTCGCTGTAGCCCTCGATCACGTTGGTCCGCACCGCCCAGGAGATGGCCCGGGCCGCCGTGGGATCGGCGGGCAGATCCAGGAAGAGCCGGGCGGTGTCGCCGCTGGGCTGGCCGCTGAGGATCCACAGGGTCATGGCCAGGGTCCCCCGGGTCAGGGGAGCGCCGTCCGGGGCGTTGAACAGCTGCGAGAGCGTGGCGGTGGGTGTGGTGAGGGGAGGCACCGGCGTGCTTGTCACGAAAGGTGTGGCCGCCGGCGTCTGGACCGCGGGGGCGGGGGTGGCCGTGGGGGCCTGGGCGGCAGCGGCAGGGGCCGCCGTGGGCTCCGGCGCCGCCGGGAGCTCGGCGGAGACGGTCTCCACGTTGGCGTAAAAGACCGCCGCCTTCAGCGAGGACTCGCTGCCCACCAGATTCACCGGGGCAAGAGTGCAGATGCCCTGACCTTCGGTGGAGGGGGTATAAGTGAATTCCACGACGTGGGGGTTGTATTTATCGCTGGTGAAATACTTGTTGCTGCCGTACCAGACAAAGTCCTCCACGGCATAACTGCCGCCGGTGACCTGGGAGCGGACGGTGAAGCCCGCATCGTTCCGGCCGACGCCGGGAGCCAGCGTCAGCGCCTCATCGTACACGACGCGGAAGCGGTAGCTGATGTCCTCCCGCAGAGGATCCCCGTCGGGGATCCGGCGCATGGTGCCCAGCTCATAGCATTCCCGGGAGAAGACCAGCGGCCCGGTCTGGAAGGTGGTGTCGCCCTGGACGTAATCGCTGAGCGCCACCAGGCTGGAGGAACGGCCGCCCTCCGTCCGGAGCTTGGACATGTCCCGGGTCAGGCCGAACACGTTGGCCGTGCCCTGGCCCGCCACCAGCGTACCGCCGTCCAGATGGACCACGCCGCCGCCGTCCTCGGCGTCGGACAGGCTCGTCCAGCCGGTGATGTTCTCCGTGCCGCCGGAGGCCTTGGCCTGGGCCATCACCAGTCCGGTGCCGCCCAGCTGTGTGGCGCTGCGGCCGTTATAGCTGACTTTGTAATAAGGGCTGTCGTCCTTGACGGCGTACCAGCGTCCGCCGTCCTGCCAGACGTAGTGGAGCACGGGCGACACGCCGCTGGCCGCGTTGGTGTAGCCCGCGAGATAGACGCGGATGGCGGTAGTTTTCCCCAGAGGAAGGGCCAGCGCGGACCCGTGATAGGGGGCGATCTCCACCTCGTAAGTGCCCAGCAGCCCGCCGTCAGTATAGGACTCTGCGCCCATTTTGTCGGTGATGTCCTTGCCGTAATAGTGGGCGTTGAGCCCCTGACCGGTATAGTTCAGGCCCACGGTGTAGCCGAACAGCTCTGCCAGACGCTTGGCGCCGTTGGATATGCCGTAGGCGTCGGTGGCCATGGCGTCGGCGCCGAAGGAGCTCTTATTCATGGTATAGAGCCGCAGAACGTCACGGAAAGTCAGCTTCTCCACGATAAAGCCGCTGCCGTTCAGCGCGCCGGCGGGCACGGCCGCCAGAGCGGCCAGCAGCACCAGCACGATCAACAGCGACGCGATTCTCTTCAGAAAGCCGAAACGCCGTTTCATTTTCACCGATCACCACGATTCTCTCATCATTAGGGTAACATAAATGACTGTATTATGTTTACAATAACACAGCCTCAAATTAACATAATACGGGAACAAAATCGTTAAAAATCGGCAACATTTTCTGTTAATTTTTGAAACTATTTAGAAAAAACGCAGGAAAATGGGAAAAAATTGCCCATTGGATTCAATCAGATCGGACCGCAATATGGTTGCAATAATAAAAACCGGGGAAGCGCTTATGTCAACGAAGCGCTTCCCCGGTTTCGGGATGGTATCCGATTTTGAAGAATCAGTCCAGCGTGTCCAGATAATCGCAGGCGGCCAGGGCGGCGGCGGCGCCGTCGGCCACGGCGGTGGTGAGCTGCCGGACGGTTTTTTTCCGGCAGTCCCCGGCGGCAAAGATACCGGGGATCGCCGCGGCGCAGCCCTCATCCAGATCGGCGTAGCCCGCCGGGGTCAGGGGCAGCACGTTTTCAAAGCAGCCCAGCTCCGGCTTCAGGCCGATGGACACGAACAGCACGTCCGTTTCCAGCTCCCGGGTCCGGCCCGTTTCCGTGTCCCGGAGCCGGAGAGCGGCCAGAGAGCCGTCCTTTTCGATCAGTCCGTCGATCACCGCCGGGGCGATCACGGTCACGTTTTTCCGGGAAAACAGCCGCTGCTGCTTGATGGCGTCCCCCCGGAAGGCGGCGCGCCGGTGGATCACGTACACCTTTTCACAGATATCGGACAGCAGCAGCGCCTCCTGCAGGGCGCTGTCCCCGCCGCCCACCACCGCGGCGGTGCGCCCGGCGTAAAAGCCGCCGTCGCACACCGCGCAGTAGGAAACGCCGCTGCCCAGCAGGGTGTCCTCCCCGGGCAGACCCAGCCGCCGGTGGGCGGCCCCCGCCGCCAGGATCACGGCCCGGCCCTGGAAAACGTCCCCCTCCTCGGTGGCCACCTGCCAGCAGCCGTTTTCCTGCCGGACGGAGCAGACGGTGCCGATGTCGGTGTCCGTATCCAGCACCATCACCTGGGTGAGCATGTTCTCCGCCAGCTCCGCCCCGGACACGGGGCCCACGCCGGGGTAGTTCTCCACCCGGGGCGCGTAGGCGATCTGGCCGCCGAAGCCCTCTTTTTCCAGCAGCAGCACGTTCCGGCCGTTCCGCCGGGCGTAAATGGCGGCGGTGAGGCCCGCGGGCCCGCCGCCCACGATGATGATATCGTACAGCATAATCGTTCTCCTCTTCTTCCGGCACATCCGGGGTCAGGGAACGCCGGGATTTCTCCCGGCGTCCGATGAATAGTTACAGCCTCGCAGAGTTCGCCGTTGCAACGGCGAAGAAATTGGGATCATTTTCGCCGGCGGCGTGTACGTCGGTGAAAATACTTCTCGGCCCGCCAGTGTGCGAAGTGCATGCAGCGGGCCGAAGCCCCTTCAAATGAGAGCCCAGCGAAGCGGGTCTCATTTGAGGTTTTATCCGACCTGGCGAATGCTCTGCAGGTATTTTTTGATCTCAGCCACGCCGTAGTACTTCTCGAAGTGGACGCCGTCGCTGATGACCAGGGTGGGGGCGCCGGTGATGCCCAGCTCCCGGCACAGGTCCGCGTGTTCCTCGGCGGTCAGGTTCTCGTAAGCGAAGTTCTCCTTCTCCAGCAGCTTCTCGGCCACCCGGCAGTTGGGGCAGGTGACGCGGGTGAAGAGCTGAGCTCTGGGCTCGCCGGCAACGCCCAGCTCCTCGGGCTGGAGCCCGGCGTGGGTATCGTCGCAGGCGCAGCCGGCCTCGTGACGGTGGATGCCGCCGGTGAAGGTGGACCTGCCGATGTTGTAGACCTTCCGGTCCTTGAACTCCTGCACCTTGCCGTCGTTCCAGTTCTGCACCGGGCGGTAGTAGCCGGTGATGCGGCTCCAGACCTCGGTGGCGTGGCCGCAGGTGGGGCACACGGGCTGTTCACCGGTGAGGTAGCCGTGGTCGCTGCACACGGAGTAGGTGGGGCTCATGGTGTAGTAGGGCAGCTTGTAGTTCTCGGCGATCTTCCGCACCAGATCGGCGGCCGCTTTCCAGTCGGGCAGCTTCTCGCCCAGGAAGGCGTGGAACACG
>JAFSZH010000042.1 GCA_017455685.1 Oscillospiraceae bacterium
AACGTGGGCGGCCTGCCTCCGGAGCTGAATTTCGAGCTGGTGGAGCCCGTGAAATTCCTGTATAAGGATGAAGTCCGTGTCGTTGGCAAGGCGTTGGGCCTGCCGGACGGCATGGTTTACCGTCAGCCCTTCCCCGGCCCCGGCCTGGGGGTGCGCTGCGTGGGCGCCATCACCCGCGACCGGCTGGAGGCCGTCCGGGAATCCGACGCCATTCTGCGCGAGGAATTCCGGCTGAACGGTCTGGAAGGCAAGGTCTGGCAGTATTTCACCATCGTGCCCGACTTCAAATCCACCGGCATTACCGGCGGCCTGCGGACCTATGACTGGCCCGTGGTGATCCGTGCCGTGAACACAGTGGACGCCGTCACCGCCGAGGTCGCGGAGCTGGACTTCAAGATGATGGCCCACATCGTGGACCGCATCACCCACGAGGTCAAGGGCGTGAACAGGGTCCTGTGGGACATCACCCCCAAGCCCTCCGGCACCATCGAGTGGGAGTAATAAAAATTACCAGGAAGCCTTGCAAGGAAAGACTTCCTGGTTTTTTGCGTATAGATCTTTGTTGTTTGCCTGGCGAGGTATTCAAATGAATCGAAGAGAATTCGCTGGTTTACGAACCGAAAAAAACAGAAAAATACTGGAGATCGGGCCTTCCTACCAGCCGATATATCCGAAAAAGGACGGATGGAATGTTGAGATCGCAGACCACCTTCCGAGATCCGGGCTCATGAAGAAACTGGCTTCTTTTGATGTGGAGGCGATCGAGGAAGTCGATTATGTCTGCACAGACCGCTATTCGGACGTCATCCCGCATCGACAATACTATGACGTTATCATGGGCTCACATATTATTGAGCATATGCTCGATTTTATTGGATTCTTTGAGGACTGCGACAAGCTGCTTTCTCCTGACGGTATGATTAAGCTGATAGTTCCGGATTGCCGATATGAAAGCGACTGTCTGCGCGAGGTGTCCTCTCTGCGCTCGGTGATCGACACGCATTATTGGAGAAAAGACAGCCAGAGAACCGCGCATACGATCGGCACGGTCTCAGAATATATGATGCTTGAGGCGGTAATCCCCGAATACGGCGCCTACGTTCCTGACAGCATGAGCATCCTTGACGGCAGAATGAGATTTCTGGCAATGGATCCCCGCAGCTATGCCCCGGGGAAAAGGATCCCCGAGGATTATCATGAAGACGAGTATATTGATCTGCATAACTGGACATTCACGCCGAAATCTTTCGAGCTACTTGTTTACGAACTGAATGTGCTTGGTTTCCTCGGCTTTCAGATCGACTGGATACACAAGGATCCTGAATCCATGGAGTTCTATGTGATCTTGAAACGGGGAAAAGTCGAAAAAATCGACAGGGATTATATGCTCAAGGCGTTGTCTGAACGTAAATTGGAAGCGTTGGAGTGTATGCGGGGGTATATCACTGAAAAGTGGGTTATGCGGGGGTATAACTTTATTTCCGGCTTTTACGTTGATACAGGGCAATGGTATTCGGAAAAAACAAAAATAGAGGTTGTGGCTGAAACGGCAAAAAACAGCAACAGCGCTTTTTCGATTGAAGCCGTTCTCCCCCCGGGGACCAGAAAAGTCAGATGGGATCCGGTCGAAGGAAGAAAACTGGTGTTGACTGATCTTACGGTACACATTAACCAGGTGCCGGGCAAATTGCTTCGGACAAACGGAATTTCAACAGATTTCAATAAATATCTCTTTTTTGATACGCGTGATCCGCAGATAGAATACGAAGTCCCCCAGAGCAATGAACCGGTGAGCATTTCCGTATCTGGAAGGATCGCTTTTCTCTGATCCATGAAAAACGGCTCGACGAAAAGATAAACAACGTGGGGAATCACGGCGTTATTCTTTTGCGTCAAAACAACTTACCCAAGAGAGGATAAAAGAATATGCTTCCAAACGCATTATATCTTGAACGAAAGCTGGAAGTGATCAATGCTGACGTTACCAACCACTGCAACGCCAGGTGCTTTTTCTGCTTCAATGACTGGGCTGCTTTTCAACCTCATAATATGACGTTGGAGACCTTCCAAAACCTGATGAAGCTTTACCCGCTCCTGAGAAACAGTGATTATATGATCTCGTGCTGGTTCGAGCCAACGCTCAATCCCAAATTCTTCGATATGCTGGACATGCTTACTCCGGAGTTTCGAAAAGCCGCATATTTCACGACCAATTTCGTCGCCGAGATCAGCGATGAGAATATGATCCGTATGTGCCGGGCCAACCTTCACCATATCAATGTCTCTATTGAAAGCTTCGATGAAAAAGAATACCAGCACATTACGGGCGTGAAGCACACCCACTTTTTTGAGAATCTGGAGCGTTTTGCGGCATACAGCAAGCAATATAATACGCATGTGCAAGTGATCACCATGCTGACAAAAAGAAACATGAACAGCTTGCCGGAGCTGGTAAGGCGAACCAACGAGCTGCTGTCGCCGGTCTTCCATGAGATCCGGACGCCGCATTTTTTCAGAGAAGACACAGGAACAAAAGAGGCCCTGATCCGGGATATGCTTACGGAAGAGGAGATCTGCGCCGTCAGGTCCGCCACAGAAAAACTGGGTTATTCCAATCTCTTTTGGGACGTAAGCTTTACCAAAGAGTCTTTCTCGTCGATGGAGAAAACACGCGCGAGCATCCCTGCGTCAAACCACGATATATTTTATCACCTGCGGGTCAATTCCGACGGAACGGCACGGCTTGGGGATCAAAAAAACGGCAGGCTGATCGATATCAACGCGCCGGGAGATCTGGTGGCCCGCGTAAAGCAGGAAATATACGAAATGGAGATCCAGGAAGCAGAATTGGACAGAATCTCTGATGCTGGAATGCATTTTCGACGGCTTCCTTCGGAAGCGCCGTACGGTATCGATGCAGTCCGGGTTTACGATGAACGGATCCTGTTCATTCGCGGCTACGACCGGGGGCTGAAATACGCCGTCTCCCGCGGTCTTGAAGTCGTAGCGCTTATGGAATGCGGCGAAGAAAAGACCCTCTTCAAACAAAGCCAGAAAAACCGTAAGGAAAGCGCAATGGCACAATTTGCAGATAAGTATTGGGAATACTGTTTTTTAGCACTGTTTGACCTGAAGGGCTGTTCGGATAAGCCGTTTACGATCTCACTTGGCTATCTCGAAAACGGCGAGGTGGTCCTGATCCGGGATCTGTATGAATACGATCCCGGAGCGTGTCTTTCGTAATAATCGGAATAAGTAATGAAAACCGATTTACGGTTCCCGGGAGCAGGCGGGAATGATCGAAGAAATCTCCCCATAAAAAGCAAAACCACCGGTCGGCTGACCGGTGGTTTTGCTTTTTTCGTTTCAGCGGATGAACAAACTCAAGATCCTGTCTGTAAGGCCGGGCTGGGCAAAATATCCCAGAGAGGCAAAATAGCGCAGATAGCTGTCGATCATCTTCCGATCCATGGGGGGACAGCTGATGCCCGTTCCTTCTAGAGCGGCCCTGGTGTTCTCCGTATGGAAACGGGGCTGGTGGGCGCCGAAGCGCTCGCTCAGACCTTCGCCGGAGAAGCGGGGATCGGTGAACAGGAAGGAAAGGACCCGGAGAATGTTCTCCTCGGTGGTTTTGCTTTCCAGCAGGGCGCACCACTCCTTGTACGGCAGGGTCTTGAGAACGTAGCCCTTCGTGCGAACGTACCGGGTGATATCCTTCACCGGCAGCAGCTGCTCGTTGAGGATGTTGAAGGCATGTCCCACCGATTCGTTGCGGAAGCTGATGGCGGCGATGGACTGCGCCACGTAGTCCACGGGCGTCAGATGCATCTGTACGTTGATGTCCGGCACGGCTTTCATCTGGATGCAGCCGACCAGAGAACGGGAGATCAGATCTTCCACTTTCCAGATGCCGTCCTTCACCGTACCGGTGATGTCGCCGGGACGAATGATGATGGTGGGCAGCCCCAGCTCCTGGGCCTGCTTTACGATCTTTTCGGAGACCCATTTGGATTCGGAATAGCCGAGGAAAAAGCCCTCGCAGGAGGTCATGGGATCATCTTCGTAGACGTCCTGATCGAAATGGGACGGAGTATCGTAGGCAGAATAGCTGGAGACGTACACGAATGCTTTCTTCTTGCCTTCCGCGGCCAGCTTCAGCGCTTTCTGCGTCGCCGTGACGTTGATGGATTTCAGACTCGCGTATGGCAGCATGAAGTTCAGCAGCGCGCCGTTGTGGATGACGGTATCGGCTTCGGTGCTGAGGAAGGCGTATTCCTCCTCCCCAATGCCCAGATTCTCTTTCTGCAGGTCTCCGGTCACCGGCACGATATGTCCGGCGAGTTCCTCCTGCCAGAGATTGTATTTCTTCAGATTCTCGACGATGCGCTGCATGCCGGATTCCTTGTCCGCGGCCCGCACGTGACAGTAGAGTGTCACGTCTTTCCGCTGCGCGATCAGCGCGTCGATCAGATAAGCGCCCAGGAAGCCCGTCGCGCCTGTCAGGAAGACTTTTTTGGCTTTGGTGAGGTCTGCCTCCCCTTCCGGCACACAGAAGCCCTCCGGCAGCACGCATTCCGCTTTCAGATCGATGGCTTCCGTATAGGGCTCGCCCCGCAGAGCCTTGTAAACCAGCGTCGAGAGAGAACGCACCGTGGGATTGGCGGCCACGTTTCTGAGATCCACGGAGATCCCCAGCTCGTTTTCGATCTCGCCGGCCATGGTCACAAGGCCCAGAGAGTCCGCGCCAAGGCCGATTAAGCTGTCGTCGATGCCGAAGTCACGGCCCGGCAGCAGGTGCCGCACCACCTGGATCACATAGGCCTGCACGTCCTCCAGAGAGGAGGCGGGACCGATCTTCAGCCGCACCGCTTCGGATACGTCCCCTGCCCCGGCCATGGAGTAGAGCGTCTGCAATCCGCCCTCCTGATACAGCCGCTTCGTCTCGATGGAACGGATCTTTCGGTTGTCTGTCCGGGGAAGAGTCCCCTTCCGGACAAAAACGATGTCGCTGAAGGAGAATTCCAGGAATTCGGCCGTGACGTGGTTGACGTCCAGCGCCAGCTGCTTGTAGTCGGCGCCTTCCTCCGCTTCGGAAAGAAAAACAGGATCTTCGATGCCGTCCCGCAGCACGGAGAAAATGGTCATGGCGTCCATGGGCAGGGCCACGCCGGCTTTGTTCAGCGTGAGCACCACATCGCTGGGGAAGATATTCTTTCCGTGGACGACGACCATTTCCTTCAGCCGGCCGGTCATATACAGCTGCCCGTCGTAGACGATGCCCATGTCTCCGGTGCGGTAGAAATAGCCGTCGTAGCCCTGGAGTTGGGCCTGGAAGCGCTTGGTCTCCTCCTCGTTCTGGAAGTAGCCGGAGCATACGTTGGGACCCTGAATGAAGATCTCGCCGATCTCGTCACTTTCGCAGGGAGTGCCGTCCCCGTGGGCGATGACCGCGATCAGCCCGTTGGCCGGCTTGCCGATGGACACGATCTCCTTGCCGTCGCCGTCGGTGGGCACGAACCGGCCCTTGGCGTACAGCTCGGGATCGATGGTCTGCACCGTGTAATCCTGGCAGGAAACGGTGGCTACGCACACGCACTCCGACAGGCCGTAGCCGGGAGAGAAGCAGTTCGGGGAAATATCGAAGAGCTTGCAGAATTTCTGAATGGTCTTGTTGTCAACGAACTCGGAGCCGTTGATCAGATGGGTCACGTGGTGCAGATCGTATTGCCTGGCGTCCTCCACCGAGATGAGGCGGGTGCAGACCTCATAGGCAGAGTTGGGCGCCGCCGTAGCGTTGATCTTGTAATCGGACAATACCTTGATCCAGATCCGGGGATCGGCCAGGAACTGCAGCGTGGGAATGAAGTAGGAGATGCCATGGGGAGCGATGATGGGAATGAACACGCCCAGCACCAAACCCAGGTTGTGATAGAAGGGCACCCAGGAGCCCAGATTGTGATCGCCGATGCGGAAATCGAATTCGTCCAGGCAGAGCTGGATGCAGTTGCTCAGATTGCCGTATTTGATCATGACGCCCTTGGGGGCGGAGGTGGAGCCGGAAGTATACTGCAGGTAGACAGTCTCATCCTCCTGCCAGGGATATACCTCCTCAAAGCGCTTGAACTGCACTTTGTCGGTGTAGATCCGCTTCAGGGAGACCACGTCCAGAAACGCTTTCCGCAGCAGCTGGCCGGACACGTCGTTTTCACTGGTCTTTTCCAGCGCCTCGTTGGAGATCAGAAACCGGGGCTTGCAGGACTTGATGACCGAGATGAACCGGTCAATCTTGGACTGATCGATGGGCGGCGGCAGCACCGTGAACACCACACCGGCGATCATGCAGCCCCAGACGGCACAGACCGTGCCTGCGTCCTGCATGCAGATGATGATGGCCCGGTCGCCGTGTTTGGCGCCCTTTTCCTTCAGCTCGGAGGCAACCGCGTTGGCCCATTTCCAGGTATCCATATTCGTCAGGATCTGGTGGCCGTAGGGTTCCTTCTCACAGTCCAGAAAATCGTAAAGCTGACGGTCGGGGTCCCGCCGGGCGTCCTCGGCAAACTTATCAAGACAACTGATCATGTGCTCCTCCTCGTATGCTATTACTAACAGACTTTGACGATCGACCCGCGTTCCGGAATGACCGGGGATCACTTGTGAAAAATGATGATCTCTGATATAATCGGACACGGGTCAAGAAAAACAGGAAAAACCTGTAAAAAAGATGTTACCACAAAAAAACCGACAGCGCCACATAAAATGCGTCCGGAGCAAAGGTTTTTTGACACAAACCGCCGCCGCGCCGAAGGAACGGGCTTTGACGACAGGTTTTTGGCCGGGTTTTTTCGAGGGGGAAGCCATGAAGACACCGCTGATCCTTGATATAAAAGGCAACTCTCTGGATGACGGTCACGGGATCCGGACGGTCATTTTTCTGAAGGGCTGTTCTATGCGCTGCTGCTGGTGCCATAACCCGGAAAGCCAGGCGCCGGAAGCGGAGCTTTCCGTTTCGCCGAAGGACTGTATCGGCTGCGGGGACTGCCGTGCGGTCTGCCCCACAGGGGCAGCGTCTCCCGGCCACGTGGACCGGGAAGCGTGCCAAAAGTGCTTTCGCTGTGCTCAGGTCTGCCCCGCCAGGGCATACCGGATCATGGGGCAGGAACGCGCCATGGAGGAGATCGTGGAGCGCTGCCTGTCGGATAAGGCGTTTTATGACGCTTCCGGAGGCGGCGTAACGCTCAGCGGCGGGGAGCCGGCCCTCTATCCCGACTGGTGCGCCGCCCTGGCGGAGCAGCTACGGGCAAAGGGGATCTTCGTTCTGCTGGAAACGGCCGGAAACGTGCCTTACGATGCACTGTCTCAGATGCTGCCTCCCCTTGACGCCGTTTACTACGATATCAAGCTGATGGATCCGGTACTGCATCGGCGGTACTGCGGCGCGGACAACGGAAGGATCCTGGATAATTTCAGAAAACTGCGGCAGGATGCGGCGGAAGGGCGCGTCGCCCTCCTGCCCCGCACGCCTCTTATCCCCGGCGTCACCGACACGGAGGAAAACCTTGCCGCCATTGCCGAATTTTACCGGGAGAACGGCGTGCGGCGCTGTGAGCTCCTGCCCTATAACCCCACCTGGACCGGAAAAGCAGCGGCTCTCGGCCGGGAAGTGCCGTATGAACTGCAGCGGCACACCACACCCCAGGACGGGGAAAAGCTGCGGCGCTGCCGGGAGATCTTCCTGCGCGCCGGGATCGAATGCTGAGCGAGAGGGATCATGATGGAGACAAAGACACATTCTATCGCCGATATCGCCGCTGCCGCGGTGCTCCGCGTCTTCGGCCTGGTTTTTTCCACCGTGGGAAGATACCGGGAGTATCTGCGCAACGTGGACGGCTGGAAGGATTTTTCTGTGGGGATCGTGACCGAGGACGGCACGGTCTCCCAGAGCATCCGCTTTTCCGACGGCAAGGCACGGGTATGCTCCGGCGTGGAGGATACCGATACCCGGCTGATCATCCAGGACACAGACGTGCTCAGACAGCTGGTGTCCCTGCCGCCGAACGAGGTGCTGACTCTGATATTGCGCAATAAAATGCGCATCAGCGGCAACGCCTTCTACATGGAGCTTTTCAATCTGCTGATCTCGGCGCTGATGAAGAAAAAGCAGATCGCCCAGATGAGAGCCCAGGTGCGGGAACGGCAGCAAAGCGGGAAAGCCCTGGCGGAGGAGGAAAAGCTGCTGCCGAAACGGCAGGCGGAGTATCTTTCCGCTCCGGCGGCGGACCCCGGCGTCCACTGGCTGAAAGATCCCTATCTCCCAAACTATACTCTCCGCGATTTTCCCCGGCTGGATCGTTTTCTGGAGCTACACCATACCGCCCGGCCGGCGGTCTGTCTGGAAAGAGCGCAGCTCCTCACGGATTTCTTCCGCCTTGAGGGCTTTGAAACCAGAAAGGACGGCACCCCCTGGGTCCCGGAGGAACGGCAGGGGCTGGCTTTCCGGGAACTGATGGAAAAGAAGAAACCGCTGATCCGCCGTGACGACCTGCTGGCCGGAACGACTACGGCCAAAGAGATCGGCGTGCCCCTCTATCCCGACGGAGCGGGCGTCATGCTTTGGGGCGAACTGCTGACGGTGCATGAGCGCATGCTCAACCCCTATGAGCCGTTGAGTGACGATGAGATCAGGGCGCTGAACGAAGATATCTTCCCCATCTGGGCTCACCGGAATTTTCGGGAATACGTCCGGGATACCTACCATGAGCCCCTGGGCCAGCAGCTGGATGAGCGCTGCGCCGCCACGTTTATGTGGAAGACGGTGGCCCTCTCCCACACCGTGCTGGATTATCCGAAGCTGCTGCGGCTGGGTCTGCAGGGCATCATCGCCGAGATAGAGACAGAGCTATCCGCCGGCTGCAGCGAAGAAAAACGGCGCACCCTGCAAGCCATGATCCACTGCTGTGAGGGGGTCATCGCCTATGCCCGCCATCTGGCGGAGACAACGGAGCGGGAAGCGGCCTCGGAGGACGATCCTGCGCGAAAACGGGAGCTGGAGATCATCGCCCGGGCTGTGAGCCATTCCCCGGAATTCCCGGCCCGCAGTCTGGAAGAAGCCGTGCAGGCGATCTGGATCCACTGGGTGGGCGTCCACAACGAAAACACCAACGCCGGCTTCTCCCTGGGCCGGATGGATCAGTGGCTGCAGCCATACTTTGAAGCGGACATGGGGTCGCTGACCACAGAAGCGGAGCGGGAGTGCTACCTGCGCCACGTTCTGGAACTGATCGGCTGCTTTTATCTGCGCTGCCAGGATCATCTGCCCATGATCCCGGACATCGGAAATTACCTCTTCGGCGGCTCGTCCTCTGACCAGGCGATCACGCTGGGCGGCGTCACCCCGGACGGCGGGAACGCGGTCAACGACATGACCTATATTTTTCTAAAGGTCACGGAAATGCTGAATATGCGGGATCCCAACGTGAACGCCCGCTACCACAAGGACGTAAACAGCGACGCTTACCTCAAACGGCTATGTGAAGTAAACATCCACACGACGGCCACGCCCTCCATCCACAGCGATACGGCCGTTATGGCAGCCCTGGAGGATCACGGCTATGATCCCGCGGACATTCACAACTGGGCTGCCACAGGCTGTGTGGAACCCACGCTCTCCGGCAAGCACATGGGGCATACCAACTGCATGATGTTCAACCTGGTCTCCCCTCTGGAGATGGCGATGAACAACGGCTATCACCCTCTGATGCGCTGGCAGCTGGGACCCCGGACCGGAGAGGCGGAGGATCTCAAAACCTTTGAGGACTTTCTGCAGGCATTCTTTACCCAGCTGGACCACCAGGCGGATCTGGCCTGTGAGTTCAACTGGCAGCTGGGCGAGGCCCACGCGGTGCTGCGCCCCACCCCGTTCATGTCCACGCTGATCGACGGCTGCATCTCCAGCGGCGTTGACGCCACCAAAGGAGGTGCCCGCTACAACTCCTCTGGTGTGGCGTGCATCGGTCTGGCGGACGTGGTGGACTCCCTGCTGGCGGTGAAGTCTCTGGTCTATGAGCGGAGGCTTGTCGGCCTGGAAGAGCTTTTCGACGCCGTGCGGCACGACTTTCAGGGCAGGGAGAAGCTGCGGCAGATCATCCTGCACGAAGCGCCGCGCTTCGGCTCCGACAATGAAGAAGCCGCGGCTCTGGCTAACCGGGTAGCCGCTTATATCCACGAATGCTTCCGAAAACACACCAACTACCGGGGCGGTACGTATACGACTGGTTTCTGGTCCATGTCCAACCACGTGGCCTTCGGCTCCCTCAGCGGGGCACTGCCTTCCGGCAGGCACGCTTACATGCCGTTCACTCCGGGACTGACCCCGGAGGCGGACGCTTCCCAAAGCCTGCTGGACAATCTGAAGGACGTGGCGAAGCTCGATCCCCATTCCCTGGACAACAACATCGCCTTCAACGTGAAGGTCACGCCCTCGCCCCGGGACAGCCACGAAACCGCTGTCGATCATCTGGCCGCGTACGTGAAAGCCTACGCACAGCTGGGAGGCATGCAGATGCAGTTCAACGTGGTCTCCTCGGCTGTGATGAAGGCGGCGCTGGCAGACCCGGAAAGCTACCGGGATCTGATGGTGCGCATTTCCGGCTACAACGCCTATTTCACGGAATTGAACCGGGATCTGCAGCTGGAGCTGATCCGCCGGGCGGATTATCAGATTTGAGGTAAGGATATGTATTTGAAATGGCATGCAACGGCGTCGATCGAGCTGGGTAATCCGGAAGGCAGGATCCTCTTCGATCCGTTCTTCCCGTTCAAGGGAGCGGAGTTCCCTGTTTCTCCCGAAACCTACGACGGGTTTCCCGTGATCTTCGTTACCCACGGGCACTTTGACCATATCCGCAATATCCCCGCACTGATCCGGCGCAATCCGGAAACGATCGTATACGCCACCGAAACGCCGCTGGCAACGCTGAAAAAGAAAGGCGTACCGGAAAAGAATCTCCGGCTTCTGTCTTTCGGAGACAGCGTCGAAACGAACGGCTTTACGGTCACAGCGTATCACGGCTGTCATGCGATCCTTCCGGGGGTCTCCGCCAGAAGGATCCGCTACGCCCTGCGCTCTCCCGTATTCCGCAATCTCTTCCCGATACTTCGGGACAGCCTGGTCTGTAAGGAGAACGACGAATGCGTCTTCTATACTGCGGAAGCCGAGGGGAAAACGGTCGCCCTGATGGGCAGTCTGAACGTCCGGGAGGACGTGGAGTATCCGACCGGCGCGGATCTGCTGGTATTGCCGTACAACGGCTGGGAGGACAACTGTCCCGTCGCCTGCGGGATCATTGAACGGCTGCGGCCGAAACGGTGCGTCCTGGACCACTACGACGACGCGTTTCCCCCGCTCACCATGCCGCTGGACCTGTCCCCCATTCTGGAACGCTATCCCGGGCTTGTCAGCGCGCTTGCATTCCAGGAAGAGATCGAGATCTGAAAGGAATATCCCACCATGCGGAATTACGACCATCTGGGAGAAGTGTTTCGGGAATTCAGAAGCAATCGAAGCATCTCTCTGAAACAGATCGCCGACGAGATAGTGTCGGTCTCGCAGATCTCGCGCTTCGAGCGGGGCGAGACGGATATCACCGTTACCCGGTTTCTGCGGCTCCTGGAAAACATGCACGTGGAGATCAACGAGTTCATGGAAGCC
Organism: Oscillospiraceae bacterium; assembly: GCA_017455685.1. Classification (GTDB taxonomy): domain Bacteria; phylum Bacillota; class Clostridia; order Oscillospirales; family Oscillospiraceae; genus Apopatocola. The sequence continues at coordinate 11,708 of JAFSZH010000042.1, forward strand.
GCGCGGGGACACGACAAGTCTGAAACGATCCGATTCATGAGCCAGCTGACCCCGCTGGAATACAAGCGGGACGTGGACGGCTTTCGACGGCTCTTCAACGAGCAGAAGGAAAAGTATGAGAAGAGTCCGTCGGTATATGAATACCGACTGAATATGATCCTTGCCCAGAGCTTCATCTGCAAATGCGACGAGTTGGTCCCCTTCCCCCGGGAATACCTGGACGAGGCTTCGGATTATCTCTTCAGCGTGGATGAGTGGAAAATCTATGAGCTGATCCTGGTCGGGAACCTGTATCTTTTTATGGATCTGCCGCTCCTGGACAGGATGGGCCGGGAGATCGTGAGCAATCACAGTCGGAACAGGGCCAACAGGCGGCTGATCATCGTCGTCCTGCTGAACATTTTTGAGACCTGCCTCCACCGGGACGCGCTTGCGGCGGCGGCATACTACAGGGACAGCGTTCTTCCGCTGATCGAAGACGAGACCTGGCTTTATGAGAGAAATCTCTATCACTTTTTGTTGGGACTTTATCTGTACAAGAGCGGCGAAAAAGAAGCGGAAAAAAAGGAAATGGAACAGTCTGTGCAGATCTACGAATGGCTGGGCTGCCGAAACCTTGCCCGCAATTACACAGAGGATCTGAAAAAATACGCAAACTGATTTTTGCGTATATGCAAATAACAGCGACCTCCGGCTGGCGTGATCTATAATCATCATCAGCCGGAGGTCATACTTATGAAAAATGATAAAATTCGAAAAAACGAAGTACTGCTGTGGTTCGGAAGATGGACCTCAAAGTTCGGGAACATCGTCTTCGACTATGCCAACAGCATCAGCATCGTCGGCGCGTTTACGGGAAAGCCCTGGGTCCTGGCGATCTACCAGAGCTCGGAGACGATCATTCAGATCGTTTTCAATCTGATCGGCGGGGCCAGAGCGGATAAAGGGAACAGAAAAAAGATCGTGATCGTCACCGATCTGCTGGCCGCTCTGATCTGCGGCTCTCTGAGCTTCTTTGTGGAATCGCGCTTCATGGCCCAGGTCATGGTCCTGGCGAACGCGCTGCTGGCGATGGTGTACGCCTTCAACTCCCCCACGTACAAATCACTGGTCCGTGACGTCATTGAAAAAGACCGGATAGGGTTCTTCAACTCGATCTCCCACGCCGGGGCGGAATTGATCCGGGTGACCGGACCCATCATTGGGGTCGGCCTGGTAGGCGCGATCGGGGTGCGGGGCGCGCTCCTTTTTGACGCAGGCACATTTGCACTCTCTGCCGCGGCGGAAATGCTGCTCACAAAGTCGGAGGGGACGGCGGACGCCGTCAGGAAAAAACAGAGCGTTCTCTCCGGGATCGCGGAAGGCTTTGCCTATCTGCTCCGGGAGAAAAAGATCCTGTATCTGCTGATCCTGTCCTCTCTGGTGAACGTTTTCCTGGCGGGATACGATCTCCTGCTTCCGTATACGAACGTGATGTTCGCCGGAAGGCTGGAGAGCTTTTACAGCAAGGCGCTGGCCATGGAGGCCGTCGGCGGCATCGTCGGCTCGGCGCTGTGCGCCAGGGTCGTCAACCGCTTTCGGGACAACGTTTCGGCGCTGATCCTGTTCCTGTTCGGCACGGGGTTCGCGCTGGTGTTGGAGCCGGTCCTGGCGATGACCTCCGCTCCCCTGCTGTGCCTGCTCCCATTTGCTCTGTTCGGAGTATCCCTGACGGCGTTCAATATCCAGTTCATGTCTTACGTCCAGGTGGCGGTGGACGAAAACTATCTGGGAAGAGTGTTCAGCATCATTTTCACCGTGGCGGTTTTGTTCATGCCGGTGGGATCGTTCCTGTTTTCCCTGTCGGTGGACGCGGGAAACGTCAACAGCTTCTATGCCCCCGGCGGCGGGATCATGCTCCTGTCGATGGTGAGCATATTCATCCATAAGATATCCGCGAAGGGTTGAGATGCTGAACGTGACGCGGATCCTGTTCATCGTGGACGTGGTCATTTTGGCGCTCAATACCCTGTTGAGCGGGACCCGGACGGGAGATTTCTTCCCCAAAGGCGCCTGGATCAGCTTTGGAGAAAGCGCGGCGATGCTGCTCTACTTCAATTTGTGCGTGCTCTTTTTTCTCGGCAGCATGGGCGCCTTTATCCGCAAGGCGGCCTTTGCCGGGAAAAAATACACCCGTATCCTGATCCCCTCGTTCATCTTCATCCTGTTCGCGGACATATTCTTTACCGTCATTTCCGTGCTGAAGGGCGGGGTGTTCCGGGGCTGGCTTGCGAAAAAGCCCGTAGAGGAATAAGACAGACAAAAGGACCCGCCGATGCCTGATGCATCGGCGGGTTTCTGTATGATCGTTTTTTCAGGTATGGAACAAGGTCGGAAGCCGCATTTTCCGCCCCGCAAAGGGATTTTTGCCGCCCTGCAGGATAAAAAGGCCTCCGTCCTCAACGATCGGCTCGCAGAGCATTCCCGAAGGATCTTTGGGCGTGAAGCCCAGCGTCACCCGCTTCGCCCCCGGCAGTGCCAGCGCGGAAAGCACATCCTCCAGCGGGGTCCCCTCCGGGCAGAACACGTCATGCAGCAGCAGCGTGCCCTCGTCGAGCTCCGCCACGGCGGCGGCGTTCAGCTCGTCGATGAAATACACGCAGTCCCGGAGAAAGCCGCTGCAGTAGAACATGAACAGCCCCGTCTCCCCCGGCATTTCAATAGCGCTGAACGGGTTGCCCTGCTGTCGGAGCGCCAGCAGCTTCCGCAGGCCGGCGGGGTCGCCGGCATCGGCGGGAACAGCGGAAAACGGCCCGTCTGCGGGCATAGGACAGGAGAAAGCGTACTCCACGGCGGGAACGAAGCCGAACCGGGGATAGAACTCCGTCACGGTCTCGTTGGCGTAGAGGTAAACCAGATCATAGTCCGCCGCCTTTTCCAGCACATGCTCCATCAGCCGGCGCTGCATACCCCTTCCCCGCTGCTCCGGCGCGGTCATTACCGTGCCCAGCTGCAGCGTCCGCAGGGGCGCACCGTCAACGGTAAACAGAATAGCCGTGGCGGAGACGTTGGCCTCCACCCTGCCGCCGCTGACAAGGACATGAGGCGTATAGGCGGTGTGCTCCGCGCTCCACCAGCCGCTGTCATACCAATCGGAAAAATCAAAGCCAAAGGTGCGCCTGGTCAGATTATTGAACGAAGCGCGCAGAGCGTCGTTATCCCGGACGTCATCGCGATACTCCACAAAACGGCCTCCCCTCTCCGGCCGGTGCAGGACCGGCCTTTTTCATTTATAGCATGTCGCCCGGAGCAAAGCAATTCCTCGGGCTGCGGAATACACGATTTTGTCGTGAATCGCCCTTTTTCCGCGCAATATTTTGTCATAAAAGTCAATATCAAAAACAAGATGTTGTGGTGTAAAATGTAAACGTACCGGATAAACCTGCACGTTACGGGAATGGTGATGAATATGCACGGTAAGGCAGCGCAAAGAAAGATCGGAATTGTCCTGCGGCCTCTCTGCGCGCCCGTATACCCCGGTACGGGAATCAGAATATCATAATGCAAAACTGCTCTTATGCCCTGACCGGCACAAGAGTATTTTTTGTTGGTACGAGGAGGTTTTTCACCCTATGAAAAAAGTCGGCATCGTCATGGGAAGCGACAGCGATCTGCCCGTCATCCGGAAGGCGGTCGATCAGCTGAAAGCGCTGGAGATCCCCTTTGAAGTCCACGTTTATTCCGCCCACCGGACGCCCGTCGAAGCCCGTGACTTTGCTCTGAACGCCAGAGAAGCCGGCTTCGGCGTGCTTATCGCCGCCGCGGGCATGGCCGCCCATCTGGCTGGGGCCATAGCGGCCAACACTACCCTGCCGGTGATCGGCATTCCCTGCAAGAGCGCCGCTCTGGACGGCGTGGACGCCCTGCTCGCCACGGTGCAGATGCCCTCCGGCATCCCCGTCGCCACGGTAGCTATCGACGGCGGGACCAACGCCGCCCTGCTGGCCGCCCAGATCCTGGCGGTGGAGGATCCAAAGCTGGCTGCCCGGCTGGATCAGAAACGGAGGGACGACGCAGCCAAGGTTCTGGAAAAGGACGCCACCATTTTGGAAAAACTATAATAAAAAACATATTCAGGAGGAACGCACAATGGAAATGAAGCTTGTTTACACCGGTAAGACCAAGAACGTTTACGCTCTGGAGAACGGAAATTATCTGCTGAAGTTCAAGGACGACTGCACCGGCAAGGACGGCGTGTTCGATCCCGGCATGAACGAGGTCGGCCTGACCATCGAGGGAGTGGGCGACGTGAATCTGCGCATGTCCATCTATTTCTTTGAGAAGATCAACGCCGCCGGCATCCGCACTCATTTCGTCAGCGCTGATCTGAACGACACCACCATGGAGGTCCTGCCCGCCAAGGTGTTCGGAAAGGGCCTGGAGGTCATCTGCCGCTACCGCGCCGTGGGCTCCTTCTACCGCCGTTACAGCGATTATATCGAGGAGGGCGCCCCCCTGCCCGCCTACGTGGAGACCACCTTCAAAAACGACGCCAAGGGCGATCCCCTGGTGACCAAGGACGGCCTTGTCGACCTGGGCGTTATGACCGCCGAGCAGTACGAGGATATCAAGGTCATGACCCAGCAGATCACCAAGATCGTGGCCGACGAGATGCTGTCCCGGGGCATGGAGCTCTACGACATTAAGTTTGAGTACGGCTATGACGCCGACGGCAAGGTCATGCTCATCGACGAGATCGCCTCCGGCAACATGCGCGTTTACAAAGACGGACAGTATATCGATCCCATGACCCTCTCCGCCCTGTTCTTTGCCTGATGGGTGGTTTCTTCGGTGCGGTATCCCGTCGGGATATCGTTTTGGACGTTTTTTTCGGCGTAGACTATCATTCCCACCTGGGTACCCGGCGGGGCGGCATGATCATCTGTGACGACGGCCGGTTCCAGCGGCAGATCCACAATATCGAGAGCACGCCGTTCCGGACCAAGTTCGAGCGGGATCTGGAGACATTTTCCGGTACCAGCGGCATCGGCTGTATCTCCGACAGCGATCCCCAGCCACTGCTGGTGCGCTCCCACCTGGGACTGTACGCCATTACCACCGTGGGCATCATCAACAACGCCGACGCGCTGGTGAAGGAGTTCTTTTCCGATCACACCCACCAGTTCATGGCCATGAGCTCCGGCAAGGTGAATGAAACGGAGCTGGTAGCGGCCATCATCAATCAGAAGGACGACCTGATCTCCGGTATGCTTCACGCCCAGGAAGTGGTGGACGGTTCACTGACCATGCTCATCCTGACGCAGAACGGCGAGATCTACGTCTCCCGGGACAAGCTGGGACGGCTGCCCGTGCTGATCGGGAAAAACCACGTTGGCTACTGCGTTTCTTTCGAGTCCTTCGCCTATCACAAGCTGGGCTACCGGGATTACTATGAGCTGGGGCCCAAGGAGATCGTGCGACTCACCGCCGACAGCTGCGAGTCCGTCTCCCCCGCCGGGAAGGAAATGCGGATCTGCGCTTTCCTGTGGACCTACTACGGTTACCCCAACTCCAACTACGAAGGCGTCAACGTGGAGCTCATGCGCTACCGCAACGGCGAGATCATGGCGGAGAACGAGGCGGAGACCATGCCGGACGTGGATTCCGTGGCGGGCATGCCCGATTCCGGCGTGCCCCACGCCATCGGCTACGCCAACCGCAGCCATAAGCCCTTCGCCCGGCCCTTCGTCAAGTACACGCCCACCTGGTCCCGGTCCTTCGTCCCGGAGAACCAGTCGGTCAGAAACCAGGTGGCCAAGATGAAGCAGATCCCCGTCCCCGAACTGATCGAGGGAAAGAAGCTGCTGCTGGTGGACGACTCCATCGTTCGCGGCACCCAGCTCCAGGAAACGGTGGAGTTCCTGTACGAGTCCGGCGCCAAGGAGGTCCATATGCGCTCGGCCTGCCCGCCCATCGCCTACGGCTGCAAGTATCTGAACTTCTCCCGCAGCAAATCGGAGATGGAGCTGCTGGTCCGCCGCATCGTCATCGAACTGGAGGGCGACGAGGGCCTGACCCATCTGGACGAGTATGTGGACGCATCCACGGAGCGGGGACGGAAGCTGCTGGATACCATCTGCCAGAAATTCGGATTCAGCTCTCTGGGTTATCAGTCCATCGACGGCCTGCTGGAGGCCATCGGCATCGACCCCTGCAAGATCTGTACTTACTGCTGGACGGGAAAGGAATAAAGCCATGGAATCTCACTCTGCCTCTTACGCCGCCGCCGGCGTCAACATCGAAGCCGGCTACGAGGGCGTCAAGCTGATGAAAAAGCACGTGGAGCGCACGTTTATTCCCGGCGTGGTGTCCGATATCGGCGGCTTCGGCGGCTTGTTTGCCCCGGATCTGACAGGTATGAAGGAGCCTGTGCTGGTGTCCGGCACCGACGGCGTTGGCACCAAACAGCGCATCGCCCGGCTGATGGACAGGCACGACACCGTGGGCATTGACTGCGTGGCCATGTGCGTCAACGACGTGATCTGCTGCGGAGCCAGGCCCCTCTTCTTCCTGGATTATATCGCCATCGGCAGGAACGAGCCGGAAAAGGTGGCCGCGCTGGTCTCCGGGGTGGCGGAGGGATGCGTCCGGGCGGGCTGCGCGCTGATCGGCGGCGAGACCGCTGAGCATCCCGGCACCATGCAGCCGGAGGACTACGATCTGGCGGGATTTACCGTGGGCGTCGTGGACAAGTGCCGGATCATCGACAACGGCCGGATGCGCCCCGGAGACGTGATCATCGCCCTTCCCTCCAGCGGCATCCACTCCAACGGCTATTCTCTGGTCCGCAAGGTGTTCGATATCGAGCACGCCGACCTGGGAAAGACCGTGGCCGAGCTGGGCACGACGCTGGGCGAGGCTTTGCTGACGCCCACGAAGATCTACGTAAAGAGCGTGCTGGTGCTTTTGGAGGCGGCCGACGTCCGGGGCGTCAGCCACATCACCGGCGGCGGATTCTATGAGAACATCCCCCGGAGCATCCCCGACGGGCTCTGCGCCGTCATTGAAAAAGCCGCCGTGCGCACCCCCGCCATATTCCCGCTGCTGCAGCGTATCGGCGATATACCGGAGCGGGATATGTTCAATACCTTCAATATGGGCGTAGGCATGAGCGTCATCGTCAGCCCGGAGACCGCCGACGCGGCGCTCCGGACTCTCCGGGACCACGGCGAGGATGCCTACGTGATCGGCTCCGTGGAGCCGGGCGAGGAAAAGGTGAAGCTATGCTGAACGACAAAGCGCGTATCGCCGTGCTGGTCTCCGGCGGCGGCACCAATCTGCAGGCGCTCATCGACGCCCAGGCGTCGGGCGTGCTGAAAAGCGGAGAGATCGTTTTCGTGGTCTCCAACAAGCCGGACGCCTACGCTCTGCAGAGGGCCCGCCGGGCGGGCATCGAGACCACGGTGATCACCGGTTCCCGGACCACCTTTGAATCGGCCCTGATCTCCACTCTGGACCGGCACGAGATCGACGTTATCATTCTGGCCGGTTTCATGAAGATCCTCAGCGCCGATGTGGTCAGCCATTACCCCGGCCGCATCATCAACGTACACCCCGCTCTGATCCCCTCCTTCTGCGGGGAGGGTTTCTACGGTCTTAAGGTCCATGAAGCGGCCCTGGCCCGGGGCGTGAAGGTCACCGGCGCCACGGTGCATATCGTCAATGAGATCGCGGACGGCGGCCCGATCCTGCTGCAGAAGGCTGTGGAGGTTTATCCGGACGACACGCCGGAGACCCTGCAGAAACGGGTCATGGAAAAAGCGGAATGGATCCTGCTGCCCCGGGCGGCGGAAATGCTGTCAAAACAGATCGTTTTGGAAAAGGAGAAACAATATGACTGATTTCATCCAGTTTCTGAAAGGCAATCCCTACCCCGGCCGCGGTATCGCGGTGGGGAAAAACCGCGTGTATTACTTTATCATGGGACGGAGCGAAAACAGCCGCAACCGTGTCTTTACTCTGACGGAGGACGGCATCCGCACCGAGGCCCACGACCCCTCCAGAATGGTGGACCCCAGCCTGATCATTTATCACCCCGTCCGCAAGAGCGGGGTCGATCTCATCGTTACCAACGGAGATCAGACCGATACCATCTGGAAGATGGGCGATTTCCGTGCCGCGCTGATGACCCGGGAATACGAGCCCGACGGCCCCAACTGGACCCCCCGCATCTCCGCCGTGGTCCACGGCGACGGCTCCTTCGAGCTGTCCATCCTAAAGGAGAAGGACGGCAAATGTCTGCGGGAGTTCTTCTGCTATGAGGATTGCCCGGAGGGCAAGGGCTATTTTATCAGCACCTATCAGGGACCCGGCAGCCCGCTGCCCAGCTTTGCCGGCGAGCCCATGGAGATCGACATGCCCGAGCCCGACGCTGTCTGGGAGGCGCTGAACGCCGACAACAAGGTCTCGCTCTACACCAACGTGAACGGCGAAGTCCGGATCTTTAATAAAAACCTGGGGGACTGAACATGAAAGAATTTGAACTGAAATACGGCTGCAACCCCAATCAGAAGCCCGCAAAGATTTATATGAAGGACGGCGGCGAGCTGCCCGTCACGGTGCTGAACGGCCGTCCCGGCTTCATCAACTTCCTGGACGCGCTGAACTCCTGGCAGCTGGTGAAGGAACTGAAGGAGGCCACCGGTCTCCCCTCCGCGGCCAGCTTCAAGCACGTGTCCCCCGCCGGCGCGGCGGTGGGCCTGCCGCTGTCGGAGGTGGAAAAGAAGATCTACTTCGTCGCTCCCGATGCGGAGCTCACCCCCGTCGCCTGCGCCTATATCCGGGCCCGGGGCACGGACCGGCTCTCTTCTTACGGCGACTGGGCCGCCCTCAGCGACGAGTGCGACGCCGCCACAGCCGCTTATCTGAAAGAAGAGGTGTCCGACGGCGTGATCGCCCCCGGCTACACCGAGGAAGCTCTGGCCATTTTGAAAACGAAGAAAAAGGGCAACTACAACGTCATTCAGATCGACCCGGCCTACGTCCCCGCCAAACAGGAGACCAAGGACGTTTTCGGCGTGACCTTTGAACAGGGCCACAACGATTTCCGCATCGACGGAACGCTGCTGAGAAACATCGTGACGAAAAACAAGGATCTGCCCGATCAGGCCAAAACGGACATGATCGTGGCGCTGATCACGCTGAAATACACCCAGTCCAACTCAGTGTGCTACGTGAAAAACGGCCAGGCCATCGGCGTGGGCGCCGGACAGCAGAGCCGCATCCACTGCACCCGGCTGGCCGGGCAGAAGGCGGACAACTGGTATCTGCGGCAGAACCCCAAGGTCCTCGCCCTCCCCTTCCTGGACGACGTGCGCCGCCCGGACCGGGACAACGCCATCGACGTATACATCTCCGACGAGTATGAGGACGTGCTCGCCGACGGCGCCTGGCAGAAGATCTTTAAGACCCGCCCCGAGCCCCTGACCCGGGAGGAGCGGCAGGCATGGATCGCTACCCATTCCGGCGTCACGGTGGGCAGCGACGCCTTCTTCCCCTTCGGCGACAACGTGGAGCGGGCCAGAAAGTCCGGCGTGCAGTATATCGCCGAGCCCGGCGGCTCCATCCGGGACGACAACGTGATCGAGACGGCGGATAAGTACGGCATCGTCATGGCCTTTACCGGCATGCGGCTGTTCTACCACTGAGGAGGATCATCCATGAGAGTAATGGTCGTCGGCGGCGGAGGCCGCGAGCACGCCATCATCCGCAAGCTGCGGGAGAACCAGGAGATCACGGAGATCTGCGCCCTGCCCGGCAACGCCGGCATGGACGCGGACGCCGTGTGCGTCCCCATCGACGCCAAAAACATCCCGGAGATCGTGAAGTTTGCCGTGGATAATAAGGTCGACTACGCGGTGGTGGCTCCAGACGATCCGCTGGTGCTGGGCTGCGTGGACGCGCTGGAGGAGGCCGGCGTTCCCTGCTTCGGTCCCCGGGCCAACGCCGCCATCATCGAGGGCAGCAAGGTCTTTTCCAAGAATCTCATGAAGAAGTACGGCATCCCCACCGCCAAATACGAAGTTTTCACCGATCTGGACAGTGCTCTGCGCTATCTGGAGACCGCTCCCATCCCCACGGTGATCAAGGCCGACGGGCTGGCGCTGGGCAAGGGCGTCATCATCGCCGAAACGCGAGAAGAAGCGAAAAACGCCGTCTACGCCATGATGCAGGACAAGAAATTCGGCAGGAGCGGCGAACAGATCGTCATCGAGGAATTCCTCGAAGGTCCCGAA
>JAFSZH010000043.1 GCA_017455685.1 Oscillospiraceae bacterium
GCGGCAGGCTGGTGTTCCATAATGGCATGGACCATTGCCCGGCGGAGGCGAAAAATGCGCGGCAGCGCGGGGATGACCTCGGCGATGCCCATCAGCTTCAGCTCCTCGTAGCTCCAATGAGGCCAATCGCCCTGCCCACCGCAGGCCGCCAGGGCTTTCGGGCCCATCATGCCCCACACGCGGCCGCGCAGTTCCGGCCTCCGGTTCAGAAGCGCCGTGATAAAGTCCGCCGCATAGAGGTCCCCGCTGACCTCGCCGCAGCTCAAAAAAATATTATTATGAATAACAGAGTTATTCATCCTGTCCTCCTGCCACGGTCAGTGGAACAATGCGTTTCATCGAACGTACAGCTCAATCCCTCTCTGACATGCCTATCTCATTCACAGCCTCTCTATACAGTTTACATAATATCATAAATTTGCTTTTACAAGAGAAATTTTATGAGGACGTACGATATAATAGAGAAAAGAGGAAAGGAAGGAGGCGTGTATCGTGCCAGAGGAGTACGTGAAGAAAGACGTGTTTGATGCCCGTATGGATCGTATGGAGGCGCTGCTGGAGAAGACGCTGATCGAGATCAAGTCCGAAGTTGGCCAGCTCCGCTCCGAGATGAAGGAGAGCAACACCCAACTCCGCAGCGAAATGAATCAGCTTCGCAGTGAGATGGGGCAGCTTCGCACCGAGGTGAGGTCTGAGATAGGACAGGTTCACACGGAAATCCGGCGGCTGGATTCCCGTATTGACAGTGTGCAGACCACCGTTTATTGGGGCTTTGCGCTGATGGGGCTTTTTGTCGCCATGCTGGGATTCTTTATCACCTTTGCCCCATCGATATGGGGAATGCTGAGAAAGAGGAACCGATCCGCAGTGAGCCGAAGAGAAGTGGAGAATATCGTCAACGCCTCCTTTGACCGGTATTTGGGTCAATCGCTGAACCTTCAGGGAAAATGAAATAAGCGGGAGCCTGTCGGGCTCCCGCTTTCTTTTTGCTCTATTTCCCTGATTTCATCCCCCAAAGCGCCGCCAGCGCAAGCAGTGCCAGCCCGCCAAACCCCGTGCTGCACCCGCCGCCGGAGGACGTGCCGCCGGAGCTGGAAGTCACCCCGGCCAGAAAGCCGCCCTGCCCGCAGGTCAAATCCACCACCAGCGTCCCCTCAGCCATCTTTTCATGATCCACGACGAAGGAGAAGGTCCGCGTCTTGCCGGGGCGCAGCGTCGGGATATGGCGGTTCGCCACGTGCCGCCGGGTCCCGTCCGCCATGTTCCGCATGACGTCCACGCAGACGTTCGTGAGCGTCTGTGTCCCGTTGTACTGAATGCGCCCGGCCGCCCGGAAGTCCGTGCTGTGGTTCATCGCGTAGCGCCGGAACTCCGCCGCATTCATCGGGGTTTGCTCCTCAGCTTCCAGGTCCACAAAGACGAGCGAGAAGTCCGACGCGCTGACATCGCCGCTCTCACTCGCCGCCAGCGTTGCCGTTGAGGCCGTGTTCACCACGGAGAAGGGATGGTACCCGTAGTTGTTCCCCGCGGGGGTCTCGTGGCTCCACGTCTCGTGAATCTCGGAGA
>JAFSZH010000044.1 GCA_017455685.1 Oscillospiraceae bacterium
CGGCCGGCGCCGCCGCAGCGGTGCTCTCCGCCGTGGGCGCGGCGGCGCTGCCGGTGCCGCCGGAGCTGCCGCAGCCCGCCATGGAAAGCGTCATGGCAAGGATCAGAAGGATGGTCAGTACTCTTTTCATGGTTATTTTCCTTTCCGGAAAGGAGGTATTTTACAGCACAAATAGAACGGAGGGTCCCCCCGTTCTATTTGTGTTCTTTTGGCTTTTTGTTTGCCGTCACGCGGCCTTGTTTTCCAGCTCGGCGGCGCGTTTGGCGTAGATCTCGTTGACTTCCTTTTCGCAGTTGAAGAGGATGCCGTAGAGCTTGATCCACTCCAGGGCGGCCTGCTCGGTCTCCTCATCCGCGGAGCGGTCCACGAAGCCGGGGATGCCGAAGCCCTTCAGGCCCCCAAAGACCTTGGCCATCTCGGCGGCCTTTTCGTCGGAGAGGTCTTCGATGTGAATGGCGTCCTCCGCATCGGGATCCGCGCCGGTGACGCGCGCGTCGGCAAACTGTCCGGGCAGGATGACGATACCGCACTTCTGACGGATCAGCTGCGCCATTTCCAGCTCCTCGGGGGCTTTCATGGTGATCATGCCCTCGACGCCGGAATCGAAGCAGGTCATGGTGATCTTCTCCATCAGCTCGGGCAGTTCAAGCTCTCTGAGCATGGTGAAGAGCTCTTCGGTACCCACGCAACCGTTTTCCACAGGCTGCTGCACCACCTGGATGTCCTCGTCCAGCGGCGCCGGGACTTCCTTGCCCTCGGGCACGACCAGATAGCGAGCCACGTTGATCACGTTGATCACCACGTAGCCGTCCTCGTAGCGGTAGATCTCAAAGGCCTTGCTCTCGTCGTTCTCATCCGTGGAGAGATAGGTAAGGCCGGGGATCTTCTGCTCGGGCTTGGTGGTGTTGTCCGTCTCCGCCAGGGCGCCGGGAATGTATGCATAGATGGAATAGGCGATCTCATGAGGCGTGCTCATGGCCGTGGTGCAGCCGCGAATCGTGTTGGGCGTATTCAGCCGGATGGGGATGGTGGCGGTGGACTTGCCTCCGCCCTGGGCGGTGTAATAGGTTCCGCCGCTGGCCTTGATGTAAGTGTAATTGTTGCTGGTAAAGCTGACCACCGCGTAGGATCTGCCGTTCTGAACGATGATCTTTTCAAGAACGATCGAAGTCCTGCCGCTGCCGCCGGACCAGTTGAAGGTCTCGGGCGTATACTCGCCGTCGGGCAGGACGGTGGAGTTGTCCACCCAGGCAGTGCTGCCCTGGTTGTCCGCCTCGGCAGGCGGAGGATCTTCGCCGGGATCCTCGCCCGGGTCCTCCCCGCCGTTGCCGTTTTCCACCGGCGTCAGGGAAGCGCTGTTGAAGGTCAGGGTACGGTCATACCACTGGTCTTTGCTGACGGAGTGGGCCGCCACGTCCAGCGGCGTATCCAGCGCCGCCACGGGAATGGTGAAGGTGTATTTTCCCTCCTCGTCCGGGACGTAGGGGATGGCGTCCTCGTCGTTGGCGTCCTCCTTCTTGCCCATGAACAGCTTGTCATAGCCGGTGCCGCTCAGGGTGATCACCGCGGTGTAATTGCCGTTTTCCGCCGTCAGCACCGCCTTGACCACCTTGAACATGTTGGAGCTGGAGGTGACGTCCACGGTGTAGTCGCCGTCGGCGATCTCTTCCTGGATCGGGGTTGCCGTATCGCTGTTGAAGGTCAGGGTACGGTCGTACCACTGGTCTTTGCTGACGGAGTGGGCCGCCACGTCGATGGGCGTATCCAGCGCCGCCACGGGAATGGTGAAGGTGTATTTGCCCTCCTCGTCCGCCACGTAGGGGATGGCGTCCTCGTCGTTGGCGTCCGCCGCCTTGCCCATGAACAGCTTGTCGTAGCCGGTGCCGCTCAGGGTGATCACCGCGGTGTAGCTGCCGTTTTCCGCCGTCAGCACTGCCTTGACTACCTTGAACATAGTGGAGCTGGAGGTCACGTCGATGGAATAGTCGCCGTCATCCAGCGGCTCGTCCGCCGTGGGTTTTTCCACCAGGGCGGCCACCGCGTCCGTGATGGCCTGCGCCATGGCGTCCACCTCGTCCTGCCTGTCGGCAGTCAGGCCGCGGACCACGGCGTCTCTGGCGTCGATAACCGCCTGGGCGGTCTCGTCCGTATAAAGGGTCAGATCCTCCGGGATGGCCGCCAGAGCCGCGTCCACCGCCGAATAGTCCGCCAGATTCGACTCAGGCACGCTGACCGTCAGAGAGTATTCCGTGAACCGTCCGCCCATGGCCGTGCTGTATGCCCGCACCGCCATAGCGTTGCCCAGGGAAACGGGGATGTTCGTGAACACCACGCCGCTTTCCGCCGCCGTCGCGGGATAGAATGTGGCGTTGGCGTCCAGCGTCGTGGTCTTGTCGCTGCTGAAAGCGATATCCGCGTACGCTTTCCCGTCGGTCACGGTCACCAAAGCGCAGCTGATGGTCAGCTTGCTGGAGGAATAGAGCTCCGTGGGATCGGGCGTATACGTGCCGTCGTCCAGAGTCGTGCTGTTATCCACTGCGCTGCTCTGCGGCGTTCCGCCGGAATTGGGCACGCTGACGGTCAGGGAATACCCCGTGATCTTCCCGCCCATGGCGGTGCTGTACGCCCACACAGCCATGGCGCTTTCCAGCGAAACGGGAATGTTCTCAAACACCACGCCGCCTTCGACTGCGGTGGCGGGATAGAACGTTCCGTTGGCGTCCAGCATGGTCGTTTTATCGCTGCTGAAGGCGATATCCGCGTAGGCCTTGCCGTCCGTCACAGTCACCGAGGCGCAGCTGATGGTCAGTCTGCTGGAGGAATAGAGCTCCGTGGGGTCGGGAGTATATGTGCCGTCGGCGAGCATGGTGCAGTTGTTCACCGGGCTGCTCTGGGGAACGCTCCCCTCATCGGCCACGCTGATTGTCAGTGTATATTCGTTGAATCTTCCGCCCATGGCCGTGGTATAGGCCCGCACATCCATGGGGCTGCCAAGGGAAACGGGAATGTCCGTAAAGACCACGCCGCTCTCCGCCGCCGTCGCGTCATAGAATGCTGCGTTGGCGTCCAGGGTGGTATAGTTGGCGCTGGAGAAGGCGATATCCGCATAGGCCCTGCCGCCCGTCACGGTCACCGAAGCGCAGCTGATGGTCAGCTTGCTGGAAGTGTACAGAGTCGTGGGGTCGGGCGTATACGTGCCGTCGGAGAGCATGGTGAGATTGTTCACCGCGCTGCTCTGGGGCTGCTCCGCCGGATCCTCCACGCATACGGTCAGGGTGTATTCCGTGATCTTTCCACCCATGGCAGAGCTGTACGCCCACACCGTCATGGCAGTATTAAGAGAGACGGGGATGCTCGCGAACACCGCGCCGCTTTCCGTAACAGTGGCGGAATAGAACGTGCCGTTGGCGTCCAGCATGGTCGTTTTATTGCTGCTGAAGGCGATATCCGCGTAGGCCTTGCCGCCCGTCACAGTCACCGAAGCGCAGCTGATAGTCAGCTTGCTGGAGGAATAGAGCTCCGTGGGATCGGGCGTATACGCGCCGTCGTCCATCGTAGTGCTGTTGTCCACCGCGCTGCTCTGGGGCTGGCTGCCCGTTCCGGACACGCTGATCGTCAAGGTGTATTCGTTGAATCTTCCGCCCATGGCCGTGGTATAGGCCCGCACGTTCATGGCTCTGTTCAGAGAAACGGGGATATTTGCAAAGACCACGCCGCTCTCCGCCGCCGTCGCGTCATAGAATGCGGCGTTGGCGTCCAGGGTGGTAAAGTTGGCGCTGGAAAAAGCGATATCCGCATAGGCCCTGCCGCCCGTCACGGTCACCGAAGCGCAGCTGATGGTCAGCTTGCTGGAGGTATACAGAGCCGTGGGGTCGGGCGTATACGTGCCGTCGGAGAGCATGGTGAGATTGTTCACCGCGCTGCTCTGGGGCTGCTCGTTTTCCGGGGCGCTTTTCTGTCCCTCTTCGTTCCCGTTCCGCTCGGGCTCGGTGTTCAGCAGCACGGGAGCATTATTCTCCTTCAGCGTGATGGGCTGGTCGAGCAGCTGCTTCACGGAAACCTGAGAAACGTTGACAGCGGTCACGCCAAGAGTGGCGGAGATCTCCTCTTTCTTTTCCGGTTCCTGCTTTTCCTCTTCCTCTTTCTTCTCCTCTTCTTCGGAGAAGATCAGGGTGAAGGTGTATTTCACTCCCTCGTCCTCGGCGTCGCCGGTGAATACGATGACCGGGTTTTCTCCGCCGAGAACCACAGGCACTTTTTCAAACACCGCGCCGTCGTCCTGCCGGGCCTTGAACAGCCTGCCCGCCGCGTCCAGGAGGGCCGCGCCCTCTCTGGCGCTGCGGATCGCGGCGAAGGCTTTCCCGTCGGATACGATGATCTCCGGCACGGAAAGATCCTGCTTCTCACCGGAAACGGTCACGGTATAATCCGTGCCGGCGGCGTAGACGCCGTCTTCCAGCTCGCAGGCGTTGTCAACGGAATTTGTAACGCTCTTCCGTTCCTCCTCGGACTCTTCTTCCTCGGGCTCTTCTTCCTCGGACTCTTCTTCCTCGGGCTCTTCTTCCTCGGACTCTTCTTCCTCGGGCTCTTCCTCCTCGGATTCCTCTTCCTCGGATTCTTCTTCCCCGGATTCTTCTTCCTCGGATTCCTCCTCGGATTCTTCCTCCTCGGATTCTTCTTCCTCGGATTCTTCTTCCTCGGATTTCTCCTCCTCGGATTCTTCCTCCTCGGATTCTTCTTCCTCGGATTCCTCTTCCTCGGATTCCTCTTCCTCGGGCTCTCCCTCCTCGGATTCCTCTTCCTCGGCGTCTTCTTCCTCGTTGTCCTCGTTCAGGATCTCTTCCTTTTCGAGATCAGGGTCGCCGCTTCCCTTTGCGGGCGAAGCCGCCAGCGCCGCCGTGTTCAGCAGAGACGCCAGGACCATGATCAGAGCAAGGATACGGATGAGTTTCTTCTTCACAGTGGTTCCTCCTTTTCGCCCCGGCGGGGAACCCGGCCCCGACGGCGGCGATGCTTTACAGAAATAAAAAAAGATCTGTTTTCCGAAGAAAACAGACCTGCAGAAGGCTCGTCCTGCTCTGCTTTCCTCGGAAGCGGGCATAGAACGCTTTCAGCAGGTTTCCTGGCTTGCGGATCAGCAAACGATGCGGACCTTCTCATGTCGTCGACACAATGGCATATCCCGCCCGTTCTCCCCGCTTACAGTGACCGGATCGCTCAGGATCTTCCCCTGATTCCCTTTTCCCGTGTCCCTTCGGGCACGGCACTGAAAGCGTCGGTTCCCCCGGGCCATGCCCGGAAAAAACCGATGATATTTTACTCTTCCGCTCCCGAAAAAGCAATATCTTTTCCGGCGCGGGGGACTTTCTTTGCGCAGGTTGTGGGAACGATTGATACGCTTTGTCGGACTGACGCGGCGTCCGTGGAAAAAAGACGCCGGGCTTTTCCTTTTTTTGGAAAAGCCCGGTTGACAAATCAATTGTGCGAAATTATAATCAAAACGTTTTTTCAGGGGTTGTGCGGCGTTTGCCGACGCGGTGGGGTGGCTGCGTTGGTGGGCGTCGCTCTCTTTATGCCCGGAAGGGCGGCTTATTCCTCGAATTCGATGGAAGCGGGCCGCTTGAGTGCCAGGCGGCACTCGGCCTCGATGCATTTGAGGATGCCGCTGATGGAGGGACAGGAGCCGTGGGCCGGAAAATGCTCCCGGGCATACTCATAAAAAGGTCCTGCGCCGGGCTGCTGCATGCAGATCTCGTAGCCGTTGAATTCCTCCCCCAGGGCTTTGGCCATTCCGCTGACGTTGGGGCAGGCCGAGTCGATCTTCACGGTGACCATGCGTCTTTTTCCCGCCGTGGCCTCCACGCGGGTCACGAGCCCGCAGGCTCCCGGCGTGATCTTCACTTTTGTCATTTCTTTTCCCCCTTTCTGTATTGTTTGGTCTGAAACCATCATAAATGCTGCAAACGGATTTCGCAAGGAGGAATGACGATATGAGTAAATTCATTTTTGTGACCGGGGGCGTGGTGTCCGGGCTGGGCAAGGGCATCACCGCCGCGTCTCTGGGCCGGCTGCTGAAGGCCCGGGGCCTGCGGGTGGCCGCCCAGAAGCTGGACCCCTACATCAACGTGGACCCGGGCACCATGAGCCCCTACCAGCACGGGGAGGTCTACGTCACCGAGGACGGCGCCGAGACCGACCTGGATCTGGGCCACTATGAGCGCTTCATCGACGAGGATCTGAACAAATACTCCAACCTGACCACCGGCAAGGTCTACGCCCGGGTGTTGGAAAAGGAACGCCGGGGGGAATACCTGGGCAGCACGGTGCAGATCATCCCCCACGTGACCGACGAGATCAAGCATTTCATCTACCGCGTCGGCAAGAAGACCGGCGCGGACGTGGTGATCACCGAGGTGGGCGGCACCACCGGCGACATCGAGAGCCAGCCCTTTCTGGAGGCCATCCGGCAGGTAGGCCTGGAGCAGGGGCGACAGAACGTCCTTTACGTTCACGTGACGCTGCTTCCCTATCTGAAGGCCTCCGGCGAACACAAGTCCAAGCCCACCCAGCACTCGGTGAAGGAGCTGCAGGGCATGGGCATCTCCCCGGATATCATCGTGCTGCGGTGCGACGAGCCCATCGAGGACGAATCCATCTTCCGGAAGATCGCCCTGTTCTGCAACGTGGAGAGCGACTGCGTCATCGAGAATGTGACCCTGCCCGTGCTGTACGAGGCCCCGCTGATGCTGGAAAAGGCCCATCTGGGGGATATCGTCTGCCGGAAGCTGGGTATCGACGCCCCGGCCCCGGACCTGCGGGACTGGGAAGAAATGGTGGCGAGCGTCAAGCGCCGGGGCAAACACGTCACCGTGGCGCTGGTGGGGAAATACGTCCAGCTCCACGACGCGTACCTCTCCGTTTCGGAGGCGCTGCGCCACGCGGGCTACGCTGTGGGCGCGAAGGTGGAACTCCGCTGGGTGGATTCGGAGACCGTCACCGACGAAAACGCCGCCGAGATTCTCTCCGGAGCGGACGCCATCGTGATCCCCGGGGGCTTCGGCAGCCGGGGCATCGAGGGCATGATCTCCGCCGCCCGCTACGCCCGGGAAAACCGCGTGCCCTATCTGGGGCTGTGCCTGGGCATGCAGATCGCCGTCATCGAGAACGCCCGCCACGCCGCCGGGCTGGCAGGGGCCAACTCCCGGGAATTCGACGAAAACTCCCCTCACAAGGTCATCGACTTCATGCCCGGACAGAGCGATGAGATCGACAAGGGCGGCACGCTGCGTCTGGGGGCCTATCCCTGCCGGGTGCAGCCGGGCTCCCTGCTGGAGAAGTGCTACAGCGCGGCGGAGATCTCCGAGCGGCATCGGCACCGCTACGAATTCAACAACGATTACCGGGAGCGCCTCGCCGACGCGGGGCTGATCCAGAGCGGTCTCTCCCCGGACGGACGGCTGGTGGAGGTGGTGGAGCGCGCCGACCATCCCTTCTACATCGGCGTGCAGTATCACCCCGAGTTCAAGAGCCGTCCCAACCGGCCCCATCCCCTGTTCCTGGGGCTGCTCCGGGCCGTGGAGAAGTAAGGCGCCGTTCCCCGCGTTTTTTCTTGACGGGGCGCAGCCCCGTGGGGTAAAATACTTTCTCGGATAATTCTTTTCCAACTCTGACAGGAGGCAACGTTTATGGGTAAATACTTCGGAACAGACGGATTCCGCGGCAAAGCCGGCGTCGATCTGACCGCCGAGCACGCCTTTAAGATCGGCCGTTTTCTGGGATGGTATTACGGGCAGCGTCACACCGACGACGTGGCCCGCATCGTCATCGGCAAGGATACGCGCCGCTCTTCTTATATGTACGAGAGCGCGCTGGCGGCGGGCATCACCTCCACCGGCGCAGACGCCTATCTGCTGCACGTGACCACCACCCCCTGCGTCAGCTTCATCACCCGTACGGAGAACTTCGACTGCGGCGCCATGATCTCCGCCAGCCACAACCCCTACTACGACAACGGCATCAAGCTGATGAACCATATCGGCGAGAAGATGGACGACGGCCTGCAGGACGAGCTGGAGGCTTATCTGGACGGAGACCCCGATTCCATCCCCTGGGCCACGGAGGACAGGATCGGCCGCACCATTGATTTTTACTCCGGCCGGAACCGGTATATCGGCTATCTGACCAGCCTGGCCACCCGCTCCTTCAGCGATCACAAGGTGGCCCTGGACTGCGCCAACGGAAGCTCCTGGATGATCGGCCGGGCGGTGTTCGACGCCCTGGGCGCCAAGACCTACGTGATGAACAATGAGCCCGACGGCGTGAACATCAACACGAAGTGCGGCTCCACCCACATCGAGGGCCTGCAGCAGTACGTGCGGGAGCACCAGGTGGACGTGGGCTTCGCCTTCGACGGCGACGCGGACCGGTGTCTGGCCGTGGACGAGCGGGGCAACGTGGTCAACGGCGACCACATCATGTATATCTGCGCCAAGCACCTCAAGGCCCTGGGCCAGCTGCCCTCCAACACCGTGGTGACCACCGTGATGAGCAACTTCGGCCTCTATAAGGCGCTGGATCGGATCGGCATCGGCTACGAGAAGACTGCCGTGGGCGACCGCTACGTTTACGAGAACATGAAGGAAAACGACCATCTCATCGGCGGCGAGCAGTCCGGTCACGTGATCTTCCGGAAATACGCCCACACCGGCGACGGTCTGATCACCGCCATCATGCTCATGGGCGTGATGATCGACACCCAGCTGCCCCTGTCCGTGCTGGCCAGCGAGGTGACCATGTATCCCCAGGTGCTGAAAAACGTGAAGGTGGACGACAAGGACGGCACGCTGGCCGATCCGGAGGTCCGGGCCGCCGTGGAGAAATGCACCGAAGAGTTGGGCTCCAACGGCCGGGTGCTGCTGCGCAAGAGCGGCACCGAGCCGGTGCTGCGGGTCATGGCCGAGGCCGGCACGCTGACCGACTGCGAGAAGAACGTGGACGCCATCATCGCGGCTATAGACCGCTCCGGACATCTGATCGAGGTGAAGAAATCATGAAACTGACCATAAGCGATCTTTACGATCTTGACCACACTCTCGCCGGAGATTACCTGCGGCAGTTCACCTATCCCTGGGAAGCCCTGGCGGGCATCGGCGAGCTTGTCAAAGCGCTGGGCGCCGCTCTCCCGGTGGCGGAATACACCGAGATCACGGAAAACGTCTGGGTCGCCCGGGACGCCACGGTCTATGCCACCGCCACCATCCTGGCCCCTGCCATCATCGGCCACAACACTGAGGTCCGGCCCGGCGCTTTCATCCGCGGCAACGTTCTGGTGGGCGAAAACTGCGTGGTGGGCAACTCCACGGAGCTGAAAAACGTGATCCTCTTCGACAACGTACAGGTGCCCCACTACAACTACGTGGGCGACTCCATCCTGGGGTACAGGGCCCATATGGGCGCGGGCTCCATCACCAGCAACGTGAAGAGCGACAAGGCCCTTGTGGTCATCCACAACGAGGGGGAGAACATCCCCACCGGCCGGAAAAAGGTGGGCGCCATGCTGGGCGACCGGGTGGAAGTAGGCTGCAACAGCGTGCTCAACCCCGGCACCGTCGTCGGCAGGGATTCCAACGTGTATCCCGTGTCCTGCGTCCGGGGCGTGATCCCGGAAAAGTGCATCTGCAAGACCGGCGGCCGGATCGTGAGAAAGAACGAAGAAGAATATTATAAACGGGGGTAACCATCCATGCGTGTCATCATCGCCAAAAACTATGACGAAATATGCTCCAAAGCCGCCGACGTGATCGAGGCCGTGGTTCGCGCCGAGCCCGGCTGCACCCTGGGTCTCGCCACCGGCTCCAGCCCCGTGGGCATGTATAAGGAGCTGAGCCGCCGCTGCCATGAGGAAGGACTGGACTTTTCCGCCGTCCACAGCGTCAACCTGGATGAGTACGTGGGTCTGGAGCCCACTCACGACCAGAGCTACCGCTACTTCATGAACGACAACCTCTTCGACCACATCAACATCGACAAGGCCAACACCTACGTGGCCAAAGGCACCGGCGACGCCGAGGCCAACCTGAAGGAGTTCAACGAGATGCTGGACCGGACCGATATCGCCGTGCAGGTGCTGGGCGTGGGTCCCGACGGACATCTGGGCTTCAACGAGCCCGGCGACACTCTCTGTGACGGCGCTCACCTGGAAACCCTGGACGAGAGCACCATCGACGCCAATGCCCGCTTCTTTGCCTCCCGGGACGACGTGCCCCGCTACGCCGTCACCATGGGCATGGGCAACATCATGCGCGCCCGCAAGCTGCTGCTGATCATCTCCGGCAGCAAAAAGGACGCCGCCTCCGCCCTGCTCAAGTCCGACAGGATCGATCCTCATTGCCCGGTCACCTTCCTGCGGCTCCACCGGGACGCCGTGGTGTTCCTGGAGCAGAGCCTGGCCGATGAGATCGGCTACAAGGGCTGAACAGCCTCATCGCCCCTGCGGCAAAAAAGCCGCAGGGGTTTTTCTTGTAAAAACGCGGATCATACGATATAATGATTAAGTTTTTTGGATAAACCCGTTTTCCCGGCCAAAGGAGTTGACATAATATGTGCGGCATCGTCGGCTACACCGGCGGGCAGGAGGCCTCTCCCCTGCTGCTGGACGGACTGAAAAAACTGGAATACCGGGGCTACGACTCCGCGGGCATCGCCGTGCAGAACGACGGCGTCCTGCGCATGATCAAGGCCTCCGGCCAGATCGCCAATCTGGTGGAAAAGACGGACGGCGGCGCGGCTCTCCCCGGCTTTACCGGCATCGGTCACACCCGCTGGGCCACCCACGGGGCGCCTACCGATACCAACGCCCACCCCCACATGTCCAACGACGGCAAGTTCGCCATCGTCCACAACGGCATCATCGAGAACTACGCCGCTCTCCGGCAGGAGCTGACGGACAGGGGCTTCGTCTTCCGGAGCGAGACGGACACGGAGGTCATCGTCCACCTGCTGGACATGTATTACCGCGGAGATCTGAAGGCCGCCGTGATGCACACCGCCGCCCGGCTGGAGGGCTCCTACGCTCTGGGGGTGCTCTGCGCCGACCAGCCCGGCAAGCTCTGCGCCATCAAGATGGCTTCCCCGCTGATCCTGGGCGTGGGCGTGGGAGAAAACTTTTTCGCCTCCGACGTGACCGCCCTGGTGAGCCACACCAAGAACGTGATCTACCTGGAGGACGGGGAGTTTGCCGAGCTGACGCCGGAGAACATCACTGTTTATGACTGCACCGGCAAGCCTGTATCCCACAGCGTTTCCCGGGTGGTGTGGGATGTGGAGGCCGCGGAAAAGGGCGGCTACGACCACTTCATGCTCAAGGAGATCATGGAGCAGCCCCGGGCCCTGAAGGCTACCATCGAGCCCCGGATCCGAAACGGCCGGATCGTGCTGGATGATTTTGACGACGCCTTCCGGGTATGCTTCGCGGACGTGCGGCGCATCGTGATCACCGCCTGCGGCAGCGCCTATCACGCCGGGATGGTGGGCCGGTATCTGATCGAATCCCTGTGCCGGGTCAATGTGGAGGTGGACGTAGCCAGCGAGCTGCGCTACCGGGATCCCATCATCGACGATCAGACACTGCTGATCGCCGTATCCCAGTCCGGAGAGACGGCGGACACCATCGCGGCCATCAAGGAGGGCAAAAACCGGGGCGCCAAGGTGCTGTCCATCGTCAACGTGGTGGGCAGCACCATCGCCAAGCTCTCCGATTACGTGATCTACACCTGGGCCGGGCCCGAGATCGCCGTGGCCACCACCAAGGGCTACACCACCCAGCTGGCCGTGCTGGACCTGCTTTCCGTGTGGATGGCCCGGGAGCGGGGTCTGCTCACCGGCGAGCGGTATGACGAGCTGGTCAAGGGCATTCTGGCTCTGCCGGAGCGGACCCAGCGGAGCATCGACTTGAACCCCCAGACCGGGTATCTGGCCGAGCGCTATCGGGACAACACCTCGCTGTTTTTCATCGGACGGAACATGGACTACGCCGTGGGGCTGGAGGCCTCGCTGAAGCTCAAGGAGATCAGCTATCTCCACTCCGAGGCCTACGCCGCCGGGGAGCTGAAGCACGGCACCATCGCCCTGATCGAGCCGGGGCGGCTGGTGGTGGCGCTGGCCTGCCTGGATTCCCTGTTCGACAAGACCATGTCCAACATCAAGGAGGTCAAGGCCCGGGGCGCCAAGGTGATGGCGGTGGCCCGGGAAGGAAGCCGCCGGATCTTCACCGAGGCGGACGACGCCCTGTTCGTGCCCGCCACCGATCCCCTGCTGACCGCCATCCCCGAGATCGTGCCGCTGCAGCTTTTCGCCTACTACGTGGCTAAGGCCAATGGCTGCGAGATCGACAAACCCCGAAATCTGGCCAAATCCGTCACCGTGGAATAACGGAAAGACGGGGAAGGATCCTGTCTATATGAAAACGATTCGAGTATTCATCGCCTGTCTCGCCTGCCGTTTGAGCCGGTTTCTGATCCGGCTGGCGGGCCGGGGCGGCACCGCCATGCCGGGCAAGGTGGCTCTGCGGCTGTACCCCGGGCTTCTTGCGGAGCTGGGAAAGAACGTGCAGACGGTGATTGTCACGGGCACCAACGGCAAGACCACCACCTCCGGCATGCTGCGGCATATGCTGGATGCCGCCGGCGCGGAGTACTTCTCCAACCGGTCCGGCGCCAACCTGGTCAGCGGCATCACGGCGGAGTTCGCCGCCAACGCCGACCTGCTGGGCCGCCCCCGGGCGAAGCTGGCCGTGATCGAGTGCGACGAGGGCCACTTCCCCGCCGCGGTGAAGGCCCTGCAGCCGAAGGTGATCCTGGTAACAAACCTGTTCCGGGACCAGCTGGACCGCTACGGCGAGGTGACCCACACCAGGGACTGCCTGGCCCGGGGCATTGCCGAGGCGAAGAACGCCGTACTGTGTCTGAACGCCGACTGCTCCCTCACCGCCTCTCTGGGCATGGAGGTCCCTAATCCGGTGATCTACTACGGGGTGGACGGGGTCTCCTCCGACCATGAGGCCAACGTGTCCGACGCGCCACACTGCCTGCGCTGCGGAGAGCGCTACGCCTACGCGCGCCGCACCTACGCCCATCTGGGAGACTGGTACTGCCCCCGCTGCGGCCTGCGCCGGCCGACGCCCGCTCTCGCCGCCAAAACCGTGGAGGCGTCCTCCTCCGGCAGCCGGGTGCTCCTGGCCCGGGGCGAGAAAGAGACCGGGCTGACCGTGGCCCTGCCCGCGCTGTACAACGTGTACAACGCCCTGGCCGCCCTGGCCGCGGCGGACGGTATGGGCTGGGACTTCGACAGCTGCGCCGTCTCTCTGGCGGGCTTCAACGCCGCCTTCGGGCGCATGGAGACCATGAAGGTTGGCGGCACCGACACCCGCGTCGTGCTGGTGAAAAACCCCGCCGGGTGCGACCGGGCGCTGGAATACCTTGCCTCCCTCACCGAGGACGTGATGCCGGTGTTCTGCCTCAACGACAACGTGAACGACGGCACCGATATCTCCTGGGTATGGGACGCGGATTACGAGAGTCTGTTCGCCCAGAAGAGCTACGAGCGGATCGGGGTCTTCGGCACCCGGGCGGAGGATATGCGCCTGCGGCTGAAATACGCCGGGGCCGACGACGGCGCCGTCGAGTCCTACCCCACGCTGGACGCTCTTGCGGAGGCGGTGAAGTCCGCCGGAAAGCCGGTGGTGGTGCTGCCCAACTACACCGCCATGCTGGCCGTGCGGGACAAGCTCTCCACCATCGCGGGGAAAGGCAGGTTTTGGGAATGACTCCCTCCCATGAGACCCGCTGCGCTGGGCTCTCATGGGACACCCCACAGCCCGCTGCGCGCACTCCCTTTGGTCGCACACTGGCGGGCTGAGAAGTGTTTTTCCCGAGGTACACGCCCCCGGGAAAAACGAATTGTATTATATTTGCGCCAACAGGCGCAAACTCTGCGAGGCATTTTATGGATTTGAAGATCTGTCATCTGTACCCGGACGTGCTGAATCTGTACGGAGACCGGGGAAATATCCTGTGCATGCGCCGCCGGCTGGAATGGCGGGGCGTCGGCTGCGAGATCACCGAGCTGCCCCTGGGGGCGGCGGACCCGCTGACGGACTACGACCTGTTTTTCATCGGCGGCGGGCAGGACTTTGAACAGACCGTGCTGCTGGCCGACCTGAACGCCGGCCGGAGCGACAACATCCGCGCCGCGGCGGAGGACGGAAAGACGTTTCTGTGCATCTGCGGCGGGTATCAGCTGCTGGGCACCGGCTATCGCACCGCCGACGGGCAGATGTGCGAGTACATCGGCGTCCTGGATCTGTACACCGAGGGTTCGGCGGACCGGCTCATCGGCAACTACGCCTTCCGTCTGGGCGAGGAGAGCGGCGGCGGCATCGTGGTGGGCTTTGAAAACCACGGCGGCCGGACCCATCTGGGCAGCGGTCTCACCCCGTTGGGCACGGTGCTCAAGGGCTACGGCAACAACGGCTCCGACGGCACCGAGGGCGTGCGGTACAAAAACGTCTTCGGCACCTACAGCCACGGCCCCGCCCTGCCCAAGAACCCCCACTTCTGCGATCACATCCTGACAACGGCCCTGGAACGGAAATACGGCCGCGCGGAGCTGGCGCCGCTGAATGACAACGCTGAAAAAACAGCCCACCGGTATATGTGCCAGCGGCTGCATCTGAACTGACGACAAGGAGGTACTTGCATGAGAGACTACGCGCTGGAAACGGAAAAAAGAGTCGCCTTCATCCGGGAGCGGCTGGCGGCGAGCGGCTGCAAGGGCATCGTCTTCGGCAACAGCGGCGGCAAGGATTCCGCGCTGGTAGGAATATTATGTAAACTCGCCTGCGAAAACACGCTGGGCGTGCTTATGCCCTGCGCCACAAAAGTCAACTACGGCAGCGACACCGACGACGCGCTTCTGCTGGCCGGGCAGTTCGGCATCGAGAGCCGGACCGTGGACCTCACCGCCGCCAGAGAGGCGGAGATCGCCGCGCTGGAGGCCTCCGGCACCGTGATGAACGCCTCCGCCGTCAGCAACATCGCCCCCCGGCTGCGGATGATGACGCTGTACGCCATCGCCGCGGCGGAGGGTCGGCTGGTGGCCGGAACGGGCAACAAGTGCGAGATCTTCATGGGATACTTCACCAAGTGGGGCGACGGTGCGGCAGACTTCAATCCCATCGCCGATCTGACCGTGACGGAGGTGTTCGCTTTTCTGGACTACCTGAACGGGCCGGAGAGCATCCGCAAAAAAGCTCCCTCCGCCGGGCTTTACGAGGGGCAGACCGACGAGAAGGAGATGGGCGTCACTTACGCCGCCATCGAGCGGTACATGACCGGAGAGGAAGTCTCCCCGGAGGAAGCCGCCGTCATCGAGCGCTTCCACCGCGTCAGTGAGCACAAGCGGGTGGGAAGGTACGACTATATAGAGTAAACTCTTCAAATGAGACCCGCTTCGCTGGGCTCTCTTTTAAGAAGGCTGCGGCCCGCTGCATGCATTACGCACGCTTGCGGTCCGAGGAGTTTTTTCGCCGACGTACACGCCCGGCGAAAATGATTCCATCCTATTCGCTGTTGCGGTGGCGAACTCTGCGAGACTTTTTCTAAAGTCTGAAAAGGACGCCGGGACAACCGGCCGTATAATGAACACAGGATTAACACATCTTTGCTTATGTTGATCCTGTGTTCATTTGTATTCGCAAGAATTCTGTATCAAGCGGCAAGATGGAAATCGTTAACTTAAATCAACGGATCTGGTATATCGCCTTTTTCCTTCAGTCTATTGGATATTTCCAGCTCCAAATGCGGCAACAGTGAGAGCTTAGCGCGCTGCTTTCTCATAAGGAATAATCAATATTCTTTTTGAGATGCTCAAATCTAATCATATATGTCCTCCCCTTTGATGAACAGTTCTGCCCCTGCCGGTGTCTCTTTCTCCGAGGAATTAGCTCTGTTTTGCTCCCTCAGGCTCTTACTGTAATGATTCAGGATCCAGTTTACAAAAGGCATGACGGCTTCATAGTTATCCTTGTAATACAGTATATAATTACTCTCCTTCAACTCATCGCTATCCAGATAAATGACTTTTCGACCCTTAATCATTTTATGATACTCATAGGTAAAGGAGGTGGCAAAGCCGAGATATCGGTCCGTTTTGGCCAACATATCCCGCATTACGAGGTTGTCATTTTCCACCCGGCAATCGATCTTGATTCCTCTCTTTTCCTTTTCCTCCCGAAACATTCGGATCAAGGGAATCCCTTCGGCTTCGGGGACAAGGAAGGTCTCCCCTTCCAGTTCTTCGATGGTTACCCTGCTCTTCTCCGCTAGCGGGTGATTCTCCGGTGCCGTCACAAACAGGCGGTTTTCATACAATGGCACGCACAGGACCCATTGATAATCATAATAAACGGGAGAAATGATGATATCCCCCTGTCTCTTAAGAATTGCCTGCTCCAATTGGGGTCGGGTCATGATGATTCTTTCTATATCGGTACCAATTACTTCCAGGTCCATCTTGGGAAGGATCCACCGAAAAAAATCAAGGGATGTGGCGATCACTCTGATCTTTTTCTTCCCTTTGCAGGAGACGGCTATGACCTCTTTTCGGAGGCTTTCCATCTCGCCTACCAGGTCATAAACTGGCATCAGGATCCTTTTCCCGTACTCATTTAGTTGTATATGGTTCTTTTTTCGGACCAGGAGAGGGCAGGTCAACCCCTCCTCAAGCTTGGCAATCTGCCTGCTGACGGTGACTTCGCTGAGCCCAAGTTCCCGAGCGGCTACCGTGATGCTTCCGCTCTCGGCAACGGCAAGAAAGCAATTTAATTCGTTCAGTTCCATTCCTGCGTCCTTTTCAGTAGATACTCTATCTGTTCCCTGTACTTTTTCCTGAAAATAAGGAAATATTCCACCTGTAATCCCCAGTCTACTATGGGGATCTGTTTCCTACCTTTTCTGTCCATCAGGTCCATATCCAGGGAGGAAACGGCAACCGGTCCGGGAAAAGTCTCTGCTGCTTTCAAATATACATACTGTTCCCTGTGCAGCACCGGCCGCAGTAAAAGGCCATCTTTTTCTACTATATTTCCCAGCAATGTGCTGATCTTCCCGAAGTCCGTCATAAGGACCTTGTCGCAGCCAGCCAAATCATTTACTGTGATCTTTCTTTTCCTTGCGAGCGGGTTTCCCTCCGGAACGGACAGGAAAAGGGTCTCTGTACAAAAATTAATCGTTGAAAACTGCTCGTTCTCTGTTTTTTTGTCGGCCAGCATTATCGCCACAGCATCATCCGGCAAATCCCAGGGCGAGATGTCTTTCCGAACACATGTCTCCTGAAGGTGGATCTCTTCCCCGTCAAATATTGACATCAGCTTAAGTAGAGCAAGAGGTGAGGTGCTGTAAAGCCGCAGGGAATTGGCTGCCTTTGCTGTGTCGATCAGGTAATGAATTCCTCTGACCTTGGTCTCGATTCGTTCCGCGTATCTCTTTGTAACCTCTCCCGCCGGTGTAAGGCAAATGGTTTTTCTGTCTCGCTCAAACAGCTCTGTGCCCAGTTCCTCCTCCATCTGCCGGATCATCTGGCTCAGGGCAGGCTGTGAAATGAAGAGTTCCTCCGCAGCAGCGGAAAAGCTGCCGCTGCGTACGATCTGCAAAAAACGGGAAAGTTGAACTAGCTTCACCTGCCGCACCCTCCTTGCCCTTTTGATACTATATCGCCATTATATTTACTGCTCTGCTCTTTGTCAAACAAGCAAACGACCCCCGAAAACAGATGATATGCTCCCTCTACGAGAGACAGTGAAAGAACAAAACACTGTCAATCATAAGGAGAGCATATCAAAATGCCATGGCTTATTTAGGGTGTGTTTCTTTTTTATCCTATTGCATTAGGTTGAAAATTCCTGTGCAACCTATAAGGACCTGCAGTAGCATCATACAGATGCTGACCAGCAGAAGCTGCTTGAACAGTTTTTCTCTGTCCGTATTCTCGGTTGCGGACACCATGGCCATAGCCCCTCCGTAGGAAAAGGGACTGCAGGAAGGTGTCTGCGTACCCACATAGGCGGCAGTGTAGGCACCTAGGAAAGGAACGCCGACATACTGTGCCGACACGCTGAATACGATCGGTGCTAATGCGTAGATCACCGTGATTCCATTGGAGACCATCGTCATTAGTCCGGCCACTGCCAGGAGAATTGGGATGATCCAGAAGGGTGAAATGGAAGCCGTGATCCATTCTGTCAGCATCCCAATGATATGAAAATCATTCATCAACCCCACCAGCATAGAGGTGCCGGCGATCATCAGAATGACCGACCAGGGGACATCCTCCCGAATGACAGTGTCCGCTTTTTCGATTTCCATAAACGCAAGAGCGACACTGCCCGCCAAAAAAATGATTTGCGTGTCTATCTTCGCGGTGATCCAGGCGGTCACTGGATTTGGCGCAAGCATTTCCGTTACTGACGGGATAACTACCAGGGAAAGAACAGCCAAAACAACATAAAGGATCCGTTTTTGTTTCCCTGTCAAAGGCTCCGACTTACGGAAGTCCAGCGTTCTGTTTTTTGGTTTATAGCCACGTGCCGCCAGATACACCACGATAAAACCGATAGTACTGATCAGAAGGTTTGCCTCAAGAATATATATTAGCCCCTTCTCCACAGCTTGGCTGCTCACATATTGGGACAGGATTCCTTGATGGATCGGGCCACCCATGCTCCAGGGAAAATTGATTCCCGCCCCGGCTGTCAGCGCAAAAGCCACGATCACAGGGGCAAATCCAGCCTGCGCAGCGATCGCATATCCAATCGGTCCAACGATGGCGAAAGCAGCTGTACCGTTGCACAGTCCGTTCACCGTGATGGCGGAAAGATAGATAGCGAAAGGGACAAGCGCCGGCCGTTTACGAAAGGAATACATGATATTCATGCTGATATTGTTAAAAATCTGACCGCGCCGTACATAGCCGAAAAAGATTGTATAAATAATGAATATCACGATTGTCCGGGTAGGAAAGTAGCTGAGAATGTCCGCAAGAGTCAGCCCACAGCACCAATAGCCAAGAACGAATGCGAAAAACATGGCCATGATGCCAAAGTTAACTTTTTTTGACAACAGAATGGATAATACAATGGATAGTATTATATACATCAAACCAAGCCAGGTGGACATAGTTCTTCCCCCTATCTTGTGAAAATGTGAATGGATTATATCACTTTTTCTCCGCGGGTGTCCACTTGACGAAGAACAGGCACAGTGTCAGCGCGATACAGGCGATAATACAAGCCAGGAAGCTGCTCTCAACCTCGCTGCCGAAATGGACCAGTGACCGGTATGCAGTGATCCAGTAGCTGGACAGAAAGATCGCCGCCTGATTCGCAGCCAGCACCAGAGAGCTGGAGAGTGCCAGCGTTGAGGGTGTTGCAATCCTGCCGCAAATAATATGCACAGAGGAAAGGAACATAGAGAAGCCCATGCCGACCAGGAACATACCCAGTCCCACGGTGACCGTCTTGGGAACGAACAGGATGACCGCCACGCCAATCGTCACAAGGGTAAAGCCCACGGAGAGAACCTTGTTTTTTAAAATATTGTTGATGGGCTGCAGCAGTGCGTTTGTCACCAGTGTACCGGCAGTGAAGCAGGAAAGCATGGTCCCTGCCAGGGCGGCCGTGCCTAGGCCTTTTTCCACAACAAAGGTCGAAATCCCCGAGTTCACAGGGTAAATCGCCAGCGTCGAGATCAGCTGGGCTGCAATCAGAACAAATACCTTGGGATTGATATCCCTCAGCTTCCCTTTTTCTGCTTTGACTTCCATATCAGTTTCCTTCTCTGGCTCTTTTAGGAACGCAGTCAGCAGAACAATGATCACGATCAGGATCAGATAGATCAGGAAGGACACATTCCATCGGATATCCGCCAGTCTGCCGCAAAGAGGCTGCATCACCATGTTAGCAAGGTTCAGCGACACGGCGCCTAGGCCGATGAACCATCCGCTCTTCTCCGTTCCGACACTGCGGATGATCAAAGCATTGCGGACGCCCAGGCAACCCGCGCCGGCGCCGAGAATACCCCGGAAAAACAGGATCGAAGAAATAGTTTTGCAGAAGTACGGCACAACGCCGCCAATCAGCATCAGGCAGTAGCCCACAATCATAATGGGCCTGTACCCAATCTTTCTCCCCGCAACAAATCCAATCAGCATCATAACGATCATGCTTACAATGGACGGAATCGTGGAAATACCCCGGACCGTTGCCGTGGCTACCTCCGGAAATGCCTCGATGTAGGTCTGCAGCGCCGCGTTGGTCAGCGAGGTCGCTCCAGAAAACATCGGCACTAGGAACAGCGCCAACAGATTCGCAAAGGTCAGATTGCGAATCAGCTTTTTTTGCTCTTTAGCCATCGCTTTCTTTTTCTCCTCTCATTTATTCTGTTTTTTCAGCCCCTTTGCCCGAGAGTTCAACCGACGTCGTCTGTTCCGGAAGTCTACCGGTGATGTCTTTCGGGTAAAAAAGCCGTTTTGCAGCTTTATTGTAACGAAGTCAAAAGATAAAGTTAAATCAAAAACCATGCGTTGTTACATAAGTAAACCTTTATTTCCGGCAATAATCGCTGAAAGAAAGTAGAACAATTATGGGATAATTCTCCCCCAGACCAAAGAATTCCTTATAGGAACGCTTCCCATTTTCTATTTTTCAGTGGTATTCCCACTCGTTATAATAAGGGTGAACAACGAAAAACTCCGTAAGAAAGGAAGAAGGAGGTTCATGAGATGAATGAGAAAGAAAAGCTGTTAAAGGAACGGCTGAAGCTGTTTGACGACGCCATGCGGATCGAGGAAACACGTCGAGTCCCCTGTGTCTCCAACGCCTTCACCTGGAAGATTTTTGACTCCGATCTACACATTTCCGTGCTTGAGGCCACCACCCAATGGGACACCGACATAATGGAGCGTATCGTCCGGGAGCACATTGAGCGTTACAATTTCGATGCATATCTTGACCTGGGTACCCGTGACAACTTCTCTTACAACCAGATCCTGGGCAGATCTGAACATTATATCGATGAGTCCGGCAACATAAGCGCAAAGGACGACCCAAAGCTCTTTCCGGAGGAATATGAGGCTGTAACGGAAAACGCAACCATGTTCCAGTGGTGTGTTGTCGCTCCCCGAGTCTACGGTTCCCTCACCTTTGGACAGATCGAAGATGCGGTCAAGGCACTGATCAACTACACCGCCTATTACGATCGGATGAACAACATTGTCCACAGGGAATATGGCGTTCCGGCACTAGCCCAGCGGCTACTGATGCATCCCACGGACAACCTGATCAGCTATTACCGCGGCTTGAAGGGCTTTAGCTTGGACATGCGCCGAAACCCGGAAAAAATCGAGGCATATGTGGAGAAAAACTCGACAGGCTTTCTGGAAACTGCGAAATATTATCTACAGATGCCCCGTGAGCAGGAGCTTTTCGGTATCTATACGGGCTTTCTTGGTCATAACATCATGAATGGTAAGCAATTTGCTCGCTTTTTCTATCCCGTTTGGAAAAAAGCGATGGATCTCTGTATCGAGAACGAAAAATCCATGATGATCTACGCAGAAGGCTCCACCGTGCGGATTCGTGAATTTCTCCAGGATATTCCCAAAGGCTATCTCTGCATATTCCCAGAGACAGATGACCTTTTTGACCTGCGCCGGGCATGTCCCAACGCCTGTATCGCAGGGGGAATGTCGGTGGATATGCTGGGGATTTCCACAAAGCAGGAATGCGTGGACGCCGCTAAAAACTTTGTAGACAATATGGGTCCCGGATATATCTTTTCACAAAACAAAATGATGACCTACCGTCGGGACGGTACCCGAGAAAACATGCTGGCCGTCCAGGAAGTGGTCCTGCAAAACAGATATTAAGGAGGTATTCTGTCATGAGCCGAGATGAAATAGTGGAATTCACACCGGAGGGCTTTAAAAAAGTCGCTGCCGCTCTTACCTTCCTGCCCGAGGACAAACGGGAGACCATGCTGGCCATGCTTTGCGGACAGTTTATCCGTTAAAAAACATCCTCTCCGATTCCCGATCAGGATAAACGGAAGAACAGGAAACGGCTCCCTGCATTTCTATGCAAAAGAGCCGTTTCCTGTTTTTATCTCTCCCCCGGTTATAAAGCTGGTGAGATCCATTATCACCTCTCCGGCGATGTTCAGCCACGTCGCGGTGGGCATAAAGACACTGGCGCCGTGGATATCCCGCCGCTTTGTCTATAATCTTATTTCATAGTTCTTTGACAGTCTGAAAAGGACGCCAGGAGCGTTTTCGCTCCCGGCGTCCTTTTTGTTGTGAATCTTACCGCAGTGTGGCGTAGAGCACCGCCTTGATGGTGTGCATGCGGTTCTCCGCCTCGTCGAAGACCACGGAGCGTTCCGACTCAAAGACTTCGTCGGTGACTTCCATTTCGGTGATGCCGTACTTTTCCGCGATTTTGGCCCCCGTCTCGGTCTTGGTGTCGTGGAAGGAGGGCAGGCAATGCATGAAGATGGCCCCGGGGGCCGCGTTGGCCATGGCCGCGGCGTTGATCTGATAGGGCCGCAGCAGGGCGATGCGCTTCTCCCAGACCGCCTCCGGCTCGCCCATGGAGACCCAAACGTCCGTATAGAGCACGTCCGCGTCCCGGGTCCCGGCTTCCACGTCCTCGGTGAGGGTGACGCTGCCGCCGCTCTCCGCGGCGAAGGCCCGGGCCTTTTCCACGAGCTCCGGCGCCGGGAACAGCTCGGTGGGAGCGCAGGCGGTGAAGTGCAGGCCCATCTTGGCGCAGGCGACCATCAGGGAGTTGCCCATGTTGTTCCGGGCGTCGCCCATGTAGGTGAAGCGAACGCCTTTCAGCCGCCCCAGCTTTTCCTCCACGGTCAGCAGGTCCGCCAGCATCTGGGTGGGATGGAACTGATCGGTCAGGCCGTTCCACACGGGCACCCCGGCGTACCGGGCCAGCTCCTCCACCCGCTCCTGGCCGAAGCCCCGGTACTCGATGCCGTCGTACATCCGGCCCAGCACCCGGGCGGTGTCGGCAATGCTCTCCTTCTTCCCCATCTGGGAGCTGCCGGGGTCCAGATAGGTCACTCCCATGCCCAGATCCATCCCCGCCACCTCGAAGGCGCAGCGGGTCCGGGTGGAGGTCTTTTCAAAGAGCAGCACGATATTCTTGCCGGTCAGATACCGGTGGGGCTCCCCGGCGCGCTTGAGCGCCTTGAAGCGGGCGGCCGCGTCCAGCAGGGCGTGGATCTCCTCCGGCGAGTAGTCCAGCAGGGTCAGAAAATGTCTGCCCCGCAGCGCCTCCGGCAGCGCGAATCCGTTATCGTTCATCATATGACCTCCAGTCCCCGGGCTACGGTCCGGATAAAGTCCTGCACGTTGGTGACCATGGTGGTGGCCGCCAGACTACCCCGGTCCAGCAGCTTGTTCACCACGAATTCCGCCGCGTCCACCGCGTAGAGATACACCGGCCGCACCGTCCCGTCGGGCAGCACCCGGAAGGAGGGCGTCATGTTCCCCACGGCGATGGTGTGGAGCATGGTGGCCAGACAGATCACGGTGGTGGCCGGGCGGATCATGTCCCGCATGGCGCTCTGGGCAGCGTAGGCGTCGCCCACCACCTCCGGCAGCGGGCCGTCGTCCCGGACGGACCCGGCCAGAACGAAAGGCACCCCCTGCTCCACGCAGGCGGCCATGATGCCGTCGTGAAGGTCGTACTCCCGGAGGAAGGCGGGGATGGAGCCGCAGCGCCGTACCTTGTTGATCACGTCCAGATGGTTATAATGCCCGTTGGGCATCGAACGCTGAGTATAGATGTCCTGGCCCAGAGCGGTGTGGAGCAGCGCCCCCTCCAGGTCGTGGGTGGCCAGGGCGTTTCCGGCCAGCAGGCCGTGGCAGTAGCCGTTTCTGATCAGCGCGGCCATGCACTTCCGGGCTCCGGCGTCAAAGGCAAAGGCCGGGCCCATGACCCACAGCACCCGGCCGTGGTCCTTTTCATAGCGCAGCAGGTCGATCAGCGCATCGTAGTCTTTGGCATAGGAGGTCTCCCGGCTGCGGCCCAGCCGGAAGGCGAACTGGTCCTCCAGCGCGGCCGCGGCGGACTGAAAGCCCTCCGCGTGGACGTAAACGCCCTCCTCGCCCCGCTCGGTGCGGCCCAGGACCACCCGGTCGCCCTTCTTCAGATTGCGGTTCTCCACCACGTCCAGCCGTCCGTCCGGGCGCAGCACCACGCTGGAATCCATGCGGCTCTCCTCCGCCAGAGTCCAGACGCCGTCGATCTTGAAATATTCCGGGAACATGGAGGTGCTGTGGTAGCCCTCCGGGGCGATCCCATCGGCCTCCGCCGCGGCCAGCCGCACGTCGGGGGCAGCGGCAAGTCCGGGAAGAGAAAAGTCCGGGGCGGTATACGGGGGCAGTACAAACGACATGGCTGTTCCTCCTGTAAATATTATGTCAACTGATGCGCAGCAGCGGCATGGTCATGCACCGGGGTCCGCCCCGGCCCCGGGACAGCTCGGAGCTGGACATTTCGATGACCTCCAGACCGTTGTCGCGCAGGGCCTGATTGGTCACCTGGTTCCTGTCGTAGACGATGACCCGGCCCGGCGCCACGCACAGGGCGTTGGCCCCGTCGTTCCACTGCTCCCGCTCCGAGGCGATGGCGTCCCGGCCGCCGCAGCGGATCAGCGTCACTTTATCCAGTCCCAGCAGCTCCGAGAGCACCCGGTCCAGCGGCTCGGTCCGCTCCGTTACCCGGAGGCGGCCCCGCTCCCCCGGGGTGACGGAGAAGAGGCGCATGCTTTCCAGCGCGCCGGGATGGACGGTGAACTTGTCCCGGTCCACCTGGGTGAACACGGTGTCCAGATGCATATAGGCCCGGATCCGGGGGATCTCCATCGCCAGGATCTGCCGGACGGAGCAGCTCTCGTCGGCAAACAGGTTGGCCGCCAGCAGCTCCACGGCCTCCGGCGCCGTCCGCTGGGAGATGCCCAGGGCAAGGACCTTCTCGCTGAGGTTGAAAACGTCCCCGCCCTCCAGACTGAAGGGGCAGTTCCGGTCGAACCAGCGGCGGACCCTGCCGGCATAGTCCGGGTGATAGCGCATGATATAGTCGCCGTAAACGGTCTCCCGGCGGCGGGCCGGGGAGTACATGGCATGGACGCTGACCCCGTCGCCGATGCAGGCGAAGGGATCCCGGGTGAAGTACAGGTTGGGCAGCGGGTCCAGGGTGTAGCTCCGGCTGCCGGAGAGCTGGGCCAGCGGGCTCTTCCTCGCCGGGTCCGGCAGCTCCCCCACGCCGACGCCGGTCATGGTCCGCACCACCAGCGCCAGATCGGAGCTCTCCGCGCACAGCAGCTCATAGAGCTCGGCGGCGTACCGCTGGGCGACGCCGCCGCCCTGGGCGATAAAGTCCCGGACGAACTGCTCCCGGAGGCCGGGGACGGCCGTCAGCGTCTCCGCCATCAGCTCCTCCAGATAGACCACCTCCGCCCCCTCGGCCCGGAGCAGCCCGGCAAAGGTGTCGTGCTCCCGGCGGGCGGCGGTGAGATAGGGGATGTCGTCGAAGAGGAGCCGCTCCAGGTCTGTCGGAACGAGGTATTCCAGCTCCCGTCCCGGCCGGTGCAGCAGGACCCTGCGCAGGGGGCCCGTTTCGCTTTTGACGGAGATCGGCATAGACAGCATCCTCCCGTTTCGGTTTTATGGCTTACAAAAGCATCATACCACAGCTTTCCCCCGGTGAAAAGAAAAAAACATCCTGCGCGGGTCTCCGCGCAGGATGTTGCTGCGTTATTCTTCCGTATTCTCTTTCCGGCGGGCGAACCACACCAGCGCCCACGCCGCCAGAAGCAGCAGCGGCAGGCCGCCCAGGATGCCCGTGGGCGCAGGGCCCACGAAGGGGTCCCCGCCGTCTGTGGATACCAGTGAGCCCAGGGCCGCGATGCCGTTGACCGCCCCGTGGGCGATGGCTGCCGGGATCACGCTGCCGGTTTTGACCGTGAGCCAGGTGAGCAGCGTGCCCAACGCCACGCAGAAAACACACATGGCGGCGATGCCCGTCCAGGGGTAGCCGGGGTAACCCAGGCCGTAGTTATGCCCCATGATCGTCAGCGGGGCGTGCCACAGTCCCCAGATCACACCGCCCAGCAGCAGGGCCGGGACCGGCTTCATCTTCTTCAGGAGCCGGGGCATCATGTAGCCCCGCCAGCCCCATTCCTCTCCCAGGGAGGGGACCAGATTGATAATCCCGCCCAGCAGGAAGGCCTGGACCGCCTGAATGGCCAGGAGCATGCTCATGGGCACCGCCTGGGCCTCGTAGGGCATGCCGGCGGCCTCCATGGTCTGCCGGAAATAGGGGGCGCTCCAGTCCAGCTTCGCCGGGAACGCCAGATAGTACACCGCAGCGCCGGCCACCGTGAGCAGGCCCGGGCCGAAGTAGGCCAGAAGATACTTCCCCACGCTGCCCCGGAATCGGGGACGGAGCATCATATCCCGAAAGCCCTCCCGGGTGAGCAGCCGGGTCAGAAGCATGCCCAGCGCGGGAAAGAACATGCACCCCATCACCAGCAGCTGGATGATCTGATCGGACAGGTCTGCCGTCACTCTGGGCAGGATCACCCCGATCTCAAAGGCCCAGCTCAGGGAAAACGTGATCAGAATATAGACCCAGACTCTGTTATCCTTCTTTTCCATGTTTTACCTCCAGAGAAACAGCCGCACCATGTAACGCAGCATGGGGACGGCTACCAGCACCAGCACCAGCCAGGGGGCGGCGGCCATGAGAGGGCTCGCCGAGCCGAAGGAGACCAGCAGCAGCTCGCCGGCAAACAGCAGCGACATGCTGATGCGCATGTCCGAGAGAAAATCCCGCATGAGTCGGTAGTTCTGCACGGTGTTGGAGCTGTTGAGCTTGCGCCCCAGGAAGCGGATGCGGAAGCCGCTGTTCCAGCTCCTGGGGAAATACCCGATGATCCACAGCGTGAGATTGACGACGGCATACACCGCGATCAGCGCGATCAGCGTCCCCTTGCTCCCCCAGCTGGTAACGTTGCCCTTGCCGTCCATCTGCATGGGGACCTGATCGGGGATCTGCTTCCAGCCCGCGGCCAGAAGGATCACCGACACCAGGAAGAATACCCAGGGAAGGATCCCCGAAATGACGTGGTACACCGTGGTGGGTCCGCAGTACTGCTCCACCTGTCTTCTGTCGGGAAAACGCATGGGCCCTCTCTCCTCTCAGCTGTCACGCGGCCGCGGGTCCTGCGGCCGGAGAACGTCATTTACTCTGCGAACTTGACCGCTGTGCCGTAAGCCATGACCTCCGCCGCTCCCTGCATAACGGCGGCGGAAGCATAGCGGACGTTGACCACCGCGTCAGCGCCGAGGGTCTCCGCCTCCTCCACCATTCTCTTGGTGGCAAGCGCCCGGGCCTCGTTCATCATCTCATTATACGCCTTCAGTTCGCCGCCGACAAGGGTCTTGAAGCCCTGCGTGATGTCTTTCCCGATGTTTTTCGACTGGATGGTGCTGCCCTTGACCAGGCCCAGCATCTCCAGCTTCTTGCCTGAAATGTAATCAGTATTTACCAAGATCATCTTCTTCACCGCTCCTTATTTCTTTGATTCTTTGGATACATACGCCTATCATGACAGCCGCCAGCACAGCCGGGAGGACCCCGAGCAGGATCCTCACCGCACCGGAGAGCAGCCGGATGACCAGTGTGAAAAACAGGATATAATACGCCGTGACCAGCACCGTCACCAGGATAGGTGCGATCATTTTCTTTCCGTGTCCGCTCATGTTCCCCGCCTCACTCGATGTTCAGCTCCGGGGGCACGTCCAGCTCGGTGGAAACGTAGCGCCCGTTCTTTTTCCGCTGCCGGACGCACTCCGTGAGCAGGTATTCGATCTGCCCGTTCACGGAGCGAAAATCGTCCTCGGCCCAGGCGGCGATGGCGTCATAGAGCCTGGGCGACAGGCGCAGCGGCACCTGCTTCTTGCCTTTTTCGACGTCAGCCATGTCAGTACAGGGTGCCGGTGTTCACGATGGGCTGGGCGTCGTGGTTGCCGCAGAGCACCACCAGCAGGTTGGAGACCATGGCGGCCTTCCGCTCCTCGTCCAGCTGCACCATGCCGCCTTCGTTGAGCCGTTCCAGTGCCATTTCCACCATGCCCACGGCGCCGTCCACGATCATCTTGCGCGCGTCGATGATGGCGCTGGCCTGCTGCCGCTGGAGCATCACCGCGGCGATCTCGGTGGCATAGGCCAGGTAGGTGATCCTCGCCTCGATGACCTGGATGCCGGCCTCCTCCACACGGGCCTGGATCTCCTGGCGGATCCGCTCGGCTACCAGCTCGCTGGAGCCCCGCAGGCTGCCGTCGTCGGCTACGCCGTCGCCGGTGGTGTCCACGTTGGGCGCCACGTCG
This sequence comes from Oscillospiraceae bacterium, assembly GCA_017455685.1. Lineage (GTDB taxonomy): Bacteria > Bacillota > Clostridia > Oscillospirales > Oscillospiraceae > Apopatocola. Next base: position 28,519 of record JAFSZH010000044.1, read on the forward strand.
GAGGGATAGAGCCGCACGATGTTGCGCAGGGCGCTGTCGCACTGCAGGGACAGATACTCCTTGTAGTTGTCCACGTTGAACACCGCCTTGGCGGTGTCGGTGACGCGCCACATGACCGCAATGCCGATCTCCACCGGGTTGCCCAGGCAGTCGTTGATCTTCTGCCGGGAGTTATTCAGGGTCATGATCTTCAGGGAGATCTTCTTGTCCATGACGGCCTCCGCCTGGACGGCCTGGCCCCCCGCGTTGAGAACGATGCCGTGCTTGCCACCGTCCACGTCGCCGCTCTGGTTGAGCTTGGTGCGGGCCGCAGGGTTCACCGCCGTGCAGAAGGGATTGACCCAGTAAAAGCCCTCGCCCTTCAGCGTGCCGACATACTTGCCGAACAGGGTCAGCACCAGGGCCTCCTGGGGCTTGAGCACCTTCAGTCCGCAGAGAGGGATCCACCCGAACGAAAGCACCAGGATGCTCACGATCATCAGCACCACGCTGTTCTGGATCCCCATGACCAGTCCGATCATAGCCAGCACATACAGCCCCAGGACTCCCAGCAGAGCTGTCATACCGTTCTTCCTGTCGGAAATGATTTTTTCAGTCATCTCATATGCCTCCTCGCATATTTATTTGATATCTAATTGATATCATATTATATTCTTTTTGTCAAGGTTTTCCACGTGAAAAAACCGCCCAAAAGGGCGGTTAGGAATTTGTCTATATTTCCAGTTCCCGGCCGTCCAGAGCGGCGGAGACCAGCTCGTCCCCCCGGTAGACCAGCTTCAGAGAGAAGAAGGGGGCGTCCTCCTCCAGCAGCTTCAGAAAGATCCTGTCCCCCTGCCAGAGGGTCAGGTCGTACAGGTCCTTTTTGCGGATCCAGGCCAGCTCCCCCTCGGCGCTGGGGATCTGCTCTCCCTCCCAGTCGTCGGAGGTGAAAAGGTGCATATACTCGCAGCCCCATTCGTCGGACACGAAGGTGACGACGCCCCGGAAGCGCCAGGAGCGGAGCGTCAGACCCGTTTCCTCCCGCACTTCCCGGAGCAGGCATTCCTCCGGGCTCTCCCCCGGCTCGAACTTGCCCCCCACGCCGATCCACTTGTCCTTGTTCTCGTCCACCGCCTTTTTGGTGCGGTGCATCATCAGATACTGATCTCCCCGCTCCAGATGGCAGAGCGTAGACAGCCGCGGCTCCATCATTCTTTCTCCTCCCTGTCAAAGAGCGTCCACGGCTCCGCCGCCGGGGGCGCTTTCGCAAACTCCATCCGCTCCCCGGTGACCGGGTGGGGAAAGGCCAGCCGCCGGGACCAGAGGGCCAGCGGTCCGCTCTCGCCCGGGAGACCGTATTTCCCGTCCCCCCACAACGGCGTGCCCAGATGGGCGAACTGGCAGCGGATCTGGTGGGTCCGGCCGGTGATCAGCCGGATCTCCGTCAGGGCAAGGCCCTCCCGCTCCTGTAAAACGGTATAGGCCAGCGCCGATTCCTTCACGTCCTTCCCCGGCCCCGGGACCACAAAGGTCATCCTCCGCCGGGCATCGTGGAAAAGAAAGTCCCGGAGCTCGCCGGACTTCTCCGCCGGGACGCCCCGGAGCACGGCCCGGTACGTTTTTTCCACCCGGTCCTCCCGGATATACCGGCTCAGGTCCGCGGCTGCATGGCGGGTGCGGGCATAGACCATGACGCCCCCGGCGGCGGCGTCCAGCCGGTGGACGGTGCAGATCTTCGCCGCCGCGTCTCCCAGTTCGGCGCGGAGCTGCTCCGGCATGCCGCCCGGCTCGTCGGTGGACAGCACCCCGGCGGGCTTGACGCAGACGACGATCTTGTTGTCCCGATACAGTATTTCCATGGCGCACCTCTTTTTTATGATTGTACCACGGCGGCGGCATACAGTGCAAAACAAGTTTTCCGGATTTTTCCTCTGATCGTTTTCCTTTCCCGGGGCATACTGTCTGCGGCGGCGTCCGGCCGCATTTTGAAAACGACGGGGGAAAGACAATGGCAAATCTGACGGCAAAAGAGCTGACCGCTCTGGAGGACCAGATCGGCTGCGAAGCCACGCTGGTGAAGAAGTACGAGGCCATGGCCTGTCTTTGCAGTGACGCGAAGCTGCAGCAGGATCTCAACGACTTCGCCGCCAAGCACCGGGCACATTACAACTCGCTTGTGTCCTTTCTGAACTGAACAGGAGGAAAAGACCATGGTGGATCCGAACAAATGCACCCAGTTTCTGGGCGACAGGGAGATCATGCAGGACGGACTGATCTCCCAGAAGCACATTGCCGAGGGGTACAACACCTACGCCGGGGAGTGCGTCAGCGAACCGCTGCGCACCGCGTTTCTGAACATCCTCAACGAGGAACACGCCATCCAGGCCGACATTTTCTGCGACATGCAGTCCCGGGGCTGGTATCCGGTGGAGAGCGCACCTCAGCAGAAGGTCGCCGCCGCCCGGCAGAAATTTGCTCAGCAACCCTGACGGGTCAAATGAGATCCACTTCGTTGGGATCTCATTTGAAAAAGCTGCGGAGCGCTGCATGCACTTCGCACACTGGCGCTCCGAAAAGTATTTTCGCCGACGTACACGCCGCCGGCGAAAATGATCAAAACTGTATTTGCGCCTGCGGGCGCAAACTCTGCGAGGCTTGAGCGGCAGAGGAAGGGGCTGTTAACTGCAGCCCCTTTTCATATATATCCTTTCAGCAGACCACGCCGCGGATGAAGGGCGGACGGTCCACCGGCCCGTCGCCGAAGGTGTAGCAGCGCAGCAGCTCCTCCTCCGCCGCGGCGGCGGAGGCCTCGTCGGCGGCGTGGATCACCGCCAGCTCCTGTCCGGCCCGGACGGGATCGTTCACCTTGGCACGGAGCACCACGCCCACGCCCAGGTCGATCTCGTCCTCCTTGGACGCCCGGCCGCCGCCCAGGTGCATGGACACCAGCCCGATATCCCGGGCCTCCATGGCGGTGACGAAGCCGTCCCGGGGCGCTTTCACGCTTCGCTGCACCGGCGCGGCCGGCAGCAGGGACGTATCGAACACCGCCGCGCTGTCCCCGCCCTGTGCGCTGACCATCTCGGCCAGCTTTTTCAGCGCGGCGCCGCTCTCAATGCTCTCCGTCAGCCGAGCGCGGGCCTCGATCTCGTCCGGGGCGAGGCCGCTGCGGACCAAAATCTGGCTGCCCAGCACCATGCAGAGCTCTTTGAGATCGGGCACGTTCTCCCCCCGGAGCACGGCGATGGCCTCCTTCACCTCCAGGGCGTTGCCCACGGCGAAGCCCAGGGGCTGGTCCATATCCGTCACCACGGCGGCCATGTTCCGGCCGGCGTTGCGGCCCACGCTGACCATCTCCCGGGCCAGGTCGAAGGCCTGCTCCTCCGTCTCCATGAAAGCGCCGGAGCCGGTCTTCACGTCCAGCACGATGGTCCGGGCCCCGGAGGCCAGCTTCTTGGACATGATGCTGCTGACGATCAAAGGGATGGCGTTCACCGTGGCGGTCACGTCCCGGAGAGCGTACATTTTTTTATCCGCCGGTGCCAGGTTGGCCGACTGCCCGGCGATGACGAAGCCCACCGTGTCCGCGATCTCCAGGAACCGCTCCCCGCTCATGGACACGCTGAAGCCCGGGAAGGATTCCAGCTTGTCGATGGTGCCGCCGGTGTGGCCCAGGCCCCGGCCGGACATCTTGGCCATCTTGCCGCCGCAGGCCGCCACCATGGGGCACAGCACCAGGGAGGTCTTGTCGCCCACGCCGCCGGTGGAGTGCTTGTCCGCCGTGTGGGGACCGAGGGCCGACAGGTCCACCATGTCCCCGGAGTGGGCCATGGCCATGGTGAGAGCCGTGGTCTCCGGCCCGGTCATGCCCCGGAACACGATGGCCATCAGCAGCGCCGACATCTGGTAATCGGGGATGGAACCGTCGGTGAAGCCGGAGACGATATACCCGATCTCCTCCTCCGTCAGCTCGCCGCCCCGTTTTTTCTTTTCGATCAGATCCACGATATGCACGTTCATCACCTCATGAATATAGATCAAAGCGTTTTTCCGGTTTCAGCCGCTGTAATTCTGGGTGGCGACGAAGGCGGCGAACTCGTCGTAGCGGGAGAAGAACCGCATGGAGTTGCTCTCCACATCCAGCGCGAAGAAATAATACTGGGTGTAGGCGGGGTTCAGCGCCGCGTTGATGGACTTCATGCCCGGGTTGCAGATGGGTCCGGGGGGCAGGCCGTAGTTGAGATAGGTGTTGTATGGGCTGTCCGTGGCCTGGATGATCTCCGTGGTCAGCTCCGTGATATCGGTATCCCGCAGGGCGTAGAACACCGTGGAGTCGAACTGCAGCTGCATGCCCAGGTTGAGACGGTTGTAGATGACCGAGGCGATCAGCGCCCGCTCGTTGTCGTTGGCCGCCTCCTTCTCGATCATGGAGGCTACCGTCATGATCTCCCGGAAGGTCATGTTCATGGCCTTGGTCCGCTGCCACATCTCGTCCGTCACGTGGTAGTGCATGTTGGACAGGAACTTGTTGATGGCGCTGGACGCCTGCATCCCCTGATAGAAATAGTAGGTGTCCGGGAACAGGTAGCCCTCCAGCCGGTAGGGATCTCCCGGCTCCACGCCCTCCAGGAAGGCGTAGGAAAACTCCGCCGAGGCCGCCGCCTCGTACAGGGCCTCCTTGGAGCAGACGCCGTATTCCTCCAGCCGGGCGAAGACCTGGTCCATGTTGAAGCCCTCGGGGAACATCACCGGTGTCTGGATCTGGGAATCCGCGCCGGCGCGCATTTTGGTCACCAGCGCCCGGTAGTCCAGGCTGGTGGACAGCGTGTAGGTGCCCGGGTCCAGCTTGGTGTCCGCATGGGAGAAGGAGGAGTACAGCCGGAACAGCCATTTATAGTTGATCAGGCCGTTGTCCTTGAGAATATTGGCCACCATATTGATATCCGCGGCCTTGACGGTTCTCGTGCCGGTGACGTTGCCGTCGTCGTCCTTCACGTCCACCACCTGCTCGGAGAAGATCTCCTCCGGCAAAGTGACCTCGGCGGTGAGAGCCTCCTTGTTCAGCGCCAGCACGTCCGAGGCGGCCATCCACAGGAACACCGCCAGCACGATGCTCAGTGACAAAATAAAGGTGGCGTACATCAGCCCGCCCAGGCAGCCGATGCGGCCGTCCCGGCGGGTCCGGATGGGCCGGTAGTCCCGCTCCTGTTCCCAGGGGTCCAGCTCCGGCTGACGGTTGGCCCGCTCCCGGCGGTCCCGGCGCTTTTTCAGCCGCAGCTCCCGGGCGGTGCGCTTGCCCACCCGTTTTCTTTTCGTGCGGGATTTGGGAGAGGGCTTTTTCTTCCGCTCTTCCCCGGCCGTCGGGAGAGGCTTCGTCTCCTCCTCCGCCGGGGCGGGGAGCACTGCGGTCTCCTGTCCCTCCGGCCCGGGGGCGGCGGACTCCTCCGGCAGGCTGTCCCCGTCCCAGAGCTCCGGTACGGGCTCCTCCCGGGCAGGCTCCGCCGGGACCGGCGAGCCGATGGCCTGGGGCCAGCGGTTTCCCGGCCCTACCCAGCGCACTACGCCGGTGGGCTCATCCCCCGGAAGGGGGCGGGTTTTTTCTTCATCCGATGACATACGCGTTCTCCTTGCGTTTGTAACGATAGCCCCCGCGGGGGCATAGTATGGCGCAGATGGAAGCCCCATCCTCACCCGCGATATTCTGACCGGCCGGGATGCCGTGCATGGCCGGGGCGAAAACAGCGCACGGGGAAAGGGTCAAGCAACTATGTTCTGCGGCAACAACAATAACAGCCTTCTCTGGCTTATCATCATTCTGATCCTGCTGTTCGGCACCGAAAACGGCTTCGGATGCGGCTGCGGCTGCGGCTGCGCCAACCCCGGCAACAACTGCGGCTGCGGCTGCAACTGACCGGAAAACCTCTCCAGCCCCCGTTCAGGGGGCTTTTCTTTTTACCTTCCGCTCCCGGAGGGCAAGGGTCAGTATCCCGGGCAGTTTGGACATACGGCCGAGCCGCCGGGGCTCCTGTGCCAGCCGGTAGAGCCATTCCAGGCCCAGCTTCCGCCAGGACGCCGGCGCCCGGTCCACGTCCCCGGCGAACACGTCCAGCAGGCCCCCCACCCCGATCATCACGGAGGGGAGCCGCCGGTTTTGCGCCATCCACAGCTCCTGCCGGGGCGCGCCCAGGCCCAGGAGCAGCAGCGGGGGAGGGTCAGTCTCCAGACGGCGCAGCAGGGCGGTTTCATCTTGAATATACCCGTTTTCCGTCCCGGCGATACGAAGCCCCGGACAGGCGGCCCGGAGGTTTTCCCCCGCCCGCTCCGCCACGCCGGGTTTGCCGCCGTAGAGGAACACGCCGCCGCCCGTTCGGGCCAGGCGCTGGAGCAGCAGCGGGGTCAGGTCCGCCCCGGTGACCCGCTCGGGCAGGGGCGTGCCCAGGATCCGGGCGGCCAGCAGGTCGCCCACGCCGTCCGCCAGCACCAGATCCGCGCCGTTGACGGCTTGGCGGTACGCCTCGTCCTTCCGGGTGCGGAGCACGATCTCCGGGTTGGCGGTGACGACGGTCCCGCCCTCCCCCCGGTCCAGCATGGCCCCGGCGGCCTCCGCGGCCTCGGACAGGGTCAGGGCGTCGAAGCGGACGCCCAGAATATCGGTTTTCATATCTGATCGAAGACCCGGCCGATCTTTTCCCGGATCACCAGGTCCGCGGCCTTGTCGTAGGGCGTGGCGCTCATGTTGATCAGCACCAGATGCTTGCCGTTGAAATAGCGGATCAGCCCCGCCGCCGGGTACACCGCCAGCGACGTGCCGCCTATGATCAAGACGTCCGCGGCGCGGATATAGTTCACCGCGTCGGTGAGGTCCTGTTCGTTGAGTCCCTCCTCATACAGTACCACGTCCGGCCGGACAATGCCGCCGCACTCGCAATAGGGGATGCCCTCTCCATAGTTTACATAACTCTCCGGATAGGGGCGGCGGCAGCGGGCGCAGTAGCACCGGTGCACCGAGCCGTGGAGTTCGATGACTCGTTTACTTCCGGCGGCCTGGTGGAGCCCGTCGATGTTCTGGGTGATCACCGCCCGAAGTTTCCCCTCCTGCTCCAGCTCCGCCAGACGCAGGTGGGCCCGGTTGGGCTTCACGTCCTCCCCGGGGATCAGCTTGTCCCGGTAGAAGCGGTAAAACTCCTCCGGGTCACGGAGAAAGAAGCTGTGGCTGATGATCTCCTCGGGCGGGTATTTGTACTGCTGGTTATACAGTCCGTCCACGCTGCGGAAATCCGGGATGCCCGACTCCGTGGACACCCCCGCGCCGCCGAAGAAAACGATGTTGTCGCTCTCCTCCACCCAGCGCTTGAGCAGGGCGATCTTCTCCTCCATGACGCTCCCCTCCCGGTACGGTTATATTTAGGATATTATACCAAAGCCCCCGGGGGATAGCAAGGGAAAACGCGCCGTCCCCCGCGGAAAGAAAAAGACCCACCTCGAAAGGTGGGTCTTTTACGTTTCTCAGTAATAACGCTTGTTCTTGCGGGCAGCCTCGGATTTCTTGCGGCGCTTGACGCTGGGGCTCTGGTAATACTCCTTTTTCCGCAGGTCAGCCAGAACGCCGGCTTTGGCGCAGGAGCGCTTGAAGCGCTTCAGGGCTGCATCCAGAGACTCGTTCTCCTTGACATGGATCTCAGACATTCTATATCCCTCCCTCCACAGGCGCCGAAACGCTGGGAGACCAAACATTCGGCTTTTAGCAAAAGTATTATATGCGCTCCGACGCGGCTTGTCAACCCCCGATTTTTTCCGCGAAAATGCCCCCGAACGAGGTCATCTGCGCTCCGTCACGGTCCTTTTCCGGGCGCGTTCCGCCAGAAACAGCAGCAGCCGGGCCAGCGCCGCCGCGATCAGGATCACGGCGGCGAAGAGACACAGCCCCGGCCCCACGCCCCAGGTGCCGAAGCCGTACCAGTCGTTTTTGCTGGGGAGTCCGGTGTAGTTGTTGGTAAAGAGGTTGAGTATGTACCCGGCGCCGTACACCGGTACGGGCAGGGCCGCGAAGAGACAGGCGCGCTTCGGCAGGGGCGTTTCGTAATCCGTCAGGCAGAAGGAGATCACGCTCAGCAGCGGCAGCAGCAGATGGTAGAGGAAGTTTGCGCCCCTGAGCATCTTCCAATAGCCCAGCCGGGGCCCCAGGAACACCGCCACCACCAGGAACGTAAGCCCCACGGCGTCGGCGGCCATGAGCCGGAAGCGCTGCAGCAGCGGGGATATCCTCTCCCGCCGTCCCCGGAGAAGGTTGAGCATGTTCCCGGCGAAGAGCAGGGAAACAAAAGCGTTGAGCAGGTTGGAATCCACGGTGAAATACCGCAGGGACCGGAGCCCCACGGCGGAGAACATGCCGGAGCGGGCCGCGTCGCGGTTCATGATGCACCAGGCCGCGGCCGTCAGCGCCGCCGCGGTCAGATTGCAGATCACGGACGCGATCCGCCTTGTTTTTAATCTCTTTTCGGTCATATTCAATACTCCTCCGCCGGTTCCGTGTCCTCCCACAGGGCCGCCTCCTCCGCCCGGCGGGCGGTCTCGGTCACCACCGCCTCGAAGCCGGTGAGGGCGGCGAAGGGGGCGAACTGGGCCGCCCGGTCCAGCCGGGACATCCTCGGCCGGGTCTCGGACACGTGGTGGGGCAGGTCGATGATATCGTCGTAGCGGTGGGTGGTCTGTTCCTTCATGCCTTGTGCCCTCCGATCTGCCGGTTCCGGTCCCTGGCGGTGGCGGCCTTCTCCAGATTCATGCCCTTGAGCAGGGCGTTTTTCCCGTAGCGCTTCTGAATGGACAAAATGGCCTTCTGCCGCCGCTTTTCCCGCTCCAGCTCGTCGAGCTCCTCGTCCCGCCGTCGGGACTGCTCGCCGTAGTCGGAGAAAAGGTCCATCTGCCCTGAGGAGGCGTCGGCGGCCTCCGCCTCCGGGAGCACGTTGTTGGCCACCACGTACATCCGCCGGACCAGCAGGTTTTCGTCCACGATCCGGTCGTAGAGCTCCATCACCGAGTGGGTGATGCGTTTGGTGGAGGAGGTGTAGCCCTCCAGATTCGCGCTGCCGTGGGCGTGCTTGGGGATCCGGCGGCCGTAAAAGTCGGTCTTGATCTCCCCCCGGTAGGCCCCGGCCCGTTCCGGGTCGGTGAGGTTTTCGATATCGTAGCCGATGGTGAGCACCATCTGGTTGGTGACCAGCCCCTTGTCCACCAGGTCCAGCACCAGCAGGTCCGTCATCTCCCGGACGACCAGCTTGCCCTCCGCAAAGGTGTAGGGCCGCATGAGCACCTGGCCGGAGCTGATGGAATTGCTCTCCGGCTTGTAGGCCTTGATGTCCGCCATGGTGCAGTTCTCCCAGCCCCAGGCGTGATCAATGAGCAGCTCCGCGTTGACCCCGAAGAGCCGGTAAAGCAGGGCTTCGCTGTGGAAGTCCCCCTCCTTCCCCAGGGAGCAGCGGGCCACGTCCCCCATGGTGTAGAGGCCGTTGTCGTTGAGTTTCCTGGCGATGCCCCGGCCCACCCGCCAGAAATCCGTCAGCGGAGTGTGGTCCCACAGCAGCCGCCGGTAGCTCATCTCGTCCAGCTCGGCGATGCGCACCCCGTCCGCGTCCGGCTGGGCGTGCTTGGCCACGATGTCCATGGCGATCTTGGCAAGATACAGATTGGTGCCGATGCCCGCGGTGGCGGTGATGCCGGTGGCGTAGAGCACCTGCCGGATCATGTGGATGGCCAGCTCCCGGGCTGTCATGCCGCAGGTCTTCAGATAGTCCGTCACGTCCATGAACACCTCGTCCACGGAGTAAACGTGGATATCCTCCGGCGCCACGAACTGCAGATAGATATTGTATATCCCGGAGCTGTACTGCATGTAATACTTCATCCGCGGCGGCGCCACGATGTAGTCCAGCTCCAGGGACGGATCGGCGGCCAGAGCCGCGGCGCTGGTGGAGGAGCCGGTGAACACGTGCCCCGGGGCGGCCCGGAGGCGGCGGGCGTTGATCTCCCTGACCTTCTCCACCACCTCGAACAGCCGGGGCCGGCCGGGAATGCCCAGGGCCTTCAGCGACGGGGACACGGCGAGACAGATGGTCTTCTCCGTGCGGCTGGGGTCCGCCACCACCAGATTGGTGTCCAGGGCGTCGCAGCCCCGCTCGGCGCACTCCGCCGAGGCGTAAAAGGATTTCAGATCGATGGCGATATAGGTCCGCTCTCTGTTCTCATCCGTGGCCGCTCCCCCCTTTCGCATTCTCTCAAGTCTATTATATTAGCTTGTTAAGCGAATTTCAAGTGTTTTTCCGGGAAAAACCGCCCGTTTCCTCTCGACAGCCCGGGAGATCGGCGGTATAATGCCATCAAGAACAACTGCAAGGAGGACGCCATGCGTATCGCCATTCCTGCCGAAGACGGCAAGATCTTCTCTCCCTTTACGGAGGCCAAAGCGTTCACGCTCTACAATCTGGACGGGAATACCGTGGTCTCCTCGGTGACTATCCCCTCCTTCGGCGGCAGCGAGGAGGACCTGGCCCGGCTGCTCCGCTCCGCCCGGGCGGACGTGGTCATCTGCGGCGGCGTCACCGCCGCGGCCCGACGGGCCCTGGGCGAGCTGGGCATCGCCGTGTACCCCGGCTTCGGGGGAAAGTGCGACGACGCGGCGGCGGCCTTCGCCTCCGGCGCTTTCAGCCACGCCCACGACTGCGCCTCCTGCACGGAAAACTGCGGCGAGGGCGGCTGTCATCACGACCACGGCGCCGGCGGGTGCTACTATTAAGTTGACATAATAATAATTCGTTATCGAATATAAACTCCCTCCCAGTTGGTTCAGCGGGAGGGAGTTTTTCATTTGATGATCATTTCCAATATAAACACCACCGCGCAGCAGGCCGCGGCCACGGTGATCAGGCTGCCGTTGAAGAAGGCCGCCGCCATGCCCACCGCCAGCGCCGCCACCCCCGCCAGAGGCGAGTCCGTGGCCTGGACGATGGCCGGGAAGGTCATCACCGCCAGGGTCACATAGGGCACGTAGTGGAGGAAAGAGCGGAGGAACCGGCTGCGGATGGGCTTGCGGATCAGCGTCAGGGGCAGCACCCGGACGGCGTAGATCACCGCGAAGGCAATGAGGATATAGGTCCAGTTACGCATCTTCCGCCTCCTTTACCGGGAACAGCAGCGCCGCGGCGCTGGAAAGGGTGACGGTGAGCAGGATGGTCCGCGTCCCGGCGGACAGCGTCGCCAGAGCGGGCAGGGCGCCGAAGAGCCAGTTAAAAAGGAACCCCGCCGCTACGCAGAGGGCGATGGCCCGGTCCTTTTTGGCCGGGGGGATGATGATGGCCAGGAACATGCCGTAGAGCGCCACGCTCAGCGCGCTGACCGCCCGGCCGGGGAGCAGGTTGCCCATCATGATGCCCAGGGCGGTGCCGATGGCCCAGCCCGGCACCGACACGGCCATGGCGCCGTAGTTGTACCGGGGGTCCAGCCAGCCCGGCCGGGCGATGGTGATGCCGAAGATCTCGTCCGTCACCGCCGCGCCCACCAGGAAGCGGTGGACGTTTTTCATTCCGGGGTCGATCTTCTGGCTGAGGGCGCAGCTCATGAGGAAATACCGGGCGTTGGTGATCAGCGTCACCAGCGCCACCTCCAGGAACGTGGCCCCCGCGCCCATCAGGGTGAAGAGGGCGTACTCCCCCGCCGAGGCCACGCACAGCACGCTGGCCCAAAAGCCCTGGAAGGGGGTCAGCCCGGCGTTCCGGGCGGCGATCCCCAGGGAAAAGGCCACGGCAAAATAGCCCAGGGCGATAGGGATCCCGTCCCGCAGCCCCTGGACAAAGGGAGAGAGGTTTTCTTTCCGTTCTTTCGGCATTGTTCCCGGTTTCTCTTTCCTGTAAGTGATTTTTAAGTAATACCATATTTCCCCTCTCTTCGCAAGGGGCGGGAACAACTTTCTCCAAGTTGACAGATTGAGCCAAATGGAATAAAATTTGCCTATGTCAACAATGCCGAAGGTGAGAGCTTTGAACGACGCGAAAAAGATATTGGAACAGGTCAGCGACGGGTCCCTCAGCGTGGACCAGGCGCTGCTGCGGCTCAAGCTGGCCCCCTTTGAGGACCTGGGCTTCGCCAAAATCGACCATCACCGCGCCCTGCGCCAGGGGACGGCCGAGGTGATCTACGGCGCGGGCAAGACCGCCGAGCAGATCGCCGGCATCCTGCGCGCCATGCGGCAGCACGGAGAAAATACCATCCTCGTCACCCGGCTGGACGCGGACAAGGCCGCCGCGCTCCGGGAGGAGTTTGCCCCGGACTACCACGCCGACGCCCGGCTGGCCATCGTGGGCAGCGTACCCGAGCCGGACGGACTGGGCAAGATCGTGGTGGCCACCGGCGGCACCAGCGACATCCCTGTGGCGGAGGAAGCGGCCAGGACGGCCGAGATCCTCGGCAACGAGGTCGTACGTCTGTATGACGTCGGCGTGGCGGGACTGCACCGGACGCTTTCGCATCTGGACGACATCATGAGCGCCAGC
>JAFSZH010000045.1 GCA_017455685.1 Oscillospiraceae bacterium
CAGAAGCAACGGATCGCCATCGTCCGGGCGCTGGCCATGGAGCCGGAAGTGATGCTCTTCGACGAGCCCACCTCCGCTCTTGACCCGGAAATGGTGGGTGAGGTGCTGGATCTGATGCGGGACCTGGCCAAAGAGGGCATGACCATGGTGGTGGTCACCCACGAAATGGGCTTTGCCCGGGAGGTGGCCGACCGGGTCATCTTCATGGACGGCGGCGCCATTTTAGAGGAAAACACCCCCTCGGAGCTCTTCGACCACCCCCGGAACCCGAGGACGCAGCTGTTCCTCTCCAAGGTGCTGTGAAAACCGCTTGACGGCGGCGGACCGGGTGTGACATACTGGGTCTGTTATTTCCATCACGGAGTGAGGCAGCATGAGCCGAGATACAGACAACGTAATCCTCATCGGTATGCCCGGCAGCGGCAAGAGCACCGCGGGCATGGCCCTGGCAAAGGCGCTGGGATATGAGTTTGTGGACGCGGATGATCTGATCCGGGCCCGGGAACACGCCACGCTGGATCAGATCATCGCCCGGGTGGGTCGGCTGGGCTTTCACCAAATCGAGAGCGACGTGCTCTCCGGCATCGACACCCGCCGCACCGTCATCGCTCCCGGCGGAAGCTGTATATATCATCCCCGGGCCATGGAGCATCTGCGCTCTATCGGCACGGTCGTTTATCTCTCTCTGCCTTTGGAGACCGTTACGGAGCGGCTGGGAGATCTGACCGCCCGGGGCGTCACCTTCCAGCCGGGGCAGACGCTTGCGGATCTTTACGCCGAGCGGGTGCCGCTTTATGAACAGTATGCCCACCTCACCGCCGACACGGCGGGGCTGGACCTGGAAGCCACGGTGAAGCTGCTTCTGTCGCTTCTTTCCGAATAAGGATCGCCCCGGAGAAAAAACTCCGGGGCTTTGCATTGACAACCGGGCGTGATAGAAATATAATACATGAGCTTGACTTGATAGAAGGAATCGAAAGGATAAAGACATGAATCAGGAACTGTTCGACTATATCGCTGCGTGCCCCTCGGCTTTTCATACCACTGCCCACTCCGCCCAGATGCTGGACGAGGCGGGCTATCTTCGTCTTCATGAGAGTGACAGCTGGGAGCTGACGCCGGGCAAGGGTTACTACGTGACCCGCAACGGCTCCTCCCTTATCGCCTTCCGCGTGCCGAAGGAGAGCTTCACCGGCTTTATGATCACCGCTGCCCACGGGGACAGCCCCGCTTACCGCATCAAGGAGAACCCCGAGGCCGCCAGCGGAAAAATGTTGCGGCTCTCCGTGGAGGCCTACGGTGGCATGATCGCCTCCACCTGGATGGACCGCCCCCTCTCTGTGGCCGGTCGCATCACCGTCCGCACCGACAACGGCATGGACGTGCGTCTTGTGGACCTGAAGGAGCCCTGCGCCGTGATCCCCAACGTGGCCATTCACATGAACCGGAGCATCAACGAGAGCATGGCCTTCAACCCGGCGGTGGATATGCTTCCCCTGTGGGAGAGCGTGGAGACCGGTTCCTTCCGCGCCCGGGTCGCCGCCAACGCCGGCGTCAAAGAGGAGGATATCCTCACCTGGGATCTGATGGTGTATAACCCCCAGCGGGGCGTAGAATTCGGCGAGTACATCTCCGCCCCCCGGCTGGACGACCTGCAGTGCGCTTTCTCCACACTGAAGGCTTTTCTGGCCTCTCACGGCGGCAAGGCCATGCCCGTTTGCTGCATCTTCGATAACGAGGAAGTCGGCAGCCAGACCAAGCAGGGCGCCGCCTCCACCTTCCTGTACGACACGCTGGAACGGGTGTGCGAATTTCTGAATCTGGATCAGGACCACTACCGCCGGATGGTGGCAGGGAGCCTGTTCCTCTCCTGCGACAACGCCCACGCCGTCCACCCCAACCACCCAGAGTACGCCGACAAGAACCACGCCGTGGAGATGAACGGCGGCATCGTCATCAAGTACAACGCCTCCCAGCGCTACATCACCGACGCCGTCTCCGCCGGCCTTTTCAAGCTGATCTGCGACCAGGTGGGTGCTCCCATCCAGGTCTACGCCAATCGGGCGGACATCAAGGGCGGCTTCACCCTGGGCAGCGTGGTCAACACCCAGATCTCCGCCAACTCTGCCGACATCGGCCTGGCCCAGCTGGCCATGCACTCCTCTTATGAAACTGCCGGCGCCCGCGACACCGAGACCATGGTCCGCGCCATCACCGAGTTCTTCCAGAGCGCCATCGTGCCCCAGGCCGACGGCTGCTATTCCCTGCTGTAAGCCCGTTTTCAAAGAAAAAACCGTCACGCAAAGCGTGACGGTTTTTTTGTTGGTTCAGTCCTCCGGACGTTTCCGCAGCAGGTACTTGTCCAGCTCGTCCCGGACCTTCTCGGGAAGGGGCCGCTTTGCCGGGCAGACGGAGGAGTCCGCCATGCGCCGGGTGAATTCCGCGATGAACTCCCCGTCGGCGATCATCTGCCCGTCGGAGAGCAGGTCCATGGTATCGTAGCGGTTGTGGATGGTGGCCTGTCGGTCGGGCGCGATGCGGGCAAAGGTCACGGCGGGCACGCCTTTGTCTGCGAAAGGAGTGGAGTCGCTGGAATAGACGCCCTGCCTGGCATGGACGCCCCAGCCCAGCTCCGCGGCCAGATATCTGACGTAAGAGACCATCCCATCGTCCGTGCTGCAAACGGCGATGAACTTGCCCATATAGCTGCCAATCATGTCCAGATTCACGTTCAGCACTGTCTTTTTCAGCTCGTCCTCGTGGGCGGCAGTGTAGGCCTTGGAACCCAGCAGGCCCCGCTCCTCGCTGCCGCAGAAGACGAAGCGCAGGCCGCAGCGGTGCGGCGCACCGGAGCGGAGCTTGTCCAGGACGTACAGCAGCCCGACGCAGCCGGACATATTGTCATAGGCTCCCCTGGAAAGGGGCGTGGAATCGTAGTGGGCAGAGAGGGTGATCCACTCGTCGCTCTCGCCCGGGAGCTCGGCGACCACGTTGCGGGACTGGCCCTCGTATTCGTCCTGCCGGACGGAGAGACGCACAGTTTTGACGCCGTTTTTCACCAGCGCCAGAGCGTCCTTGGCGTTTATATTGACGCACAGCAGCTTTTTCCCGCAGGCCACGAAGGAGCGCAGCTCCCGCAGGTCGATATCCCGGTCCCGGTAGTGCACGTCGCCGTCGTAGGTGATGATGCCCTTGACGCCGTTATCCATCAGGTCCTGGAAAACGAAATGGGTCAGGTATGCGTCCAGAAGCACGATCTTTCCCCGGGCCTTCCGAACGGAGACCGGGTCCGTCTCCGGCAGATACAGGAAGGGTCCTTCCACTTCCCCGCTGCCGCAGCAGCGGTAGCCCCGGCAGGGGATCTCCCGGCCATCGGCGAGCAGGTGCGCCTCATGTACGTCGCCCATGGCAACGGCAAAGGGTTCGATCCGGGCGGCGGCGCCCAGGGCCTCACAGCGGTCTCGCAGGTACTCCGCGGCCCGAAGCTCCTCCTCCGTGCCGCCGATGCGGGTATAGTCCGTGTCCCGGAAGATCCGGCGGATCTCTTTTTTGTTCATGCTTCCCCTCCCGCGCTCTCCGCTCCGGGCTCCTTGCCGGGGGCGCTTTTCTCCTTATGCAGCAAGGAGAAATACTGCTCATGGGCCTCGTTGTACTGTCGGTTGAAGGTCTCGTCCCCGCCGGAGTGCAGCTTCTCATAGTAGTAGTGCTCATGCTCCGCCAGCTCGGGGTTGACGCGCACCGCCGTGGCCACGCCCACGTTGGAGCACACGTCCGCGATACGCTTCAGATCGTTCATCAGATTGGTAAAGCTCACGTCCGCGAACACACTGCACTCACCGGTGCCCATGCGCTTGAGGTGGGAACGCTTCATCAGGTCGATGATCTCATCGGTGACCTGCACCAGCGGCTCGATGCCGTAGGCCGCGTCCACGTCCCGCTTCCGGAAGGCCAGGTCCGCCTTGTCCAGGATATCCCCGATGGTCTTTTTCAGGATTCGCAGTTCCCTCTTGGCTTCATCGGAGTAGGTCATGCCCCGCTTGGCCAGCTGGGCCGCGTTCTCGGCAATGTTCACCGCGTGGTCGCCCAGTCGCTCGAACTCCGCCGTGACCTTGTAGTACTGGTTCAGGATGGCCACGTGCGCTTCGTTCTGCAGATGGGGCAGCAGCTCCACGGTGTAGTGGCTCACGTGGTCGGTGAGCGAGTCGATCTCGTCCTCCTCGGCCATGATCCCGTCATAGACCCTGGGGTCGTATTTTTCCAGCAGGCCCAGAGCTTTTTCGATATTGCTCCGGGAGGCGTTGAACGACGTGAGCAGCGCTTCATAGCAGCTGTACAGCGCCAGCGCCGGGGTGGTGAAGAAAACAGGGTTCAGCGCTTCCAGCTTTTCCTTGTATTTCTCCTCCTTCACCGGGTCGTCCCTGATGATGGCGCGGCCCGTCCTCTCGAAGAGGCCCAGCAGGGGGAACAGCGCCACGGCACAGCCCAGATTGAAAATGGTGTTGGTGTCGGCAATGATGCCGGAATTGACCGTGGTATCCCACAGAGTGTCGATCAGTCCCAGCTTGTGGATCACCGTGACCGCCAGCAGCACCAGCACGGATTTGCCGAGATTGTAGAGGATATTCACCATGCCTACCCGCCTGGCTTCGGCTTTGGCGCCGATGGAGCAGACGATGGCGGTGGTGACGCAGTCGCCCAGATATACGCCCACGATCAGCGCGTAGATCGACTTGAACTGCAGCAGACCGGAGGCGGAGAACGCCTGCAGGATGCCGATGGTGGCCGAAGAGCTCTGTAGCATGAAGGCGATGGCCGCGCCGGTGAGGTAACCGATCAGCGGGTTTTCTCCCAGCTGGGAGAAGAGCCCTTCCACAAAGCCGGATTCCGTCAGCGTCTTGACCGCGCCGGTCATGTTCAGCAGGCCGGAAAACAGAATGCCGAAGCCGATGGCGATGTTGCCCACGGATTTGGCGTTCTTCATCGGGCCGCACATGATCAGCACCATGCCCACGATCAGCGCGATAGGCGCCAGCGTGGAGGGCTGGAAAAACCGCAGCCAGGTGGCCCCGCCGGAGGCGTCCAGGTCCAGCAGGCGGATGATCTGGCCGGTGACGGTGGTACCTACGTTGGCGCCGATGATGATGCCCAGAGACTGGTGCAGCGTCAGCAGTCCCGCGCCCACCAGACCGGCGGTAATGACGATGGTGGCCGTGGAGGACTGGATCACCGCCGTGACCATCAATCCCAGGAAAAACGCTTTCACCGGGTTGTTGGTCACGCTTTCCATGGCGCGTTTCAGCGCGCCGGAGGAGTTCTCCTTCAGGGCGTTCCCCATAAGGCGCATGCCGTACAGGAACATGGCAAGGCCGCCCAGCAGCGAAAATACGTTGAAAATATCCATACTTTATTCCTCTTCCCGAAAAAAGGAGGTATCTGCAATCAATCTCTTTTTCTTATTATCCCATCTTTCTCCATAATATATTTTATCCGAAGAACGCCGGGCGGTAAATGCACAATGATGAAGAAAACACACGGCCGAAGCCGTGTGTTTTCGTATAGAAAGATGAATCCTTCCCTGTCTTTTTTACTCTTCCAGCATGGCCGCGAATTCCGCCTCCCGGAACCCGGTGACGACCCGGTCCTCCGTGATCAGGATGGGACGCTTTACCAGCATGCCGTCGGAAGCCAGCAGTGCGAACTGCTCGTCCTCCGTCATGGAGGGCAGGCGGTTTTTCAGGTCCAGCGCCTTGTACTGCAGCCCGCTGGTGTTGAAAAAGCGCTTGAGGGGCAGGCCGCTCTTTCGGTGCCACTCCCGCAGCTCGGCCTCGGTGGGGTTGTCGGTCTTAATGTCCCGGTACTCATATTTCGCGCCGTGCTCATCCAGCCACTTCTGCGCCTTCTGGCAGGTGGTGCATCTCGGATAACAGACAAAAAGCATCTTCTCGCATCCTTTCTTTGTGCGCTTATTCCTCCGCCCTCTCCGCCGCTCCGGAATACCGCCGGTACAGCTCATACACCTGCTCCCCGTAGGGGGTGATACGGCGCACGTTGGCGTTGTAGCGGGTGAAGACCAGCTTCAATTCCTCCGGCGTGTATCCGGGAAAGTCCACGCGCCCGGTCATCTCCTCTCCGGCGGAGAGCAGATTCAGCGCACAGCAGACAAGATTGAAATCCCGGTCCCGGTGGAGACGATCCCAGACTCTGTCCAGATCCGCCGGGGAGCTCCTGTCCGGCAGCCGCTCGGCAAAGCCCAATGCGGCCGGGTCCGCCAACCCCCGCGAACAGGCGAAGCGGATGGCGTCGATGGCTGTGCCGGCAAAGATCTGTGCATAGCCGGTGGAGCTGTCGAACTTCCCCGGGGGCAGCTCTCTCCCGCCCGGCGAGCTGCGGCGCAGCCGCCAAAGCCGGTGGCGAAGGCTCACCAGCCAGTCTGCGGGCAGGTCCAGCACGTCCATTCGAGTCATTTCCTGGTACAAAACCGCCCGGAGGCAGGCCTCGGGAACGCCGTATCGTTCCGACGCCTCCCGGAGACGCGGAGAAAGCCCGTCCAGAAGCCGCTCCGTCCGGGCCGGTGAATACAGTCGGATCACTTGCTTTTCCTTTTTTTGCCCGCAGCTTATTCGGCAGTGTATCTGCCCAGGGCGTTGACGGCTGCCTTCAGCGTCTCGTCCGCCACTGCGGCCCCCTCGGCCAGCGTCACCACGGCCTTTTTGGCGGCGTGGTCCACCTCGGCCTTCGCCACGCCGGGAACCGCTTCCAGAGCGGCTCTGACTTTGGCCGCGCAGTTGGCGCAGCCCATGCCGTTGACGGTAAAGCTCTTCTGTTCCATAGGTGTTCTCCTCTCATATTTGTATGTCTATATTTTACCAAATCCCCCGGACAAAAGCAAGGGTTGCCGAGCGCATGGGAAATGTGCTATGATATGGGACGATACCACTATGCGTGAGGATGCGTGCCCCATGGGTAAAAAGATGATGTGGATATGGCTGCTGCTGCCGGCGCTGATGCTCCGGCTTTTCGCCGTTTCCGCTCTTGCCTCCGGGGACGCCGTCTCTCCGCCCCCGGAGGCAGAAGCCGCGGAAAGCGTGCTGGACCCGGCGGAGCTGAGCAGCATCGTGGAGCAGCTCTACGTCCCCCGCAACAACCCGGGGGAGACCTTTGCTCTCGGTTACTGCTATACCGGCACCGGAGAGACCTGGTTTTACAACCCGGACGAGTTCATTGGCTCCGCCAGTTTGTATAAGCTGCCGCTGGTGATGCTGATCGCCAATCAGGTACACGAGGGCATCCTGGACCAGGACGGACAGGTATACGGCTACGACGTGAACGCCGTGGAGCAGCGTGCGCTGACCTATTCGGAAAATGAGATCGCAGAGGTCATGGTGGGCTATCTAAACGATTTTTACGGCTCGTTCCGAAATTCCCGTACCGCCCAGGCCCGGATGGCCGGGGTCCGGGAGGAGACGCTGCCGGAGGTCTATTACGAGAGCTTTTCTGTCTCCGCCCGGTTCATGCTGTCCGTGCTGAACGAGCTGTACTGCCGCTCCGAGCTCTACCCCAACGTGATCGACTGCATGCTGGAGGCCAACCCCGGTCAGTATTTCCGTCAGGAGCTGGAAGGGAGATACGACGTGGCCCAGAAATACGGCGGCGGGGAAAACTATCTCCACACCGCCGGCATCATTTACACGGATACGCCCTTTCTTCTGGTGGTCATGACCTATAACGTCTACGACGCCATGACGCTGATCGGCCGACTGGCCGAGCGGCTGGCGGAATACACCCAGTCTGTGGATCAGCGCATCGCCGACGCGGCACTGCAGGAGGAACTGGCTGCCGCCAGGGACGAGGCTCTGGAGCGGCAGGCCGCCGAGGAGGCCGCCCGGGCGGAGGCGGAGGCCAAGCGGGCCGCCGAGGAAGCGGAACGCCAGCGGCTCGCCGCCGAGGAAGCGGAGCGGGCCCGCGAGGAACAGCGGCGGCAGGAGGAAGCCCGGGCCGCCGAGGAAGCCCGTATAAAAGAGACCGAACGGCTTGTGATCCGCATCGTGGCGGGCGGCGTGGCGGGTCTGCTGGCGATCTGCCTCCTCTTTCGAAGCCGAAAAAAACGGAAATAAAAAAGCTCTTCCCTTTAGGCGGGGGCTCGTAAGAAAGTTTTATTCAAAATGGCAGGTATGGCATGATCTTCGAGTCATGCCATTTCCTGTTTCATCAGCTTATCCAGCGGGATAAAACCCACAAGATCATACTGGATATGGATGCTCTGATGACGCTTGCCGCTGCTCTTGTCCGGCGCCCCGATGTAGATCGCCTTGATCAGATCATGCACGGCGTATGGAGTCAGCTCTTCCAAATCCTCATATTTCTTCACTTTCTGGATAAACAGTTCCAAGTCCTGATTCTTCTGTTCCTGTGCTTCAATGTCCTGCCGTAGCTGTTCCATATCCGTTTTCAGCGCCTGCTGCTCGTCCTCGTAATTCCGGCTCATCATGGCAAAACGCTCGTCGCTCACTTTACCGGTGACATGATCCTCATACAGATGGATGAACAGGCGATCCAGTTCCTGAATCCGCTTTTCGCCCTTCGCAAGCTCCTTGCGCATCGTGTGAAGCTTTTCCTCCGCTCGCATCTGGTGCAGCCGTTCCATGTTTGCCCGGAAATACGCCTCATTGTGAAGGACAAACCAGATCAAATTCTGTATGTGTTCCAAGACCAACTGTTCCAGAACAACGGCGCGGATGAAATGCGCTGAGCAAGATCCCGTATTGCTGCGGTAGTTGCCGCAGACGAAGTGATCCTGCCGCTCTTCAAAGTAACTGGTGGTACAGTAGTACATCCTTGCTTTGCAGTCTGCACAGAATACCAGACCGGAAAACATGTTGGATTTCCCCGTTTTTGTCCTGCGGTGCCGCTGCTGCCGGATTTTCTGCACCATGTCAAAGACCTCTATCTCTATGATCGCAGGATGCGTCCCGTAAAAGACAGTCCTCTTCTCTATGGGCGTTTCGCGCGTTTTCTTGTCCCAAATGGAATTGGTATAGGTCTTGAAATTGAC
>JAFSZH010000005.1 GCA_017455685.1 Oscillospiraceae bacterium
GAGCCCATGGACGATTCCATCCTGGCCCGTATCGCACAGCCTGCCTCCATCGTGTTCAAGCCCCTGGGCTTCGGCGACTGGAAGCCCACCGCCGCGACCGTGACCGGCCTGGTGGCGAAAGAAGAGGTCGTAGCGAACTTCGGCATCATGTACGCCTATGACGACAACGACGGCGAGGAAGAGCTGGAGGAGAACGGCGACCAGATCTGGGATCGGGTGGCCGAGGACTTCAACGCCTTCTCCGGCGGACACGGAAAGCTGGCCGCCTTCGCCTTCATGATCTTCAACCTGCTCTGCGCCCCCTGCTTCGCGGCCATCGGCGCTATCAAGCGCGAGATGAACAGCCGCAAATGGACCTGGTTCGCCATTGCCTACCAGTGCGGCTTCGCCTACGTGATCGCGCTGATCGTCTGGCAGCTGGGCCGTGTGTTTGCCGGCGGGATGGAGCCGATCGGTCTGATCGCGGCGCTGATTTTGCTGGCGCTGCTCCTGTGGCAGCTTTTCAAGCCCTACAAAGAGGCCGACCGGCTCACCGTCAAAAGCTGATCGGACAGAGAGGAGGAACTTCAAATGATCGCCTGGCTGACCGCCAACGCCGGAACTGTCCTGGTCGCGCTGGTTCTGCTGAGCGCAGTCGCGCTGATCCTGGCCGGAATGCGCCGTGACCGGCGGCAGGGGAGGACCTCCTGCGGCTGCAGCTGTGAGAACTGCGCTCTCCACGGCCAGTGCCACACCGCGCCGCCGCTCAAGCGATGACTCTAAAGCCATATGGAAAAACCGCGTCCGGGATCTCCGGACGCGGTTTTTTGCATGAAAAAAACGAAAATAATTATTGTAAACCATGCAGATTTGTTGTATAATAGCATAGATAGAGCAAATTCCATAATAAATTAAATGTATTTTTAGAAAGTGGTGTAAGTGGCGTTGATACAGATCCGGCCGGAACGCAAGAGAAAAATCCTTTCCCGCCTACGCAGCCGCATCGCGCTGGCTCTGGCGGCTCTGCTGCTGTTTTCCTCGGCAGGTGTCCGGGGAACAGGGACAAAGGACCTTCTGCCCGGCCGAGCCGGAGCAGGCATGGCGCCGGACCGGGTCATGCGCCGGGCGCTTCTTGACAAGGGCGAGGGGAAGGAGCACTCCGATTCCCCTGTGGGAAACGAGACTGGCGAGCCCGCCGTGCCCGAACCGGGGGAGACCCCGACCGAAACGCCTCCCACTTCGGATCCCACGGAAACATCGCCCGAGCAGGACCCGCAGGAGGAGATCGAATCGCCGACGGCCCCCCAGGACACCGAAGGACAGGAGACGGGGGAAGAGGGCAGCTCGAGCCAGGATGATCTTGCCGGGGACAACGGGTCCGATGAACTTGAAGAAACAGGCGAAGAGACGGACGATGCGCAGACCGGGGACCAGATTGATATAGTCGGAAACCACAGAGCTGATGTGGAAACGGCCCGGGACTGGGAATTGCTGTTCGTGAACATGGAATTCACCGGCGACTGGAATCAGGATTTCCTCAACGTGGTTTTCAGTCAGCTTGGCTATACAGCCAGTCGGGAAAACTTTATCGTCGAGGATGGCGTCCGTCAGAGCTATACCCGCTACGGCGCCTGGTTCGGTTTCCCCTACGGCGCGTGGTGCGCCATGTTCGTATCCTTTTGCCTGAACTACGCAGGGGTCCCCAAGGAGGCCATGCTCCAGTCGGCCAGCGTGGCGCGCATGGTGGAATGGCTGCGTTCCCGCGACCGGTTCAAGTTCTGCTGGGACGACTACGCGCCTCAGCCCGGGGATCTGGTGTTCTTTTCTCAAACCAGAAGACGCACGCCCACCCACGTTGGCGTGGTCACCGGTGTGATGAACAACACCCTGCTGACGGTGGAGGGGAACAACGGCCCCACCGTCGCCGTGTTCATGTATGACATCCACGACCCGACCATCGTGGGCTACGGAATCTTCCCGGACCAGAGCGAGTATTCCCGGGCGGCGTTGTCCGAGCCGGAAACGGAAAGTGAGCCGGAGAGCACAGAACCGCTCGCCATCGTCCCGGACGGGACGTCGAACAGCCTGACGGTCACGAGAAAAGCATCTCAAAATACACAGTGAAAAGAAACCGGACCGCATGGAATGCGGTCCGGTCTGTCTATGCGCGGGAAAGGGAGCGTTCATGCCGGAGAGAAGGTATTACGAAGCCTATGACGAGCGATACAAAACCGCCCACGCCCGGGGCATCCGCTGGATGGGCGGCGAGCCTACGGCGCTGGTGGGAGAGATCCTGGACCGATACGGCGTCGGCCAGGAGCAGCCCATCCTGGAGCTGGGCTGCGGGGAGGGCCGGGACGCTATCCCCCTGCTGGAGCGGGGATATGACCTGCTGGCCACAGACGTTTCCCCCGAGGCGGTGGACTATTGCAGGCTCCTGGCGCCGGACCGGGCCGACCGTTTTCAGCTCCTGGACGCGGTGAAGGGCGCTCTGCCGGGGCGGTATCGGTTCATCTACGCCGTGGCGGTGCTGCACATGCTTGTCCTGCCGGAGGACCGGGAAGGGTTTTACCGTTTCGTCCGGGAGCACCTTACGGAGGACGGCCTGGCTCTGCTGTGCACCATGGGCGACGGGACCGCGGAGCGGCAAAGCGATATCCGGGAGGCTTTCGAGCTCCGGGAGCGGGCATGTGAAGGCGGCACGATCTCCGTCGCCGCCACCTCCTGCCGGATGGTTAGTTTTCCCACATGGGAGAAGGAGCTCTCCTGGGCGGGGCTTGCCCGGGTGGAAGAGGGCGTGACCGCCGTGGAACCGGAGTTCGACGTCATGATGTACGCCGTGGTACGGAAAGCGGACTGAACTTAAAAATGCACCGCCGTTCCCTGAAAAAGGGAACGGCGGTCCTTTTGTCCGCTTACTGCAGCAGACCACGGTAGCTTTCGTTCTGTTCGATCCTGTCGGGGGGATAGAATTCCTCCACCGGGAAGCGGATGCGGCCGAAGAGGGAGCAGGGGTCGTCTTCCCCGGCCCCGGTGCACTCGTTTTCCGGGAAGGAGTAGTTGTAGACCGGGATCACCAGCTGGCTGTCCCGCTCCAGACGCACCAGGGAGAACTGGCCCAGCGTGGTGTACCACAGCCGGGCAGCGCCGGTGAACACAAGATCCTCCCCGAAGGCCGCCAGGATCGAGGGCGGGATCTCCGGCACCAGGTCTCCGCCGGCCGGAACGGCGCTGTCCGTCAACTGCATGGACAGGGCGATGGGGTCTACCGCCTCCACCACGCCTACCGGCTGATCGGCCTGGGTGGTGATCTCTCCGTCGGAGGAATAGACCTTTACGCTGCCCTCGCTGCCGAAGAGGATGCACCGTTTGGTGAACACCGACAGTCCGGTGATCAGCTGTCCGCCGGGGACGCACTCGCCCCGGACCCGGTAGTAGTACGTCACGTCCACGGTGTAGTAGCCCCGGTTGAAGCTGATCTCCTCCACGTCCACCCCGGCGTACAGCAGCTCCGCGCTGCGGGGACGGATGCTGAACGCCGTATCTATGTAAGGCTGGGACGACTCGGCGGGGAAGACCCGCAGATCCTCCACGCAGTCCTTATCCCGGCAGCTGGAATAGATCTTTTTGGTATGCACGCAAACGGCTTCGCGAATGAGGGCCGAACTGTCCACCGGCCCGGGCAAAACCCTGTCTGCCATGACGACGCCTCCTTTTACAAATGGTCATTACAGTGTATGGCACGGGGGCAAAGAATGTGATGCGGATTGACGCGGCGGGAAAAAAGCAATATAATCGTCAGGAGAAGGGAGCGTGGAGAAGAATGGAAGGATTCCATCCCATGCAGGAAAAGCTGGACATCAAGATCCTGATCCTGTTCATCCTGGACCGGCTGCCCGACACGGTTGACGGCGAGACGCTGGCGAACCTGGCCCTGGCGGACGGAGCCGTGGGCTATTTTGAGTACGCCGAATGCCTTGCCGAGCTGGAGGACAGCGGCCACGTGGAGCGCAGCGGCTATTCCTACCGCATCACGGAGAAGGGGAGCCGCAACTGCCAGATCGTGGAGACCAGCCTCCCGTACACCCTGCGTTCCCGGCTGGCCAAACAGCTGGCCCCGGTGGCGGAGGGCATGCGCCGCCGGGCCATGATCACCGCCGAGCATGAGGATACCCCCCAGGGCTGCCGGGTGCACCTTGCCCTGTCCGACGGGGCGGGAGAGATCATGGACGCCTGCTTCCTCTGCGGCGGCGAGTCCCGGGCGGAGAAGATCGAAGAGAACTTCCGGCAGGACGCGGAAAAGCTGTATAATCAAATCATGGAGATACTGCTGACGTGAAAGAAAAATACAAGATTTTTGTGATCAATCCGGGGTCCACCTCGGACAAGCTGGCGCTGTTCGAGAACATGGACAAGCTTATCGAGAACAAGGTATTCCACGACGCCTCCGAGCTGCTGCGCTATCCCACGGTGAACGCCCAGCTGCCCTACCGCAAGAAGGTGATCATGGATTTTCTGAAGAAGGAAAAAATCGACCTTACCGGCGTGGACGCCATCGTGGGACGGGGCGGCAGCTGCTATCCGGTGAGCAGCGGCGTATATGAGGTGGACGATCTGCTCATTGCCGACACCGCCGCGGGCAAGGGCGGCATGGAGCACCCCTCCAATCTGGGGGTCCAGCTGGCCCGGGAGCTGCAGCGGGAATACGGCGGCCGCGCCTTCATGGGAGACCCGCCCTGCCTGGACGAGCTGTGCGACATGGCCCGGATGACGGGCATCAGCGGCGTGAACCGCCACACCAACATGCACGCGCTGAATCTGCGGGGGGTGGCCATGCACCACTCCAAGCTGCACGGCGTGCGCTACCGGGACGCCAACTACGTGGTCTGCCACATCGACGGCGGCATTTCCATTTCCGCCCATCAGCACGGTCGGATCATCGACTGCAACGACGCCGCCGGCGGGGACGGCCCTTATACGCCCACGCGGATCGGCTCCGTTTCCGTGTACGACGTGCTGGAATACTGCCAGGACAAGGACCTGGCGGAGGTGCGCAAGCTCTGCACCCGCACGGGCGGCTTCGTCAGCCACTTCGGCACCTCCGATTCTGACAAGATCCATGCCATGATGGAAGCCGGGGACCCCAAGGCCGCCCGGGTCTGGAACGGCATGGTCTATCAGATCAACAAGTACATCGGCGCCATGGCCGCCGTGCTGGAGGGAAAGGTGGACGCCATCCTGCTTACCGGCGGGCTGCTGCGCTTCGACGATCTGGTGGAGGATATCCGCCGCCACTGCGGCTGGATCGCCCCGATCTATACCTACCCCGGCGAGGTGGAGCAGGAGGCCCTGGCCGCAGGCGCCCTCCGGGTCCTCCGGGGGGACGAAGAGGCCAAAAAATACCCCGGTCACCCGGTCTGGCAGGGCTGGGAGGACGAAAAAGAAAAATGAAAGCAGACCCGGGCAATGGGCGGGTCCTCGCAAGAAAAATCAGAAAACGATATGGACATTTGTCCGACATGAACAGCTGCAAAGAAAACTGACCTGCCGCAAAAGCGGCAGGTCAGTTTTTTCTGTTAAAAAACCGGGAGAGACAGGATCGTATCTCCGTCACAGGCTGTGGAAGTGATTTCATATATGATCCCATCAAATGCGTTGACCGGATCCTCTTCTTCACGAAGCATCGCCAAGGGGAATACATAGGAAATCGGCCTTCCCAAGGCTTTCCGCATAAACAGCGCCGTGTACTCCGGGTATTCGATCACCAGGGCGTCGTCCATCCCTTCCATATCCAGGGGCTTGACCGTATCGCCGTCCATATACCCAAAAGTCGCACTTTCCGAGTTCTCTGCCAGCGTTCCGTATACCGCCAGCTCATCGCCGGCAGCATTGGCAAAAACCAGGGTGTATCCGCTGATAAAGTCTCCCTCTTCCGGGGCGTCATACCGCTCGATCACAAGACCGTTGTCCTGTGTTTCGGAGGACGTCAGCTCATAAGAAAAGCCCGCGCCCAGCTCATAGGTTACAAATCCCCGGGAAAAAGCATAGCCTTCCGGTATGCTGAGCGGAATGATGAGGGGAGAATCCTTTTCTTCTATCAAAGCCTTCAGTTGGTCCGCGGAGGAAAGAATTTCGATCCGATCGGGGCAGCCGCCCTTCTCGCCGAATCTCGCAATGACGAGGTCCCGCCCCCGGTTTTCGGCAAGAGCCTCGCTGATCGCCTGGTTTTCCGCTTCCTCCAACGGGAATGCTTCAGGGATAGCCGTTGGCATCGGCGTAGCGGACGGCTCCTCCACTTGTGAACCATCCCATCTCACGATGCGGTCAATCAGTCCTGTGGCAAATGCTGTTACTGAAAACGCGAGCAAGACCGCGGCAAGTATCACCAGGGCGGTACCTCTGCGCATTCCCTTTCTCACGGGATAGTTGTCTTCTTCTGCATGAATTTTCGTCATGGCTGCCTCCATAATCCGCTCGGAGGCTATGATGTTCTTTTCCCGGATCGGAACAGAATCGTCTTCGATGAGGTCAAGCAAATCAGATATCTTCATCGCAGAAGCCCCCTTTCCTTAATTCATCTTTCAGCTTGCTTCTTCCTCTTCGCAAACGTGTTTTGACCGTGGAAAGGTTGATTTCCATTTCCTCAGCAATCTGCGAAAGAGGCTGGCAGTAATAATAGTGACGAAGAAATATCTCCCTGTCCGGATGATCCATATTCAGCATGGCTTGGTTTACGAGCCTGGCCTGTTCCCGTACTTCCACATCGTGTTCAATGTTTATAGCAGAGGATCCAAGCGTATCTTCTTCCAGCGGCAGGTCCTGACCTGCTTTCCGAAGCCTGTCTTTTGCCATATTTCTTGCAATGGCGCTGAGATAGGCTTTCGCCTTTCCCGGACGTATTCTGTCCGCATTCTTCCACAGAACGAGGAACACATCTGAAGATACTTCCTCAACGTCTCCGATGGACATTGTCTTGCCTATGATATTGAAAACGATGGTATTGACGTAAGGAGCATACCGCTCTATGAACCACGCGAGAGCTGCTTCGTTATGTTGTGTAAGGCCACGCAGGGCGCGTCTCTCGTCCACGTTATCACCTGCCTCGGTACCGTTTTTGATGATCATCACTTATAGTATTGTGGCTGTCTGTCAAATAGTTTCAGCCCCACGCTTTTTTCACCCTTTTTTTGAATTATAGCACAGGAGAAAACAGCAAAACCGGCCCAAAGCGGAGATCCCGGGTCTGTTTTTTTACCCGGGGACGTCTTTTTTCTCCTTTCCCATGTTGCTGTGAAAAACGAAGCATGATATAATAAACTGTCATTTTATAAGCAAAAAACCATGCATTATAAAAGAGGAGCGTGAAGTATGCCGTACACCGCATTGGAGAAGATGCGTCGGACGAATCTGGCGCGGTTCGGCGCCGACGTGGGGCCCGCCCAGCCGACGCTGTATGAAAACCCCGCCAACAGAAACGACTTGAAATCCGCCGCCCTTCGCTTTCTGCACGAACGCTGCGAGGGCCTGCTCTTCGATCCGGAGATCGAAGCGGAGGAGGAGAGCAGCGGCGTTTACCGGGGCACCAGCATTGCTGCCGGACAGATCCCCTACAACATGGAAATGGACCTGGACCGGCTGTGTCTGGAGCGGGCGCTGGAGGCGTTCATCGACTCCGGCGTGGCCGAGGACGCCTATACGGTGTATTACTGCTATCTGGAAATGTTCCTGGGCCGCTACGGCAAGTCCAAGCAGATGGTGGAGCTGCTCTCGGAGTATGAGTCCAACGGCAGCTCGCTGCTGATGAAGCACCGGGACCACTATTCCCACTCGGTGTACGTCTTTGCCCTTGGCCTGGCCATCTACGAGACCAACGAGGTATACCGCCGGACCTTCGCAAAATTCTACCGGCTGGAGGGCGGGGAGGAGGATCCGAAGCGCTCCGCCGAAGCCGCCAACCTGTTTCTGGAGTTCTGGGGGCTCACGGCCCTGTTCCACGATATCGGCTATCCCTTTGAGATCCCCTTCGAGCAGGTGCTCTCCTATTTCGAGGTGGACAAGCAGGAGCGGGGCAAGGGCTGCCTGTATCTTGCCTATCACTCCGTGGAGGCCATGACCGGCCTGAACGAGGCGGCGCAGGACCATTTTGAAAAGCTATACGGCGTGCGCTTCGCCACCACCAGCCATCTG
Source organism: Oscillospiraceae bacterium (assembly GCA_017455685.1). Taxonomy (GTDB): domain Bacteria; phylum Bacillota; class Clostridia; order Oscillospirales; family Oscillospiraceae; genus Apopatocola. Next base: position 8,167 of record JAFSZH010000005.1, read on the forward strand.
CTGGCCCACGACATCACCGCCAAGCTGGGAAAGGCCTATGGCTTCACCGAAGAGTACATGGCCGACGTGCTGGACCGGAAGCCCGTGGCCCCGGACCGCTTTGGCTACTTCATGGACCACGCCTTTTTCAGCGCCTCCCGGCTCTATCGGGAACTGGAGGAGGAACTGGGGGCGGAGAACCTTACCGCGCTGCACGTGGACGCCCTGTCCGCCATCATGCTCCACAACAGCCTGTTTAAATTCTCCATCGCCTTTTACAAGGACAGGGAAAAATGCAAGCAGCCCCTGTCCATGGGGCTGCACCCTCTGGCCTATATGCTGATGATCTGCGACGAGCTGCAGTGCTGGGATCGGACGGCCTACGGCCGAAACTCCCGCTCGGAGCTGCACCCCATGGCGGTGGATTTCGATTTCAGCGGCGGCGCCGTAAAGGCGACGTACTACTACGATCAGAGCGAGCAGCCCAAGATCGACGCCTTCCGGGTCAAGTATGTGGCCTGGGAGGAGGGCGGCTGCCAGGGCAAGCCTCCCCGGCTGAAGGCGTACAGCGACATGGCCGAGAAGGAGCAGCGCTTCACCGCAGACATCGAAAAGATCGTGGATACCGCGGATATCCCCCTGTTCATCACGCCGGACGTGCGGGCGGTGGACCGCCGGAGCAAGCATACCTATCTCTCCGACAGCAACTTCCTGCATTTGTATGATTTCGCCGTGGCCCTTCGAGGCCGGAACAAGCCCGCCGACACCACGGCGGAGGAGCTGGAGGAGTATTTCGCCGCCCAATCCCTGGAATACCAGATCTCCGGCATCAACCGCGCCAAGAGCTTCAGCCGCTATCTGAACGCCCTGGGCTGCTTCTACACCGACCGGCCCGTGGACTATGAGATGGTCACGGCTTTCGGGGAAGAGCAGATGACGGTCATCGCCCCCATGGAGCACGAGCGCTGGGTCCGGGAGCATATCTCCATGGGCTGGCGCCGGGGCACGGAGTATGAGACCCTGCCTCTGGACACAGACGATCCCGCGGCCCGCAAGGCCCTCCGGGAGCAGCTGCGCTGCCACGCCCTGGCCATGGACGGCGACCCCTCCAGCGAGGAGGTCAAGCTCCACTTTTTCTCATTGTCGGACGAGGATCAGGACAAGGACTGGAAGCCCTTCAACAGCATGCTCCTGCTGCTGAAAAAGTTCGACGGTCTGCGGCTCTATCGGCTGTGAGGACGCGGCCGTGAGAAACTGGATGAAAAAAGCGCCCCCCTATGAGGGGGACGAGCCTTACCTGTATTTTGCCTTTGCCGACGGGGACCGGAGCAGAGTATGGAAGCTGATGCGGCTGCTGGTCAACCGGGGCTGCCGGGTCTGGTACAGCGTGGGTCCGGCGGGCAGCGCGGAAGAGCTGCTGCGCCGCCAGCGCCGTGCCGGCGGCGCGGCGCTGACGCTGCTGTACCTTACGGACGCGGCCTGCGCCGATCAGGATATCAAGAGCAGCGTGCTGGTCAACCAGAAATACGGCCGGCCCATCCTGTGCCTGGACCCGGACGGAGCGGACCGGCGGCTGAAAATGGGACTGCGGGAGAGTGTTCCCCACGTTCCGCTCTATGAGCATACCAGGGAGGAGGACCTGGAGAGCGCCATCATCCGCGCCGAGGGCTTCTCCCAGGATATCATCGGCGAGCCGGGCCATATAGACTCGGATGGTTATATGCGGACGCTGACACGGACCTTCCTGGTCCTGGCGCTGATCCTGGCGGTCACGGCCTTCGTGGGCGTGCGGTATTTTCACTGGTTTCAGCCGAAGATCGTCGACGAGGTCACGTTTTCCGACCCCGTGATCCTCGCCGCCATGCGCCGGGCCGCCGGGGGCGGCTCCATCACGGAGGAGCTGGCCTCTTCGGTGACGCTCCTCTCGCTGGACGGCATTCCGGAGGACTGGGAAGAGCTTTCGGAGCTCCCGGCGCTGGAGCGGATCCGGCTGCCGCAGGACGCTGTCACGGCGGACACGGAACTGCCGGAGGAGTATATCGTTGAACTTAGCGGGGGGAATGGGAAATGAGCCGGTTTTTCAGGCCCTATGAGGGCGCCCGGGCGTTCCTCTTCATCAGCTATGCCCACCGCCAGTCCGACGCGGTGGTGGACACCATCCGCATCCTGCATGAAAAGAAATACCGCCTGTGGTACGACGAGGGCATCCCCGCCGGCAGCGACTGGCCGGCCAATATCGCCCAGCATATGCAAAGCTGCGAGCGTGTGGTCTTTTTCCTGTCGGCCCGGGCCATGGAATCCCCCAACTGTTACAGCGAGATCCGCACCGCCGCCCGGTTGGGCAAGCCCGTTCTGGTGGTCAGGCTGGAGGACGTGGACGTGGAGCCCCGCTGGCGGGAGCTGCTGGACGACAGGCAGTTCATCCCGCTGCTGAACACGCCGGAGGAGCGGGCCGAGGCTATATTGAAGTCGGGTTTCGTTCCCCGCCGGTTCCGCGTCTCCTGGGTGGAAAAGATCCCCTGGCGGGCCCTGGGCCTGGCGGCTTCGCTGCTGTTCTTCCTTGCCGCGGCGGGAGTCCTGGGCGCACTGGCCGCCGGGCGGCTGGACCCCGGATACCGGCCGGATGTTGTCACGGAGACTCCCGCTCCCACGGCCGAGCCCACCCCGGTGCCGACGGTGGATATCGGCGAGGCGGAGAAATATTTCGCCATCAGCTTCCCCGATACCCAGCAGGAGCGGGCCATCCGCCAGGCGCTGGATCTCGGACCCGACGAGAACGTATACCGCTGGCAGCTGGCCGAGATCAAGGAACTGTATTTCTGCGGAAACATGTTCATCAGGGGGCTTCACGTGGTCTCCTTTGACCCGGACGGGACCTGCCGGGTGAATATGGCTCCGGTCATAGAGGGCCGAGTGAGCGATATGAGCCTGCTGCGGTACGCCGTGGGGCTGGAGAAGCTGGCGCTGATCAAGCAGCCGATGGCAGACTTTTCCGGGCTGCGGCAGCTTACGATGCTGCAGGAGCTGAGCCTTGCCTGCAGCCCCATCTCGGACGTCGGCCAGCTGGGAGACATGCCCAGCCTGAACACGCTGCATCTGGAGCACACGGCGGTGCGGGACCTTACGGCGCTTGACGGCATGCCGAGACTGCAGACCGTGACGGTGAGCCGGGATATGCTGCCCCTTCGCTGGAGCGGGGACGCGGCGTTTACGGTGATCCTCACGCCGGATCAATGAACTCAACGCACGGGGAGGAAGAAACATGAGCAGAAAAATCAAGCTTCTTTTCACGCCGGAAGACCGGGCGCTTCTCGTCCCGGTGCTGGAACAGCTGCGGTCCCGGGGCCTATCGGTGTCCGAGGAGACCGGATTCGGCAAAAACGACGTGATCCTTGCGGCCCTGTCCGAGCACTTTTACGCCGACGGCGAGGCGGTGAAGAGGCTGCTGGACTGTCTGGCCGCCGGTGCGGACAGCGTGCTGCCCCTGCAGCTGGACGACGCGCCGGTGGCGAAGGAGCTGAAAGACGCCCTGTACGCCCGGAACATCATCCCCGCGTCGGGACGGGACAGCGCCCAGATCGCGGAGCGGATCGTCTCGGCGCTGCCGAAGAAAAACCGCCATCTCCCGGTGCTTTTGAGCGCGGCGGCCCTGGTGCTTGCGGTCGCGGCGGGGCTGCTGATCTGGAACGGTTCCCGGAAGAGCGAGGAGACCGAGCCCGTGATGGCGGAGCCGGAGAGCCCCGTGGTGGCCTACGGAATGACCGAGGAAGAGCTGCGGAAGATCCAGGTGGTCATCATCGTGGGAGAGCAAGCGGAGTTTTATTCCGACGAGCGGATCGACGGCCCCCTGCCCGACATGGATACCTTTGCCTCCCGGGATTATTACGACGGCGGCCCCCATTGGTTCAGCAAAGAGGACGGGCACGAATACACTCTGACAAGCTACGATCTGAGCTTCGTGGAGCTGATGCCCAACCTGCGCTCGCTGATCCTGGCCGAGGTGGAGGCCGAGCAGCTGCCCGAATTGAGCAAGCTGCACATGCTCAATTACCTGTTCGTGTTTGACTGCGTCATCCCGGACCTGAACTGGGTGGCGGGCTCCAACATCAACCGGATAGAATTCTGCAACAGCTCTGGCTCGGTCCATGATTTCAGTCCCCTGTCCACCTGTCAGCGGCTGCGGAACGTCCACATCGACCTGTCCAATTGCCGACAGGCGGATCTGAGCGGGTTCGCACCGGAACGGCTCAACCGGCTCTGGATCAACTCCGCCGACGATGTGCAGGAGCTGGATCTCTCCGGCCTTCGGAACTGTAAAGAGCTGACGATCTGTGAGTTGACAGGAATGCCCGCCGTCACCGACCTCAGCTTTTTGAGCGGCGCGGAGAAGCTCTCCGAGCTGCGCCTGGAAGGCATGGGCGAGCTGCGGGATATTTCCGCGCTGGGCGGTCTGCAGAATCTGAAGGACCTTTTGATCGGAGGCTGCGGTATTACCGACCTCGAGCCCCTGGCGGGCTGCACCGCCCTGGAATCTTTCGAATTCTGGAGCAGATGGGACAGAACGGCCATTTCAAGCGCGGACCTGGCCGGGATGAGCCGGCTGCGGAGTCTCCGGCTTTCTAACGTATATCTGTCCGATCTGGGTTTCCTGCGGGAGATCGCGGAAAACCGCCCCAGTTTTTCCCTGGACCTCGACGGAGAGGTCGGCGATCTTTCGGGCCTTGAGGCGTTCCGGAGATACGATTCGCTGGTACTCGATCTCGACTACGCAGTGACGCTGGAGCAGATCGTATCCCATCTGGCGGAGGACGTTTCCATCAACACGCTGCGGCTGCGGCGCTTCAGCGACGTGGACCTGTCGATCCTGCCCGCCGTCAGCCAGTCCGTGGAGCTGGACCGCTGCGATATCACGGACCTCTCTTCCATGCCGGAGGACTGGCGCGCGTTGAGCTTTACCCTGAACGATTGCTTCAACCTGCGGTCGCTGGAGGGACTTCAAAACCAGACCCGGATCGGCGCCGGCGCCGGTCAGCTGGAGATCATTAACTGCCCCCGGCTGTACGACTGGACCGCTCTGCAGGGCATGAAGCTGACGACGCTGCAGATCATCGGCGGCTATACGCTGCCCGACTTCACCGACCTGGTGTTCACCGGCCTGCGGGTGGACAGCGTGGGCGACGTGGACAGTCTGGACTTCCTGGAGGGACTGGATACCGGGCTCCCGTACAATCTCGCCTTCGTGGGGATGGACGGAATCACCAGCCTTGAACCGCTGCGCGCCTACCATGGCACCCGGCTGACGGTCTCGCCCCAGCTGGCGGAGCAGGCGGAGGACCTGGTCGATGCCGGCAATTTCCGGGAATACGCCGTGGAGTACCCCCGGGGCGGCTGGGACGATAACATGAACGTTTTTGTTCTGCAAAGCCTTGAGGAGCTGGAGACAATGCCCGAGGCCATGCTGAGGCACGTCAGCAGCGTCTGTATCGTGGGGGACCGGGTGATCGACGCCACCGACGCGAACCTGTGGGTAGAGTATGAGAACGACCGGCCCAGATTTATGATGCAGCGCTGGGACAGAGACTATGCGACGGCCATCGAGTGCGGCCAGGGCGTGGTAAAGGATCTGAGCATGTTCTCCGCTCTGACCGGACTGCGGGAGCTGTGTCTGTACGGCCAGCCGCTGGAGGATCTGAGCGGGATCCAGGCTTTTTCGGAACTTGAGAGATTTGAAGCCGTTTGCTGCCCGGCGCTTACCGACGCCTCGGCGCTCTTCACGCTGCAGGAGCTGCGCAACGTCAGTCTCAACGGGACGGGGATCGACTCGATCCAGGGCGTCCAGAACCTGCCGAAGCTGTGCAGTCTGGGGATCTCCGATACGAGGGTGGACGATCTTACGCCGCTGGCGCAGGGAGACTTCTCTTTTGCCTGCGAGGACGGCGGCTTCCAGCTGGACGCCAACGAGCTGGATCTGGACGAAGAAGATTTCCGGGCCATCGGTACGATAAGGGTCCTTTCCAACTTGGCCTTTACCGACGCCGACCCGGCCGTATGGATCCCTGCGCTGGCGGATTGCGAAATCTACAGGATCGGCGCGGCGGGCGATCTGCAGACCAACGAGGATCTCGCCGCCTTCGCGGCGGACCACCCCGAACTGGAGTCGATCTGGCTCGGCTGGATGGATCAGATCACGGACCTCACACCGCTGCTCGGCCTGGAAAACCTGCGGCAAGTGGACGTCAACCGAAGCATGGCCGCTGCCGTAGCAAGCATCGCGGGGCAGGACTACAGCTTCGAGCTGCGGCTGAACTGAAGCGCTGCGGGGTGGGGATCGACATGAAAACCGGCAAGATGATCCGGCTGCTCTGCTGCGGCGCGGATGAAGAAGCGATCAAACCCATCGAAGAACAGCTCGTTCTTCGCGGGTTCCGCGTGAAGGAAAGCGCGGCGGGGAAAAACGACGTCGTCCTTGCTGCCTTATCGGAAGACTTTTACAGGGACGAAAACCTCAAGAAAAAACTGCTGGACCTCATCGGTGCGGGAGCGGACAAGGTACTGCCCGTACAGCTGGACGCTGCGCCTGTCCCGGACGAGCTGAAAAACGCCCTGTACGCCCGGAACATCATCCCCGCGGCGGGGCGGGAGCCGGGACAGATCGCGGAGCGTATCGTCTCGGCGCTGCCGAAAAAGAACACCCGGCTGCCGCTGGTTTTGACGGCGGGGGCTCTGGCGCTCATAGCGCTGGTGGGACTTCTGCTCTGGCGGGCCAATCAGGACAAAAAAGCCGTCTCCGTCATGGCCCAGGCAGCGGCCATGAACGTCGCCATGCCCGAGGGGCTGACGGAGGAGGATCTGGAGCGCGTCCGGGTGGTGGTCGTGGTGGGCGACCGGCTGGAGATGTACACCGAGGACGACACCCGCACCGTCATCGGCGTCACCAACGGCAACGCCGTGGAGACCGTCATGTGGCCCCAGGCGGACGAATTTGCCTACCGGAGCTGGCAGGAGAACGGGCCCCATTACTACGACAAGGAAGACGGGCACGAGTATGCCATGACCCACTACGACGACCTGCGGTTCCTGCGCTTTCTCCCCAACTTGCGCTCTCTTTACCTGTCGCTGGTATCCGTGGACGCGGAGGGGCTGCCGGATCTGCGCGGTTCGGTGTGCCTGGAGGAAGTCACCCTGGGAGACTGTGAGATCCCGGATCTCACCTGGCTGGCCGGACCCTCCCTCCACGGCATCGACGTTCTCAACACCACGGGCTCGATCACGGATCTCAGCCCGCTGACGGAGTGCGATAACCTCAGCTACGTCCATATCGACCTGGAAAACACCGCTCGGGCAGACTTTTCCGGCTTTGCCCCGCCGAAACTGGACACCCTGTGGATCAGCAACGGCTCGGCCCTGCGGACCATGGACCTTTCCGCCCTGGCCGGGTGCGCTGATCTGCGGGTGTGCATGCTGGACAATCAGCTTCCCCTCCGGGATATCTCTTTTCTTGCCAACGCCGGAAAGCTGCAGGAGCTGCGGTTAAGGTATCTGAGCGAGCTGCGGGACGTGTCCGCGCTGTCGGAGCTGAAGGAGCTGCGGTATCTGGAGGTCTACCTGTGCCCCCGTGTCACGGACTATTCGCCCGTGGCCGGCTGCGTCGGTCTGGAGGAGATCTTTCTCCAGTGCGACACCAATCCGGACGCCGTGCGGGACGGTTCCTTTATGCGTGATCTCCCCAGGCTGCGGGATATCGGCCTGTACAGCTGCAACCTGCGGGATATGGATTTCCTGGAGGGTGTGGCGGACAACGCCGAGAGCATCCGTTTCGGCTTCGCCGGGAACGTCGGGGATTACTCCGGGCTCGCTTACGTAAAGCATTTCGGCTATCTCCACGTAAACCCTTCCAACAAGTTCGGGGACCGGGGCGGGGACTTCTCCGCGGTGCTGCCCTACATTCAGGACGCGCAGGTGGATGACCTCATGCTTTATGACTGCGCCGGCGTGGATCTGAGCCGCCTGCCGGAGAACATCCATATTTTGAGCATCCGCTACGGCGATCTGACCTCTCTGGAAGGGCTCAAGCCCTATCGGCTTGACATGCTGGAGCTGTACGACTGCCGGTATCTGACCTCCCTGGACGGGATCGAAAGCCTGCCTGCGCTGTCCGGCGGCCCGGAGCAGATGGAACTGTCTGTCTACGGCTGCCCGCGCCTGACGGACTGGTCCGCCCTGGACTGGACGGATCTGGGTGAGCTGAAGCTGACCGGCACCTATACCGTGCCCGATCTGAGCCGGCTTCACGTCCGGACGCTGCACCTGGAGAGCGTCGAGGAGCTGACGGAGTTGTCCTGCCTGGACGGCCTGGACGCCGGGCGGGATTACGTACTGGAACTGATAGGTCTGGACGGGATCAGTGACCTTTCGCCGCTGCACCGCCTCCACGGGCCTCATCTGACCGTGCCGCCCCAGGTGGCGGACCAGGCCGGGGAGCTGGTGGAAGCCGGGAATTTCGAGGACTTTGACGTGGAATACCCGGACGGGAGCTGGCAGCCCTTCGACAGCAGCGTGATGCTGTTGGGCCTGGAGGAGCTGGAGACCCTGCCCAAATCCCTCCTCCGTCGGGTGGAGCGGCTGGGCGTGGCAGGGGACACCTTGTTCGACTTCGGACAGGAAAAGCCGGAGGAATACGGACCGGGGACGATCACGGACATGGGCGTTCTTGCCGACCTCACCGGGCTCCGGGAACTGGAGCTCATCGATCAGCCCCTGCGGGACCTCAACGGCGTTCAGGCGCTGGAATCCCTGGAATACCTCTGCGTGATCAATGCGCCGGAGCTGACGGACGTCTCCGCCGCCTTCGCGCTGCCCGATCTGCAGCGGCTGCACCTGATCGCCGTCCCGGTCACTGACATCCGGGGCGCGCAGAACCTGACCTCGCTGAGGGAGATCTGTCTCAGCTGGACGGACGTGACGGATCTGACGCCGCTGCTGGAGCTGGAAGGCCTGGAAACGGTCCGGGTATCCCGGGATATGACGGAAGCCATTGCCAGCCTGGAGGGCCGGGAATACCATTTCAATCTGGAGATCGAGGATAACTGACCATTTTTAACCGTTTGGGGGACGCGAAATGAAACGGGAGATCAGAATACTGAATACACCCCAGGACGCCGCCGCGCTGGAGCCAGTGCTGGAACAGCTGCGCGCCAAAGGCTTCCGGACCGCGGAGGCGGGAGAGTCAACCCGGCGCAGTGACGTGGTGCTGGCCGTTCTGTCGGAGAACTTTTACGCCGACGGGGAAGCCGTAAACCGGCTGCTGGGACTTCTCGGTGACGGAGCGGAAAACGTGCTGCCCCTGCAGCTGGACGCCGCGCCCGTACCGGACGAGCTGAAAAACGCCCTGTATGCCCGGAACATCATCCCGGCGGCGGGGCGGGAGAGCGCCCTGATCGCGGAGCGGATCGCCGCCGCCCTGCCGAAGAAGAACAACCGGCTGCCGCTGATCCTTACGGCGGGGGCTCTTGTGCTCGCCGTCCTGGCGGGGCTGCTGATCTGGCTGTCCGTCCGGAACAAAAACGTCCCCGCCATGGCGGGGAACGTGGTTTCCGGTATTTCCATCCCCCAGGGCCTCACGGAGGAGGACCTGTCGGAGATCCTGTACGTGTATTTCATAGCCGACGGGTTCTATCACTATACGGAGGACGAGATCGAGAACTTCCGCTTCATGGCGACCTACAACATGGAAGACGACGGCATGCGCTGGTACAGCACCGACGACGGCCACGAGCTCTCCATGACCACCCGGACGCCGGAGGACCTGGAATTTCTCACACTGATGCCGAATCTGCGGGGCGTGGACTTCGTTTTGACCGACGTGGAGCGTCTGCCGGATCTGAGCGGCCAAAAGGACCTGGAATTTCTGGAGATGGCGGACTGTACGATCCGCGATATCAGCGGGCTCTCCGGTTCCGCCGTACAGTATTTCCACCTCTTTCGCTGCCCCGTGCAGGACTACTCCGTGCTGAACGACTGCCCGCGGCTGGAGGAGGTCCGGATGGAGTTTGAGTTCATGGGCAGGGCGGATCTGTCCGGCTTCTCCCCGCCGAATCTGCTCCACGCCACTTTTGAACACGGCCGCGGCGTAGATGTGGACCTCTCCGGCCTGGCCGGGTGTCCGAAGCTCCAGCAGCTGATCATCAGCTATCTTCCGGTCAGCGATCTCTCGTTCCTGTCCGGAACGCCGGAGCTTACGTATCTTCATCTGCAGGACCTGGAGGGCCTGCGGGATATCTCCGGGGTGGGGACGCTGCAGAAGCTCACCGAGCTGGAGATCAGCGAGTGCCCGACCGTCACGGACTATTCTCCCATCGGCGGCTGCTCCTCGCTGGAAAAGCTGGATCTGAACGTGGACCAAGCCGCGCTGGACGTCTCATTTTTCTCCGGGCTCCCCAAGCTCCGGGATATCACTCTGACGGCCGGTTATCTGCCCGATATGGAGTTCCTGCGGGATATGGCCGGGCACGCGCAGAACGTCCGACTGGACTTTGCCGGGCGAGCGGGGGATTATTCCGGCCTGGAGGCCATCGGAAAGTATGAGTTCCTCTGTCTGAACATCAACTCCGGCGGCGGACGATATGCCGACCTCTCCGGGCTCTGGCCGTATCTGACGGAGGCGGAGGTCGATGAACTGCAGCTGCACTGGTGCCGCCTGGACGATCTCTCCCTGCTGCCCAAAATGAACGAAACTCTGGATCTGCGGCACTGCGAGCTCACGGATCTGAGCACCCTGCCCGCCTGGGGGATCAAAAACCTGTCTCTGGAAGACCTGCCTTACCTCAACAGCCTGCAGGGGCTGGACAACCTGACGCTGTTCACCCGGGGCGGGGGAAATATCGCGCTGACCATCCAGTCCTGTCCCCGTCTGACGGATTGGAGCGTCATAGAGGGAAAGCCGGTGCATACGCTGCACCTGCGGGATCTCTACTCACTGCCGGCGCTGGACACCGTGGACGCGGAATTCCTGGAGCTGGCGGAGTGCCACGGCCTCACGGATCTGCGCTTCCTGGACAGCAGGGCAGGAGAAAAATACCGGGAGATCAACATATCCGGGCAGGAGGAGATCGCGGATCTCTCCCCGCTGCGGAACGTGCACGTGAACAAGCTGACCGTGGGCCCGAACCTGGCCGAACAGGCAGAGGATCTTCTCTCGGAGGGCTGTATCGAGGAGTATGAGATCGCCTATCCCCAGGGAAGCTGGGAACTGAACCGGGACCCCATCGAGCTTCTGAGCCTGGATGAACTGCAGACCCTGCCGAAAGCGCTGCTGCGCCGGGTGGAACGGCTGTGTGTGGCGGGCGACACGGTGTTCGACCCGGATGGGGGAGAACCCCAGGCATACGAAGAGGGCATCCTGACAGAGTTAGGCGCTCTCCGTGATCTGACCGGGCTCCGGGAGTTGTGGCTGCGCGACCAGCCCCTGCGCTCCCTGGACGGGATCCAGAGTATGGAAGCGCTGGAGACCCTCACCGTGCAGAACGCCCCGGAGCTGGGGGACATTTCCGCCGTTTTCACACTGCAGCAGCTGCGGGAGCTCTCTGTGCAGGATTGCCCTGCGGAGAGCCTGTCGGGCATTGAAAACCTTTCGGAGCTGGTCTTTTTGGACGTGAGCGGCACCGGGATCAAGGATCTGACGCCGCTGCTGGAGCTGGACAGACTGGAAGAGGTATGGGTATCTCCCGACATGAGCGAGGCTGTCGCCAGCCTGGAAGGAAAAGAATACGGCTTCCGTTTGGAAGGCGCGTACGGATGATCTGATATGGACAAGGAAAAAACCATTCCCATCGTGGTGGGAGTCACCGGACATCTGGCCATCCGGCCGGAGGACCGGTCGGCCCTGTCCGCCGCGGTGCGGAAGGAGCTGAAGCATATACGGGAGCTCTGTCCCCACTCCGGCGTGGTGATGCTCACCAGTCTGGCGGCGGGGGGCGATCTGCTGTGCGCCGACGCGGCGGAGGAGCTGGGTATCCCTGTCGCCGCGGCGCTGCCCCGCCCCCGGGAGGACTACGCGCTGGACTTCGATGAAGTGGACCGGGCGCGCTTTGAGGCCCACTGCGACCGGGCGGAGCAGGTCTTCGTCACCCCGCCCACGGAGGCTCTGCCCGCCGGGGGCGTGACCCGGGACTATCAGTTCCGGCAGGCGGGGATCTACGTGGCCGCTCACTGCCACGTGCTGCTGGCTCTCTGGGACGGCGGACCGGGCACCCGGGCCGCATGCGGCACCGCCGAGGCTGTGGACTTCGCGCTGAAGGGCAGCTATTCCCCGGCCTCCGGAGTGTCCGTCCGCTCCGACAGCAACGAGGCGGTGATCCACGTCTTCACCCCCCGGGGCGAGCGCACCGGGAAGGCGGGCGCCGTCCGCGTCCTGGGCAACCTGGAAGCGGTGCAGGACGTGCTGCGCAAGACCGACGACTTCAACCGCCACGCCGCCGGAGTCGAGCCGGACACGGCGTCCCGTCTGCCTGACCCGTCGGAGCCGGACCCCATTCTGCGGCGCATGGAGCTCATCGGCCGGATCGCCGGGCGGAAGAGCGCCTTTTACGCCGGACGCTACCGGCTGGTGCTGGCACTGCTGGCGGCTGCAAGCGCGCTGCTGACCTTCGCATTCCTGCTGTACGACGAGATCGAGGCCTTCTGGATGATCCTGGTCTGCGGGCTCATGCTGCTGGCCGCCTGGGGCTGTCTTCGCTGGGCCGTCCGCATGGACTGCCACCGCCGGTATATCGAGTACCGGGCGCTGTCGGAGTGCCTGCGGGTGCAGACCTATCTGCGCTATGCCGGGAGCCGCGTCCAGGCCACCGACCTGCTCTCCTGGACCCAACAGGAGGAGACCGCCTGGATCATGGACGCCCTGTGCGCGCTGAACGTTGGCCCGGCTCCCGCCGTGACCCACGATATCCGCGCCTGCTGGGTGGAACAGCAGAGGGAATACCACCGGCGCGCGGGCAGGCGGTCACACCGGGATTCCGCCGTCAGCGAGCAGGTGGTGAAGACCGCGCTGACGCTGAGCATCGCGCTCTACTGCGCGGCGGTGGTCTTTGAACTGCTGTTCGCCGGAACGGCTCCCCGGGCGGAGCTGTACCGCACCGTGCTGAAGATCGCCACGGGGAGCATTTCCGCCGTGACGCTGTTCATCGCCAACTATTACGGACGGCTGTCCCTGCCCCGGACCCTCTCCGACCACGGCAAGATGGAGAGATTTTACGGCAAGATGCTTGCCCAGCTGGAGCAGAACGGCCAGACGGAGGAGCTTCTGACGGTGCTGGCCAGGGAGGAACTGATCGAAAACGGCAACTGGTGCTCCTATCAGCGGGACAACAAACCGGACATCAGCCTATGAGAATATAAAAACCCCCGGAGATCCTACTGATCTCCGGGGGTTTCGTTATTAAGGAAGCGATTAGAAAATCGGAACAACGGCTCCGTCGTAGGTGCTGTTGATGAAGTCCTTGACCTCCTGGGACTGGAGAGCGGCGACCAGGGCCTTGATGGCCTCGCTGTTCTCGTTGCCGGCCTTCACGCCCACCAGGTTGGCAAAGTACTGGGCGGCGTCGCCGGAGGCGTCCTCGATGGCCAGAGCGTCGGTGGCGGGGTTCAGGCCGGCGTCCAACGCATAGTTGCCGTTGATGACGGCCAGATCCACGTCAGACAGGGACAGAGGCAGCTGGGCGGCTTCCATCTCGACGAGCTCGACGTTCTTGGGGTTGTCCACGATGTCGTACTTGGTGGCCTCGATGCCGACGCCTTCCTTCAGGGTGATGACGCCCTCCTGCTGGAGCAGGAGCAGAGCACGGGCGCCGTTGGTGGCGTCGTTGGGGATGGAGATCTTGGCGCCGTCGGGCAGATCGGCGATGGAGGCAGTCTTGCCGGCGAACACGCCGAAGGGCTCATAGTGGATCAGACCGGCGGAGACGATGTTGGTGCCGTTCTCGGCATTGAAGCTGTCCATGTAGGGGGTGTGCTGGAAGTAATTGGCGTCCAGCTCGCCGCTGTCCACCACCAGGTTGGGCTGCACGTAATCGGTGTAGATCACGATCTCCAGCTCGATGCCCTGCTCGGCCAGGAGCGTCTTGGCGATCTCCAGGATCTCGGCGTGGGGCACGGGAGTGGCGGCGATGCGGAGCTTCACCGCAGCGGCTTCGGGAGCGGGGGCCTCGGTAGCGGCGGGGGCGGCCGTAGCGGCGGCGGGGGCGGGAGAGCTGCTCTTGCTGCCGCAGCCTGCCAGCAGGGCGGCGACCAGGACCAGGGTCAGTACCAGAGTCAGAGTCTTTTTCATGGTTGATTTCTCCTTTTCATTTTTTATTCTTGTTTGTTTTTATCGTTTTATATCAACGGATACGCTTATCCGTTTTCTTCACGACGTAGTTGCCGACGCTCTGGAACTCCTGCACCAGAATGATCAGCGCCACCACGGTGACGTACATCACCAGCTCGCGGCGGCGGTAATAGCCGTAGTTGATGGCGATGGAGCCGATGCCGCCGGCGCCCAGAATGCCGGCCATGGCTCCGTAGCCGAAGATGGTGATCAGCACCACCACGAAGTTGGACACCAGCGAGGGCATGGATTCCGGGATCAGTACTTTCCGGATGATCTGGAAGGGCGTGGCGCCCATGGCCTGGGCCGCCTCGATAACACCCTGGTCCACTTCCCGGATGGAGGTCTCCACCAGCCGTGCGATAAAGGGAAACGCCGCGATGGCCAGGGGGATGCTGAAGGCCTTGGAGCCCACCGTCGTGCCTACCAGCAGCTTGGACACGGGGAGCACCACCACCACCAGGATCAGGAACGGCACCGAACGGAGAATGTTGATGAGCGTGTTCAGCAGCGTCATGAACCACCTGGGCAGGGGATGGATGCCGTTTTCGTCGCCGGTCACCAGCAGAACGCCCAGGGGAAGACCGATGACGAAGGCCAGGATCGTGGGGAAGAAGGTCATATACAGCGTTTCCCCGAAGGCCTTGAGCAGATCGTGCTGCACGATGTTTTTCAGCAGCTCCACGTTGGCTTCACTGAACATAGTCGGTCACCTCCTCGGCGGTCACGCCGTTGATCTCCCGCAGATAGATCAGAGCTCTGGCGGCCTCGGTCTCGTCCAGAGGCAGGCCCAGGATCATGTTGCCGAAGGTCTTTTCTCCGATGGAGCGGGTATCGGCGCTAATGATGTTCAGCTTGATGCCCTGTTCGCTGGCCAGCGTGGCGATGATGGGCTCCGTGGCGGAGACGCCGTTGAATACCAGCCGCACCAGCCGGTTTTCCGGTAGCACGTGGATCTTCTCCTCGTCGGGCAGCACCAGCCGCCGTCCGGCCTCAGACCGGGGATTGGAGAACACCTCGGATACGGGGCCGACCTCCTGGATCTCGCCGTGATCCAGAATGGCCACCCGGTTGCAGATCTGCTCCACCACCCGCATCTCGTGGGTGATGACCACCACGGTGACGCCCAGTTCCTGGTTGAGCTTTTTCAGCAGGGCCAGGATGGAACGGGTGGTCTTGGGGTCCAGGGCGGAGGTGGCCTCATCGCACAGCAGCACCTTGGGGTCGCTGGCCAGCGTCCGGGCGATGGCCACCCGCTGCTTCTGTCCGCCGGAGAGTTGGGAGGGATAGGCTTTGGCCTTGTCGGGCAGATCCACCACGTCCAGCAGTTCCTTTGCCCGCTTCCGGGCGTCGGCCTTGTTCACCCCGGCCAGCTCCATCGGGAAGCAGATGTTCTGCAGCACGCTGCGCTGTTCCAGAAGGTTGAAGCCCTGGAAGATCATGCCGATGGACCGGCGCTCCCGCAGCAGCTCCCGCTGGGGGAGGGCGGTGAGCTCTTTCCCGTTCACGGTCACGGTGCCGGAGGTGGGGCGCTCCAGCAGGTTGATGCAGCGGACCAGCGTGGATTTTCCCGCGCCGGACAGGCCGATGATCCCGAAGATCTCCCCGTCCTCCACGGTGAGGGAGATGTCCTTGAGGGCGTGTACCTGGTTTTCACCCGTCCCGAAATCTTTGGTGACGTTTTTCAGCTCGATCAAACGTTGACACCTCGCAAACAAAAAAGCGGGCCAGCCATTTGGCTCCCGCTTCAAAAATCACAATTCCCGCAAGGGGTATTGAAAAATCCCTGATCAGCAGTCCCGCAAATGGCCGTTCTGTGCGCAGCACATCATGCACATGAACATCATGCCCATGCACATCCGGCCCATCATACGGCTGCTGCAGCGGCGCATCTGCGTTGCTCCTTTCTCAGGGGATCACGTTGTGGTCAGTGTAGCACCGTATAATCCCGTTTGTCAACTCTCTTTAAATCGGTGAGGTAAAACTTTGACGAAAAAACCAAAGGACCCGGCGCTCCCGCCGGGCCCTTTGTTCGATTTGGCCGTGTTTTCCAGTGAAATGGCCGTCCGGTTCAGCTCTTGTACTCAAAGGTCATGCCGCAGATGGAGATGGTGTCGCCTTCCTTGACGCCCAGAGCCTCCATCCGCTCGTAGATCCCGTTGTCCCGGAGCATCTTATCGAAGAACATCCGGCTCTCGTAATCGGTGAAGTTGACGGTAGACACCAGCCGGTCCATCCAGGGGCCTTCGGCGTACCACACGTCGTCGTCCAGATAGATGTCCAGATCCTCCGCGCTGCCCAGATCCGGGGCGGGGGGAACGTAGTCGGGCTCATATACGGTGATGGGGGGCAGGGCGGCCAGCAGGGCCGCGGCCCGCTGCATCAGCTCCCGGGTGCCGGAGGTGGTGGCGGCGGAGATCTCGCAGAAATCGTAGCCCAGCTCCGTCACGTGTGAGCGCAGCCGCTCCAGAGGCTCCCGGTCCTCGCCCAGCAGGTCGCACTTGTTGGCGGCCACGATCATGGGCCGGGAGGCAAGCTCCGGAGAATACTCCTCCAGCTCCCGGTTGATGACCTCAAAATCCTCCACCGGGTCCCGTCCCTCGCTGCCGGAGGCGTCCACCACGTGGATCAGCAGACGGCAGCGGTCGATATGCCGCAGGAAATCGTGGCCCAGGCCCACGCCCTCGCTGGCCCCCTCGATGATGCCGGGGATGTCCGCCAGCACGAAGGAAGCGCCCTCGGCCACGTACACCACGCCCAGGTTGGGGGAGAGAGTGGTGAAGTGATAGTCGGCGATCTTGGGCCGGGCCCGGGAAACGGAGGCGAGCAGGGTGGATTTACCCACGTTGGGGAAGCCCACCAGACCCACGTCCGCCAGGAGCTTCAGTTCCAGGACGACCTCGTGGCTCTCCCCGGGCAGACCGGGCTTGGCGAAGCGGGGCACCTGCCGGGTGGGGGTGGCGAAATGCTGGTTGCCCCAGCCGCCCCGGCCGCCCCGGGCCAGAACGAAGGGCTCGTCTCCGGACATATCCGCCATGATGCCGCCGGTCTCCTTGTCCCGGACCAGGGTGCCCCGGGGCACCTTGATGATCACGGAGGCGCCGTCCTTGCCGGAACAGCGCTTGTTGAGACCGTTTTCCCCGTTTCCGGCGGTGAACTTGCGCTTGTAGCGGAAGTCCATCAGCGTGGAGAGATGGTCGTCCACAGCCAGGATCACGTCGCCGCCCCGGCCGCCGTCGCCGCCGTCGGGTCCGCCCGCGGCGACATATTTTTCTCTGTGAAACGTCACGGCCCCGTCGCCGCCCTTGCCGGCCTTGACGGAAATGGTGACTTTGTCCACAAATCCAGTACTCATTGCATTATCCTCAAAATCCGAAAGAGAAAAGGGACTGAATGCAATTCAGTCCCTTTCGTTTGATCACTGTGCGATTTCGTAAACAGAGACCTTTTTGCGGTCCTTGCCGTAGCGCTCGAACTTCACGGTGCCGTCCACCAGAGCATACAGGGTGTCGTCTCCGCCGATGCCCACGTTGGTGCCGGGGTGAATCTTGGTTCCGCGCTGTCTGACAAGGATATTGCCGGCCAGGACGAACTGACCGTCGGCCCGCTTGGCGCCCAGCCGTTTGGACTCGCTGTCGCGTCCATTCCGGGTGCTGCCCATGCCTTTTTTATGTGCCATTCTGCGTTACACCTCCAATTGTCAAATAGTACGGATCATTAAGCGTTGATGGTATTGATCGTCACCTTGGTGTAGGGCTGACGATGACCCTGGGTACGCCGGTAATTCTTCTTGGGCTTCATCTTGTAGACGCGGATCTTCTTGCCCTTGCCGGTCTTGACGACGGTAGCGCTGACGCTGGCGCCTTCCACAGTGGGAGCGCCGAACTTGCACTCGCCCTCGTCGACCACGGCCAGAACCTTGTCAAAGGTGACAGCCTCTCCGTCAGCAGCGGTGAGCTTCTCGACGAAGATGACGTCGCCCTCGGCGACCCGGTACTGCTTTCCGCCGGTCTCGATAACAGCGTGCTTCATATTGTATCCTGCCTTTCTTGCAGACTCGCTCTCCCGGGCGGAGCCGAAGCTCACTTTATGGCCCTTTCAATGCGGCCTTGATACTATATCATGGGGAACAGGGCTTGTCAACATGAAAATACAGGTTTTTTTCTTGATTTCGACGGGGGAAAAAGCAAGGCCGCCCTCGGCGGATGGCGGCCTTCCGGAGTCTGGATTTCCTTACTTCGTGACCAGCGCCAGGGTGTCCCGGGCGATCATCAGCTCTTCGTTGGTGGGGATGACGAACACGCGCACCTTGCTGTCGGGGGTGGAGATCTCCACTTCCTTGCCGCGGGAGTTGTTCTTCTCCGGATCCAGCGTCACGCCCAGGAAGCCCAGGTAGGCGCAGATCCTGGCCCGGGTGTCGATGCCGTTCTCGCCTACGCCGGCGGTGAAGGTGATCATGTCCACGCCGTTCATGGCGGCAGCGTAAGCGCCCACGTACTTGGCGGTCTCATAGCAGAACTTTTCCAGGGCCAGCTGTGCGTGCTTGTTGCCCTCGGCGGCGGCGGATTCCAGATCGCGGAAGTCGGAGCTGACGCCGGAGACGCCCAGCACGCCGGACTTCTTGTTGAGGATGTTCAGCATCTGGTCCACGCTGTAGTTGTATTTGTTCATCAGGAACTGCAGAATGGCGGCGTCCACGTCGCCGGAGCGGGTGCCCATGGGCAGACCGGCCAGCGGGGTCAGGCCCATGGAGGTGTCCACGCACTTGCCGTCGATGCTGGCGGACACGGAGGAGCCGTTGCCCAGATGGCAGTTGATGACCTTGGTGTTGGGCTTGCCGCTGATCTCGCAGGCGCGGGCGGAAACGAACCGGTGGCTGGTGCCGTGGAAGCCGTAGCGCCGGATGGAGTCTTTCTCATAGAACTCGTAGGGGATGGCGTACATATAGGCCTTGGGCTCCATGGACATACCGAAGGAGGTGTCGAACACGGCTACCTGGGGAGTGCCGGGCATGACCGCCTGGCAGGCCTTGATGCCCATCAGGTTGGCGGGATTGTGCAGCGGCCCCAGGGGGAAGCACCTTCTGATGGCCTCCTCGCACTTCTCGTCTACCAGACAGGACTCGGTAAACTCACTGCCGCCGTGCAGGACGCGATGGCCCACGGCGCCGATCTCGCTCATGGAGTCCACAACGCCGTATTCCTTGCTGGTCAGCTTTTCCAGCACGGCCTCGATGGCTTCCTTGTGGGTGGGGAACGGAACGTCGGCCTCGTAGGTGGGCTTGCCGTTCTGGGGCTTGTGGGTCAGGCGACCATCGATGCCGATGCGCTCGCACAGGCCCTTCGCCAGGAGGGATTCGTTCTCCATGTCGATGAGCTGGTATTTCAGGGAGGAGCTGCCTGCGTTGATAACAAGAATTTTCATGTTCTGCTTCCTTTCCGTATTGTAAAACTTTCTCATTCGGGGTAAAATTTTATCCAACTTCAATATTTTACCGTGGATCGGCGAAAAACGCAACCATTATTTCCGGGAAAGTGAGGTGTTCGGCGTGAATGCGGTGGGGATCATTGCGGAATACAATCCGTTTCATACGGGACACCTGGCCCAGCTCCGGCGCATCCGGGAGAGTTTTCCCGACGCGCCCGTGGTGGTCGCCCTCTCCGGGGACTTCGTCCAGCGGGGGGAGGCGGCGACGTTTTCCAAATTCGCCCGGGCGGAGGCGGCGGTGCGCTGCGGCGCCTCGCTGGTGCTGGAGCTGCCGCTGCCCTGGTGCCTCTCGTCCGCCGAGGGCTTTGCCCGGGGCGGCGTGGGGCTGCTGCGGGCCGCCGGCGTGGTGGATTGCCTGTCCTTCGGCAGCGAGAGCGGGGACGGGGAACGCCTGGCCGCCTGCGCCGCGGCGCTGGAAACGGAGGCTTTTAAGGCGGCGCTCCACCGGGCGCTGGAACAGGGAAGACCCTTTGCCGCCGCCCGGGAGAGCGCGGTGCACGCCGCGGCGGGAAACGATCTGGCCTCGGTGCTGAAAACGCCCAACGACCTGCTGGCCGTGGAATATATCCGCGCCGCGAAACGTCTGGACTATTCGCCGACCCTCTTTCCCGTCAGGCGGGAGGGCTCTGCCCACGGCGGCCCCGGCAGCGCCGGAGAGCTGCGGGAGCGGATGCGCGCCGGGGAGGACTGGCTCTCCGAGCTGCCCGAAGAAGCCGCGGCGGTGTTCCGCCGGGAGACGGCTGCGGGCCGGGGTCCGGTGCTGGGGGAGGATCTGCGCCTGCCCCTGCTGTCCCGGCTCCGGGAAAGGACCCTCGAAGACCTGGCCGCCCTGCCCGACGCCTCGGAGGGGCTGGAAAACCGGCTGTACCGGGCCATCCAGTCCGCCGTATCCCCGGAGGAGGCTGCCGCGGCGGCCAAATCCCGGCGCTACGCTCTGTCCCGGCTCCGCCGGATGGTGACGTGCGCCGCCCTGGGCGTCACGGCGGACATGGCGGAGGGAACGCCGCCCTTCCTGCGTCCTCTGGCCATGGATCAGGCCGGGGCGGCGCTGCTGCGGAAGATGAAGAAAACCGCTTCCGTCCCGATCATCACCAAGCCGGCTTCCGCCAGACGCGCCGGAGAGCGGATTGAAAAGACGTTCGATCTGGGCAGCATGGCCCACGATCTCTACGTGCTGGGCTATGCCGACCGGACGGGCCAGACGGCCGGGGAGGACTACCGGACCTCGGCCTTCGTGGCTGGAAAGGAAGAGAACGATGGATGAGATAAGACCCTTTGCGGCAAGGCCTGCGGATATTCTGCTGCCTCGGACGGGGGATATGACCGCGTGGAGCGTGGTCGCCTGCGATCAGTTCACCTCCCAGCCGGAATACTGGCGTCGAGCGGAGGAGCGGATCGGGGACGCACCCTCCGCACTGCGGATGATCCTGCCGGAGGCCTGGCTGGGCACGGAGAAGGCCGGGGACGCGGAGGACAGGATCGCCGCCGCCATGGAGGAATACCTCGATCGGGACCTGTTCGCCGAAGTAAAGGACAGCTTTATCTACGTGGAACGGACCCAGCCGGACGGAAGGGTCCGCCGGGGGCTGATGGCGGCGCTGGATCTGGAGCAGTATGATTTCGCGCCTGGCGCCCGCACCCCCGTCCGGGCCACCGAGGGGACCGTAGAGGAGCGGCTGCCGCCCCGGGTACGCATCCGCGCCCGGGCCGCGCTGGAGCTGCCCCACGCGATGGTGCTGATGGACGACAGGGACGAGCGGGTACTCTGCCCGCTGGAAGCGGCCAAACACCGGATGAAAAAGCTCTACGATTTCGAGCTCATGTTGGGCGGCGGCCGCATCGCGGGCTGGCGGGTGTCCGGTCCGCTGGCGGAGACCGTGCAGCAGGCGCTCTGTTCCCTGGGAGACGCCGCCCTCCAGCGGGAGAAATACGGCGAGGCGGCGGAAAACGGTCCGCTGGTCTTCGCCGTGGGGGACGGAAACCATTCCCTGGCCGCGGCGAAGCGCTGGTGGGACGAATTAAAGGAGACGCTTTCCGACGCGGAGCGCCGGACCCATCCCGCCCGATACGCCCTGGCGGAGCTGGTGAACATCCACGACCCCGCGCTGGACTTCGAGCCCATCCACCGGGTGCTTTTCGATACGGACGGGAACGTGTCGCTACCGGATGACCCGGCCTGGTCGGACCCGAAGCGGACCATCGGGGAGCGGGTGAGCGCGGCGGATGCCTTCTGCCGGGAGGCGATCGCCGCCCACGGCGGTCGGGTGGACTACGTCCACGGGGACGCCGCGGCCCGGGAGCTGGGCAGCACGCCAGGCTGCGCGGCGGTGCTGCTGCCGCCGGTGCGGAAGGACGGACTGTTCCTTTCCGTGCTGAAAAACGGCGCCCTGCCACGGAAGAGCTTTTCCATGGGGCATGCGGAGGATAAGCGGTATTATCTGGAATGCCGCAGGATCAGATAAACGAGACGGAAAAAGACAGGCCCCGCGCCGCGCGGGGCCTGTCTTTTTCTGCCCTGTCAATTGTGGGTCTCCCGGGGGAGCTGCACGAAAAAGGTGTTTTTCCCCTCGCCGCCCTCGCACCAGATCTTTCCGCCGTGCTCCTGCACGATGTTATCTGCGATGGCGAGGCCCAGCCCATAGCTGTGATCCATGGAGCGGACCTTGTCGGCCCGGTAAAACCGCTTGAAAACGTCCTTCGCCTCCCGGGGGGAGAGGGGCTCGCCCGGGGTGCACACCGACAGCAGACAGTGGCTGTGGCCCTGCTTTTCCAGCTTGCAGATCACCGTGCCGGGAGCGGAATACTTCTGGGCGTTGTCCAGCAGGATCTCCATCACCTGCCGAAGGTGCTTTTCACTGCCCCGGACCCGGATGCCTGGTTCCACGCCGGTCTCCAGCGCCAGACCCTTTTCATAGAACACCGGCTCAAAGGGCAGCAGGGCCTTCTCCGCCAGATCGCTGAGGTCTATTTCTTCAAAGCTGGTGCGCACTGCGCCGTTATCCACCCGGGCCAGCTCCAGCAGACTTTCCACCAGACCCCGCATCTGTCGGGCCATGGTGAGGATATTGTCGGCAAGGGATCGCTTCTCCGTCTCCGGGTAATCCCCATCCTGCAGCAGCTCCGCGTTGGTGAGGATCACGGTCAGCGGCGTTTTCAGCTCGTGGGAAGCGTCGGAGACGAACTGCTTCTGCTGGGCCCAGGCCTTTTCCACAGGCCGCACCGCCCAGCGGGCCAGCAGCAGACTGAGGACAAAGAACACCGCCAGACTGCCCGAGCCGATAAGCAGACACAGCTTCCACAAGCTCCGCATGGTGGCGGTCTCGCTGGACACGTCCGCGAAGATGACGGTCTCGCCGCCGGGCTCCCGAACCTTGTAAAACCGGAGGTTATACGCAGGGATCTGCCCGGCGGTGTCCCGGCTGTCGATGGCCTCCTCCACCAGCGAGGTCAGCAGCTCGGTGTCGGTAAGGTCGTAAAAGCTGTTGCCGGAGACCCGCATGGTCCCGAAGGCGGACACGTGCACCGTGAAATAGGGCAGGCGGGAGGAAGACGCCCCGGGCCAGTTCAGCTGCCGGGGATCGGTGGCCACCGACTGCATCATGGAGATGCTTTCCTGGGCCAGGCTTTGCCGGGTGAAATGCAGCACCAGAGCGAAGATCACACTGAGCATCGCCAGCACGATGGCCATGACGATGCAAACGAACCTTACGCGCAGCTTTTTCAGCATGGATCATCCACCTCCAGATGATAACCCAGACGGCGCACCGCCTCGATTTTTACGTTGGAGCCGATGCTCTGGAGCTTTTTCCGCAGGAAGCCCACGTAGACCTCCACGTGGTTTTCCACCGCGTTGGATTCCAGCCCCCACACCCGGGAGAGGATCACTTCTTTGGACAGGTTCCGGTCCCGGGACTGGAGCAGAAAGCGCATCACGTCGAATTCCCGGGCCGAGAGGCGCACCTTGTTCTCCCCGCACACCAGCATGCCGGAGGAGAGGTCCAGCGACGTGTTGCCGTAGGTAAGCTCGTCCACCTGCCCGCCCTGTCGGCGGAGCAGGGCGTTGATGCAGGCCATCAGCTCCCGGGAATCGAAGGGCTTGGTGAGGTAGTAATCAGCCCCGGCGTTGAGCCCCTCCACCCGGTCCTCCAGACCGGAGCGGGCGGTCAGCATCAGAATGGGGGTGCCGCAGCGTTTGGCGCGCACCTCTCTGGCCACCTGATAGCCGTCCATTTTGGGCATCATCACGTCCAGGATCAGCAGATCGTAGATCCCCAGCTCGGCGTATTCCTCGCCGGTCTCCCCGTCATAGGCCACTTCCACCTCAAAGCCCTTGGCCTGCAGCATGGTGCGCAGGGAGTCGGCCAGCAGTTTTTCATCCTCCACGATCAATATCTTCAATGCGGATCATCCCTTTCTCTTGTCGCTATCATACTACAATCCCAAACTGAAATAAAACTGAAAAACATCTTTTTCTTTTTCTTTTTTCCTCGGTATGCTATACTGACAGCAACGAACAATTCGGGAGATGAGCTTTCATGAGCATCACATCCGCGCCTTTCGGGCCCAACGGAACGGCCTGTACCATCCGCAATCGCGCCGGGACGGAGCTGACCGTCACCGACCGGGGCGCCGCCGCGGTCTCGCTGGTCTACCGGGGGACGGACGTGCTGCTGGGCTGGGGCGACCCGGCGGGGTATGAG
Source organism: Oscillospiraceae bacterium (assembly GCA_017455685.1). Lineage (GTDB taxonomy): Bacteria > Bacillota > Clostridia > Oscillospirales > Oscillospiraceae > Apopatocola. Next base: position 32,692 of record JAFSZH010000005.1, read on the forward strand.
AAAAACCCCCCGGATTTCGGCGCCGTGGTGGGCCGCTGCGCCAACCGGATCGCCGGGGCGGCCTTTTCCCTGGGCGGGAGGCAGTACCGGCTGGACGCCAACGACGGGGCGAACACCCTCCATGGCGGCCCGGACGGCTATCATACCCGCCGCTGGCAGACGGCGGAGGCTGTGGAGGACAGCGTTACGTTCTATTTGGACAGCCCCGACGGCGATCAGGGGTTTCCCGGGCGCCTGAGCGCCTACGTGACCTATTATCTGGGTGAGGACGATACGGTCCGCATCCTGCTCCACGGGGAGACGGACGCGGACACGGTGGTCAATCTGACCAATCACGCCTATTTCAATCTGAACGGGCAGGGGAGCGGCACGATCCTGGATCACGTACTGGAGCTCTGTTCCGACGCCTTTACCCCCTCGGGCCCGGGGCTGATCCCCACCGGGGAGATCCGCCCGGTAGAGGGGACCCCCTTTGATTTCCGCACCGCCCATGCCGTCGGGCGGGATATCGGCGAGGACGCCGAGCAGCTTCACCTGGCCGGGGGATACGACCACAATTTCGTCCTCCGGGGGGAGGGACTGCGCACCGCCGCCGTGCTCACCGGGGACCGGAGCGGGATCACTTTGGAGGTCAGCACCGACTGCCCGGGTCTGCAGCTGTATACCGGGAACTTCCTCGGCGGTGAGGCGGGAAAGAACGGCGCAGTCTACGGCCCGCGGGAGGGCGTGTGCCTGGAGACCCAGCACTTCCCCAACGCGGTGAACACGCCTGGCTTCCCCTCGCCGGTGCTCGCCGCCGGGGAGAGCTTTTTCACCCTGACCGTCTGGCGGCTCTCCCGCACTTGACAGCAGGGGAAGAAGAGTATATTTTATGGATTTAAGCAGATAAAAAACAAAGGGGTTTCAACGATATGGAAAAACGGTGTTTTGAACAGTCTTCCAAGCTGGATAACGTGTGCTACGATATCCGTGGTCCCGTGATGGACGAGGCCATGCGCATGGAGGCCCGGGGCGCCAAGATCATGAAGCTGAATATCGGCAACCCCGCGCCCTTCGGCTTTTCCGCGCCGGATGAGGTGATCCTGGACCTGATCTACAACCTGCGCCGCTGCGAGGGGTACTCGGATTCCCTGGGCCTGTTCTCCGCCCGGAAAGCCATCATGCAGTACTGCCAGCTCAAGGGCATCCCCAACGTGAGCATCAACGACATCTTCACCGGCAACGGCGTCAGCGAGCTGATCACCATGACCATGCAGGGCCTGCTGAACGACGGCGACGAGATCCTGGTTCCCGCGCCGGACTACCCCCTGTGGACGGCTTCGGTGACGCTGGCCGGCGGCAAGGCGGTGCACTACCTGTGCGACGAGCAGTCCGACTGGTATCCGGACATCGACGATCTCCGCTCCAAGGTCACGCCCAGGACCAAAGGCATCGTAGTCATCAACCCCAACAACCCCACCGGGGCTCTTTACCCCCGGGAGATCCTGGAACAGATCGTTCAGGTAGCCCGTGAGAACGACCTGATCCTGTTTGCCGACGAGATCTATGACCGACTGGTGATGCAGGGTGAGCCGGAGCACATAGCGCTGGCTTCTCTGGCGCCCGATCTGCTGACGCTGTGCTTCAACGGCCTTTCCAAGTCCCATCGGGTGGCGGGCTTCCGCTGCGGCTGGGTCTGCCTGGCGGGCGACAAGTCCCGGGCCAAGGGCTATATCGAGGGACTGAACCTGCTGGCCAAGATGCGGCTGTGCTCCAACGTCCCGGCCCAGAGCATCATCCAGACCTCTCTGGGCGGCTATCAGTCGGTGGACGAGTTCCTCTGCCCCGGCGGACGGATCTACGAGCAGCGGGAGATGATCTACAGTATCCTGACCTCCATCCCCGGCATCACGGTGAAAAAGCCCCAGGCGGCGTTTTACATCTTCCCCAAGGTGGACGTGAAGAAGTTCAACATCCACTCCGACGAGCAGATGGCCCTGGACCTGCTGAAGCAGGAGAAGATCCTGGTCACCGCCGGCACCGGCTTCCACTGGGCCGAGCCGGACCACTTCCGCATCGTGTTCCTGCCGGATCTGGTGCAGCTGCAGGAGGCCGGAAAACGCATGCAGAGATTCTTCGGAAGCTACTATCAGAAATAAAACAAAGCAGCCTCCGTCGTCACGACGGAGGCTGTTTTAGTCTTTATGTACCAGTTCGATCAGCACCAGCTCCGGGGGATCCCAGAACCGCAGGGGGAAGGTGAGGGCGACCAGCCCCCGGCTCACCGCCATGGTCGTGCCGTTTCTGTGGTAAAGCCCGGAAACGTACCGAGGGAAGATCCCCTGGTCGGGGGCGTAGAGCCCGCCCAAATAGGGGAAGACCGTGACGCCGCCTTTGGCATGACCGGTCAGCACCAGATCGTAGCCGAAGTCGGCGTAGGCCTGCAGCAGCTCCGGCCGGTGGGAAAAGAGGATCCGGTAACGGTCCTCCGGCATGGACATGGAGGCCAGGGCGGTGCGCATGATCCCCTCGTCCAGCCGGGAGCGGGAGGAGTGGGTCATGTCCGGGTCCTCCGCGCCGGCGAAGACCAGCACGCTGTCCGGCCCTTCCATATACCACTCGTTTCGCAGCACCGTCGCACCCGCGTCCCGGAGACCGGTCAGAAGGGCGTCCAGCTGGGCGTCAGTGAGCAGGGCTTCCTCGCTGCCGGTGACGAAATAGCAGGGAGCGATCTCTCCGGCCTGCTGTACAAAGGTCACCGCGGCGGGGATGTCCGGGTCCCGGCCGTCCACCAGATTGCCCGTGAGAACGATCAGATCCGGCTCTTCCGCCTCCAGCCGGGACAGGAGAAAGCTGTTCCCCTCCCCGTAGGCGCTGCCGCAGAGGTCCGAGAGCTGGGCGATGGTAAAGCCGCTGACGAACCGGGGCAGCTTTTCGCTCTCGATGCGGATCCGGTGGGTGGACAGCAGCAGACTGCCCGCGAAGCCCCAGATGATCAGCACCAGCACTGCCAGCCGCAGGAAAAACCTGCCGCGCCGGCGGGCCTTTTTTCTTTTTCTGCGAGCCATGACGCCTGCTCAGCCCTTAGCCGCCGGGCTGCCGAGATAGCTCTCCAGCAGCAGCGAGGCCGCCACCGCGTCCACCGTGGCGCGGTGCTTTTTTTCTCTCTTTCCCACGGCGTGGAGAATGTCGTGGGCCTCGATGGTGCTCCGGCGCTCGTCCCACAGCACCACCGGCAGGTCGGTCTCCTTTTCCAGCAGGGCGCAGAACGCCCGGGCCTTCTCCGCCCGGGGTCCCTCGGTGCCGTCCATGTTTTTGGGCAGACCCAGCACCAGCGTCCCCGCGTCCCGCTCCCGGGCGAAGAACGCGATCCGCTGGGCCAGACGCTCCGGGTTCCACTCCTGAATGGTCAGCGCCTCGCCCACAAGACTCCCGGTGAGGTCGGACACGGCTACGCCGGTCCGGGCGTCACCGTAATCTATGGCAATGATCCGTTTCAAAGGGCATCTCTCCTTACTGTCAGGTAAGTATACCACAGCCCATCCGCACGCGCAATCAGAGAAAACTCCGTTTTCTTCCATTTCTTCCGACGGCCTTCGACAGGCTTTTTTCCCGGACCCTGCTACTCTTTTCCACAGAAGCATGCAAGGCGCGACGGGAGGGGAAGAATATGAAGCGGTCATGGATGCTGCCCGTGCTGTTGATGTACGTATGTTTTTTGTCCGTGCCTGTTCGGGCGGCGGGAGCGGAGAACGAAACGGCGAATCTCCTGCTGTCCGCCGCAGGGGAACGGACGGAGCGGCTGGACGCCATGCCCGGGGAGACGCTTCGCTGCGTGAGTGTTTTCACAGCGGAAGGGGGGAAGCCCTGAGTGGCCGCGGGAGTTTTGTCGGACGGGCTGGAGTTCGGCACGCTGCTGACTCTGCGCTCCGGCGGTCAGACCGTCAACGCGGCGTACTATACGCTGGTGACGAAAAACCTCCCCCGGGGGGAGGCATTCCGGGTCGTGCTGTCCGGCCTGTTCGCCCCGGCGGGGCCCGTCCGGCTGGAGATCGAATATACCCTGCGGCTGAACGACCGTGCTGATCCCCGGGCCGGGGAGAGCGCTTTCTCCGTGATGCTGGCGGGGGAGGATGGCGCCGTCCTCCGGGGCGAGCCGGGCCGCGTCTGCTTTTCCGGCTTTTCCGTCTATCGGGGCATTGCCATCCCGGAGGAGAGAAAGAGCAATCCCGTTTACGGGGCCTGCTTCAGCCTGTACCGGAACCCGGAACTGACCGAGCGCATGGCGTTTCGGGAGGTGGAGGAGGACGTTTTTCTGGCTTGCACGGCGGCGGGATGCTCCCACACCCGCCACGAATATCTGCTGCGCACCCGGGCGTCCGGGACGATTTTCGTCTCCGGGCTGCCCGAGGGAGTGTACTATCTCCGGGAGATCCCCCGCACCCGGAGCGCCGCGCCCGCCGCGGAGGGCATGGAGATCGTCGTCACGGCGGAGGGAGAGGTCTTTGCCGGGGGCATGGAGCTCCGGGACGGTCGGCTCCAGCTTATCGACTGGCTGGCCTCCGAGACCTCCGGAGAGGGGGACGACCCGGTGCTGACCTTCTATGAAAACGGCTGCAAGGTCATGGCCTGTCTGCTGGGGATCATGATGCTGGGGAAAAAGCGGCTGCTGGGCTGACAGTCAGCGCTTCTCCCGGGGCTTGAAGATCACGGCGGCCAGATACCCAAAGAATACTGCCGCGGCGATGCCTCCGGCGGCGGCAGTGAACCCGCCGGTGAAGGCGCCCAGAAGGCCCTGTTCCTCCACGGCGGTCTTCACGCCCCGGGCCAGACTGTACCCGAACCCGGTCAGCGGCACGGTGGCCCCGGCTCCGGCCCAATCCACAAGCGGCTCGTAGAGACCGAGGGCGCCCAGCACCACCCCCAGAACCACGTAGGAGGTCAGTATTCTGGCGGGCGTGAGCTTCGTCCGGTCGATGAGGATCTGGCCCAGGGCGCACAGAGCGCCGCCCACCAGAAAGGCTTTGACGTAGGGGATCAGCAATTTCCTTCGCCTCCGTTCATTTCCAGCGCCACGGCGTGGCAGATGCCGGGGATGCTCTCTCCCTGCAGGGAGGAGGTGGGGGACATCAGCGCACCGGTGGCGGCGAACAGGACCCGGGGCCAGTCGCCGCAGGTCATCCGCTGCAGGACGTGGCCGCAGAGCACCGAAGCGCTGCAGCCGCAGCCCGAGCCGCCCGCGTGCACGTCCTGCCCCCGCCGGGCGTAGATCAGCAGGCCGCAGTCGGTGGAGCAGGGCCCCAGGTCCACCCCGTCCTTCAGAAAGAGGTCGGTGAGGATGGCGTGGCCTACCTCACCCAGATCGCCGGTAATGATGGCGTCGTAGTCCGCCGGAGTGCGCCCGGTGTCCTCGAAATGCGCCCGCAGGGTCATATACGCCGCCGGGGCCATGGCCGCGCCCATGTTGTTGGCGTCGGTGACGCCCGCGTCCCTGATGGTCCCGGTGGTGACGTGGGTCACCCTGGGCCCGTCGCCATGGGCGGCGAGGATCAGCGCTCCCGCGCCGGTGACGGTCCACTGGGCGGTAGGAGTCCGCTGCCCGCCGTATTCCAGCGGCAGGCGGAACTGCCGCTCCGCGCTGCAGAAGTGGGAGCTGGTCATGGCGCAGGCGCAGTCGGCAAAGCCTCCGTCGATGACCATGGCCGCCAGGGAAAGGGTCTCCGCCATGGTGGAGCAGGCGCCGTACACGCCCCAATAGGGCACGGGGATGTCCCGGGCGGCAAAGGTGGAACCGATGCACTGGTTCAGCAGATCCCCCGCAAAAATATAGTCCAGATCCGAGGGAACCAGCTTTGCCTTGTCACAGCAGAGAGCGAAGCACTTGTTGAGCATGACGCTCTCCGCTTTCTCCCAGCTCTTCTGGCCGAAATAGGAATCCTCGCTGATATAGTCGAACCACTTGCGGAGAGGACCCTCGCCCTCTTTTTTGCCCACCACGCAGGCACCCGCCGCCACCGCCGGGGCGCTTTCCAGCCGGACGGTCTGCTTTCCCAGCCGTTTCACAGCCATGGACGATCACTTCCTCTTTTTTGCCCATAGTATTACCGGCCGTCATGCGGTTATTCCCATAAAAAAACGACCGCCGAAGCGGTCGTTCTGCATGCTTTGCATTTCAGTTTCTGCCCACAGCCTGGTAGTTCCAGCCATAGGAGTCCTGGATGCGCATCATGAAGTTGTCGGTGTAGTTTTCCAGCAGCCAGTAGTTCAGCTCGATCTCCGGATCACAGATATACACCTGTCCGTCCAGAGTGATCTCCGTCCAGGAGTGGGGCTGATCCCGCGTCCCCATGGTGCCGCTCCAGGTCCGGGCGTTGTAGCCCAGGCCCCGGGCCATGGACCAGAAGGCCCCGGTGAAGTTGTAGCAGTTGCCCTTGCCGGTGCGGTACATGGTCAGCGCTTCCGGGATCTCCCAGCCGGTCTCGCCGGAGGCGTAGTAATTGCGCACCAGATACCGAAAATCATTCTTTACGTGGTAGTACACCGCCCGAAGGTATTCCAGCCGGGGCTGATCGTCGGTCATGTACTGCAGCAGCGTCTCCGCCACGAACTGATCCAGCTCCGCGTCCCCGCTGGTGTACTGTCCGTCCGGACCGTAATAGAGCCCGTCTACCGTCTCGTCCATGACGAAGTATCCGTCCTCGTTCAGACGGTAGAGATAGCCGTCGAACCAGAGAAAACCATCCAGCGCCCGCTCCCGCAGCTCGTCCATCCGGAGCTCACCAGGCCGGGTGACGCCGGTGAGGGCGGCATATTCCTCCCGCAGCGGGGAGAGGTCCGGAAAGTAAACGTCCTCCCGGGCGGAGCGGCCCAGCAGCCGGGCGAACACGGCGCCCGCCTGGGCCCGGGTGATCTCCGGCAGGTCGCTGCAATCTGCGTCGCGCCACACGGCGTAGATCTCCTCGGGGGTGAAGAGAGCATCGGTCACGGCATATAGATCGGCGGGGGAGAGCACCGCCTGGGGGGCGGCACGGAAACGATCAAGCAGCTTTTGAACGTCTGCGGTATCGGCCGCCAGACTTTCCAGCGCCCGAGCCGCATCCTCCCCGGTGAAGGCCTCGTCAGGCCGCAGAAAGCCCCGCTCGTCCGGGAAAAGCACGTTCCCGCCCTCCCGGAGAATGGGCCTGACCAGGGCGCAGTAGACCGTATCCTCTGTCACGGCGGTCCGGGCGGGGTCCGCCGGGCTGCCGTCTTCCGTCGTCCAGCCCAGGAAACGGCCGTTTTCCACCGTGGGAACGGCAAGCGGCACGCCGCCGGAGGTCACTTCCTCGGAAGAGAGAAGCTGGTCGTCCCGGCGAAATTCCACCGTAAAGACCGGCGCGGTGCTGGGCTCAGACGTGGCGGAAATGATCTCAGCGTCGTTTTTTCCGGAAACATCCCCTGCCTGTGAACCGGTGGGGCGCATGGTACATCCTATCAACAGAGCGGCCGCCGCGAACAGCGGAAGTAGCGCGGCTGCCCGTACTGTGTGAGCATATTTCAATGGAGCAGGATCCTCCCGTGGTCTTTATTTCAAATCAGTATTCTATCCCAAAGCCGGTGAGGATGTCAAATCGTATTTCCGTCCCTTGCAACCGGGGAGAAAAAGATGTAGAATACAGTATAATCACAGAAAACAGAGGCTGTTATGAAGAACAAGACCCGTTTTATCCTTCTGCTGGCGTTCGTCCTTTTCGCCTTTACTATGACTGACTGCACCTATCGGCCGAAGAGCGCGGAGACGCCGACGGTCCCCGCCGTCGCCGCCTCGCCCGAGGCGACGCCCGGGGAGACCAGACCCGCGTATACCGTCACCTACGTGCTTGACGGGGAGACCATCGGCACCGAGACCGTGACGGAAGGGGATAGGGCCGCGGAGATCCCCTCCATGGCGGGAGACCGGGGGATCGTCCGGTGGAAAAACGCCAACGGCACCGAGACCAACGCCTGGACCGTGCCGATCTTCGCGGATACGGTTTTTGAGGCCGTTCCGGGACCGGAGCTCCACCGCACCGGCGCATATATCGCCCCGGAGAGCGACGGACTGTTCCATCCGCTGAACACCTTTACCCGGAGCGACGCCGCACGGGCGGTGTATAATCTCATGGTGACCAAGCCCACGGGGGAGACCTTCCTGAAAGACGTGACCACCCGGGCCAGGTGCTACGAGTCGGCCACCTCTCTGGTGACCCAGGGCTATATGACGCTGGACAACGGTCATTTTTATCCGGACGTCTCCATCTCCCGGGCGGACCTCACATCCCTGTTGGGCAAGCTGTTCTCCCCGGGCGCCGTGGAGAAAGCCATGGAGGACGTTCCGGAACCGATGAACCGGGTCCAGGCGGCCGGCGTGTTCAACCGGCTGCTGGGACTGGAAAGCGTGACCGATATGCCCTATTACCCGGACGTCTCCCCGCAGATGGAGGGCTACGCCGACGTGGAGCTGGCGGGCATCCAGGGGGATCTCTCCTGGGTCAGGGGCGAGCGGGCCGAGCCGGGCTTCGTGAATCTGAAGGGCTACCTTTACTGTGTGGATGAGGACGGTTATTTCCTCCGTGACACCATGAAAGGGACGCTGTATTTCGACGCCGCCTGCCGCTATACCTCAGGCGACGAGGCGCTGGACAAATACGTGGCCGATCTGATCGACTCCCAGATCAAGGGCTCCCTGTCCCGGGACGATATGCTCCGCGCCGCCTACGTGTACGTGCGCGACCACTACCTCTACCTCAAGCGCAGCATTTACCGGGTAGGGGAGACCGGCTGGGAGATCCCGGAGGCCCTGATCATGTTCCAGACCGGCAAGGGCAACTGCTATAACTTCACCGGGGCTTTCTGGGCCATGGCCCGGGGACTGGGCTACGACGCGGTGTGCTACAGCGGCCTGGTGGGCGTGGGCCGGGATCCACACAGCTGGACGGAGATCGAGTTCGACGGCGTGCCCTACGTTTTCGACGTGGAGACGGAGATGTCCTGTCGGCTGCAGGACGATTATATCTCCAACCTGTACAAAATGTCCTATGAGCAGGCGACCCTTTGGAGCTATGCCAAAGTGCCTTACGACGACGAGCCGGAGACCGGCGCGGCAGCCTGAGCGATACAATTAATATTAAAGCGGCATACGGGATGACCGTATGCCGCTTTTGCCGTGTCGTATTCCGTTTTGAGCGGGATTCAGCCCTTGAGAGCGCTGCCGCAGTATTCGCAGCAGCCCTTTTCGTCGGGAACGGTGGAAGCGCCGCAGTAGGGGCAGGTGACCGCCACCTTGGGAGCGTTGGCCGCTTCGATCTCCGCCCGGGCGTCATAGCGCATGTGATCGACCGCGTCCTTGATCTGGTTGCCCATGTTCAGGTACTCGTAGTAGTCGTTCAGCCGCAGGTTGGTGTTGATGCCCGCGTGATGGATCTGCCAGCCACCGGGGGTGCCGCTCATGGGCCGCTCGCCGGTCTTGACGTAGCCGTTTGACAGGGAATAGGAGATCTCGTCAAAATAGGGGTGATTGACGTAGATATGTACGTGGAAGTTATAGGAATACTCATACCGGGGCGGGACGTAGCTGACGGACTTGCCGTCCTTGTCGTTGTGCTTGAGCTCGTTGCGGCTTTCCTGGATGTCCAGATCGCAGCCGGTCACCTGGGAATAGCTCAGCACGTCGGGATTGGCATTCTCCAGATTGCCCGCGCTGGTGACCATGAATTTCTTGGCGTCCTCGTCCAGCAGCAGCTTGGTGTGCTTGCCCAGGCTGCGGGTGACGTGGAAGGCCGAGACGGAGGATTTGTTCTTTTCCCGGTAATCCAGCTGTTCCTTGATCTCCTCCAGAGTGGAGTGGCGGCGCTCGCTGAACCAGGGGGAGAGCCGGGAAGCACAGTCCTTGCACAGGTTGCCGTCCTCCAGCTTCCGGTTGCCCAGCAGTCCGATCTTCTTTCCGCAGACGTCGCAGAATTTCTTATCAAAAAGTCCCATGATCCGTCCTCCTGACGTGATTGATGATCCGATGGTCTAACTATATCACATTTCAATGCAAAACGCACCATAAAATCTCTTTCAGGGAGAACAAAAATTATCCGAAAAAACAAAAATCGCCCTTGACAAAGCAAGGACGGATTTGTTACAATTGGTTGCTATGTATGCGTAGCGTGGTGCAAACTACCCCTTATACCTGTATGCAGTATAGCATTATGCCGAACGGAAATCAACAACGTGCGCGGCAAATTTAACAACGCGCCCGGGCGTTCACGATCGCGACGGCAGTCAAACGTGTAAACTGCGCCGGTCCCACCGGCGGAAAGAGGAGATTGAAGCGATGCCAATGGATGTAAGATACGGCAGAACTGTCAGAAAGAGCTATGCCCGGAGCGAAGAGATCCAGGACATGCCCCATCTGCTGGAGATCCAGAAGAACTCTTACAAGTGGTTCCTGGAGGAAGGCCTGCGGGACGTGTTCAAGGGCGTGGCTACCATTACGGACTACTCCGGCAACCTGGAGCTCTCCTTCGTGGACTATTCCATGAACGACAAGCCCAAGTATTCGGAGGAGGAGTGCAAGGCCCGCGACGCTACGTACGCCGCCCCGCTGAAGGTCAGCGTGCGCCTGCGCAACCGGGAGACCGAGGAGATCAAGGAGCAGGAGATCTTCATGGGAGATTTCCCCCTGATGACCGCCAGCGGCACCTTTATCATCAACGGCGCCGAGCGCGTGATCGTCTCCCAGATCGTCCGTTCCCCCGGCATCTACTTTGACAAGCGGACGGATAAGACCAACAGCTCCGTTTACGGCACCACCATCATCCCGTACCACGGCGCCTGGCTGGAGTACGAGACCGACCTCAACGACATCCTTTACGTCCGGATCGACAAGAACCGGAAGGTCCCCGCCACGCTGCTGCTGAAAGCCTTCGGCGCTTACAAGGAAGACAAGCCCTACACCTGGCTGAGCTGTGTGGACGACGCCGTGGGCGGCGCTGTTACCACCGAAGCCATCAAGGAAGTCTTCGGCAACGACAAGCGGATCGTGACCACCCTGGATAAGGACACCGCAGTCACCCGCGACGAGTGCCTGATTGAAATTTACAAGAAGCTGCGTCCCGGCGATCCTCCCACGGTGGAGAGCAGCGAGACCCTGCTGGAGAACCTGTTCTTCGATCACCGCCGTTACGATATCTCCAATGTGGGCCGCTACAAGTTCAACAAGAAGCTGGCTCTGTATCCCCGTGTGGCTGGCTACAAGCTGGCCCAGCCCGCGGCCGATCCCCTTACCGGCGAGATCCTCGCCGACGCGGGCGAGGTGCTCACCCGCGAGCGCGTCCAGGAGCTGGAGCACAAGGGCGTCAACGCCGTGGTGCTGACCATGGAGAACGGGGAGACCGTCCGTGTCTTCTCCAACGGCATGGTGGATCCCGCCGACTTCCTGCACTTTGCCGACGATCCCGCGGAGAACCGCCGCATCCTCCGGGAAGAGCTGGGGCTCCGGGAAAAGGTCCGCTTCATCCTGCTGCGCCGGCTCATGGAGCAGTACTCCGGTGAAGAGCTCCGGGAAGCTCTGAAGGAAAACGCCGACGATCTGGTGCCCAAGCACGTGATCTGCGACGACGTTTTCTCCGCCGCCAACTATCTGTGCTGCCTGGCCCACGGCATCGGCGAGGCCGACGACATCGACCACCTGGGCAACCGGCGGGTCCGCAGCGTGGGCGAGCTGCTGCAGAACCAGTTCCGCATCGGCTTCTCCCGGATGGAGCGAGTGATCCGCGAGCGCATGACCGTCCAGGACATGGACATCGTCACGCCGCAGAGCCTGATCAATATCCGGCCTGTCACCGCGGCTATCAAGGAATTCTTCGGTTCCAGCCCGCTGAGCCAGTTCATGGACCAGACCAACCCTCTGGCCGAGCTGACCCACAAGCGGCGTATTTCCGCTCTGGGCCCCGGCGGTCTGAGCCGTGAGCGCGCCAACTTCGACGTCCGTGACGTGCATTACAGCCACTACGCCCGGCTGTGCCCCATCGAGACCCCCGAAGGTCCCAACATCGGTCTGATCAACTACCTGAGCTCCTACGCCCGGGTGGATGAATACGGCTTCCTGATCACGCCCTACCGGCGGATCGACAAGGCCACCGGCGTGGTCACGAAGGAAGTGGTCTACATGACCGCCGACCA
>JAFSZH010000046.1 GCA_017455685.1 Oscillospiraceae bacterium
CCGGAGCGGCAAGCCGCTCCGGCCGTTTTTTCATTTATGGTCGGCAATCAATGCCTGGCGTCCCACACTCTTGCAGAAAACAGAACGCCCGCCACGCCGATGATCACGTCCACCATGGCGGCGAACCACGCCTGGTAGGTAACGCCCAGCAGGGACAGCACCAGCAGCAGCGCCTTCACCGCCAGAATGGCGATCAGGCTCTGACGCACGGTCTTTTTCGCAGCTCGGGAAGCCTCCACCGCGTACGGCAGAGCGTCGGCCACGGAGTCCATCAGCACCACGTCGCCGGGCTGGAGGGCGTCCTGGGAGGCCGCGCCGTTCAGGCAGACGCCCAAATCGGCGGCGGACAGGAAGGATTCGTCCGCTTCGCCGTGGCCCACGTAGAGCACGCTGTTGACCGGGAAGCGTTCCTTGATCTCCTGGATCTTCTCCAGGCGGTCCATGGGCATGCACTGGGAGTAATACTCCCGGATACCCACGGCAGAGGCGGCCAGACGGGTGCTCTCAGCGGAATCGGAGGAGAACAGCACGCAGTCGCTGCCGGTGGACTCCACGGCCGCCACCATGGCGGAGCCGTCGGACCGGACGGCGTTGCTCAGCGTGATGCAGCCGGCGTATTTGCCGTTCACCGTCAGGAACACCGTCTTCAGATCGGTCTCGTCCATCTCGGGCAGGTCAATGCCCAGCTTTGTCATGGTCTCGGGCCCGCCCATGGAAATGATAATGCCGTCGATCACGGCCAGAATGCCCTCGTCGAACTCCTCAAAGCGCTGGATCAGCGAGCTGTCGATCATGCCCTCGTAGGCGTTCATGATGGCCTTCGCCTCGCTCTTCCGGGAGTTCACCGCCGCATGGGCGGCCACCTTCAGCAGCATATTGGGGTCCATGCGCGGGGAGTTCACGGAGGCAACGTGGTATTCATCGCCGGAAATGAGATCGTCCTTATCGAAGATCACAGCGCCGACGCGGCCCAGAGATTCGGCCACGGCGTCGCCCTTCACCAGCACGCCCCGCTGGAGGGCTCGGTAAAGCCCGGCCAGATACGTGAGGGCCACAGGCGCCAGCATGGACGCCGGGCAGGCGACGATCAGCAGGACAAGGGCGCGGTGGATGGCGTTTTCGGTGGTGGTATCCGTCAGGATCAGCAGCACCAGCGTGACAAGGATGCCGAGGCCCAGGGCAAAGGGAGCAAACACCCTGGAATAGCTCTCCAAGGCGGTCTCGGCAGAGCTGGGAAGATTGTTCTGATCGGTGAGGAAGCCCAGCGCCCGGGCAAACACGGATTTTTCGTAGGTGGACGTGGCGCGGACGCGCAGCTCGCCCTCCCCGTTGACGGCGCCGGCGGGGATCTCCGCCCCCTCGGTGACGTCCCGGACACAGCTCCGGCCCAGCAGCGCAGAAAGGTCCGCCGTGGAGGAGCCCAAAGTGACCTCACAGTCCACCGGGAAGCGCTCGCCGGGGGCGATGATCAGAATATCGTCCACCTGGACCTGCTCGGGTGCGGCGGGTTCCTTTTCCTCCTCCCCGCGCAGGACGGTCACCTCGGCGGGATAGGGATCGATCCGGTCGCGCATACTGCCCCGGGTCAGCTCCAGAGCGTAGGCGCGCAGAATCACGCCCGCCTGGTAAATGATCATGACCGCGGCGGCTTCATATCCGGCGTTGATGACGAAGGCCATCAGCCCGACCACCGTCACGACCAGTTCTTCCCCGAAGACCCGCTCCGAAACGATCCTGGTGATAGCGCGGAGGATTACGTCATACCCGGCAACGAGAAAGCTCAACACCATGAGGATCAGCGCCACGCTGTCCTGGGGGACGAACAACCCGGCGCAGAACAGCACGACCGCCAGCACAAGCCGGACCAGCAGTTCCTTTCTGATCCCGAACCACGTCAGTGCGGCCGGGTTGTCAGAGGCACCGGCGCCGCTGATTTTGTTGATGAAATTACTCATTTCTCGCCACCACGCTCCCCGAAAAATACTTTACATAATATAATATATCAACTCCCCGCCAAAATGCAACGGCTTTTTACATTTTTTATCGCGGAAAGATCCACTTCCCGGAAGAGCCCGCCTCGCATAGGATGGGCCGGGAGAATCTCTCTCCCGAAATCCTTTAGGGAGGAATACATTTGACTGACATGACGCCGGACGAAACGTCCTGCCGATATAAATGCGGCGCGCTGCCGGACTGCGCTCCGCTGGCTGTGGGCCTGGTCCCGCCCCAGGGGGACGCCGCCCCCTCCTACGCCCCGCCCAAGGCCCTGGCCCGGGGCACGCTCTTCCCCGGACTGGATCTGCCTCTGGGCAACGTGGTCAACAGCGGCACGGCGGACATTCCCACCGCCGAGCTGATGGCCATTGATTTTGCCGCCCATGATCTTTCGCTGTATCTGGATACCCATCCGGACGACACGGAGGCCTTTGAAACCTATAAGGACCTGCTGCGTCTGGCCAAAGAGGGCATGGAGCGCTATACACGGCTGTACGGCCCCGTCTGCAAGATCCAGCTGGCGGAATCCCAGCGCTTCAACTGGCTCAAAGGGCCCTGGCCCTGGGAATACGCCGGGAAACGGGAGGGCTGAAAATGTTTATCTATCAGAAGAAGCTGCAGTACCCCGTGAAGATCGCCAATCCCAATCCGGCCCTGGCGAAAATCATCCTGTCCCAGTACGGCGGGCCCAACGGCGAGCTGGGCGCCTCCATGCGCTATCTGAGCCAGCGCTACGCCATGCCGGACGACATGGTCAAGGGCGTGCTCACCGATATCGGCACGGAAGAATTATAACCTCGCAAATATATGTGAAGAGAGGACCGCCCCGCGGTCCTCTCCCCTTTTATACACCTGTCACAGCTCAAAATCAACCGTTGTCCTGCCCCGCACCGCTTTGGTGTCGAAGGCTGCGGCCAGCCAGTCGCCATCGTAGAATTTGTCCACGATCCGGGCCATCTCCGCCGTGGCGTCCGCGGAGGATCTTCCGCTCCCGCCGAACAGATCGGAGATATCGAAGTTGAAGCTGCTGCCGGCGGTGCTCGTCCGCTGCGTGGGCAGCTTCACTGTCTCCACGCGCTTCTTCCGGGACCCGCCCCGTCTCCGGCCGCCGGAGCTCCCCGATTTCTTTGCGGAGCTGCCCGCTGCGGAGGATCCGCCCGCACCGGCGCTGCCGCCGTGCCACGGGGTATCTGCCAGCCCGCTCTCCTTGTAGCCGCCCAGCTGAACGAACAGCGCGTCCTTCTGCTCGTCGGTGAGATCCACCAGGCTGTCGATGTACTCGATGACCTTGACTTTTTTCGTGCCGCTGATGCTGTTGCCGTTCTCGTCCTTGTCGGCGCTCATGCCGTTGATGGCAGCCATCGCGCCTATGGTCTCCGGCAGGCTGATCCCCGCGGCCACGCACTCGTCAGCCTTGGCCACCCATGCGTAGGTGCTGCTGGACGTCGGATCGTAATCGGGGTCCGCACCCTTCCGGGCCTGCACCGTGGCGTAATCGTAGAGCCTGTCCACCATAGCCTTCCGGCCCACGTCGTCCGATTCAACGTATTCGTCCATGGTCAGCAGCTCTTCCAGGTTGCCGCCTACCACGCCGCCCCACGTCTCTCTGTACGCCCGCCGGTCCGTGATCTCCACCGTTTTGTCGCCGTAGCTGAAGCTGGACGGGATGGACGTGGGCACCGCCTCCCGGTATCCCTCGCCGTACAGTCTGGCCAGCTCGTCCGTGACGGAGCGATCCAGACCCTGCCCGGTCCGGTTGCGGAGGATGATGTTCGTCGCAGTTCCGACGGCCTCCGGGTCCATCCCGCTCAGGTCGGAGCGTTCCAGTCCGCCGAAGGTGTTCTCGTACTCCAGCACCGCGTCCGGCGCGACCCAGCGCAGCATGGCGGTGATATAGGTCTCCGCGTTCTGCACCGGAACTCCCATACCCATGGCCAGCGTCACAGCCGCGTCCTTGATGGCGCCGGCCGCCTTCCGCGGATCTTCGCTTTCGATGCCGGTCACGATCCCCCGGACGCCCTTCACCATGTCCTCGACATAGCCCAGGCTGCTCATTTCGGGGGCGTTGAACCGTCCGCCGCCGATCAGGTACTCCGCCGCGCTCAGCGCCTCCGCGCCGCCGATGATGGACCCGGCATAGACTTCCATCAGGTCCTTCCCCAGCTGCTTGCTCACGCTGCCGGCCGTCAGATTGCCTTCCTCGTCCCGGTAGTCGTCGTCCTTCTTCCGCAGACCCTTGAAGGCCGCCTTGATGGCCACGTAGACCATATTGGCCGCCAGCAGGCCGCTGTAGGTGTCCGCGAGGTATTTCCGCGCTGCGGCCTTCTCCTGCTCCGTACCGCCCTTCATGGCCGCCTGTAGGCGTCCGGAGGCTTCCACCATCATGCCGTAGTACTGCAGCGGCACGGTCTTATACATGGTCAGGAACCGCGTCACGTCGCTGTCGGAGCGCAGGATCTGCGCCCGCTCCATGTTGGTGTAGTTGGGCTGGGTGTCATACACGGCCCGGTTGAACACCTCAGCCACGCGCCTGTAATACTCGTCCGTCCCCGCGTCGATATCCGCCTTACTGCCCGGCTTCATCCCGGTGTCCTTCTGCACCCGGTACTCCGCCGCGGCCCACAGCCGCCGGATGGTGAAGGAGTCCATCTTCTGGATCCAGTTCAGCGCCCAGGGCAGCTTCTGCTCCAGCCCTTTCTCCTTCATGGCGTCTCCCAGCTCCTGGGTGCTGTTGCCCTGGTTCCGGTACCAGTACAGGGGCGTATACTTCTCCATGAGCTTGGTGTCCACCTT
This sequence comes from Oscillospiraceae bacterium, assembly GCA_017455685.1. Taxonomy (GTDB): domain Bacteria; phylum Bacillota; class Clostridia; order Oscillospirales; family Oscillospiraceae; genus Apopatocola. The sequence continues at coordinate 4,789 of JAFSZH010000046.1, forward strand.
GCCCGCGAGCCCGTGAGCCAGAGCGTCCCAGCCCAGCACCTGCGCGGCTCCCGGATAGGACGCCGCCTGGGAAATGGCCACGGACGGGTTGAACATCAGCGTAGCCCCGGCCAGATTGCCCCGGAGCTTTGCCAGGGCGCTGCCCATCATGTCGCTGCGCTTTCCTCCGCTCTGCAGGTCGGCCAGCATTTTGGTAATGTACTGCTCGGCCCCGCTCCCCCACTTCCGGTTCATGATGTCCTTTACGGACGTTGCAAAGGCGTTTCCTTCCTCGTGGAACACGTAGTTGTTCACCGCCTGGAAGTTCCGGATGGGGATGGCGTAGCCGTAATACCGGCTCACCTTGTCGATCTGCCGCATGAGCACGTCGCTGGCGTCGCTGAGCATGATGGGGTTGCTGGCGTGCACACGCTCGTTGGCGATGGAGCCGATGCCCTCCACGGTCTGGGCCCGGGCCTCTCCGGCTACGTCGGAGGCAAGGAACGCGCTGCTGGTCTCGATGGGGAAATAATGGCTCACGCCTGCCCGCTCGAAGCCGTCCAGCTGCATGCTCACCTCGTTGATGGCGTCCTTGGAGGTCTCGTTGAAGAACTTTTCCAGATACGCCGCGAAGGTCTTTTCCTGCTCCGTCAGCGTGTTGGCGATGGCCCGCACGGCCTCCGGCTGCATCTTCACCTTTTCGCCCTGTGCGTATGCCTCGGCCAGTTTTCCCTTCTGATACAGCGCCTTGTTCGGGATCACCAGGCCGCCGGTCTGGATATGCCGCAGGTTGTCCATGTTCCGGGAGTGGAGATACAGCGCGATCTTCATCATGGGCGTGATCTCAATGGTCTGCCCGGTGGCGCCCTCGCCGCTCATGCCGTTCACCACGCCGAAGGTCTCCCACGTGGCCTTTTTCCCGCTGGCCCGCTCCAGCCATTTCCGGTTTTCCTTCTTGCTCACGAAGTCGTCAAAGCTCTGCACCGCCCGGCGCTGGAAGTCCAGCATCCTCGTCTGTCCGTTTTCCAGGCTCCGGGAGAGCTGCTGCATGGTGCCGCTCTTCCAGCCTCCCAGCATTTCCAGGAACCTCCGGGGGCTCAGGTGCTCTTCTTTCAGCCATTTGTGCAGGAATCCCGGCTTAGCGCCCCTGGCGTTCTCCACCTCGTTCCTCACGGCCTCGGCGCTCTCCTGGATGGAGGCGTCGAACTCGTCCCCGATCATCCGCGTAGCGTTCCGGATGGTGGTTTCCAGCGCGGAGACGGTCCGGCCCAGCTCGATCACGTCGCTGATATCCATCTCGTTGAGATGCTTCTTGCTCAGCGCGGCCAGCTTTTCCTCCACGTAGGGGTTGCGGATGAAGTTTCCGGGGTTGTCGTCGTCCACGAATCCCTGTGCTTTCGCCGCTTCCTCGTAGGCCCGCTGCAGGGCTTCCAGGTTCTCGATGCCGTAGGGCGTCAGGCTCCTTGCCTGGGCTCTGCCGGTTGTCCCGCATCTTCTGGGCAGCCCTGGAGTAGTTGTCCCCGCGGTTCCAGTATTGGGGGCTGGCGCCGGAGGTAAAGCCTTCAATGGCCTGGATCTGATGCTGGATCTCATGCAGCAGCGTCGGCGTCGGCTCGTTGATCAGGTCGTTCGACAGCTTGATGGTGTTGGTCTCCCGGTTGTAAGCCCCGCTCTGTCCCTTGGCCAGATCCGCGAACTGGACCTTGGCGTTCCGCAGCTCCGGATAAGCCTCATACAGTGCTGGGTGATCCAGGATCATTTCCAGCGTGGCGTCGCCCATGTTGATCAGTGCGGAAAGCCGCTGGGAGTCGCCGGAATACATACTGTCCAGCTCTTTCAGCCGGGCCATTTCCTCCGCCGAAAGCGTATCATTGAAGGAGAGGAGCCGGTTCATGAGCTCCTTGTACTCGGTATATCCCGGATTGTCTCTCCCGTACTGGGCGTCCCCAAAGCGGTGATACGTCGCTCCGCTGTCGTCGATCTCGAATCTCCATTTCCCGTCGGCGCCGCGGTACCAGGTGGTAGCCTGCCGGATCTCCTCATTGGAAGCCCCGTCCCGCTCCATCTGCTCGGCCTGCTGCAGCGTGGTGCTGTTGGCGGTTTTGGCGTTGATCCCGGCGGCCAGCGCCCGGGGGCCGTTTTTCTTGTTCGCTTCTCTCCAGGATTTCGCCGTCGCTTTCTTATTTGGCTGGAACCTCTTGACAGCATCGCGGAATCGTTGTACATTGTCAGAGAAGTCATAACTCCAGAGCATATCTGGCACTGATGCCATGAGATTGCTGTATGGGGATCCTTCAAAGTGCGTCAGGTCATTGGGACCTGATCCCGCTGGGAGGTATTGGCTTCTTTCTTTATCCGCATAGAGCATCCGCCCTTCAGAGAATGCGTCTTCGATGTATTTTTTGAGGGTGTTTTCGTTTTTTCCGTAAGCTGTTGTAACAGGGTTTGCTATGACAGTGATTTCGTTTACTCTTGTCGATCCTGCGCACTCCACTCCCACCATCACTGGTTGGCCAGTCTTGTCCACTACAGGAACGATCATCACGATTCTCGCCGGGTTATTGTCGTCTGGCATGGTTTCCACGTAAGCAAGGACCGGCGTCTCGATACCATTGAAAAGGCTCTTTACGCCCTCTGCACCCAGATTGTGGTAATGATCGTTTTTCCCAGTAAACCGTCCTTCCCCGTTGGCAATGGTGTAAATGTGTTTGGACGTGATCGTCATCGGCAGCTGAGAAAAGCCAAGATCCAGAAGGACCTTCGGGGTGTTCCGCATGACGATGTTGTCATACTCAAAGGGCTTGTTGTCATCTGAATAGACAATACGGTCTACAGCATCGTTGAAGCTCTTCTTTTGTGCAGCAAGAGCCCGCGGGTCTGTCGTCCCGGCATCAGCATTTTCGCGTCCCTCCAGGATCTCCGGGAATGCCCGGTGCATTTCCTCCCGGAGCGCCTCGTTGCCCCGGAAGGCGTTGTTCGCGGAGAAGGCATCGCCGAAGAGCTCGTTCTCCAGCATCAGCCGGATCTCCTCTTCGGTCATGTTCTCGAAGTCGTAGATATCCTTGTATGTCTCCCGGTAATCGTCCCTCCACTGTTCCAGCTGCTCCGCGGTATAGTATTGCCCGATGATCGCCATGCCCCGGTCGGTCCTGTCCGGATGGCCTTCCGTGTAGGGATGGGTGACCTCGTGCTCCATCGTCTGTACCCAGTCGATGGGGTTGCCGTCCTGATCCACGGCGTCCGTGCGGTAGTAGATTGTGTTGCCGTCGATCACGGCGTTGACGGCGCCTCTGCGGAGGATCATTTCCCCGGTGAAGGGCACCGCGGTATAGCCCATGTTCTGAACCATCTGCCGGGCTTCCCGGGCGTTCTCACTGAGCTCGGCGTCCGTCTGCAGGTGGATCCTGGCTTCGCTGGAGCCGGTTTCGATCCCCAGCTCCGCCGGTGTTACGTCCTGCCCCCGGAGATCTTCGACATTACTTTGTCCCAGGCCCTGTCGAACTTGGCCTTCGCCTCCGGGCTGAGCTCCTTCCCCTTGCCCAAAGAGCTGACCTTGCTCTCCGGCACGGAGACCATCATTCCCGTTTTGGGATGTCTGACCAATACTCGCTTCTCCATTGTTCAAAGCTCCTTCCTGATTCATGCCCTGGGTCTGCTGGCCCTGGGTATTATTGTTGTCTGCATACAGCTCCGAGATATCGAAGTATGTTCCCGGCGCGCCTCGGCCTTCGGCTGCTGGCGCGTTTTCCATATCCTGCACGAACCCCGGTGCCGGGATCGTCCGGTCGTTTTCCTGCTGCTGTGCGCCCTGCTGCGCCATGGAGGCCTCCACCGCGCCGTTGACCTGATCGTTATTGCGGATCCGCTGCCGAAGCTCTTCCACACTTTCAGCCCCGCTCAGCTCCGTCATGATCCCCAGCTCGCGCAGATCCATGCCCGTTTCGTCCATCAGCTGTCCCAGGGTCTGGGTATTGGTGTTTAGCTTTTCGGCGATCTGGTTGGCGCTGGCCTTGTAGTTGCTGAAATGCGCCGCGCCGGTACCAACAGCGGAGAGGGCGCCGCCCGCAAAGGATTTCCACTCATTCTGCAATATTGCCAATAAAGTGTCCATTTCCGGGTTCTTGGAGCCCTGGGCCCGGAACATGTCCATATACTGATTGATCATGCTCTCCCGGGTGCCCCAGATACTGTCGATCAGAAGGTTTACCGCCTCGTTCCCAGCGTCGCTCATCAGCTCCTCCACGCCCTCGGGCACAGCGCTTTTGAGCATGTAGTTCAGGAAGCTTCCCGGATTTGTCTTGATCCGCCTGATGGCCCACTCGCCGCCGATTGCCTCGGAGGCGTACTCGATCCCGCCCTCGATCATGCCTTTCACCAGGGCAGCTTCGTTGCTCCATCCTTTTTCCTTGGCCTCGGCGATCCCCATCGACGTGACCTCAGAGCTCATCAGCCCGCTCCCCAGCACGTTTGTCCAGTGTGCAAGGGCGTCGGCATTGTTGGCGATCGCTCCCGCTCCCTGCAGGCCCTGAGCGATTCCTGCAGCCATAAAGGAGTTCACAGCGCTGTCCGCCGCGCTCATTCCGGCGTTGTAAAGATCACGCCCTGAGATTCCCAGCAGCTTCTTCTCGTCGTCGATGCCCTCAGCAATGCTCCCCCGGATATCCTGAGACATTCTGCTTGCCGTACGCAGCCCGGAGTATGGATCAATTTCCAGTCCGAACAGGGAGCGCAACATATCCTCCCCTGTTGCCGCGGCGCTTGTTATGGTCCTCGCCGGCTGGGCCAGCACCGTGCCCGCGCTTGCAAGTATCTTTGTAGCCGTGTTTTGGTTGGCCATATCCGTTACATTTCTGGATGCCCCGGAATACCATTGCTGATTCAGCTCCGGTTCCAGATCCTCCAGGAACCGGTTGGCCGCTTTTTTTCCCTCGGTGGCATAGATGTAGTTATATACGCCGATCTCGTCCTCTGTCATAAAGGCGTACTTTCCGTATCCCTCGCCCATGCCTCTGACTTCGGCCATGTCCGCCTGTCGTCTGTAATTTTCGATGTTGTTGATATAGTCGTAGAGGTTGTCGCCGCCAAAAAACCGCCGCCTGCTCTCTCCGGCCTGGGAGTTCTGACCATAATCCTCCCGATTCAGGATATCCGCATAGGTGCTGCCATACAGCGAGCTTTCCCGGTTGTCAGCTTTATCGTATATCCCTGACAGGTATTCGCTGGTCCCCCGGGCCGCATTGTTGCCCCGGCTTTCCTCCAGCGCGCCGCTGTAAAGGCCCTGGGGCGGTTTCTGCGCTGCCATATCCTGCGCCGCCCGGGCGTAGAGGTTGTTCTCTGCGGCCGCCCGGGTGACCTTCTGCGCCGCCCGGGCGTACAGGCTCTTCGGCTGCTCCTGCTTTTTCTCCTTCGGCATCACCGCCTCGGAATAAAGGTTCTGCTGCCCCTGCCGCTCATTGATGATATCCAGCAAAGACTGTTGCCGTCCCGTATTCTGCTCAGACGGACGCGCCGAAGCGGAGGCCGGATTTCCGGTCCCCGCTCCACTGTTTTTGTTGTTTATGATTTCAAGCAACGTAGCCATTTTCTGATCTCCTTATCAGTGCTGCCGCATGCTCGCCGGAGAGCTCACCATGTTCCGAAGCGTATCCCAGAAGGTCTGTCTGTTCCCCGAGGAAGCTCCGACCTGGTTCTGAGCCTGAGCCTGGGCCATGGCAGCCTCTACCGCAGCTCCGGCGCCGTTCCGGTTGTAAACCTCTCTCGACGCCTGAGCCATAGCCGCCTGCGCCTGGCTGTAAGTGATTGCCCCGGAGTTGTATTGCGTCGCAATGGCATCGAGCGTATCGGCGTAGGAAGCCCCTCCGGCCACGGCAGCGCTGACTTCCTTTTTCAGCTTTTCGTCGGTATACGCTTCCGGATTACCCCCGTCGCCTCCGCTGTAGCCGCTTCCGCCGGATCCGCCCCCACCGTACAGAGAAGCGTAAAGGCCTGGGTGCTGGAGCTGCCACAGCCGCTCCAGATAGTCGATCTCGTCCTGGGAGTATCCCAGCCCGGCGTAGGCCGAATAGTCGCCTGCCGCGCCCAGCATGGCCGCTCTGTTCTCCAGATCGGCCCGCTCCTGGGCTCTCTGCTGCTCCTGCAGCGCCGCCAGATAGCTGAGCCGGTTCTGGGCTGCCTGGTTGTTGGCCGCGGTAGCCGCCGCCTGGGTCTCGTAGGCCTGCTGTGCGTAGTTCTGATTGGCCTTTGCCTCCTCCGACAGCCTGGCCCGCTCGTTGTCCGCCAGCGCCTCCTCGTAGGCGTTCCGGAGCCGAAGCTGGGAGCTTTCGGACATGCCGCCGTTGTAGCCCATGGCCGCCATCTGCTGGGGCAGCTTCTGCTGGTTCTGCATATAGTCCCGGTAGAGCTGCCGGTTGGTGCCCCGGTATCCCTCCGCCAGCGCGGCCAGCTGGGCGTCCGCGGCCTCTCTGGCCCGGGCCTGCGCCGCCTCCGCGGAGGCGTTGTTGGCGCCCACCTGCTCATCGTACATCTGCTGGTAGTAGTCCCGCATGGTGTCCCAGTAGCTGGGCTGTCCCTCCACCGGCTCAACCTGGCCCGTCTGCCGGTTGCCGTCCGCGTCGATGTAGGTGGCCGTAGCGGCGCCTCCGTTGCCGGATCCTCCGCTGCCGGATCCTCCGCCGCCGATTCCCTCGTTTCCGCCCGGCTGCACCACGTCCGGAGTGTATACCGGCGGGGTCTCCGGTTCTGTCGTATCATTTGCCGTCGTCTTGACGTCCTTCGCTATTGGAGTGCTGCTGTATGACGTATTGGAGTGCCGGGAAGGTCCCTGCGGTCTTTTCTTCCCCACTTCCAGATCGCTTACGATAGCCATTTACTTTTTCCCTCCCTGAAATTTGATGCACTTGGGATTTCGGCAGACCCATTCGCCTGCCGATTTCTTTTTCATTTCGATCCCGCAAACAGGACATTTCACCTCGTCCTCGTCTCCTTCCATATCGCTCGCCCTGACCGCAGGCGGCAGGTCTCACTCATTCCGGAGCTCGTCCTCTTGCTCACGCACCCGCTCCGCTGGGCTGCGCTCGCATCTTTCCGTTATCGTTTCGCATAGTTCCCTATCACGAAATGCTTGGTGATCTGGAAGATCCCGAAGCCCTCGTTGACCTCGCTGTTCCGCACCAGGATCTGCAGCCGCTTGTAGTTCCTCACCTTCCGGTTCAGGAAGATCTCCTGGGGGCTGTCATCGGTGTTGAAGGTGAAGCGCTCGAAGTCGATGTCCGTGAAGTCCAGGATGTCCATGTCCTTCCGGGCCACCTTCTTCTCCACGCCCGAGCTCCGGTCGGAACGGAAATACACCGTGCCGCTGCTCCGGGCGTAGGGCTTGATGGTCACGCAGCAGCCCCGCTTGAGCATGGTCTTCAACACCGCCGGGGTGCCGTCGTCGTCGTACTTGGTGCTCCACACCGCGTCGATGGCCACGCTGTTCCCGTCCGCGTCCTCGTCGCTGTACCGGGCCATGCCCTCGACGTCGCTGTTGACCTTGCAGATCCGCCCGTCCGCCGTGCCGAAGTACAGGCTCTCCTCCGTCCCGCTCTTCCAGCACAGCCAGCACCGGGCGGGCACGTTCTCCCAGTAGTAGCACTCGTATACGAAGTCGCCCATGCTGGCGCTGCGGTAGCTCTTGTTCTGCCTGCCGTCCATCACGTATACGTGCCCGGCGGGGGTGGAGAGCAGGTACATGCCGTTCCACACCACCGCCTCCGCGTCGGTCAGGTCCTTCTCCTCCGTGAGCTTCGCGTTCACATAGTAGCTGCGCCCCTGGGCGATCTTCTCGCTGGTGATGGTGTTGGACGCGATGGCCATGATCCCGTTCCGGGAGAGGAACAGAGGGTCGTCCAGCAGGCTCGCGAAGCTCCCGGGGCTCACGGCCCCCACGCCGGTGATGGCCTGCCGCAGGGGGAAGATGGCCTCCCCGTCGCTGGTCTCCGCCGACCGGAGGAACACGGTGCTGTCCTGGCCGTCGTCGGCCTTCACGATGCCCTGCACGCTCCCCAGCCGGCAGTAGCCCATGATGGCGGTGCTCTCGCTGCCGATGGTGGAATCGTTCCTTTGATAGTCATTTCGTCCTCGCAATCTGCATATCGTTCGCGCCGACCGCGCACGGCGGCGCTCATTCATTCCGATGCTCGTCCTCTTGCTCGCGCACCCGTTCCGCTGGGCTGCGCTCGCAGTTCTTAACTGCGGATGATGTAAACGATGCTGTTCAGATAATCAATCTGATCCGCGACAATCGGCTTGATTTTCTCCGCAGTGGCATACAGCAGGTTGATGCGTTTGCGGACATCCTCGGCGTCATAGCCGTTCTGTCTCAAGAGTTCGGAGCGCTGCGGGTCGATGCCAAACTCGTTGTGAAGCACGCGGCTTACGATTTCGGGATCTGCGCCCTTCAGCGGCTCCGGCGCCGCCTCGCCCCGGGCCAGCGCGTTCCACTCGTCCACGGACCCGTAAAACCGGTTCATATCCAGATTCCCGTTCCATCCGGTGATCCTTCCGTGGCTGGTGTACTGGTGCATTACGAATCGGTCAAACGGCGCAACCGAGCCGTTCTGCCAGGGGTTCGTCTGCCAGGACGTGAACTGGTTGTTGGCGTACTGGGCGATCCACAGCGGATACCCTTCCGCGGCGATCTTCGAGAAGTCCTGCCACGGAATGACCCCGCAGGAAACATACACCATCGGCTTGATCCCCGTGAGCCGGTAGACCTCCGTCAAAAACTCATACAGATACCCGGTGCCGTAGTAGTCCTTGACGTCGGCTTCGTAGTCTGCGACCGGGATGCCTTCCCCGAAATAGTTCGCCGTTTTCTGCACGAAGTACTGGGCCTCACGCTTGCCGCCGGGGCAGTAGTGTCCGTCGCCCAAAAAGTGGTAGAATCCCCACGGCCGATTGTTGGCCCTCAGCCACTGTATCCACGGGTCGGCGGTGTCGTCGGTAAACCATGTGCTGCCCGAGGTTTTGCAGATGACGGCGTCAAGCGTTGCATTCTTTTCGAACAGCGTACCGAGCTTTGCTCCGCGCTGATGGTTTGACATATCGAGAACATCAAGAACAATGTCAGACATATTCGCTCCTCACCCGATCTTCCTGATCGTTCCGCCCAGCCGAAGATACACAGAGCACTGCTTTACTGTATCGCCGTCTCGGATGTACGCCTTGCGGCACCGCTTGATCGTATCTCCTGACCGGAAATAAACTGGGATGTTTACCTCTCGACGATCTTCAACAGTAACAGCATCATCCCATTCCTGAGTTGCGGGAGAAGAGCCGCTGCTGGTCCTTATTTCGAGTTCGACAGTGAAATCCCCATATTCCGGCACAGAAATGCTATGGCTTCCAAGATCGTTCGTGCCAATCTTGGCATAGCTGGCATTTTCTAAATTAACGGTTTCAACTCCAACGCGAACGAACTTAGTGTTCCTTGTTATGCGGTCATTTGTTTTAATGGCCGGGGATGAGGTCCAGTCATCAACAGAAAAAGTTACGGTAGTCTGGTCACTGCCAACGGCGGTATAATACCACCTTCCAAGCCCCTCATCATATTCTTGGCCGAGTATCATAGCGCCTACAAAGTCGAGCCTGGTGCTAATGGACAGAACGTTTTCACTTCTTACAAAACTGAAAACTACTCGGTATGCTATGCCGGTCCCAGCGTTCATTTTTTCGAGCTTGATATAGCCCTCTGCCAGATCCTCCGGGATGGTGACGGTTTTTGACGCGACAGACATTTCACGTCACCTCATTCCGCTGCGTACTGGAGATAGATTCCGCCATCCACGGGGATCTCAGTCGTCGTTACCGTAGTGGCGGTTCCGGCATAAATGTGGCGCACCTGGTCGGCCGCCAGTCCCACGGCCTCATAGGTCACCGTATCGGCGATCTTGTCCGCCGTCACCGCTCCGTCCGCGATCTTTCCGGCGGTCACCGCGCCGTCGGCGATCTTTCCGGCGGTCACGTTGCCGTCGGCAAGTTTGGTCGTGGTCACCGCGCCTTGGGCAATCTTGGTCGTCTCCACGGCCCCGGCGGCGAGCTTCCCGCCGGTCACGGCGCCGGCGGCGATCTTGGCTTCCGTCACGGCTCCGTCCGCGATCAGCGCCGTGGTGATAGCCAGCAGGGCGATCTTGGCGGTGGTCACCGCCGCGGCGGCCAGCTTGTCCGTGGTCACGCTCCCGTCCGCGATCTTCGCCGCGGTCACCGCGGCCGCGGCCAGCTTTGCCGTCGTCACGGCCAGATCCGCCAGCTTGGCGGTGGTCACGGAGCCGTCCACCAGGCTTTCCACGCTGGCGATCTGGATATTCTCCATGATCTCCTCCAGCGCCGCCTGCACGTTGTCGGCGGTCAGGCCGGCGATGGCGTCGATGCCCAGATCCCCAGCGCTGCCGGCGCCCATCAGCGCGTCGATCAGGTCGTTGATCTTCTCCCGGAAGAGATAGCCCAGCGCGTCGAACACCAGCTTGTTCTGCTGTGCCGTGCCGGTGAGCTTGTTGGGCTGGCTCTGCACGCCCGCCGCGGCGATCTCCTCGTTCGTGATCTTGTTGTTATCGAAAGACATATTGACCTCCTCTTACCTGTAAAACGCCTGCGTCAGCCTGTGGTTGTCCCCCGGGATGGCGGTGGACAAATTCTGCACGGAGAGCTGATACATGCTCAGCATGGCGGAGTAGTCCATCACCAGGTCCGGGAGCAGCTGCTGCGCCGCCACGTAGTAGGGCATGCAGCTGCAGGCGTCCTCCGGCAGCTCGAATTCGTACTCGTCCCCGGCGTCCTCCGGGATGGTGGCCGGAACGGCGAAATACTCGATCACGAATTCCCGCCCTGCGTCCCGCTCCGGGATCAGGATCTTCCCGCCCCGGAAGGCATACCGCCCCGTGACGGTCTTTCCGTCCCTCCAGATGCGGTAAAGGCCCATCATGTCCCCGGGCATGGCGTAGGCTTCCGTGCCCGGCCTCGGTGTGATGTTCTTTGTTTTCACGATCTTCTTGATCTGCGCCAGCTGCTTCTGGGCGATATCGAAGAACCTGGTCATTTTGGCTTCTATGTCTGCATCGTGGTCCACCTCGCCGCCGGCGCTGTGCTCGTCCAGCAGCATGTAGACCCTCGCTTTACCTTCCCCTAATGTCATATCGTCCTCGCTCCTTCATGCCGCAACAGGGCGGATCTTCTCCGCCCTGTCTTTTTATCCCAGATCCAGGATAAGCACCCGGACGTCCGTGGAGGCGTCGCTGGCCACGATGCTCAGTTCCCGGGCCACCAGAGGGATCTCGGTGGTCTTCCCGGCTCCCAGCGTGAAGCCGTTGCTCGCCGTGGCGGCCTTGCCATCCTCCGACTTCTCCTTGAAGTACACCGTGGCGCTCTCGGAGTTGTTCTGCAGCAGGCACGCCAGGCCGTTCACCTTCACCGTGCTCGCAGTCGTGCCCGCCGTCAGCGTCACGACTCTGTCAATTTTCAGCATTTTCGTCCTCCGTTTCCCCGGCGATATCCTCCGTATGCCGTTTCAGTCGTTTCAGCATCGCCGCCACAAAGGGCGGGACCGGTCCGCCGGCTTCGTCAACGTTCTCCAAAATGCTTATACACTCGTTGATGATCAGCCAGAAAATTACCAGCAGTCCCACTATATATGTTCCCTCCAGCTGCACGCCGAACTCGCCGCCGAGCATCTGTATCAGATAATCCAGCACCATGCCCACGGCCACGATGAGCAGATAGCTCACCTTTTTCAGGATCCCCATGAGCCCGATCCTGCTGTCCAGCGTGCCTGTGCGGATCGCCGCGATCATGCCGGAGATGTAATCCAGCACCATCACCGTCAGAAGCACAGCCAGCGGCACGGCCAGCTGCCGGAGGTACGCCCCCAGCGCGGCCAGCGCCGCCGCGATCAGAATTTTCCATCCGTTTTCCATTTTTATTCTCCTTTTCCTTGTTCCAAAAAGAAGGGGTCTTCAAGGGGGAACATGGTTCCCCCTTGAAATCGCGCCGCCGTTAGGCGGTAATCAGACTTCCGCAGAAGTCTGCGCGATTATCCGGGATCCCCGAAGATGATCTGCCGGGCGTCGCCCCAGCCCACGCCGAAATCGACGTACGCGGTGTACATATCCACCAGCGGATTGTCCAGCTCGCGCTGCATCACGGTCGGGCGGGTGTTGTAGACGATGTTCACCAGCTCCTTCATGAGCCGGCGGTCGCACACGGCCCACTGCTTGGCGCTGAAGCCGTCGGCGCCGCCACCCATGACGATGTACTGCATGCCGTAGACGGGGTTAGCGCCGTTGTCAGAAGAGAACGGGTCCTTGTCGGGCATGAGCCGGGAGTTCTCGCCGAACATCTTCTTGGCCTTCTCCTCCAGCTCGGGGGCGATCAGCACGGTGTCGAAGTCGCACAGGAACGGCATGCCGTCGGGAGTGACGAACCGGTTGGCCCGGGCCTGGGCCGCGGTGATGGCGCTGACGCTGAAGGCGTCGCTGCTCACGTTGGAGAAGGTGCCGGCGTCCGGATCGGCCACGAAGGAACGGCCGGAGCTGCCCTTGCTGGCCACGGGGTGGGAGGCGCTGGCCCAGGGCACGCCGTCGCCGCCGTTGTGCTTGCCGTCGTTGTTCCAGGCGTTGGCGAACATCCGCAGCACGTGCAGATACACGGTCATGGCGGCGCTGTCGCCCAGCTTGGTGCCCACCTTCCGGGTCTCGCCCATCTTGTCGATCTTGGCGGCCTTGTAGCCCACGCCGATGGACTTGGAGAACTCATCGGGGGTGATGATGGTCTTGAAGCCCCGGTGCAGGCTGCCCTGGTTGAGGTTGTCGCCCTCATACTTCTCCAGCTCGCCGTAGCCGCCGGAGCCGGTCAGCTCGTAGTCGATGCTCTTAGCGTTGACCTCGCTGATCACCGGGGACAGCTTGTTCAGCCGGTTGGCGTAGGCGAAATCAAAGGCCTTGCCGACAAACTTGTAGTTGTCGGTCTTCCAGTTGGAAAAATTACTCATTGTCGTTTCCTCCTTCTCTTATTCCTCGACGCCCAGGCTGTGCTCCACAGCCATCAGCCGGATCATGTGGCGGGCGAAGTCGTGGCCCACGCACTTGATCTTGGTGGCGCCCTTGGTGCTCACCACCAGCTTGGAAAGCGTGGTGGAGTCCAGGCTGGCGATGCCGCCCACGGCGGCGCCCAGCTTGGGGTACACCTCGTACTTGTCGCCCTCGCTGGGGGTGCCGCCGCTGGCCTTGGTGATGACCGTGCCGCTGGCGGTGTAGTCGGTGACGGGGATGTGCTTGCCGATGGGGTCGGTGTTGGTGCTGGCCGCGGCCTTGCTGATCAGCACCAGCACGCTGTCGTTGAAGGCATCGTTGGCGCTGTTGGCGTCCACATCGCCGCTGGCGGGCACGATGGTGGTGGCGCTGCCGGAGGCGGCGGCGATCACGGGCACCGGGCACTCAAAGATCAGCTCCGGGTTGTCGTATACCAGGATCTCTGTGCCGTTGGCGCGGATGTTCAGCGCGTCGGCGACGCCGGGATGGTTCTCGGCGGCGATGCCCAGGATGGGCGCGGCGGCAGCGGCCGCGCTGGCCACCACAAGGCCGGCGTTCAGCTTGACCACCTCTCCCGCGCTGATGGCGGTGTTGTAGGCGATGGGGTAATTGCGTGCGGTCAGGCCAACGTGCCCTCCCGCGTTCTGAATGGGATTCATAATGTTTTCCTCCTTGTTCTGTTTTCTTGGCCTCGCAGAGTTTGCCTCCGCAGAGGCAAAGTGATGGGATCGATTTTTCCGGGGGCGTGTACCTCGGAAAAATCACCGCTCGGCCTGCCAGTGTGCGGAGTGCATGCAGCAGGCCGCAATCCTTCTCGATGGAGAGCCCAGCGTCAGCGGGTCTCCATCGAAGCGCGCTCAGCGCGCAAGGTATTCCTTGGCGGTCATTTTCAGCTGGGGATAGGTCCGGTTCCACTCGTCCAGCTCTCTCTGCTGGGCGGCGGTAAGGGTCTCGGAGCCGGAGCCGCCGCCCGTGGCGGTGCTCCGCGCCTCCTTGCTGCTGGCTCTAGCCTGGGCCGCTTTGGCGGCGTCGCCGTTGATCTCGAGATAATCCTCGTAGAGTTCCGCCAGCGGCTCCCTGCCGTACCGGCTGCCGCAGAAGCGCCGGAACGCCCTGTCTCCGTCCAGCTTGGCCAGATCCACGGCGGGGAACGCGGCCTGGAACGCTCTGGCGTCCTGCCGGAGCCATTCCTTCTGTTCCGCCTCGGCCTTCCTGGCCTTGGCCTCGGCGGCGTCCCGCCGGCGCGTCTCTGCCAGGAGGTCCTTTGCGTCCTCGTCCTCTTCCACCTCGGCCACGCTGCGGCCTTCTTTGGCGGCTCTGGCCTCGATCCTGGACCGGCGGGCGCTCTGCCCGTAGCTTTCCAGATCCTCAATGTTCTGGATCCGCGCGGAGCCGTTGCTCATGCCCAGCCGGGAGATCCGATCGTTGACCTCCTTCATGGCTCTGGCATAGCCGCTCTGCTCGCCTGTCCGCTCTCCGGCCCTTCTGGCCGCCTGGTATCTGTGGTTCTCCTCGGAGGACTGTCTGCCGGTCTGCCCGCTCTGCTCGGCGCTGTCAGAGCTCTGTACGCCTTCGGGCGCCTGTCCCGAAGCAGCCGCGTTGTCCTCCGCTGTCTGAGAGCTTACGGGGCTCTCCGCCTGTTCCATGTCCAGGCTTGCGCTTTCTTCATACATGGGATTTCTCCTTCTCCGACTGTGCTGCCGTCGGCGCGAAATTGAGGCTTTTTTCCTCTTGAGATCAACGTATCATGCGGTCGTGGACACTGTACGGCAAATTTTTCACTGTTTTGCACAAAATTCGCAAAGCCTTGATAACTCACGGTAAAACAGGCAAAAAAAGAGGGAAAAGCGGCTCTCCCGCTCTTCCCTCTGAAATTTTCCGTCAGAATTACCATGCCCGTTTCCGTGGCCTTATCTGTACCTCCGCCGCCGCTGTTCCCGCTCGAATTTGTCTATGAGCTTTTCCCGCTTCGGCTCCGGTTTTTCGGCGTCCCGGGCGCTCTGCTGGTGCCGGATGGCGTAGGCGATGGCAGCGGCCATCACCGTGTCGTCGTGCTGTCCGGCCAGGGCCTCGGGCCTGTGATCCTCGTTGTAGCAGAAGGTCAGCATCTCCCCCAGCAGCTCCTTGTCCCGGAACCATTGCGGATGGCCCGAGAACACCTCCACCAGCCCGGCGATGGCCCGGGGCCGGGTGAACCGGTCCGTCCGGAAGCCGTAGCTCTTTTTGAGCTGTCCCGTGAAGGTGTCCTCCCGTTCCCGGGTGTACTGCGCCGGATAGCCCAGCTCCGCCAGCTTCATCACCGGGTAGGTGGAGAAGTTGGTCTCGATGCCCGCCAGGGCGCCGTTGTAGTACGTGCCCAGGGCGTAGATCTGCCGCACGTATTCCGGCTCGCTGTACTGCCGCCGCAGGGAGGCCACCTGCTCCCCCGTCACGTTGTCCAGCACGAAGGCGGTGAACCAGTCCGAGCCCTCCCCGGCTGTGTCCCCGCCCAGCACGTAGGGCCTGCCCTCTATGGGCTCGGCGTAGATCTTCACCGCCCCGGCCGGATCCTCCTCCCATCGGTACCCGTCGCCGTCCTGCTCGAAATTCCCCCGCTTCAGCGGCTCCGGCGTCAGCTCCTTCCGGAGGATCACCTGCTCGTTGTCGAATACGCCCGTACCGGAGTGCAGGAACGCCTCGTCCGGGTTGGCCGGGTACTCCTGCCGGAACATGTTCAGATCCCCGCCGCAGTTGTTGGCGATGCACCAGCGCCTCCAGGTGAGCTGTCCGTCGGTGAGGCCGTACCTCTCCCGGATCTCCCGCTCCTCGGGGGTCCACTCCGTCCCCGGCACCGGCTCCATGGTGTACTCCGGGTTCTCGAACCAGGCGAAGAACACCGGCTCGAAGTCGTTCTCCCCCGCGGCCGCGGCGTCCCAGCGGCTCTTGAAGTCCTCGTAGCCGTTGGCGGTGCTCTCGATGATCACCATGGTCCCCGGGGTGCTTGGCACGGCCTGCAGGATACCCGTCAGCGTAGCGGCCTTCCCGTCGGCGCCCTCCGGCCAGAAGGCGTATTCCGAAAGATGGACGCATTGCAGCGTGTCCGACCGGCCTATGCCCTTGCCGCCGGCGGTGGCGCAGCGGATCCGGGAGCGCAGGCCGGGCCGCCTCTCCTTTTCCCTGGCGCTGCGCGTAGGATTCTCGAACACCAGCTCCTGGGCGTTTGTGGTTTTCAGCATGGGCTTTACCGGCTCGGGGAGCTCGTCGTAAAAGAGCTTGCTCATGCGGAACAGGTTGGCCGTGGCGTCCTCCCTGTGGGTGACGATCAGGGCGTTCACGCCCTTCCGGGTGGCGCAGGCGTGGAAGATCAGGCCCTCTGTCAGCGTGGAGAAGCCCAGCTGCCGGGCTTTCAGGATGATGATGCGCACGCCCTTGCCCCGCTCCTGCTGCCGTCTGGCGACGTCGTAGAGCTTCTGCTGGGCCGGATTGAGCCGGAAGGGTATCACCGCCCCGCTCTTCGTCCGGATCTTCAGGCAGCTCTCTATGTAGTCCCTGGCTATCAGCGGATTCATAGTTTGCTCCCCTCCTGCTGCTTCGCCAGCCAGTCCTCGAAAGAACTGGCCTCCGCCGTCACTTCGTCCTTCCGCCTGGTGAGCCCCATATGGTCCCGCAGCTCATGGATCGCCTTGGCGGCGCCGCTTGCGTTCAGCGTCCAGGTGCCGTCCGGTTCCATTTCGTGGGTGATCGGATTTCTTACCATGTGGGGAGATCCTTCCATGCAGCTCTCCACCAGCGTGACCAGCCTCAGGCCGATCCAGTTCTCGTCGACGCCGATCTGGGCAAACATATCCTTCGCCACCTGGCGCCGGTATTCCTGCACCTGTGGCATGGCAAGGAGCTTGCTGGCCCGGGAAGATGCGCTGGCAGCGGAGTACCCTGCCGCTATGGCTGCCTCCGCTCCGTTCCCGCTCTTCATGTATTCGATCACGAATTTCATCTGCTGCGGTGTCAGTCGTTTCATTTTCCCACCTCCATCATGCCCGCGTGAAAAAAGTCTAATGAGCCCGCGCCGCCGCGCGCGAAGCGTTTTTCCCTTTCTTTCCCTCTCGCATCCCTTGTAGGGGCCGACGCCCTCGTCGGCCCGCTCCCCGGGTCTTGATCGACGAGCGTCAGCGTATGCTGACCCGCTCGTAAAACCGGCAGCGGAGCTCATAGATCCGCCGCACCGTCACGGCCGTCCGGGCCGCCACGGCCTCGCTGTTGGCCCCCCGCAGGCTCTCCCACAGGGCCCGGGCCTCGGTGCCGTCTATGGCCACGGCGTCCACCAGCCCCCGGAGCTCCATCTTCCGCTCCTGGGGCAGGCTGTTCCAGTTTTCCAGCAGGGTGTACACGTACCGCTGCTCCCGCACCGGCCTCCTGCACCCCCGCATAGGCTTGAATCTCATGACCGTATCACCGCCCTCGTATACCGTACGTAAACGCTCCCCATGCCCGTTTCCAGATCCTCAAGCGTCTCCTTGGCTTTCAGGCTGGCATGCCGGGGGATATAGATCCTCTCTCCCGATTTTACGGGCACGGGCTCGGTGTATATGGGCTTTTTCAGCCCCCGGGAACTGCTCCACCGCTTTTTTCCGGGCTCTCTCACGGCATTGGAGCATATATACCTGGCGATCCCGGTATAATCTCCCCGTCCGTCCAGTCTTCGATAGGTCACGTCCTCCTTCGGCCAGAGCTTGATCAGGCTCTCATAAGCCACGGCGGGCATGACCACGTGATAATGCAGCCGCACCTTCTCCCCGGTCCTGGGGTCGTGCTGGCTGGGAGACGCGATATAGATCGGGTTTTTCCCGGTCTCTTTCCGGCACAGGGCCCGGAGCTTCCGGAGGAACACGGCAAACTGTTTTTCGGCGTCCTCCATGTCCCTGGGCAGACGATCCTCGGAATAGGTCAGCGTGATCCACATATCCCCGGGGCCGAAGTTGCAGTTGATAAGGCGGGCCAGGTTCTTCACGGCCTCCCTCTCATTCGCCAGGATCTTCCGGAGGGACGTTTTCCCCCTGACCCGGATCCCCCGGCGGCGTGGCTGATCGTCCTCCTTCCGGACGGACATCATCACCCGCCGGATCTCCACCGTCCGCCCGGAAATGATCTTGTACTCCATGAGCCGACGCATCCCCTTTCCCCCTTGTCGTTAAGTTAGACGTTAATGAGCCCCGAAATAAATCCGCGCACGCGCACGCGAATTATAATAGGTATCAGCGCCCATCTATGGTTTTATCAAAGTGCTTTTTGGCTCTCGAACGCGCATCTTTTCCCGAAAGGTGCACGTTCCGGAGTCAACGCCCTAAAATTTTACGTATTTTTACGTAATTTTTTCTTGACATACGTATTTTTACGTGTTATAATCTGATCAGAAAGTGAGATGAGGCGGTTGAAATACAGCGAACTGAAGAAACTACTTCGCAAGGCCGGCTGCCATCTGGAACATGAAGGTGCAAATCACGAGATATGGATCAGCAAGAAGACCGGCCAGATGTTCCCTGTCAGCAGGCACAATACGCAGGAGGTTCCCTCCGGCACTCTCAAATCGATCAAGCAGGCGGCGGGGCTGGATTAAGCCCCGCTCCCGGAAAGGAGTGAATACAATGAAATATGCTTACCCCGCGGTTTTTACGAAGGAAGATGTCGGCTATTCCGTCATCTTCCCCGATATCCCCAACTGCTTCACCTCCGGCACCGATCTGCCCGAAGCCATCGAGATGGCGCAGGACGTCCTCAATCTGATGCTGATGACGATGGAAGATAAGGGTATTCCCATTTCTCCCGCCTCGGAGCTCACCTCCTGTCCCCATGAGGACGGGGAGTTTGTTTCCCTCGTCTCTGCGGATACCGTAGAGTATCGGAAAAAATACGGAGATTACGCCGTGAAAAAGACCCTCAGCATCCCCGCCTGGCTGAACACCCTGGCGGAGCGAGACGGAATAAACTTCTCCGCCACTCTCCAGAAAGCGCTGAAAGAGGCCCTTGACCTCTCCTGACCGCCCTGTACTTTCGCCCTCCCGGTTTTTCCGGGAGGGCTTCTCTTATTTTTCGTAGAACACGTCCTCGATCTCGGCCAGATGGTTTCCCGCCTCGGCCAGATCGCCGTAGATCTGATCCAGCATGGCGATCACGGCCATGCGGTACTCCTCGCTCCTGCGGATATCCGCGCCGGCGTCAACGGTGAAATAGGCCCGCTTTGTCCCCGGCCTGGCCGAAGTCACCCGGCCCAGCAGGTTCTTCTGGAAGACGCCCTCGGTCCGGATCACGTCCGCCCGCCGCGTCAGCTTCCTCTCCACCGGCACCCACAGCACCTTTTCGCTTTCCCGGAGGATGGGCTTCGTCCGGATCTCCGGCACCGACGAGCTCCACACGTCGATGTCCACCCGCACAAGGATCGTCTCACACATCGTCGATATCCTCCTGCCCTTTGATTTCTCCCGGCTCGGCGTCCCAGACACACCATTGCCGCGCCTCCAGATAGGCCCAGTTGTCCAGCATGGCTTGAGAGTCCTTATCCTCCCGGGGCCTGTCTGTCCGCAGATAGACCTTTTCGCCGGTGTTTTCGTCCTCCCGGACCTGGATCCCCTTGCTGTTGATCCCGCTCTCGTTCACGCCCAGCGCCGGGCCGACGGACGGCACGCCGTAGATCTCTCCGCTGCGGGTCTGTACCATATACCAGATCCCGAACTTCATTCCCGTGCTCTTGACGGGTCTCTCCGTGTCTCCCGGCTCTGTGAGGAAGGCGCCGACGTCCTCGGCCACCACCTCCGGCATGGGATGTGTGATAACGTATTCGCTGCTTTTGCAGCGGACAATGTGTACCACCTCGTTGTCCGGGATGTACCCCAGGGCCTCTACAATGGCTCCCAGCGTTTGCCTGTACGCCTCCATGAGCCTGTACCTGGGCAGCACGGCCATCCACTCCGCCGTCAGCAGGATCACGTCCTCTCCGAAGCAGAGATCGATCCCGTACTTTTCCTCTTTGCGAAGGATCCTTTCCAGATTCTTGTCCTCAAACATTTTCGTCGTCCTCCATATCCCGGACCCGCACCAGCGCGGCTGTCACCGCGGCCAGCGCCGCGAAAACAAGCAGGTATATAACCATCATTTCCTTCCTTTCCATTCCGGACGGCAGCTCGGTAGGTCCGGCATGCACTCGTCGTCGGTGTGTTTGCAAAGCGGGCACACGCACCACCACTCCACCACCTCGCCCAACTCTATTTCAAGATCTTGTACCTTCTGCCGCAGCTCCTGGATCTCTTTATCCTTCTCTGTCATGTTCGTTCTTCCTTCTTCAGTTCCCGCCGGGCCCTGCTCAGAAGCCAGCTCTCGATGCACCGCACACACCCGGCGTCATCCGGCGGATAGACCTTTTTGCACAGCGTTGGGGCCTCATATCGGCACAGGCCGTCCCGCTGCATGATCACCGCAGCGATATGTACGGCGCGCCTCGCGACGTCGTCTTTCATGCGCCCGCCTCCGTTCCCTCTGTAGGGGCGGCGGCTTGCCCCGCCCGTCTTTCAATCGTTTGCACTTTATCTCCTTTCCTTGTTCCAAAAAGAAGGGGGCATCCGGGGGGAACATGGTTCCCGCCCGGAAATCGCGTCGCCTTCAGGCGGGATCATGACCGCCGCAGCGGTCATCGCGATTGAACCTCCTTGATCCTCTCCGTCAGCGCCTCCACGATCCTCTCCATGCCCGTCAGCATCTTTCCGGCGGTCTCGGGGTTGGCGCCCTGCATGGCAGCGATCTTGTCCATGGCGGCGAAGAAATTGGTCTGCGCCATCCTGGCCAGCATGGCCACTTCCCCGGCGCCGCTCTCGGCGGAGGCCAGCTTCCGCCGCAGCTCGTCGATCTCCTTCCTGGCCCGCTCCGCGTCGGCCTCCAGCTTTTCCCGGACCGGCCCGGCGTCCGCCGCGGCCTTCTTCGCCTCGTCCTCGGCCTTCTTCTGGGCCTTCTGGGCCCGCTCCAGCCGTTCCCGGAGCTTGTCCATGTCCGCCTTGGCAGCGGTCTCTGCGGCTCTCCTGGCTTCCTCGGCGGCCTTTTTGATGGCCTCCTCGTCCCGCTCTACGGCAACCTCTACCGGGCGGGATTCCAGCTCCTTCACCCGTCGCTCGGCTTCCGCCAGCTTCTCCTTGTAGGGGCCGGCGTCCTCGGCGGCCCGCCGTGCCTTTTCCAGATCGTACTCCAGCTCCTTGGCCGTCTCGTGTTCCTTCATGGCCTCCTCCCGGGCCTTCACGGCAGCCTGCTTCCACTCGTCCCGCTCCGCCAGCGCCTTCTCCAGCTCCCGGGCGGACAGGTGCTCCGCGTCTACCTCCGCGGCCACCTGCTCCCGCTCCTCCTCCGGCACCGCGAGAAGCCGCAAAGCATTGGAAACGCTCAAATTTTTCAACGTTGAAAATTTATTTTCCACACCGAAAACGGACGCCTGATCCTCGCCGTAGCCCTCGTACAGCGCCTCGAACCGGGACGCCGCCGCGGCGGAGAACTCGGTCTCCGTTTTCAGCCACTCGGCCCAGCCGTGGGGGCCCACCTTCTCATGGGCCAGCTTCAGCCTGTAGCCGATCTGGATGGCGTAGGAAAGCGCCATCCGCCGGGCCTGGCTTGTCAGCAGCCGGATCTCCCCGCCAAGCTGGGCGGGAGTCATGTCCTCTATGCCTTCCCCTTGAGGGGAAGGTGCCCGAAGGGCGGATGAGGTGGACGCCGTGGCAATGGTCTCGTCCTTCTTGGCAAACTCATACGCATTCATACCGCAATAACCTCCGTTTTCATTTGATCGATGCTCGGCCGGATCGGCTTGCCCGTGCTTGTCCTCGGGGACCCCTGTTCGATCCACGTCAGCCATTCCTTCAAAAAGTCCCCGTGGATTTCGTTTGGATTTGCGACCCCGTACCGTGTCTCGTTTGCGTACCCGTGGATCTGCTGGATCTTGCACCCTTCTTTGATCTCGATGGTCATATATGGGGCGTGTAGATCGTCCGTCCACCGCAGGAAAACGATGGTCTTGATCCCTTCGATATGCCTCTCGGCATACCCGCCCACACAGTGATGCAGCAGCGAGCCCTCGTTTTCGATTTCCTCCGCACAGGTCGGGATCACGATGGACAGTGTTCCGTCGCTGTAGGCGTACCGCTCTTTCAGTTCCCTGAACCGCTTTCTCGGATAAGTGCTGACCAGCTCCCGCTTCTGTTTTTTCTTCAGCTGCTCCCGCAGCGCCACGCACTCCTCGTGCCGCCGGTACAGGTTTTCCGGCATGAGCACATCGTCGTGGGTAATGTCATTCCCCAGCTCCGCTTCCATGGTCAGCAGATCTCTCCACCAGGCCCAGGTCTTGGAAATATCTCCATGCGTCTGATCTCGGAACCATCTGGCGATCTTGTCCCGGCGCGGGTCATTACCGTACCGCCGCAGGAACGCGCTCGTATTGCCGCCGAATGTCCTTTTCAGCCCGAAGAATTCCCGTGCGTACATACGCTGGGAGTAATAGCCTGTCTTCCATTCCTCCAGTTCCTGCGCCGTTCCGCCCACGGCGGCGAAGACTTTGTAATTCTGCTTATCCAGTCGGAAAAACCTGTGCGGCGTTTTGGCCTTCCAGTTCAGCGTCCCGATGTGGCTCCTGCCGTTCAGCAGATCCCGGATCACATCCGTGTGCCCCAGCTTTTGAAGCATTTCCATCTGTGGCCGCCGTGTGTACTCCCCCAGGTAGGTGATCACCTTGTTTGTCAGAGTTCGGTCTGTCGCTCCGGGTCCGAAGAAGTATTCCTCCATCATGCACCAGCGCATGGACGTCTTGTCGATCTCGCCGGCGCCGATAATGCCGTAATAGTCGTCGGAGCTGTAGCCCCCGTAGTAATACCCGCTCGTAGGAAACGGCTCGCAGATGCTGGCCCGCTCTGTCCACGGGTTCTCTTTCTGATCGGGAAAGCGGTATCGTCCGAACCAGTTGTAGGTCCTCTGGCTCCACGCCATCCGCTTGCCGGGGGCGAAGTAATACCGCTTGGTAGGCACCCACATGGGATAGGGATCCAGGTCGTTGAAGCTGTAGTGCATGTTCATGTATCCGGCCATGGCGATCAGGCCCTCGTTCGGGTCCTCCGGGGCAGCCCGGAAGATGATCACCGGCTGCTCCTGCGTCAGCTTGTCCATGGTCTTCATTCTGCTGAGGCAGACCAGCTCTCCGTCCGTTCCGCATTGCGGGCACTGTACCGGGTCGCCGTGGTGATAGCTGAAAAAATCGTCCTCGTATACGTCCAGGAACCGGCCTTTCTCGATCTCGAACCGTCCGCACTCCGGACAGAAGACCTCCCGGAAGTTTCTCCGGCCCCAGGTCTCAAAGAATATGTACTTTCGGAAAAACCGTTTGGCCGCGTTCAGCTCCTCCAGATACGGATATCCGAACATGCTGAAGGCTCTCTCCCGCTCTTCTGGGGATAGGTTGCATTTGCAGGTGCTCATAGGAAGTCCTCCAGATTCAGCACGATGGGCTTGACCTTTGGGGTCTCTTCCGGGTCGCCCGCCATCCGAATATTAAGCTGCATCACCACGTCCGCGCCCTTGAAGTAAAACCCGGCTGCCCGCTTATAGGCTTCCAGATCGGAGAGGCTGGAGCCGCAGTTCTTTGCCACGGCCTTCATGCACTCGGTAAAGCTGCCGCCCTGCAGCACCGCCTCGGCAAACTCCTCGTTCTGTTCGCAGAAGTGGATCAGCTGATCCAGCACCGGGGTTTTCATTACGTTGGCGTACTTGTCATAGGTTCCGGTTTTCTCTTCTGCCCGTAGTTTTGTGATAGCGTCTTTTGAAATGCTCATAGGTTCCTCCTTGCCTTTTTCCGCCCCTTGTGGTAAGATAGGAACCACAAGGGGCTTTTGTTGGTTTCAAAATCCCTGCCGCTGCCGGACCGCCATCCGACAGCGGCTTTTTTTATGCTTTGCCTTCGGTCGACGTGACCGCCGGGCAGTAAGCATCTCCGGCGTGCTCCCAGATGGCCGCGTCGTCCTCGTCCTCGTCCGCCCTTCCTCTCACGTGCCGCGGGTTCGTCGGCGTGGCCATCATCCACTTTCCCAGGTGGACGATGAAGCATGCGAAGCCGTACGCCCCGAAGAAAACGATGAAATAGGTGAAGCTCCTGATGGCATAACTCCACATGCACCAGATCACCGTTGCCAGCAGCACCCCGATGATGGTTGTAATAAACAGCGCCTTCCCTTTGTTCATTTCTTTCTCTCCTTTTCAGTCGTAATATTTCCGCCTGCTCATTGGCCTCGGCCGATGGTAGGTGGGTTTTTTCTGACAGATGTGTACGCAGTGGGCGAAGCCGTCGGCTTCTTTCTCCCGGACGCTCGGCAGGATCTCGCAGGAGATCTTCCCGCCCTCGTTGGTGTAGAGGTGGTTCCGGTGCTTCCCCTCCGGGTCCCGTTTGTACGGCGTGAAGGCGGCGTCGATCGGCATCTTCCTGTCTCCTACGGAGATCCAGTAGATCCGCTTCCCGCACCAGAAGCACTTTACGTCTTTTACCATCGTTCCTCCTTTCAGCACCCGGGCATGCGCCGTTCCGGCGTGTCGAACAGGCCGTCCGGGTGTCTCTTGTCCTTCAGCACCGGCTTCCCCGGCTCGCGCACCGGGCAGATGTCCGGCGCCGCCGGGTCCGTCTGGGCAAGCCGGCTCTTTCCTGTCACCAGCAGATAGCCGCAGTAGATCTGACCGTTCCCGGAGCCTGTCCCCCGGTATTTGCACCGGGCGCATAAGGTTTTATCAACCATAGGGCAGCTCCTCGTCGTCACAAGCTCCACATCGTTCGCTTCCTCGCAGGCTCGAAAGCTCATTCATTCCGCTGTTCCTCCTCTCCCGCGCCGACCCGCTCCGCTGGGCTCGTCGTGGGTTTAATATGGTAATTCGATATCCTCGATCACCCGGAAGGAATTGTTCTGCCAGTCGTCGCAGCCGTTCATGGCCTCGATCTCGTCAGGATCCAGGTAGTTCGTCCCGAACTCCCGGATAAAGTCCTCCGCCGTCCAGCCCTGCTCCTTCATGGCCTTCTGCTGGCCGTACTTCCGCAGGTAGAGCCGGGTCTCGGCGCTCTTGTGGGCGCTGTCCGCGTCGTACTGATGGCACCAGGGGCACAGCTGCACGGTGAGCTTGTACTTGGTGGCCTTCTTCCGGAAGGGCCCGCCGAAGATGTGGTGCTCCTCCACCGTCTCCCAGTTGCCGCACAAAAAACAATATCCGGTTGCCATATCAGGCGCCCTCCTTTTCCGCTGCGGCCAGTGCCGCCCGCTGTCTTCTTGCTTCGTTCTCCGCGATCCGCCAGGCGGTCCGCTGTACCTCCCGGATCCGCCGCTCCATTTCCTCCTGTCCGACTCCGGCGATAGCGTCATCCAGGATGCGGACGGTCACGCCCGAGTCCGTTCTGTATTCCGCCACGACGGCCATGACCTCTCCCCCTTTCCTGTCACCCTATGCCGTTTCCGGCCTGTCCTATCTCTGGATCACTCTCATGGTTTTGTCGTTCCACCGGCTGACGATCACCAGCCTGTCCGGCTGGTTCTTCACCACCAGCCAGTTTTCCGGGTTCAGCCGGTGCTTCTGCATCAGCTTCTTCTGCTCCACCGTGGGCGCCTTCCCGTGCTTCATAACATCCCCCCGTTGAGTTGCGTTCTCCCCCGCTCCCGTGCTATCATGGCCGGGAAAGGAGGTGTTTTTATGGCAGATAATCAGTTCAGTCTCCCCGAGCTCCGGGCGATTTTTCTTGCGCTGGAGAGCCAGGTCGAAAACATCCGCCGTCATCAGTCTGACCCGGATTTTTCGACATCTGACCGGAACCAGCTTCTTGACGCCCTGAAGGCGTCCCGCTCCGCAAAGAAGAAGGTCGGTCTTCTGATCCAGTCCGCGGAGAAGGTTCTGTCTGAAACTCCGCCAGCAGCCGGTTGATCCGCACCCTGTATTCCACGCCGTCGGTATTCGCGTACCGGCGGCGGATTTTTCTGATCCATTGGGCTATATTCCGCGCCTGCAGGGTCTCTGCCCTGGTAACGGGGAGCTGTACCTCAATGGTCACAGTGGGCCTCTCGTCCTCACGGTATCCCCTGGAGCGTAAATCCTTCATCCTTCACCCCCCCTTCCCTGTCATCCTGAGCGCAGCGAAGGATCCCCCGGATCTTCCGTCTGTCGCTTTTCATCTTTTTCTCCATCTGGGTCAGCAGGCACAGAAGCGCCCGGTTGATCTGCCTGAGCTCCGCGCACTCCCGGTAGTATCGCTCCTCCAGGTTGAACGCCCTGCGGATCTCGGCCTCATAAAACGCCAGCTGCTCCTCTGTCAGCGAGCGCCGGAATTCATACGGTGTCATCCCGCCG
Source organism: Oscillospiraceae bacterium (assembly GCA_017455685.1). Lineage (GTDB taxonomy): Bacteria > Bacillota > Clostridia > Oscillospirales > Oscillospiraceae > Apopatocola. Next base: position 31,197 of record JAFSZH010000046.1, read on the forward strand.
CCCCCGTTTCTTTCGCCGCGGCCCGCTGGCGCTGCCATTCTTCGTAGTCCGCCAGGAACTGCGGATCCTTGGCCAGCTCCTTCACGCAGTCCACGATCCAGCACAGGAAGACCTCGTTGGTGGTCGGGTCTACGTTCTTGAATTTCGGTTTGTCCATCGTGTTACTCCTTGTTGAAGAAAAAGGCATCATATTTGACAACTCAGCTTTCCTCCACTATAGGGGAGGAACTAACTTGTCAAGTTAGTTTTTTGGCAAAAAAATTTCCCCGGGGTTCTGAATGTGCAGCACATCAATAAGGCGCTGTGCCTCATCGAGTCCAAAATCCTGCTTTTTCAGCCTCCGGGACATGGTTGTTTCCGATATTCCGATAAGTTTTGCCACTTGTGCCATGGTATAACCGTTTCTGACGATCTCGGCTTTCAATGCGTTCACGTTCATGGGGGTGCCTCCTTTCGCGAAAACTAACTTATCAAGTCACTTGCAATATACACCAGCTATGATAACTTGTCAAGCTATTTTGAATAAAAATTTTTCACTATTGAAAACTGATAAGTTATGTGCTATCATTTCTGAAAAGGAAGTGAGCAAATATGGCGATTGGAGACAGAATTCTACTGCATAGAAACCGCTGCAGGATGACCAGAGAAGAACTGGCCAAGAGACTAAACACTACACCGCAGAATATATATAAATACGAGAAGGGTATTATCACCAACATCCCATTGAGTAAGATCGAGCGGATGGCGGAGATTTTTGATATTCCTCCTGAACGTCTCACCGGTTGGGGAAACCCAAATTACAAGGATGAATACATTCCTCCTCAGGAAGATTATCGTGAGATCGACCGGCTGTATGATGCTCTCAACGAGGCCGGTCAGGCGGAGCTTTGCTCTTACGGCCGCTATCTGGGCACCGTTGAGATTTACAGGCCCGCGGAGCCCCGCCCGGCCCGGAAGGCCCCGGCCCGGATCATCCCCCTGCTGGGGCAGTCCTTTGCCGCCGGCGCCCCGGAGGCCCCCGGAGATCTGCTGTTCCGGGATTATGAGACCACGGATCCCCGGGCGGAGTTTGCCATCCACGTCAACGGAGACTCCATGGAGCCGTACCTGCACGACGGCACCGTAGCCCTCGGCGTCAAGCGCTTCCCCCGGGACGGGGAAGTGGGCGCCTTCTTCCTGGACGGCGGCTTTCTTGTCAAGCAGTTCTGCTCCGACATGGCGGGCAACGTGTATCTCTTCGCCCTCAACCGTTCCCGCGCCGACGCCGACGATACCGTCTGGCACGACTCCGGCCGGGATCTCCGCTGCGTGGGCACCATCCTCATGTCCCGGCGCATTCCCCTGCCATGAGCAGATCTCCCGAGCTGACCCGGCGGCTGGCCGAGCTGGCCGCGGCGGACCCTCCGGCGCTTTTCGTCGTGGATGACTCCGCCTCTCCCGCCGATCTGGACGAAGCCCTCCGCCTCATCTCCGCCCTTCGCAAAAAAGAATAACCGCCCGGTCTCCCGGGCGGTGCGTTCATCCGACAATGTATTGTTTGATCTTGAACGGGCTTTTTCCCATGCTCTCCATGATGTTGTCCAGTTGATCGGAAACAATGGAAACTCCTTCTGATTCATAGATTTTCTTTAAAGCCTCTTCTGTGTCCTCCGGTTTTTCCTGGAAGCTGTAGATCATCAAAGCAGAATAATGAATGTCAAATCTGTTCTCTTCTTTGGATCTGATCCTGATATCCGTATGGATCATTCCACTTGCATCCGCTTCATTTACTGGTTTGGCAAATTCTGTTTTTGTTTCTACGTTCAGCTCTGCTTGATCCAGTTCCGGATCCACATGAAAATAGAAATCTATCAGGTTCATAGATTTAAGAATGTAGTTTTGTTGCATATGAAAAATTCCTTCTTAAAGTACTATAGATTCCGGTTTCATACTTTTCTTCCCATGGAGCAGGCTGGATAATATATTTCACTGTACGGCTTTGCCCCTTCACCTTTTCTCTGATGGCTTCAGCAATATATGCATTCAAAGTCATTCCCTTCTTGAATGCTTCGATCGCTGCTTCTCGATGCAATTCCGGCTCAATTCTAACATTGAACTGACCTTTATACTCCTTCTCAGGTTCCTTTCCGATATCTGCACAAAAAGCTAAATAATCATCTACAGCAGCGTGAAATCTTCCCTCCGCCTCTGCGATGGTGTCGCATTCAAAAGTCACCAGATCTCGAATTCCTTCAATTTTTCCAAATAACACGCCATCTTCAATACTGCACTCAACCCGTGTATGATATCCTTTGTATTCGAGTAAATTCATATCATTCATCAATATCACCATGATCTTTCAAAACACTAATTATCTGTCTTATTAAGTACCCTTTAACGATATTCCCCGGATGCGGTTTATCCATGTCGAAAACGGCCTGATCCGACTCTCTGTAGAATTCTACAGCTGATCCTGATGTTCCCCCTCTGTTGAATTCCTTAAAGCCAAGGCCTAAAAGTAAAGCGCGAAGCTCATCAAAAGTATAGTCCTTTGGCTTCATTAATAATCGTTCAATTCTTTTTTCTCTTTTAGACATGCCGCAGCATCACCGCCATTGTAACTATAATTCAGTTACAATATACGTCTCCAGTTTATGTAAAGTCAATAGGTGTAATAAAATATTGCATGTTTTTTCCTAAGAAGGTGAAACCCTTTGTCTGATGTAATCTATCTCCGCAAGTCCCGCGCCGATCTGGAGCTGGAGTCCCGCTCTGACGAGGACGTTCTGGCCCGGCACGAGGCGGAGCTGCGCCGCAACGCCGCCCGCCTGGGGCGCACGGTGACGGCGGTATATCGTGAAGTGGTCTCCGGCGACACCATCACCGCCAGGCCCATGATGCAGCGGCTTCTCTATGAGGTGGAGTCGGGCATGTGGGACGCGGTGCACGTGGTGGAGACCTCCCGTCTGGCCCGCGGCGACACCATCGATCAGGGCGTCGTGGCCCGGGCGTTCCGCTATTCCGGCACGCTGATCATCACCCCCAGCAAAATCGTGGACCCGAACAACGAATACGACGAGGATTATTTTGAATTCGATCTGTTCATGTCCCGCCGGGAGTACAAGGCCATCACCCGCCGCATGCAGCGGGGCCGTGTGGCCTCCGCCCGGGAGGGCAAATGGGTGGCCAACAGAGCGCCCTTCGGCTATGACCGGGTGAAGCTGGAACGGGAAAAGGGCTGGACGCTGGTGCCAAACGCTGACGCTGATATCGTCCGGGATATATTTGCCTGGTACACCTCCGGCGGTCTCGGCGTCTCTCTGATCGCCCGGCGGCTGAACGAGACCGGCGTACTCTCCCCGAAGGGGAAGGACTGGACAAACTGCGTCGTCCGGGAGATCCTGGCGAATCCCGCCTATGCCGGCTTCGTCCGCTGGGGCTTCCGGCCTGCAGTAAAGTCCGTGGAAAACGGGAATGTCAGGATCTCCACTCCCCGCCGAAATGATTATGAGCTTTATCCCGGTCTTCACCCCGCTCTGGTCTCCGAAGAGATCTTCAACGCCGCCAGGGATAAGCTGGCGAATAACAAATCCCGACCGGGTCCCAAACAGGCCGAAATGAAGAATCCACTCTCCGGTCTTGTCTACTGCTCCAGGTGCGGCCGGGCCATGGTACGGCGTCCGTACAATAACGGATACCCGGACGGGCTCCTGTGTCCCTATACCTCCTGCGATACGGTCAGCAGCCGGCTCTCCGACGTGGAGGAGGCCGTGCTGCATTCCCTGCGGCTCTGGCTCTCGGATCTGGACGCCGGCAAGCGCCCCGAGGACACCGCGGAGGCCGCGGAGCTCTCCCAGACGGAAAAGCGGATCGCCGCCGTGCAGAAGGATCTGGAAGATCTCAGCCGCCAGCTGACCAGGATCTACGATCTGACAGAGCAGGGCGTCTACACCTCTGACGATTTTGTGACCCGCTCCCGGGAGAACTCTTCCCGTCGAAAGGCCGCTGAGGAGCTGCTCGTCTCCCTGGGGGAACAGTCCAGGCAGCTGCGGCAGATCATAGACGCCCGGGAAAACCTGGCCCCGGAGCTGCGCCACGTGCTGGACGTTTATCCCACGGCCACCCCGGCGGAGAAGAACGCACTGCTGAAGACCGTCCTCTCCCGGGTGATTTACAGTAAAACCAACCGTGACCGCTGGGGCTCCGGCTCTGATCTCCACCTGGATCTCATCCCCCGCATCACCTTTGCACCTCACAGATAATTTCATGGTTAGGAAGAGCTGGGCCACCTGGAGATGGTGGGATCGATCCTTCACCAGCTCACCAGAAACATGTCCCCGGAGGACATCAAGCGGCAGGGCTTTGACGCCTACTTTGTGGACCACACCGCCGGGGTATTCCCCCAGGCCGCGGGCGGCTTCCCCTGGAACGCCGTCAGCATGGCGGTCAGCGGCGACGTGATTGCGGATCTCACCGAAGACATGGCCGCCGAGCAGAAGGCCCGGGCCACTTATGACAACATTCTCCGCCTGTCCGATGACCCGGACGTGAACAACGTGATCCGCTTCCTGCGGGAGCGGGAGGTAGTCCACTTCCAGCGCTTCGGCGAGGCGCTCAACCGCGTGACGGAAAAGCTGGACCAGTCCAACGTGTACTTTATGAACCCGGTCTTCCCCAAGCGATAAAACAAAAGGCAGCATAAAGTGATCCGGCAGCAGAGGATCATCTCCTCCCTACCGGATCGTTTTGTTCTTTCAGTTTTTTGAGGATATCCCGGTCGGCCGGGCAGAATTCGTAATCGTCGATCTCCTCCACCCTGATCCAGCGGAGGTCGTTGTGCTCCAGCAGCCGGGGCGTGCCGCTTTCAATGGCGGCGTTAAAGAGCGACAGGGTGATGACGATATCGGGGTAAACGTGCTCCAGTTCCATGAAGAGCTCCCCCACCGCAACGGTCACGCCCAGTTCCTCCCGGCACTCCCGGATCAGCGCCTCCCGCTGCGTTTCGCCGGGCTCCACCTTACCGCCCACGAATTCCCACAGCAGAGCCCGGGCTTTGCCCTCCGGGCGCTGGCAGATCATGAATCTGTCCCCGTCCCGGATCAGCGCCGCGACTACGTTTATCATGGTTTTTCCCCCTTTTTCTCGGTACAGGAAGCAAAAAACTTACGGACCGGTCCGGTCCGTAAGTTTTTCTGGAGCGGATAATGGGAATCGAACCCACCTCTACGGCTTGGGAAGCCGTCGTTCTACCGATGAACTATATCCGCAGGAAATGGACGAGCATCAGTATACCAAAAATACGGGAAAAGTCAAGAGGCCGCCCCCGCTGTTTTCCTTTTCGCCGAGGGGAACAAGCCGTGCATACCGCACGGCCCGTCCGAATAAGATGGATCGGGAGTGTGATAAAACTATGAAGCGATCAACCGTTACCATGGCCGCAGGGCTCATCTTCACCGCCGCGGCTTTAAAGCTGGTCTTCCCCGCCCAAACCGCCGAGATCATCCGCTCCGTGCGGGGCGGCAGCGAGACCTCCTCCGCCGTACAGGAGACCGTCAGCGTCAGTCAGGATATCCTCGCCCAGCCCGCCACGGTGACCATCAACGCCGCAGAATTTCTGGGTATGGCGGAGACCTCCGCGCAGCAGGACCTGCCTCCCGCCGTCAACGAGGCGGTGGAGACCTTTCTGGCAAGCCAGGAGCCCTACGAGGACCTGGCGGTGCCGGTGAACGTGTCCTATGAGGTGGAGCTCCCCTCCTTTCCCTTCACCGCGCCGGTCACGGCGGCCGCTTCTTCCGGCTTCGGCTACCGGGTGCATCCGCTGGAAAACCTGACGAAATTCCATTACGGCACGGACCTGGCGGCCATGTCCGGGGCGGACATCGTCTCCTTCGCCGACGGAAAGGTGTCGGAGGTGAGCAGCAACGAGACGCTGGGCAACTACATCCGCGTCAGCCACGACGAGGGCTACGACACCCTCTACGCCCACTGCGGCACGGTCTACGTCCATGAGGGGCAGAGCGTGAAGATGGGTGAGAAAATCGCCCTGGTGGGCTCCACCGGAAAGGTGACCGGGCCGCATCTGCATTTTGAGCTGATGCGCAACGGCGTTTTCCTCAACCCGGAATTCTATCTGGCCGCCATCTGATCCTTGCAGCCGTTCCGCGTGGAGATCACCCCCGGCGCGGCGATCCTGTACCCGCTGCTGTACTTTTTCGACGCCGACGGATGGTTCGCTGCCTTGCTTCCCGGGGTGATCCTCCACGAGCTTGGTCACGCGGCCGCGCTGAGGCTCTGCGGCGGCAAGGCGGCTTCCCTGCGGCTGGAGATCACAGGGCTCTGTCTGGATATCCTGCCGCTGACGAGCTCCGCCGCCGAAATCCTCTGCTGTCTGGCAGGACCGGCGGCGGGGCTGCTGTGGATCCCGCTGGCCCGCACCCTGCCCGGCGTCTGGTGGCGGAAGAGCGCCGATGCGGCGCTGGTCATCAATCTTTTCAACCTGCTGCCCGCCCTGCCGCTGGACGGCGGAAAGGCGCTGGAACTGATCGCCCGCAGCCGGACGGCGCTGCTCTGGGGCTCCGTTTTCTCCGCAGGCGTGCTGACACTGGCCGCCTGGGGCAGCCGTAGACCGGAGCTGCTCCTCCCCGCCGGTTTTCTCCTCTTCTACGCCGTCAGATCAGCATAAGGCGCAGTTCCTCCACAGCTTTTCGTTCCAGGCGGGACACCTGCACCTGGGAGATGCCCATGATCCGGGCGCTGTCGCTCTGGGTCAGGCCGTGATAAAACCGGAGGGAAATGACCTGCTGTTCCTTTTCGGGCAACTGCCGGATGGCCGAGCGCAGCGCCACGCTCTCCACCAGCCGCTCCTCCTGGGCGTAGTCCCCCAGCACCCGCTCCAGGGTGAAGCCCTCCTCCCCCGTTTCCCGCTGCAGGCTCTCCGCAGGCATCATGGCGGTCTCGGCCTCGGCGATCTCCTCGGCGGAGATGCCGGTCTCCCGTTCCAGCTCCTTGAGCGTGGGCTCCCGGCCCAGCCGCTGCTCCATGGCGATGCGGGCGGCGTGGAGCTGCTGGCCCCGCTCTTTCATCGTCCGGGTGACCTTGACGGTGCCGTCGTCCCGGAGGAAGCGGCGGATCTCCCCGGCGATCTTGGGCACCGCGTAGGTGGAAAACCGGGTGCCGTAGTCCTCGTCGAAGCCCTCCAGCGCCTTGAGAAAGCCCAGGCTCCCCAGCTGATAAAGGTCGTCGGCGTCCACGCCCCGGCCGAAAAAACGCCGCGCCACGCTCCAGATCAGGCCGGAATTGCTCTCCAGAAGCGTCTGCGCCGCATCCCTGTCCCCGTTCCGGGCCCGCTGCAGCAGAGCGCTGAACTCCATCAGCCCTCCGCCGTCTTTCCGGAAAGCCGCCTGGTCATGACCACGCTGGTCCCCCTCCCCGGCCTGGAGCGCACCTTGAGCGTATCCATGAAGCTCTCCATGATGGTGAAGCCCATGCCGCTGCGCTCTTCCCCGCCGGTGGTGAAGAGGGGCGTCCGGGCTTTCTCCACGTCCGGGATGCCGCAGCCCCAGTCCCGAACCAGGATCTCCAGCAGATCCCCTTCCAGCACGCGGCAGCGGAGCCGGATCACGCCCACGCTGTCCGGGTAGGCGTGGATCACGCAGTTTGTCACCGCCTCGCTGACCGCGGTTTTCACGTCCCCCAGCTCCCCCAGCGTGGGGTCCATCTGGGAGGCGAAAACGCCGACCACGGAGCGGGCCAGCGCCTCGTTGCAGCTTTTGGAAGGAAATTCCACTTTTATGTAGTTGTCGTATTTCATTTTTTCTCCTTTCTTCAGTATCGGATATCCACGAACCGGTGGATCCCCGAGGCGGAAAGCACCTTCTCCGGCTGGGACATGGGGTGGACCAGGACCAGGCTGCCCCCCGTTTCCCGCATACGCTTCTGTGCCCGAAGGATCACCGCGATCCCGGAGCTGTCCATAAAGGTCAGGGCGGAAAAGTCCAGGGCGCAGTTCTTCGGCAGATATCTGTCCAGCGCCTGTTCGATCCGGCGGAGGGTCTCCGCCGCGGTATGGTGATCCAGCTCCCCGACGCAGCGAATAAACAGATTGGGCGGGGAATAATCCGTGATGACCTTCATGGGACCGCCTCCAAAAAGAATGGCACTGTGGAAAAACCACAGTGCCATTTTATGCAGTTGTGAATGCAAAGACGGACGAATCCGGGCGGCTCAGAAAGTCAAATGCGCCGTTTCCTCCAGCTCCGGCAGGGTAAAGACGAAGATCTCCTCCCTGTCGGCCACATACAGATGCTCTCCGACGCAGTAAGCCCGGGAATTCCACGCCCAGTCCTGCAGATATACGTCCATGATAAACACGATGCCCTGCTCGGCGTCAAAGCGGTACAGGGAATAGCTGTCGTCCGCAGAGAAGCCGATCAGATCCAAGTCCCCGGCGGTCAGATAGCCGTACTCATTCTCCAGCGTGCTGCTGTGATCGCTGCCGAACTCCCGGGAGGAGAGCAGATTCATGCTGCTGTCATACACGCTCAGAACCAGCCTGCCGTTCTCCACCTGCCGGAAGGCGGTATATCCGGCGCCCTCCCAGTCATGGAAGCTCCGGGCCAGCACGCAGGAATCCAGTACGGGACCGACCTGCGGCCCGGCGGGGTCGGTCAGATCCGCAAGACAGCTCTTTCCGGTCTCCGCGGAGGTGAGCACCGCAGCGTCTCCCAGGAACCCGGCCCAGTCGATGGAATCGCCGTTGGAGAGAGATTCCACCTTGCCCGTCCGGCGCAGGTCGCCGTCCAGGATATACAGGGCCGTACCCGAAGCGTCCTCCGTGACGGCGTATTCGCTGTCCGCTCCCGTCACCGGGTACAGGTGCTGGTCCAGGGCCGTGAGACACATGAGCTCGTCGCCGCGCAGAGAAATGCATCCGGCGTCCGGGACGCGGCCGTTGACCGTGCCCGTGCAGGCAAGGGTCAGTTTTTCCGTGCCGGGGTCCAGCTCGATGCGGAAGATATCCGTGCAGGCGATCCGGGCGTTCTCCGTATACCCGGCAAAGGCGCGGGAGGTCACCTCCGCCGTGCGCGGGACAGTGAAAATGATCTTTCCGTCGGCGATCACGGGGCCGTTTTCAGGTCCCAGCACCGCCATGACGTCCAGACGCCGGGGGACGCCGCCGATATCATAAGCGCCGATCACGGAAAAGGCCGGGGACGCGCCCTCCGGGGTATAAATGATCCGATCCGGGGTCAGGGGCGTGCTCTCGATCCGGCTGCCCGCGTAAACGGACGGAAGGACGCCGGAGCCGTCCTCGCTGTAATCCAGGTATTCGGTGACAAGATAGAAAACGCCGTCATGGATCTCCCCGGTCACGGGCGTGCCGTCCAGTCCCATCAGGGCCAGCAGCTCGGGCACCTCGCCGGAAACGTCAAAAAAGCCGATCTCGGTGTATTCGTAATAGGATACCTGGCCGTTGGCGTTGTCGTAGCCGAAGCTGTCAAAGAGCACCGCCAGCCGGTCCCCCTCACAATAAAGAGCCGTGGGAGTCTTCTCGGAGCCCCGGAAGGTGACGCCGTCCGCCCCGGCAGAGCCGGACCACTCCACGCCGATGCGCGCGCGGGAGAGGATCCTCGTTTCGTCACCGGCCAGGCTGATCGTGATCAGGTCCTTGTCGCTGAGGACGTACAGCCGTTCCCCGGAACGGGCAAAAACGTCCCCGCCCCGCTCTTCTTCCGAAAGGGTGACAGCGGAGACCGGCGCGGTGTCGGGCTCCTCGGCAGCGTTTTCCCGCAGGGCCTCCACCGCCGCGGCGGCGCCCGCTTCCTCCGTGAGAGTCGACCAGGACGCCTCGGTCTGCGCCGCCGCCTCGTCATACGGGATGGAGGTGGGCACCGGCGACGGGGTCGGCGTGGGGGCCTCGGTGGGTTCGGGCGTGGGCGTGGGAGCGCTCGCGGCGCTGTCCCGATTGGTACATCCGGCCAGAAGCAAAACCCCAAAAAGCAGGAGAAATGCAATAATTACCGTTCTTTTTTTCATAAAATCTCCTATATTCCGGCACAAAATGAAATTCTGAACAGAGCATAATGCAGAAAAACGAAAAAAATCTTTACAAACTTCGATTATTGTAGCACAATGTCCCCGGAAATCCAAGCCTTGGGAGGTAAAAATATGAGAACCGTTGGAGCCGTTGTCAGAGGAATTCGTACCCCCATCATCCGCGAGGGAGACGATCTTATTTCCGTCGTCAAGGAAAGCGTTCTCGCCGCCGCTCAGACGGAGGGCATCGTATTCCGTGACCGGGACGTTCTTGCCGTCACCGAGTCCGTCGTAGCCCGCTCCGCCGGGAACTACGCCACCGTGCAGGATATCGCCGAAGACGTGAAAGCGAAGTTCAACGCGGATCACGTGGGCGTGATCTTCCCCATCCTCTCCCGTAACCGCTTCGCCATCGTCCTGCGGGGCATCGCCCTGGGCGTGAAGAAGATTACTCTTATGCTCAGCTATCCCTCCGACGAGGTCGGAAACCATCTTTTCGACGAAGAAAAGCTGGAATCCCTCGACATCAACCCCTATTCCTACGTGTTCTGTGAGGAGGGCTATCGGGAGGCTTTCGGCTATGAAAAGCACCCCTTCACCGGCGTGGATTACGTGGAATACTATAAGAAGCTGATCCTGGACTGCGGCTGTGACGTGGAGGTCATCTTCTCCAACCGGGCCGAGGCCATTCTGGAAAAAACCAAAAACGTCCTCTGCTGCGACATCCACACCCGCTTCCGCACCAAGCGCCGTCTGATTAAGGCCGGCGCGGAAAAGGTCCTGGGCCTGGACGATCTGCTCACCGCGCCCGTCAACGGCAGCGGCTACAACGACAAGTACGGTCTGCTGGGCTCCAATAAGTCCACCGAGGACAAGGTGAAGCTCTTCCCCCGGAACGGCCAGGAGTTCGTGGACGCGCTTGCCGCCGCCATGAAGGAAACCACCGGAAAGAACATCGAGTGCATGGTCTACGGCGACGGCGCCTTCAAGGACCCCGTAGGCAAGATCTGGGAGCTGGCCGACCCGGTGGTCTCCCCCGCCTGCACCCCCGGTCTGATCGGCACCCCCAACGAGCTGAAGATCAAGTATCTGGCCGATAACGACTATGCCGCCCTCTCCGGCGAGGAGCTGCGCTCCGCCGTCAAGGACTCCATCACCCACAAGGACAGCGATCTGAAGGGCAGCATGGCCAGCCAGGGCACCACCCCCCGGCAGCTGACGGATCTGATCGGCTCTCTATGCGATCTCACCAGCGGCAGCGGCGACAAGGGCACCCCCGTGGTGTACATCCAGGGGTATTTCGACAACTACGCCCAGGACGAATAATCCAGAAAAATCAATTATTTGAAGTATTTCGCCGGACCGGGTCGACCCGGTCCGGCGCTTTTTGCGAAATGCACAAAAGAACCGTGAAAAATGGGGGATTTTTAATCTCCCCGCCGTCTTGCTTTTTCGACATTTTTACGATAAGCTAAAACTATCTTTTTTCGGAGGAACATGGCCATGCAGCTTCTGGAAGAGCGGATCCGCCGGGACGGCGTCGTGCGCGAGGGCAATGTTCTGAAGGTGGACAGCTTTCTCAATCACCAGCTGGATATCACCCTTCTGGCGGAGATGGGAAAAGAGTTCGAAAGACTGTTTCATAACTGTGGGATCAACAAGATCCTGACCATTGAGGCATCTGGAATTGGCGTGGCGTGTATCACAGCGCAGTATTTTGGGTGCCCCGTTGTTTTTGCCAAGAAAAGCAAAACCAGCAATCTCGCCCCAGACGTCTGGACCGCCAGAGTCCACTCTTTCACCCACGGCAACGATTCCGACATCTTCGTCTCCCGCCAGTATCTCACGGATCGGGACAAGGTGCTGATCATCGACGACTTCCTTGCCAACGGCGAAGCGCTTCGGGGGCTCATCTCCCTGTGCGAGCAGGCCGGAGCCCAGGTCGTCGGCGCCGGGATCTGCATCGAAAAGGCCTTCCAGCCCGGCGGAGAACAGATCCGCTCCATGGGCTGCCGGGTGGAATCCCTAGCCCGCATCAAGTCCATGAGCCCGGACGGCATCGAATTCTGCTGACAAGTTCATAAAACTCGATATATCTCAAATAATACGGATTTGAAGTCTCTACCCGGCAGCCGTAAACTGCCGGACTATCGATGCCCCTTTTATATAAGGGCGCATTGGCGGAGACGTAAAACGTCTCCCTTTTTTTGTTTTTTCGCTTTCGGGCTGAAAAATAGACAGAAAAGAAATAAAATTTTGTTTTTGGAGGAAAAAACATGAAAAGAACCATCGCTCTGATCCTGGCGCTGCTCATGGTCCTGGGTCTGGCCGCCTGCGGCAAGAAGGCCGAAACCGCCCCCGCCGCCACCGCTGCTCCCGCTGCCGAGCCCGCTGCCGAGCCCGCTGCTGAACCCGCTGCCGACGCCGCTCCCGTTGCCGGCCTGATCTGCCTGCATGACGAGAACTCCGGCTACGACGCCAACTTCATCAACGGCTTTGTGGCCGCCTGTGAGAAGCTGGGCGTTCCCTACAGCATCAAGAAGAACATCGACGACACCAACACCGAAGGCTACGACGCCGCCTGCGAGCTGGCTGACGACGGCTGCAAGGTCGTCTTCTCCGACAGCTACGGCCACGGCTCCTACCTGCTCCAGGCTGCTCAGGAGATCCCCGAGGTCCACTTCACCTCCTGCACCGCCGACAACGCCGCCGGCGCCGGTCTCGACAACTTCCACAACGCTTTTGCCCAGATCCACAACGGCCGTTACATCGCCGGTGTTGCCGCCGGTATGAAGCTGGCTGAGATGATCGAAAACGGCGAGTGCGCTTCCGACTGCAAGGTCGGCTACGTGGCTGCCATGCCCTACGCGGAAGTCATTTCCGGTTACACCTCCTGGTTCCTGGGCGTTCGCTCCGTTCCCGGCTGCGAGAACGTGACCATGGACGTGACCTACACCGGCACCTGGCTGGACGAGACCCTGGAGAAGGAAGCTGCCGAGAAGCTGATCTCCGGCGGCTGCGTCCTGATCAGCCAGCATGCCGACTCCATGGGCGCCCCCAATGCCTGTGAGGCCGCCGGCGTGCCCAACGTGTCCTACAACGGCTCCACCATGGCCGCCTGCCCCAACACCTACATCATCTCCTCCCGCATCGACTGGGAGCCCTACTTCGAGTACGCCATCCAGGCCGTGCTGAACGGCGAGGGCTATGACACCGACTATATCGGCACCCTGGGAACCGGTTCCGTCAAGCTCACCGAGCTCAACGGCGACGTGGCCGCCCCCGGCACTGCCGAGAAGCTGGCTGAGGTCGAGGCCGCTCTGGTGGCCGGCACCCTGCATCCCTTCGCCACCGAGAACTGGACCGTCAACGGCGAGCATCTGGACAGCTACGATCAGGCCGCCTTCTACGAGGGCAACGAGTGCATCTGGGACGGCTACTTCCACGAGTCCGAGACCCGCAGCGCTCCTTACTTTGATCTGATCATCGACGGCATCAACGTCCTGTAAGCGAACCTAACCGAACACCTTATAGAAAGCCCTGCGTTCCGCAGGGCTTTCTTTCCCTATTTTCTCTACGACAAGGAGACGCACGATGGAAGAAAAAATCCCCGCCGTGGCGATGCGTGACATCACGAAGCGCTTCGGTCCCGTCGTTGCCAACGACAAGTGCTGGCTCAACATCTACCGCGGTGAGATCCTGGCACTGCTGGGAGAAAACGGCTCCGGCAAGACCACTCTCATGAATATGCTCTCGGGCGTCTACTTCCCCGACGAGGGAACTATCGCCATTGACGGAAAACACGTCGTGATCCGCTCGCCCAAGGACGCCTTCGCCCTGGGCATCGGCATGATCCACCAGCACTTCAAGCTGGTCGACGTGTTTACCGCGGCCCAGAACATCGTTCTCGGCCTGCCCGGCAAGCTGGACCTGAAGGAAGCCGCCCGGAAGATCCGGGAGATCTGCGAGCGCTACGGCTTCGAGGTCGATCCCGATCAGAAGATCTACGATATGTCGGTGTCCCAGAAGCAGACGGTGGAGATCGTCAAGGTCCTCTACCGGGGCGCGGACATCCTCATTCTCGATGAGCCGACGGCCGTTCTGACTCCCCAGGAGACGGAAAAGCTCTTTGCCGTGCTGCGCAACATGCGCGACGACGGTATGGCCGTGGTCATCATCACCCACACAATGCCCGCGGTCGATGACCTCTCCGACCGGGTAGCTGTGCTGCGAAAGGGACAGTTCACCGGCGACA
>JAFSZH010000047.1 GCA_017455685.1 Oscillospiraceae bacterium
AGGGTGTTGGGGATGCCCTGGGGGTCCTCCCCGATGAGCCCGCTGGGGGGGGCCCCCACGGGGTTGAAGTACCGCAGCAGCATCACCGACCAGTCCCCCTGGGCTTTGGCCGTGGAGGAGAGGATCTGCTCGCACATGAATTTGGTCCAGCCGTAGGGGTTGGTGCAGCCGCCGGTGCGGGCGTCCTCGCTGACGGGCATGACGTTGTCCGGGGAGTAGACCGTGGCGGAGGAGGAGAAGATGATCTTCTTCACGCCGTGGTCGGCCATGGCCTGACACAGGTTGATGGTGGAGTTCAGGTTGTTCTCGTAGTAGAGCAGGGGCTTTTCCACGCTCTCGCCCACGGCCTTGAGCCCGGCGAAGTGGATCACGCAGTCAAAGGAATGGCTCTCGAAAACGGCGTCCAGCGCGGCCTTGTCCCGCAGGTCCACGGCGTGGAATTCCACGCTCTTGCCGGTGATGCGCTCCACCCGGCGCAGGCTTTCCGGGCTGGAATTGACAAGATTGTCCGCCACGACTACGCTGTGTCCCGCCTGCAGCAGCTCCACACAGGTGTGGCTGCCGATGTATCCGGTGCCGCCGGTGACAAATACGTTCATAGGGATTCCTCCTGCACTTTTCACGGCGGGGCGCCGGCGCCCCGCCGCGGATATTGTAGTGCTATTGTAATCGAAATCCCCTGCCCCGTCAATCAACACGGACGGGATTATTTCTTGACTGTTCAAAATTTATTTATAGCTTTCGGCCGGGAAAACTGATATAGTATTAAAATATGATTGTGCTTGACTGTTGTTGAAAAGCCTCCGGGAGGAAAAGCGGCCCATGACGAAATACAGCGTGAAAAAACCCTACACGGTCTTCGTGGCCGTGGTGGCTATATTGATCTTCGGCATCATCTCTTACCTGCGGATGGTGCCGGATCTGCTGCCCAATATGGACTACCCCTACGTGGTGGTGGTGACCACCTACCCCGGCGCGGTGCCGGAGGAGGTGGAGGCGGTGGTGACGCGGCCGCTGGAGCAGTCTCTGGCCACCGTCAACAACGTCAAGAACATCCAGTCCACCTCGGCGGAGAACTACTCCCTGCTGATGATGGAGTTCGAGGCGGAGACCAACATCGACAGCGTGGTGGTGGACATCCTGCAGATCACCCAGCGCCTGTCCGACCGGTGGGACGAGAAGATCTCCGCGCCCAACATCATCCGCATCAATCCCAACATGATCCCGGTGATGGTGGCGGCGGTGTCCAGCGCCGACATGGACCGCTACGAGCTGGCGGATTTCGCCGAGAAGACCCTGATCCCCGCCCTGGAGGGCACCACCGGCATCGCCAGCACCTCCGCCGGCGGTCTGGTGGAGCGCACGCTGACGGTGCGCATCAGCGAGGAGAAGCTGGACAGCATGAATCAGCGCCTTTCCGACGCCATCAGCGCCAAGCTGGACGAAGCCCGGGAGGAGCTGGAGGAGGCCCAGGCGGAGCTGGACGAAGCGCAGGAGGCCGTCAACGAAGGGACCGCGCGGCTCACCAGCATCCCCGCGGGATTGTCCAACAGCTTCGATCTGGGGACAGAGCGGCTGGAGGACATGATGCAGAGCGCCGGAGAGACCGCCGCCGCCCTGTCCGCCGCCCAGACCACCCGGAACGCGCTGGCCGAGCAGCTGGAGCAGGCCCAGGCCACGGCCGCCGCCCAGCGGCAGGCCCAGGCGGAGGCCCAGGCACGCATCGACGAGCTGAACGGGCAGATGGGGCTCTATTCCCGGGTCCTGGGGCCGGAGACGGAAGGCTATGAGGATACTACCCCGCTGAACGCCGAGGAGCTGGCGCTGCCGGAGGACGCCGTGGCGGCGCTGGCGGAACAGGGCTGCACTACCCTGGGCGCCGCGCGGCTCCAGTACTCCCTTCTGGAAGCGGAGCTGACCCTGGTCCAGACCCGGCGGGACACGGCGGCGGCCGCCGCCGACGCCGCCGACGCCCAGGCCGCGGCGATCCAGCAGCAGCTGGACGACGTGGACGCCATGATCGAGCAGCTGGAGACCGCCGCCAGCCAGCAGTGGGAGTCGGTGGACGCCCTGCGGGAGCAGCTGGCCAGGCTGCCGGGACAGCTTTATTCCGGCATGGCGCAGCTCTCACTGGCGGGCGGGCAGCTGGCCATCGCCCAGGCGGGCATCCAGCAGGCGCAGGAGCAGCTCAACACCGCCCTGAGCACCCTGGAGGAGCAGCTCTCCGCCGCCCTTGAGCTGGCGGACATGCACTCCATCATCACCCTGGACATGCTGACCGGGCTTCTCACCGCCCAGGATTTTGACATGCCGGCGGGCTACGTCTACGACGAAAACGGCAACAGCGTGGTGGTCACCGTGGGCGACGGCATCGCCGACAGCGGGGAGCTGCGCCGCCTGCCGCTCTTCGATCCGGGGGTGGAGGGCGTCGAGCCCGTTGTCCTGGAGGACGTGGCGGATCTGGTCTACGCCGACAACAGCGGCGAGATCTACGCCTCTCTCAACGGGGAGAACGGGCTGCTGCTGATGTTCTCCAAGCAGTCCAACTTCGCCACCGCCCAGGCGTCCAAAAACCTGCGCGCCGCTTTTGCGGAGCTGGAAGAAAAGTACCCCGGCATCAGCTTCAGCCCGCTGATGGACCAGGGCGACTATATCTATCTCATCCGGGACAGCATCATCTCCAGTCTTGGCTGGAGCGTGGCCTTCTCCGTGCTGACGCTGTTCCTGTTCCTGGGAGACTGGCGGCCCACGGTCATCACCCTGCTGAGCATCCCCGTCAGCCTGCTGAGCACGCTGACGCTGATGTATTTCATGGGCGTGTCCATCAACGTGATGTCCCTGTCGGGACTGGCCGTGTCCGTGGGCATGCTGGTGGACAACTCAGTAGTGGTCATCGAGAACACCTACCGGCTGCGCTCCCTGGGAGAGAACAGCATGAAGTCCGCCGTCTCCGGCGCCCGGCAGGTGGCCGGGGCCGTGACGGCCTCCACGCTGACCACCGTGTGCGTGTTCCTGCCCATCGCCTTTCTGCGCGGCATCACCAAGACGCTGTTCACCGACCTGGTGCTGACGCTCTCCTTCGCGCTGATCGCCAGCCTGGCGGTGGCGCTGACGCTGGTACCCGCCGCGGCGGGCAAGCTGCTGGAACGTACCAGAGAGAGGAAAAAACAGTCCGTCTTTGAGCGGATGATGCCCGCTTACCGCCGCAGCGTGCTGTGGGCGGTGAAGCACAAGGCACTGGTGGTGCTGCTGGCCGCCGCGCTGCTCATCGGCAGCGGCGTTCTGGTGCTGGACCGGGGCTTTACCTTCATGCCCGAGATGGAGATGAATCAGATGATGGTCACGCTGACCATGCCGGAGGAGTCCTCCTTTGCGGAAACCACCGCCATGGCCGACGCCGCGGCGGCGCGCATCCTCACCGTAGACGGCGTGGAGACCGTGGGCGGCTCCATAGCCAACAGCGCCGGGCTGAATCTGACCTCCTTTGCCGGGGGCGGCGACGTGACCTTCTACGTGCTGCTCCGGGAGGACGGCCCCAAGGCCAGTCAGGTGGCCAAAAACATCAACGAGCGCTGCGCCGATCTGGACTGCACCGTAACGGCGGATTCCAACTCCATCATCAATGCCATGATGCAGTCCATGTCCGGCTCGGGCATCACCATCCGCCTTTACGCCAACGATCTGGACGCGCTGCGCCGTTCCGGCGACCGGGTGGCGGAGGTGCTCTCCGCCGTGGAGGGCGTCAGCGCCGTCAGCGCCGGCGAGGAGGAGCCCACGCCGGAGATCCACATCACCGTGGACAAGGACAAGGCCGTGGAGAACGGACTGACCGTTGCCCAGGTGTATATGCAGGTGGTCTCCGCCATCCAGGGCAGCGCCGACGTGGGCGAGTTCGAGGACACGGATACGAGCTACAGCCTGTTCGTGGAGCTGAAAGGGAAGAGCGAGATCAACCGGCAGATGCTGGAGGAGCTGGAATTCTCCGTCACCCAGCGGGACGGCACGGTGAAGACCGTGCGCCTGGCGGATATCGCGGAGCTGGAGGACACCTGGAGCCTGGCCACCATCGGCCGGCTCAACCAGCGCCGGTATCTGGACGTGACCGCCGAGATCGCCGAGGGCTACAACGTCACCAAGGTCACCGACGCCGCCGAGGAAGCCCTGGCTGGGCTGGAGCTGGAGGAGGGGACCCAAATCCGGTTCTCCGGCGAGCGGGAGAGCATCATGGACGCGCTGGAGGATCTGCTGCTGCTGCTGATCGTGGGCGTCGCGCTGGTGTATCTGGTGATGGTGGCCCAGTTCCAGAATCTCAAAGCGCCCTTCATCGTCATGTTCGCCGTGCCCCTGGCCTTTACCGGCGGCTTCCTGGCGCTGCTGATCAGCGGACTGGAGATCAACATCCTGAGCATGCTGGGCATGATCATGCTGGTGGGCATCATCGTCAACAACGGCATCGTGCTGGTGGACTACATCAACCAGCTCCGGCTCTCCGGTATGGAGCGCCGGGAGGCCATCGCGGAGGCGGCGGTGACCCGGCTGCGTCCCATTCTGATGACCAGCATCACCACCATCCTCGGCCTGGCGGTCATGGCCATGGGCCGGGACGAGGCCAGCTCGCTCCTGCAGCCGCTGGCGGTGACCTGCATCGGCGGGCTGACCTACGCCACCTTCATGACCCTCTACGTGGTGCCGGTGATGTACGACGTGTTCTCCAAAAAGGAGCTCTACCAGGTGGCCGAAGAGGATCTGGAGCTGAGCTTGAAATAAGGACCCATGAAACCGCCAAGCCCCCGGTTTTCCCAGAAAAAAGGGAAAACCGGGGGCTCGCTGCGTTTGCGGCGTTATGGCAGCAGAAAGTCCGTCAGGGGCGCTGCGTCCACGCCCCGCTGCTCCGCCAGGAAGGGGACCAGCTCAAGGGCGATGCGGCGCACCCCGCCGGGGCTGTCGCTCTCGATGTTCAGCGGCAGGATGGGGTCGTGGAGGGAAAGGCGCAGCAGGAACCAGCCGTTTCCGTGCTTTTTGTCCAGGTTCACCCGGACGCCCTCAAAGTTGTCCGGGGCCATGGTCCATCCCGGCTGCACCGGCACCGCGGCTTCCAGCGCGTTCAGCACTGCCTGCCCGGCGGCGCGGAAGTCCTCCGCGATGATGGGCATGCGGAATTCCCGGCTCTCCGCAGGCTCGGACAGATCCCGTACCAGCCCCTCCAGCTCCCGGCCGCAGGCCAGCTCGATGAGGAACTTGGTCACCAGATAGGCTCCGTCGTCCAGAAAGTAATTCTCCTTCATGGCGGCGTGACCGCTGGTCTCGATGGCCAGCTGGCAGTCCTGTCCCAGGGCGTTGAGCCGCAGCGCCTCGTTGATCACGTTCCGGTAGCCCCGGCGGAACCGGCGGTGGACGCCGCCGTGCCGGGCGATGAAGTCGGCAAGGCCTGTGGAGGTGATGGAGTCGGTGACGATGGCGGTGCCCGGGTGTTCCCGTAGCAGGATGGCGGAGATCAGGGCGATGAGCCGGTTGCGGTTGAGCTCTTCCCCGCTTTTGAGCACCGCGCCGGCCCGGTCCACGTCGGTGTCGAAGATGATGCCGAAATCCGCTCCGCTCTCCAGCACCGCGGCGCGGATGCTGTCCATGGCCTCGGGCAGCTCCGGATTGGGCACGTGGTTGGGGAAGCGTCCGTCCGGCTCCAGATACCGGCTGCCGGAGGTGTCCGCCCCCAGGGGAGCGAGGACCTTGTCCGCGAAGAAGCCCCCCGCGCCGTTGCCCGCGTCCACCACGATCTTATAGCCCTCCAGCGGGCGGTCCTTCCCCGCCGCGGCGCAGATCTTCTCCCGCAGGATGGCAGCGTAGGCGTCCATGAAGTCCCCGGAGACGACGCTCCCGGTATGTACCGCGCGCAGCGGCGCCTCCCCCAGGGCAAGGATCTCCTTGATATCCTCACTCTCGGCACCGCCCCGGGCGGTAAAGAATTTCAGTCCGTTCCGGTTCCAGGGCAGGTGGCTGGCGGTGATCATCACCGCGCCGTCAAAGAGATACCCCTCGGTCACCGTGGTCATGAACATGGCGGGCGTGGTGCAAAGGCCCATATCCGTCACGTCAGCGCCGCCCAGCGCCAGCGCCCCGTCCAGCCAGCGGGCGACGTCCGGCCCGCTGATGCGGGAGTCCCGGCCCACGGCGATGCGCAGTCTCTTTCCCTCTCCCTGCTGTTGGCGCAGCCAGCGGAGAAAGCCCCGGGCGATGTGCTCCACCGCGCTCTGATCCAGAGTCACGCTCTGTCCCGCCACGCCCTCCAGGGCCACGCCCCGGATATCGCTGCCGTTGCGCAGTTTGCCGTAATCCATGGAAGGGATCCTCCTTCAACGTTTTTCACGGATATTATACCCGGCCGGGGACCGCTTGACAAGCGTCACCGGGCCGTGCTATGCTGAAAAACGCAAACGAATGAGCGAGGTGCGTGCAGTGATCAACAGGTGAGTCGATTTTCATAAGGAGGGCAGGCCGTCCCGAAGAGGGGCGTCTTTCCGCCGTGGATCGGTTCATCGCTGATACCCGCGTCCCCGGGAGGGGCTCGCGGCGCGCCGCGCTTTTTCCGGTGAAAAAGCATCGGCATCTTTCCGTTCCCGGCGGCAGTCTGCCCGTCGGGAACTTGTTTTTTCGGGAGGAAAACCATGCTGGAACTGCAAAACGTCACTCTGGAGCTCCCCGGCAGCGGCCGGACGCTGGTGGAGAACTTTTCCTTTACTTTGGGCCGGGGAGACCGGGCCGTGGTCATCGGGGAGGAGGGCAACGGCAAATCCACCCTGCTGCAGACCATTTACGATCCCCGGCTGACGGCGGACTACTGCCGCTTCTCCGGCCGGGTGATCACCCGGGCAAAGCTGGCCTATCTGCCCCAGACCCTGCCCGCCACTCTCCGGGAGACCACGGCGGCGGAGTTTTTCGACGGCACGGCCTATTACGAGCACACGGAGCTGCTGGCCCGGCTGGGCGTCGGGGTGGAGGAGCTGTTCTCGGAGCGGAAGCTGGGGGAGCTCTCCGGCGGGGAAAAGGTGAAGATGCAGCTGCTGCGGCTGCTGCTGGACGAGCCGGACGTGCTGCTGCTGGACGAGCCCACCAACGATCTGGATATCGACACCCTCCGCTGGCTGGAGAAGTTCCTGCTGGCAGCGAAGCAGCCGGTGCTCTTCGTATCCCACGACGAGACGCTCATCGAGCGGACCGCCAACGTGATCCTCCATCTGGAGCAGCTGCTGCACAAATCCCACCCCCGGGTGACGGTGAGCCGCTGCCCCTACCGGGAGTATATCGCCCGTCGGTCGGACCTTTTCGATAAACAGGAGCAGATTGCGGACAAGCAGCGCGCCGACTATCAAAAGCAGATGGACCGCTGGCGGCAGATCTACCAGCGGGTGGAGCACGAACAGCGGACCATTTCCCGGGGCGATCCCTCCGGCGGGCGGCTGCTGAAAAAGAAGATGCACGCGGTCATGTCCACCGGCAGGCGGCTGGAGCGGGAGAGCGGGGACTTTCAGGACTACCCCCACCGGGAGGAGGCCATCCTCACCCGCTTTGACGAGGATATTACCCTCCCGGCGGGGAAGACGGTGCTGGATTTTGCCCTGCTGGAGCTGCGGATCGGGGAGAGGCTGCTTGCCCGGGACGTGCGGCTGCTGGTGACGGGGCCGGTCATCGTGGGCATCACCGGGCGCAACGGGGCGGGAAAGACCACGCTGCTGGAGCGGCTCTGGCGGGAGCTCGGTCCCCGGCGGGACATCACCGCCGCCTACATGCCCCAGGACTACCGCCGCGTCCTGCCGGACGAGGTCTCGGCTCTGGACTTCCTCTGCGCCCATGAGGGCAAGGAGCGCTCGGTGCTGGTGCACAACCGGCTGGCCTCCATGCGCTTCACCCCGGAGGAGATGGCCCGGCCCCTCGCCTCCCTCAGCGGCGGGCAGCGGGCCAAGGTGCTGTTCCTGGACATGGCCTTGCGCCGGGCGGACGTGCTGGTGCTGGACGAGCCCACCCGGAACTTTTCGCCCCTCTCCGCGCCGGTGATCCGCGCCGCCCTGCGGGAGTTCGGCGGGGCCATCCTCAGTGTGTCCCACGACCGGAAATATCTCCGGGAGGTCTGCGACACGGTCTATGAGCTCCGGGAGGACGGGCTGCATTTATTGAGTTCGGACGACTTATAATAAACCGCCCGGAGTGTTTCCGGGTGTTCACAAGACGGTTATGAAAAGAGCGGGATCCTGAGCTGTTCAGGGTCCCGCTCTTTCTGTTTTGGGCAGGTTATCATAAGTCAAAAGGATAGCGACAATTCCGACTTCGGGATCATGGAGATGTAGTGTTTCATATCGGACCAGATCTGGTCCAGGGTTTCCTGGGGGACACCCCAAATGGACGTGCTGGCGTTGACGCAGTGTTCAAACAGTTCCCATGTGTCATAGTGCTCGGGGTGCTCGCAGATCATGCGAAGACAGCTCATGACGTAGCCGTAAACCGAAGCAAAGGACAGATCGGGGATGGCCTGTTTCTCCATGAAGTTTCCCCACAGGTTGTCATATACCGCGAAATGGAAGTGGGACATGTCCAGCTTGCCCGTATAGATGGGATAATCCTGGCAGATCTCCAAAACGAACCGGCGGAGTTTTTCATCCGTTTTTGTCCGATCCCAAAACAGGTACATGGAAATGATGTAATGGTAACGCGCATCCGGGCAAAACCGTTCACAGATGTGTTTATAGGATATGATATATTCCCAAAGCACCTCGTAACGGATCGTTTCCTTGTTTTCAAAATGATAGTAGATGGTTCCGCGGTTTACATGGGCGGTTTCACATATATCTGAAAAGCCGGTTTCGTGAAAGCCTTTATTGTAAAACAGCGTCTTGCAGGCATCGATAATCGCCTGCCGGGTGTTGGTGCCGTTTTCGTATGTCGCCATGATCCATCTCCCCGCTTCAATTCTGACAAATCCCCGGTTTTGTTTAAACTTGTGGAAAATAGACAAATATCATTTGAATTATTGGTTAAATCATTATAACATATTTTGTAGGAAGTATCAATAAGCGAAAACTGTTGATGCAACAAAACAGAGGAGGAATATCATGGATCCGAAAGAATTGTACGCGAAAAAACTGGAAGTATTCCAGAAGACCCTGGCTCGCGAGGAAGCCGACTGGGTACCGTCTACCATACTCAATGCGGGCGGCAGTCTGTACTATGTGGGCAAGAACGTCTATGATTTCATCGGCGACCATGCCGGTGAGGCCAAGGCGATCACCGCGTTCCTGGACGAAATGTGGCTGGACGTAAACTTCGCGACCGCGGTGACCTGTTCCACCAGAGTCAGCGAGACCTTCACCACAGCGGAAAACCGCCTGACCAAGGACGGAACGCTGGTCCACCTGCAGACCCCCTTTATGCAGGCGGACGAGTACGATCAGCTGATCGCGGACCCCGCGGGCTTTGTCGCCAACGTCCTGCTTCCCCGGAAATACCCTTATCTTTATGAGAACCGGGAAAAGACCAAGGAGCTGCTGAAGATCTACGCCGAGGGCCAGATGGACGCTCTGGCGATCCAGGGAGGCACCACCATGCAGTACCTGGCGGAGCATTACGGCGTTCCCTCCGTGATGAACGGCGGCTGCCAGATCAATACGCCGCTGGACCACATTTTTGACTACTTCCGCGGTTTCCGGGGCACTTTGACCGACCTGCGGCGTCAGCCCGATAAGGTCAAGGCGGCGCTGGACGCCATCTGGGACTACCAGTGCGCGCCTATCGTTGCACAGCTCTATGACCCGGCCCAGGGCATGCCCTTCCAGCCGTGCCACGTTCCCCCGTATCTCAGCCCCAAGCAGTATGAGGAACTGTGCTGGCCGTATGAAAAGAGATTTGCCGACTGGATCACGGCTTCCGGCGGCAAGATCGTCTCGGTTCTGGAAGGCAGATTCGGACGGATGACCGATTGCTTCCTGGATGCGCCCAAGGACAGCTTCGTGCTGTTTGTGGACGACGACGATATTTATGACGTTAACGAGCGCCTGGGTCAGCATCATATTATTGCGGGCGGCCTGCTTTCCGTCAACACCCGTATGATGAAGATCGACGAGATGAAGGACGGCATTATGAAGCTTATTGATACCCTCGCCCCCGGCGGCGGTTATATTTTCGCCGCCAACAAGTGCTGCCTGACCCCCGGCGACGTGAACCGCAACCTCATTGATTGCTACAACTTTGCTCACGAATATTCCAAGAAGTGAATGGAGGAGGAAATGACCATGACAAATCAGGAATACTTGACGTCCGTCGTCGGCGAACTGATGGCCGACACTGAATGGCAGCTGCCGCCCGAACTGCGCATCTTTCTGGTGATCAATCTGGAATGGAGCTTGCTGGGCCTGTAAAGAATGGGATGAACCGTTCCGGGGAGACCGGATCTCGCAAATCATGATAAACAGGACGGATACGGTCATATCGGCCGTATCCGTCCTGTTTTTTTTCGTTTCCGTCGTTCGGATCACGCCCTTTCCGGGCGGTTTCGCTTATCTCAGCTTTTTCAGGTTTTCCAATACCTCATAGGGGACGGCCAGGTCCCCCATGCCGCTGCCGATGGAGAGCTGGGGCTTGCGGGTGCCGTGGTAATCGCTGCCGCCGGTGGCGCACAGACCGAAGCGGTCCGCCTGTCGGGCCAGCCACTCCCGCTTCCGGGGGGAGAACTCGGAATACCAGCATTCCAGTCCCCGGATGCCCAGGGAATCGGCGGTGTACAGCAATTCCATGACCTCTTTGGGCGAGTAGTGATACTGCAGGGGGTGGGCCAGGACGCTGAGGCCGCCCGCCTGGCCGATGACCTCGATGGCCCGGCTCAGCGGGATGCGGCGCTTGGGGAGATAATACTTTTTCCCCTCCCGCAGATACCGGGAGAAGCCCTCCCGGACGGAGGACACGTAGCCCTTGCGCATCAGCCATTCCGCCACGTGGGGCCGGCCCAGCACCGAGTGCGGATAGGCCGCCTCCAGGTCGGCCATGGAGATATCGAAGCCGTCGGCGGCCAGCAGGGCCACCATTTTTTCGTTCCGGATGCGGCGCTCCGCCGCCACCCACTCCAGCACGGGGCGCAGCCCCGGGGACTCGGGGTCGATGTAATAGCCCAGCACGTGGACGTTGTTCCCCCGGTAGTCCGAGGATACCTCGATGCCGGGGACTACCTCCACGCCCAGCCGGGCCCCCGCCTCCATGGCCGGGGCGATGCCCGCCACGGTATCGTGATCGGTTATGGCGATGGCCGCCAGGCCCAGGTCCCGGGCCTTCTCCACCACGACCGCCGGGGCGTCGGTGCCGTCGGAGGCGGTGGTGTGTATATGCAGATCGATCAGCGCCATGTTTCAAACCTCTTCCTGCAGGACTTATGCCGGGACGGGTCCCGGCAAAAATAGAAAACGGGAGCACCGAGGCTCCCGTTCAAAGACATCAGTTACTCCTCGGGGGAGAATTCCTCTTTGCCCACGCCGCACAGCTCGCACTCGAAATCGTCGGGCAGATCTTCCCACTTCACGCCGGTCTCCTCCTCGTCGTAGACCCAGCCGCACATATTGCAGACGTATCTCATTCTGTGATCCTCCTGTCGTGATTTGCGGGAGCTCTCCCGCCGAAAAACAGTATATGGGATAAGGTCTGATCTGTCAATCATTTCCGGGGGAAGAAAAAGGCGCATTCTTTCATCTGCATATGCCGGCGCCGGTCAGCGTTCCGGCAATGCAGCCGACGAGGGGGCTCATGGCAGATACCCGTAAAAACATATGGCCGACATGGCATAAAGTCCCTGTGTCCTGCGGGTATGAAAACACTCGCCGGACAAGTAATATGTGCATGTAGATTCTCGGGAAAGAATTCTTCACACATTCAAAAACTTTATGGAGGACACGATCATGGCACTTTCTCTCGATTCCAAAATAAGAGACATCCTTCGCTCTGAAGAGGGCAAGGCGGTAATGGAAAAGTATGCGCCCGGCTCCAGCAAGGACCCCCGCATGAAGCTGGTGGGCGCGCTGACCTACCGGAAGCTGCTGAGCTACCCCGAATCCGCCGATGTCGCCAAATTCGCCGATCAGATCGACGCCGATCTGAAGGCCTGCTCCCGGTAAACAGGCAAAAAGAAAGCCGTCTCCCGCGGGAAGACGCGGGAGACGGCGTTCGTTTGGGAACGGTACGGTTTGATCACTGTATGGTGTTCCGGGCATGGTCTTCGATGGACATCGCTTTAAAGAGGATTTGGAGCTGAAGCCGCTGATCCGGATCGTTGAGATCGATGGAAAGCTCTTTTTCGATCCGGGCGATCCGCTCCACCAGTGAACTGCGGTGGATATACAGCCGTCTGGCCGCCCGCGTCAGAGACATGCTCTCCTCCAACAGCACCTGCAGCGTTTCCAGATAAGAGATGCCCCCGGCTTTGTCGTGGTCAAGCAGCTCGCGCATCCCCTTCGGGAAATAGACCTCCGCGGGCAGACCGCCAAGGGAATTGGTGATCATCTCCGTCAATGCGTAATCGGCAAAGTGGAACACATATTCCCCTTCTCCGACCAGATGGCCGTTTTCAATGGCCGATTCGGCCTGGAAATAGTAAGTTCGCAGCATGTACAGATCCTGGAAACTGTTGCTCACGCCCATACACAACTGCATATCCCGAAGCATCTCTTCCAGCCGCTGGAGGGTGTCTCCGGCCAACCGCCCCTCTGATGAAAGAGCGCTCTCCGGGATCAGACCGAACAAGGTGTTGTGATACTCAAAAAATACGCTTTCAGCAAAGATCCCTTCAAATACAGAGCAGACATACCCTGTGGGCAGCGTGGAAAACGGCTTTATATAGTGTACGGAGACGCAGCGATAAGCGCGGGTGTTGTTGGCGGAATGCAGCAGCAGCTTCTGGCTGCGCTGCAAGGGCTTTTCATTCATCGTCAGACGCAGGATCTCCCGAAGGGAGCTTTTCTCATGGTTGATCAGAGAAGGGTTGACGGTGCAGGCCTTTTCCACCATCTGCGCCAGCTTTTCCGCCAGCACCAATTCTCCCGGTGAGAAGCTTCGGCCGGTCTGGTTGATATACAGACAGCCGATATACTCATCCTCCGGGCTGAAGAGGTTGACGCACAAAACCGTATTCCCCTGCAATTCCAAAGTAAAAGCGCCGTGAATATCCATATTCATGTCCTTTTCCCGAAGGTAGGAAAGGAACGCCTCCGGATCCAGGGCGCCTCGAACCGATGGAAAGGACGGCTCCTCACGGTCGCCCGGCACGGAGGCAGACGCTATCAGCTGAAAGGACCCGTCCAGCACAAAGATCGGCCCGCCAAGGACCGGGACGGCCTGCCGCAGGACCTCGTCTACCGTGGGTATTCCCATAAACAGCGCCAGGGTATCACTCTCCCAGCGGGAAAATGTCTCATAGATCTGCTGAACGGTTTGAAATACCTCGAAAAAGTCTGCTTTTTTTCGGATCAGCAGCACGGTCGCGTGTTCTTTATAGTAGTTGAGAGAACTGCCGTCGCCTATACAGATCACCACTACGTTTTTTCCGATCGTCGGGCGCCGGGGCAGATGCTCCACCGTGGCGAGATATACGTGGTTTTCCAGAAAACGTTCCGTGTTGTCCATATACAGCTCCGGAAACAGCAGCGCAAGCTTTCTGGCACCGCCGCCGAACATTTCCACCGGGTAGTAGTTCTTCAAGCGTTCGAACAGGATATCCGCATTCAGTTTCACTTTTCATCACCGCCTTTTCAAATCATAGCACAGGTTTATCAAAAGAGCAACGGCTCACCCCTCATTTTTGCGGGGTGAGCCGCATGTTTTCCATACAGTTGTCAGAGTTTTCAATTCAAAGGATACCATAGATAATATCGGCAGGATCATTTTTCCCGAGAAAATATCAAAAACTGATTATCGAAAAGGAAGGGTAAGTCTATGGATTTTGACATGAATGCCGCCAACAAAGCCATGCTGGAGAGCTATGTGCAGAAAGCCCGTCCCATGGAGGACATGTTCTCCGTCCGGGACAAGGTAGCCGTGGTGACCGGCGCCACCTCCGGCCTGGGCTTCAACATTGCGCTTCGTCTGCTCCAGGGCGGGGCCAGGGTGGTCATCGCCGGCTCCAGCCAGACCAAGGGCGACTACACGCTGCCTATTCTGGAAAAAGCGGGCTTCGGCCCGGACCGAGTGGTTTTCTGCCGGACCAACGTTCGGGAAGAAGCCGACGTTGAAAAGCTGGTGGAAACCGCCGGGGAGACCTTCGGATCGGTGGATCTTTACGTCAACAGCGCCGCCGTATGGAGCTACGCCCATATCTACGATCTGCCCGCCGAGGAATTCCGCAAGGTGGTAGACACCAACCTGACCGGCGCGTTCCTGGGTATCAAGTACGCCAGCCGCTATATGATAGAGCACGGCGTCCGGGGCAAGATCACGCTCATTTCCTCCAATTCCGCGTGGCTTCCCTACCCGGTTTTCGGCGGTTACGGTCATTACACCGCCTCCAAGGGCGGCGTGAACTCCCTGGCCATCGAGGCGGCCAAGGAACTCAAACGTTACGGCATCATGGTCAACGTGGTGGCTCCCGGCGGGATGGTCACCGCCGGCGCTTCCAGCAACATGTGTGTGGAGTCCCTGCCCGAGGAGAAGCAGGACGAGTTTTACGACGAGCTGATGGTATGGCAGACCGATGAGATCCCCGAGGTGGACACGGTGGCCATCGTGGCCTACGCCATGTGCACCCCCATGTCTGACGGCATGACCGGGGACATCGTAGTGGCCGACAGCGGCATGAGCCACAACATCGTCAAATTCCAGCCGGAGATCGCCCGGTATCCCGAGGAGGAATGAACATGAGCAAAACGATCGACGAGAGGATCCCCCAGAACAGCGGAGAGGGAGCGGGCTTCAAGACCTTCAATGCCGTACAGACTCCCTGGAACAAGCTGTTTTCCTATCAGGAGGCGCTGCACTATGCCAGCCGGTTTGAGGCGGTGCTGAGCGCGGCGGCCACCCAGGCCCTGCGCATCATGGTGCCCGATTACGAGACCCGGGCTCAGATGATGTGTGAGGAGGCCTACCAGCGGCTGTACGTCACCGGCCAGTACTACGGCGACGACGACGGCTTCGGCATCCATCCCTTCATGTGCGG
This sequence comes from Oscillospiraceae bacterium, assembly GCA_017455685.1. Taxonomy (GTDB): domain Bacteria; phylum Bacillota; class Clostridia; order Oscillospirales; family Oscillospiraceae; genus Apopatocola. The sequence continues at coordinate 15,173 of JAFSZH010000047.1, forward strand.
ACAGTTCGCCGGAGCGCTCATCGGCGACAAGGGAGACGACGCCCTGCTGATGTGCGGCCGGTGTCAGGACTTCGGCACCTACCGGGCGGAAAAGGAGCTGGACGTCTGCGACTGGGATATCTGCGGCAGCGAGCTGTGCCGCACCACCACCATGTCCCTCCAGGGCCAGGCCAACGCCTCCGCCGAGCGGCGGAGAAAGGGACCCACCATGGATTATCTGATGGTGGAGGCCAAGGGCTGCGGTGATCGCCACTGCCGGATCATCGCGGAGAGCCGGGAGAAGTATCCCGCGCCGCCCCACAAGCTGTGGGAGAGCTTCGGCCCTGCGGTGACAGACGAATACAAAAAGTTCACCGAAGAGGAGGACTGTGTCGCAGAGTCCATGATGTTCCGGGAGGAATGCAATTACCGCTTCGTCAACGGCACCAACAACGAGACTGATTCCTCCAACCAGATGATCAATCTGTCCACGGCCGCGTCCCTGTACATCCTTCCGGCTGTTGCCGAGGCCGTGAAGCGCGGATATGTGACCCGGGATACGGCCGATCATATCCTCAAATGCGTCCTGGAGGCCGCCGGCAAGGCCATGTTCGGCGAGCGCTATGCGATCCGCGCCTGCCGGGAGTGGCTGGGTGTGCCTGACTCCGTGGGAGAGGACGGGCGTCTCCTGGGCGGGCTCATGGAGGTACTGCTCCAGTCTCTGGTCTGCGGTTATGAGGTGGAGGCCTTCAACAAAGACGAGGTCATTCTGGTCATCGACCGGGGAGGACTGGCCATCGGCGCTACCCAGGAGATCTGCGAGGCCCATCTCTGGATGTGGAACGGCATGGTCAAGACGCTGGTGAACGCCATGTGGTCCGTGTGGGAGGAGGATTCTCCTGCCGGAAAGCTCCGCGTGAAGATCGCCAAAAAGATCGACAAGTTCATGTGAGGAGGCGGGAACATGTATAAGAACATTTTCAAGTATGACGAGATGAAGCGAGCCGAGCACATGGCCGTGCGGAACACCGTGGGCTGGTATTTCTGGACCCATCAGCTCCTGGAGATCACCGGACCGGACGTGACCGCTTTCCTGGATTATATGTTTCCCAACGATATCGCCTCCCTGGCTGTGGGCCGGGACCGTTACACCGTCATGCTCAACGAGGATGGAGAGATCATTGACGACGTGGTGGTCATGCGCGTCAGCGAAGACACCTATTGGGTCTCCACCCTGTTTGCCACAAAGCTGGACGACTGGTGGTATTTCCATCAGGGCGACTATGACGTGGAGTGGAGCGAGATCACAGAAGATTGGGCCATGTACGCCGTACAGGGGCCCCGGTCCCGGGAGCTGGTCAATGTCCTGGCAGAAAAAAGCGTGGACGGCCTGAAATTCTTCGAGATCGCGGACAATGCGATCCGCGGCATCCCCTGCAAGATCAACCGGGGCGGTTTTACCGGCGAAAAGCTTGGTTATGAGATCTACGTGAATCCCGACGACGGCGAGGCGCTGGAAACAATGCTGAAGGCCGAGGCCGAAAAGCTGGGCGGCCGGGAGGTTACCGAATTCCAGGTGATGGCCTGGACGCTTCCTACCGAGGCGGGCTTCTATTATATGCGGGATCTGGCGCATACCAATCCGCTGGAGGTCGGGCTGGACAGGAATATCTGCTGGGACAAGGACTTCATCGGCAAGGAAGCTCTCTTGAAGGTGAAAGAGACAGGCCCCGCCCGGGAGATGGTGGGCTTTGAGGTCCCCGAGACAGATCATTATATCCGCGCCAAGCAGTTCGGCGGCCCCGGCGAGCCGGTGTATGTCGACGGTGAGGAGGTGGGCCGGGTCTCCAAGCTGGTCTATTCCTACGTGCAGGAGAAGAACATCGGTTATATCCTGGCTAAAAAAGACGTGCTCCATCCGGGCGATCGGCTGAATGTCCATGGTTATGATATCGTAATCTCCGGGAGAAGCTGGCTCGGTTGACGTCTTTCCCGGGGTCGGAGTTTTCCGCCCCGGGAAATCCTTTTTATCGTTTTCCGATCGTTCATTGAGAAAGGAACTTGTACCTATGATCAAGAAAACAAAAACCGTTCTGCTGACGTTGACCGGCGCATATCTGCTGCTGATGGTCGTTTTTACTCTCTTCGATCTTCCTATCTCTCTGCGCCTTTATCACCCCGGCACAGCGTACGCCAAGTTTTTCGAGCTGTTCGGCACTGTACCTATGCCCATCATGGGGATCTTTGCCTCCATTTCGTTTTTGATGCTGACATGGAAGCGGGAAATGAAGCTGTGGAAAAAGCTTCTTCTGTGCTTTGTCATCCTGCTCAACTTCATGTATTTTTTCTTTATCGGATCGTTTTCGATCCGGGACGCCGTGCCCGGCCTGTTCTATCCGTCCTTGATCATCTATGCGGGATGGGGCGTTTTCTCGATCTGTATCGCGAAAAAGAATATGGTCGGTCCGGAGAAAGAAATATTCTGTCGGCTGGTGATGGTATTGTTTATCGTATGCGCCGTCGGCGTGATCGGAGAGGATATCATCAAGACGACCTTCGGGCGTATCCGTTTTTACAGACTGACAGACCCGGTCCAGGAGTTCCGGCCTTGGTATGTGATCCAGTCACATGAATTCAATTCCTCTTTCCCCTCCGGACATGCCGCCAAGGCTGCCATGCCATTTGCGGTATTCGTACTGCCTTATATGACAGATAAGCTGAAAACCGCTGTATCTCGTCGCTCGACACTGATCCTGTGTACGATTTTCATGCTCGGGACTTGGTTGGCAAGGATAATGGACGGTATGCATTACGCGACTGACGTTCTGACGGGAAGCTTTATTGTTCTGATCACTTTTCTGCTGTGTAAGGCTAAATACTTGGATAGCTACAAAGAAGACGTGATTCAGAACCCGGGATGATCCTTCCTGTATCCCCCCTGGAGGGGCGTATATCCAAATCGGAGAGGACTCTGCGAACTTGACCTGGAGGAGGCCAGGTCGGATTGCCTTGGATATGCTCCATCCGGGAGACCGACTGAACATTCATGGGTTTGATGCCGTGATCACCGGAAAAAACTGGCTCCGCTGAGGGGAAGCACGGTTTCAAAATGAAAACGGCCATACAAGAGCAGAGCTGCTCCCGTATGGTCGTTTTCTTGCTGTCTCAGAAAGAATGTGAGTTCAAATCAGTCTGAAGGCATAAACCTTTGTTTGAACTGCCTTTTATTCCGGCGGAGAATTACTTGTCCTTGCGCTCGGCGCCGAAGGTCTTCTTGGCCTCTTCCCAGCCGGCCACCAGGGACTTGAGCCCGGCGGCGACGATGTCCTTGAGATCGTCGGCGGTGTCGGCGGCCACGGAGGCGACCTTCTCGGTGGCTTCCTTCAGAGCGGCCCTGGCGGACTCGACCTTGGCACGGACCTCGGCCTCCAGAGCCTTCTTGGCCTCCTCGGCGGTCTTTTCCTCCTTGATGGCGGCCTGGGCGGCAGCCAGCCGGGCGATGGGCACACGGAAGGGGCTGCAGGACACGTAGTCCAGACCCACCTTGTGGCAGAACTCCACGCTGGAGGGATCGCCGCCGTGCTCGCCGCAGATGCCCAGGTGCAGGTCGGGACGGGCGGAGCGGCCCAGTCTGCAGGCCATCTCCACCAGCTTGCCCACGCCGGTCTGGTCCAGACGGGCAAAGGGATCGCTCTCGTAGATCTTCTTGTCGTAGTAGGCGCCCAGGAACTTGCCGGCGTCGTCACGGCTGAAGCCGAAGGTCATCTGGGTCAGGTCGTTGGTGCCGAAGGAGAAGAACTCGGCCTCTTTGGCGATGTCGTCGGCGGTGAGGGCGGCCCGGGGGATCTC
>JAFSZH010000048.1 GCA_017455685.1 Oscillospiraceae bacterium
AGGCGGAGCTGCTGGGTTTGGAGGGGATCACGGAGAGCATGCTGTCGGAGCCGGAGCTGAATATCCGTCTGGGCTGCTGCTATCTTCGAAAGCTTCTGGACGAATTCAAGAACGAAAGCGTAGCTTTGGCGGCCTACAACGCGGGCCCCGGCCGGACCCGGCAATGGCTGAAACAGTACGGCACCAAGGAGGACGGTTCCCTGATGTACATCCCGTATCCCGAAACCAGCAAATACGTGGGCCGGGTCCAAAGCGCCAGGGGGCTGTACGGAAAACTGTACCCGGATTTGGTGAAGCCGGGCGGAGAGGATTGACATGGAAATACTATTGGCGGCATTGATACTGATCCTGGATCAGGGAACGAAACTATGGGCGCACAGCGTCCTTCGCGCAAAGCCCCTGGTTCTGATCCCCGGCGCGCTGGAACTCACCTATTTGGAAAACCGGGGCGCGGTCTGGGGTCTCATGCAAGGATGGCGGATCGTCTTTTTGATCGCCACCTTCCTTTTCCTTGGCATCATGCTCTGGTTTTATATTCGAAAGAGGCGGGACATGTCCCTGTTGACGCGGATCATCTTGGCGTTGCTCTTTTCCGGCGCCGTGGGGAACCTGATCGATAGGTTGTTCCTCGGCTACGTGCGGGATATGATCTATTTCAGCCTCATCAACTTCCCCGTATTCAATGTGGCGGACAGCGCCATCACCATCGCAGCCTGTCTCCTGATCCTGGAGACCTTCTTTGTGAAGTCTGGAAAGACCACATTCGATCTTTTGGGGACCTGCTTCTCCAAGAAGTCGGTGCAAGGTGCCGAGCATGAATAGCGAAGAGCTGTTCATCGCGGAAAAAGCGTATCGGCGGCTGGATCTGTGTCTTTCAGAGATGACGGAGCTGTCCCGTTCCCGAGCGCAAGCGCTGATAGAGGAGGGGCTCGTCACCCTCAATGACCGCCCCTGCCGCCAAAGCGACGGGGTAAAGCCCGGTGATGCGGTGCGATACGTCCTGCCGGAGGCGAAGCCCGTGGAGCTCGTGCCCGAGGATATCCCTCTCGATATCCTATACGAGGATGAGGACCTGTGCGTGGTCAACAAGCCGCGGGGCATGGTGGTCCATCCGGCGGTGGGCAATGAAAGCGGGACCCTGGTCAACGCTCTGCTCTTTCATTTCGACGGTCTTTCCACCATCGGCGGGGAGGTCCGGCCCGGCATCGTCCATCGGATCGATAAGATGACCAGCGGCTTGCTGGTGGTGGCGAAGAACGACATGGCCCACGAGGGCCTTGCCCGCCAGTTTGCCGACCATTCCGCCCATCGCAGCTATATCGCTCTCGTGGCCGGGAACATCAGGGAGGATACGGACACGGTGGACGCGCCCATCGGCCGGCATCCCACGGAACGCAAGCGCATGGCCGTGGTGCCCAACGGACGCCGGGCCGTGACCCATTTTCGGGTGCTGTATCGGTTTTCATCGGTGACGCTCCTCTCTCTGGAGCTGGAGACGGGCCGGACCCATCAGATCCGGGTCCATATG
>JAFSZH010000049.1 GCA_017455685.1 Oscillospiraceae bacterium
CTCGTTCTGCATGATGCCCAGGAAGTTGACCATCTGGTTGCACAGGGTGGACAGATGGCTGGCCGGGGCGGAGTTGATCTTGCCGGGGATGCCCAGTCCCTGCTGGATCAGCTGCTTGAGGCTCCACCCGGCGCAGTAGCCGGTGAGCATGCTCCGATCGTGGAGATGCAGGTCGCCGTCCCGGTGGGCGTCGGCGATCTCCTTGTCGTAGACCTCGCTGAGCCAGTAGTTGGCGGTGATGGCGCCGGAGTTGGACAGGATCAGGCCGCCCACGGAGTAGGTGACGGTGCTGTTTTCCTTCACGCGCCAGTCGTTGATCTTCAGATAGTTGTCAACGGTCTTTTTGTAGTCCAGAATGGTGTCGGAAACGTTCCGCAGGCTCTCATGCTGCTTCCGGTAAAGGATGTAGGCCTTGGCCACGTTCTCGTAGCCGCCCCGGCTCAGCACGGACTCCACGCTGTCCTGGATATCCTCGATCTGGATGAGCTCGTCCTTGATCTTGTTCTGGAAATCCGCCGTGACCATCACTGCCAGAAAGTCGATCACGCTGTCATTGTAATTGGTGTTTGTGGCATCGAATGCCTTTTTCATGGCGTTGGCGATCTTGGGAAGCTCGAAATCCACGATCCTGCCGTCGCGCTTTACCACCCGGTACATATTGATCCCTCCGTATATTTCCTTACGTTTTTTCTCTCGCTTTTCCAAATTGCGGCTATCGGTAATCATACCACCGCAGCCCGGTTTCTGTCAATATATGGTGTGCATTATTTTTACTAAACACAAGATATGGTGTTTGAAGGCGGTTTTTCTTACCGAACCCCATGATTTAGTCCACGCCCCGGAGCTCCGCGTCGGGAATGGCGCGCCGCACGATGGCCAGGAACCGCTCCATCTCCTCCCGGGAGCAGGCGCTGAACCCGGTGTGGATGATATCGCCGGAGTCCTTGAAGCTCTGGAGGAAGTAGCGCTTCTCTCCCCGGAGCCATTGGGCGATGTCCTCGAAATCCGCCTCGGTGTGGAGCTCCCGGACCACGGTGGTGCGGAACTCATGGGCAACGCCGGAGGCCATGAGCAGCCCGGCGCTCTCCTCCACGGCCTCCAGCCCGGGGCGCAGCGTGCCGGTGACGGCGGGGTAATTGTCCCACCCGGCTTTGATATCCATGGCCACGTAGTCGGCCAGCCCCTCCGAGAGGATCTGCCGCAGCATGGCGGGGTGGGTGCCGTTGGTGTCCAGCTTCACGTCGAAGCCCGCGTCCTTGATCCGCCGCAGGAAGTCCGGCAGGTCCTTCTGCAGGGTGGGCTCGCCGCCGGTGACGGCCACGCCGTCCAGCAGCCCGTGCCGTTTGCGCAGAAAGGCGAAGAGCTCCTCCGGGTCGATCAACGGCTGGGAATCGGGGCGGAGCACCAGAGAGGCGTTGTGGCAGAAGGGGCAGCGCCAGTTGCACCAGGGCGTGAACACAGTGCAGGCGGTATGCTCCGGATAGTCCAGCAGCGTCAGCTTCTGCAGACCACTGATCACCATATGTAGTCCCCCCTTCCGTGCAGAGTATACCATATCATGTGTTTTTCAAAAAAGCATCTCAAATCGTGGGGAGTTTTGACAGATCCATTTATTTGTGGATTTTCTCCCCGGAACGCGAAAAAAGACGGAAAAAGCGGGGCTTTTTGCCGGCCGTTGTGTTCCCTCTCCGGAGGCGGGAACCGGGAGTCTGCAAAAATTGCTGTTAGCCGTGTAAAACCATGAGGAACGAGGGCGGGGCATCCGGCACTTGACATGTCCGCTTCCGTGGGTATAAAAAACCAGTAGGAGAATGAACAAAGAGGGAAAAGAGAAACATGGCAGAGAAAAGAAAACTGAAAGCGGTATATTTGTTTCCGGTGATCGCCGGGTGCGGACTGGTGGGCGCAAGCCTGGGGGTCTGCGTGAATACGATCGGCATTTTCTTCACGCCCATCGCCAACGAGCTGGCCATCGGCAGAGGAAGAGCGTCCATGCTCATGACGGTATACTGCATCGTGCAGGCCGTCGGCGGATTCCTTTCGCCTTCGCTTCTGCGGCGCTTCGGCATCAAAAAGTTGATATATGCGGGGTCGTTCGTGCAGATCGCGTGTACGGTTTTGCTCTCCGTGTGCCGCTCCATCCATCCCATGTACGCGCTCAACGCCCTGCGTGGTTTTGCCTCCGGCGTCATCGGGACCGTACCGGTGACGATCATGATCAACTACTGGTTCCGGGAGAGAGTGGGACTGATGACCAGCATCGCCATGGGGTTTTCCGGGATCGTGGGGGCCGTGCTTTCTCCGGTCATCGCGGGGATCATCGCGGCGGCGGGCTGGCGTGCGGCCATGGCGTCCTGCGCCGGCTGGATCTTTCTGCTGGATCTTCCGGCCCTGGTGCTGCCCCTTGCCGTCCGCCCGGAGGACCGGGGACTGACGCCCTACGGCCGTCAGCCGGAGCAGGCATCCGTCCCCGCCGAGGGAGAGACCGGAGGCAGGCTGTACCCGCCGCTGGTCATTCTGACCTTGGCCTTTGCGATGTGCTGCAGCCTCACGACGGCGATGCCGGCGCATTTCCCGGGGATCGCCGAATGGCGCATGCACCCCGCTGTCGGCCCGGCCATGCTCAGCGTCAGCATGGTCTCCAACACAGGCGGGAAAGTGGCGCTGGGCTGGCTTGTCGACCGCGTCGGCACGAGGAAAGCGGCAAGCCTGTTCCTTGTGCTGATCGCCGCGGGCGCGCTGTGCCTTTTCTTTGCCGGCGTGCCGGCGCTGCTGTGCGGCGCGGCGCTGTACGGCCTGTGCTATTCCGCGGCGACGCTGGCAGCGTCTACCCTTTCCCGGGAAATGTTCGGCGTGGAGAATTACGGGCGGGCCTACCCCCGGACCGTCCTCGCCGGGACTGCCACCAACGCCGTTTCGGCCTCGGTGATCGGCTTTCTGTACGACAGCTCCGGCTCCTACCGGGGGGCGCTGCTGCTGATGCTCACGGCCCTGGCCCTGGCGCTGCTGATAGTCCATACTGCCTATATCAAAGCAAAGAAAAATCGCCGCACGGAATGAATCCGTGCGGCGATCTTATGCCGGGGATCCCGGCCCCTTCCTCGGAGGGGGCCGGGATCCTGCGCGCTGTGGGCTTAATAGAAGGTGGCGACCTCCTGGGCCGGAGGGGCGGCGGTCTCCATGCTCTGGGCGTGGAGCACCGGGCCGGGTCCGCCGTACACGTCCTGCATGTCCCGGATATCCACCCGGGCGGTGAGAGTGTACCAGCCCAGATTCTTGATCTTGCTCACGTCGGCGCACTCGGCGGCCAGCGGGATGAAGCGGATGTCGTTGGCACAGCAGGTCATCACTTCCCGGCCGAAGAAGAAGTAGCCGGGCTTCAGGCTCCGGGACTTGCTTACGGCCTTGCCCCGGAGACGGACCGTCTTGTTCCGGTATTTCTCCGGCTGGTCCATGATATCCTGCAGGAAGATGGCGAAGTCATCGTCGGCGATCTCCACCACGGGGGCGTTGAGGTCGTAGGGCAGGGGCAGCTCGATATCGTCGTAGGTGATCTTGCCGTCGGGGGTCTCGAAGGCAATGTCGCAGCGGCGGTTGATGGCCCGGATGATCTTGTGGGCCTGCAGCTTCAGCTCCTCGTCCCCCTGGGGGAAGCGGTTGAGCACCACCAGCTCGCAGCTCTGCATTTTGTCCACCATCAGCTGGCGCATGTTGGCGTTGTAGTTGAGGAAGGTGCGGCTGTCGATGAACAGGAATTCCTGGGCCACCACCCATTCCCGGGGCATGTTGGTGTAGAGGGTGTCCAGCGTCCACATGCCGTTGTACTCCACGATCACATAGGAGGCCCGGTGCTTTTTCAGCAGGGCGGCCAGGTTTTCAGTGGTCAGGTCGCTCTCCTGCTCGATGACCTCCAGAAAGATGTTGGGAGCGGCGAAGGCGGCGGGGTCGTATTCCTCCACACCCTCCTCGCACATCAGCAGCAGCATCCTGTCACCGTTATTGAAGGTGCTGTCCTGCAGCGTTTCCTGGGCGAATTTGGTCTTGCCCGCCTCCAGGAAGCCGGTGAACAGATAAACGGGGATTTGTCTGGCCATGGCGTCTCCTTATCCGAACAGCTCCGCCACCGCGTCCTCCTTCAGCTGGGCGCCGATGACGCACAGCCGACCGGTGACGCCGGCGCTGCCCCGGCGAATGTCGATCTCACCGGGCGTGTAGTCAAAGTGGATCCAGGGACCCGCGTCGGCGGCCACGATGCCCTTGGCCCGCAGCACGGTGCCGTAGCGGTAGGAATCGCTCAGATCCTCCAGCAGCTCCCGCAGCTCCTCCTCGGAGAAGCGCCGGGCCGTCTCCATGCCCCAGGACGCGAACACCTCGTCGGCGTCGTGTCCGTGGTGGTGATGGTGATGGTGCTCATGGTCATGGTCGTGGTGGTGCTCGTGGTCATGATCGTGCTCATGTTCATGCTCATGTTCATGGTCGTGATGGTGATGATGGCAGCACTCGTCGTCATCGTCATCATCGTCATC
>JAFSZH010000050.1 GCA_017455685.1 Oscillospiraceae bacterium
AACACCTCATCACCGCTGCGCGGAGCTTCCCCTCAAGTAACTAATGATTTAATCCGTGCAGGGAATATGGTAAAATTGAGTTGAGGTGAGGGGAATGGAAAAGCAGCTCAATTTTACAGATATGGAATACAGCAAGCGGCGGAGAACCACGAAACGGGAAGAGTTTCTCAATAGAATGGATCAGCTTCTTCCCTGGGTGCAGTGGGTAGAAGTCATACACCCGTACTATCCTTTGGGAAAGCGTGGCCGCCCGCCTCAGGAGATCGAAGTCATGCTCCGCATGCTGCTTTTGCAAGTGTGGTTCAATCTTTCCGATGAATCCGTTGAAGACGCCATCTATGACAGCTATGCCATGAAGAGCTTCCTCGGTCTGAATTTTGACCGGGGTGAGCAGGTGCCGGATGCTACAACGCTGTGCAAATTTCGCAAGTTGCTCAATGAGCACGATCTCCAAAAGGCCATCTTTGATAACGTGCAGATTGTGCTTGAAAGAGAGGGCAAACAGGTCAGGGGTGGTACGATTGTAGATGCGACGATCATTGAAGCGCCGAATTCAACGAAAAACTCCAGCGGCCAGCGTAATCCCGAAATGCACTCCGTAAAGAAGGGGACCAAGTGGTATTTTGGTATGAGGATTCACATTGGCGTAGATCCTTTGCATGGCTTTATTCATACCATTACCGGTACAGCAGCCAATGTGGCCGAGGTTAAGGAAGCGCCAAAGCTTCTGAGGGAAGACGACGAGGTTGCTTACGCAGACGCAGGATACTGCAAGCTGGAACGGTATGACACCAAAAAACGCCGCTATGAGATCAACCGTCAGCACGGAACATTCAGGCGTCATTATGGTGACGGTCTTTCCTGGCAGGAAGAGCAGAAGCTTGAAAAACGGAAGTCCAGCGTCCGGTGCAAAGTGGAATATGCTTTTCACGTTGTGAAAGACATCTTTCATTGGAGGAAAGCGAGGTACAAAGGGATTCAAAAGAATCTCAACTATGCCTATCTGGCTTTTGCCAGTGCAAATCTGTACATGCTCGCAAGCTTCACTTAAGCATCCAAGGGCTTACTGCGCCCAAAATGCGATAGCAATCCACAAAACGATGCAGAAAAGCTTAATACTTGCTGAAAACGGTGCCTTTTCCCTTCTGTTTTCAACTTTTGGAGCATAAACCCTTCTTTGCTCAGCGGTTACTCAAGGGGAAGGCTTTCTCTCCCACGCATTTTCTCGTTTTTCCTTATCACTTAAGCTCTTTTGAACCACGGGCCCAGCCTGTGGTTTTCGGCATACAAAAATCGCGGGAGGCCGGAGCCTCCCGCGATTTGTTGTTTTGCGATTCTTGTCAGATCGGCCGGGTGGCGTCGTGGAGCCAGGCCCGCTCCTCCTCGGTCAGGAGGGGGGCGATGGTCTTGTAGACGTTGGCGTGGTAGTCGTTCAGGTACTTCCGCTCGGCGGAGGTCATCTCCTCCGGGATCATCAGCTCCCGCTCAATGGGCACATAGGTCACGTTCTCAAAATACATGAACTGGCCGAACTCGTTCTTCTCGCCCTTCCGGCAGAGGAGCTCGCTCTCGGTGCGGATGCCGTACTGCCCCTCCAGATAGAAGCCGGGCTCGTCGGTGGTGACGGTGCCTTCCTCCAGCACCTCGTTCTCCGTGCGCTCCGGGGAGGGCCGCCAGCGGAAGCCGTTGGGCCCCTCGTGGACGTTCAGCAGGTAGCCCACGCCGTGGCCGGTGCCGTGCTTGTAGTCCAGTCCCTCCTGCCACAGAGGGCCCCGGGCCAGGATGTCCAGATTCACGCCGGTGCAGCCATACAGGAACCGGGCCATGGCCAGGTCGATGTGGGACCGGGCCACCATGGTGAAGTGATGGCGCATGGCCTCCGTCACCGGGCCCAGGGCGATGGTGCGGGTGATGTCCGTGGTGCCCTCCAGATAGTGTCCGCCGGAGTCCACCAGCAGCAGCCCCCGGGGCCGGAGCGGCACGTCCGTCTCCGGTGTGGCGGAATAGTGGACGATGGCGGCGTGAGGGCCGTAGGAGCAGATGGTCTCAAAGCTCAGATCCACAAAGCCCTCCTGCTCCGCCCGGCGGGCCGCCAGATAGTCGGCGGCGGAGATCTCCGTCATGGGCAGGACGCCGATGTTCTTTTTCAGCCAGCAGATGAATTTGCACACCGCCACCGCGTCCTTCACATGGGCGGCGCGGATGTTCTCCGCCTCCACGGAATTCTTCACGGCCTTCATTTTGGTGGTGGGGTTCATCTGCTCCACCGTTTTCACGCTCTCCCGGAGAGAGGAGCACAGCCGGTAGTTGCACACCTTGGGATCCAGCAGCACGGTCTCCTTGTCCAGGGCGGCGGCGTAGTCATAAAAGCTCTCGTAGGGCCGGGGCTCCACGCCGTTGGCCGCGAGATACTCCCGGAGCTCTTCGGTGAGGACCTCCTCCTGCACGAACCAGAGGCACTCCTCCTGCCTCAGGGCCAGATAGGACAGCACCACCGGCACATAGGAGATATCCCCGCCCCGGACGTTCAGCAGCCAGGCGATGTCGTAGAGACTGGTCAGCAGGTGCACCGTGGCCCCCGCCTTTTTCATCTCCTCCCGGACTGCCGCCAGCTTATCCCCGGTGGAGCGGCCGGAGTACTTCTCCTCCAGAATAAATACCTTTTCTTTGGACAGGGGCGGCCGATCCTCCCAGATGAGCCCCACCAGATCCTCGTCCACGTGGAGAGCGCCGTGCTTGGCCTCCGCCAGCTCCCGGAGCTTCCGGCCCAGGGTGTTGTTGATGACCCGGCCGTCAAAGCCCAAAGTCTCCCCTTCGCCCAGGGTGTTCTTCACATACTCCAGCAGGGTGGGCACGCCTTCCTCCCCCATCCGGTAAAGCGTGACGCCGGAGCCTTCCAGCTGCCGGGCCGCCTGGAGGAAATACCGGGCGTCGGTCCAGAGGCCCGCCTCGGTGGCCGTCACCACGGCGGTGCCGGCGGAGCCGGTGAAGCCGGTGATATATTTCCGGGCCTTGAAGTGCTCGCCCACGTACTCGGACTCATGGAAGTCCGCCGTGGGGACGATGGTAACGGCGATGTTCCGCTTCTCCATTTCCCGGCGGAGCCGGCTGAGACGATCTGCGATCATGTTGCTTCTCCTTTTATCCTTATTTTATATTTGTTTCCTTCTTGCCGACGGCCCGGCAGCCCAGCCGCAGCAGCGCGGCGATGCCCATCTGCGCCGCCAGCACCGCCAGATAGCTGATGTACCAGAACCCGCCAATGTTGAAGCCGTAAAAATCCGGCCAGCCCTTCACGACCACCACCATCGTCAGATAGATGAGTCCGTAAACCACCATGGGCAGCGCCGCCCACAGCAGATCCCGCCGCTCCGGCGCCGGCCCCCGCTCCCAGAAGATCAGGGAGGCCGTGGCCAGCAGGGGATTGACGAGATGCAGATAGAGATTGAGGCCCCGGAACATGGCGCCGTAGCCGAAGAGAGGGCCCAGGAACACCATCACCACCGTGAAGGTGAGGCCCACCGCCGCCGCGCCCACGAACTTGGCCCGGACCGCCCCGGCGGACAGGGTGAACTCCCCGCTCCGAAGCGCCCGGACCGCCCCGGCCATCCCCGGCAGGGACAGCAGACACACCAGGATGTTGGAATCCACCGTGAAATACCGGAAGCACAGCGTGCCCCGGACGGCCATGTTCCCCGTCCCCATCCGGGTAAAGAAGGTATAGAGAGCCCAGGCGGTGCTCAGCCACAGCACGGCGCCGCTCAGCAGCGTCAGGACGGCCCGGGTCTTTGCCTTGGTCATGACGATCTCCCCATTCTTTTTTACAGCCGCCGCTCCGCGGTGATGAAGAGCCGGTCCTTTTTGGAACGGCCGCCGATCTCCTTCACGGAGCCCTTGCCCTTTCCCCGGAGGGAGATCACGTCCCCCTCCCGGATGACCGCGTCCGGCCGGAGACAGGGCTCATAGTTCAAGCTCACCAGCCCCAGCCGGATCTGCTCCGCGGCGGCGGTGCGGGACAGCCGGAACAGCCCGGCGGCCACCGCGTCCAGCCGGAGGCTCTGCACCGTGAAGGTACGTTCCTCGGTTTTGCGCTCCTCCGCCGGGACCTCCGGGAGAGGGCAGTTCTCCCCCTTCACCGTGATCCGGCCCACCCGATCCAGGGACAGCAGCAGCTCCTCCACGGTTTTCAGGCAGAAGATCCAGCACCGGTCCCCGGAAAGGCGGATGTCCCCCAGCCACTCCCGGCGGATCCCCAGTCCCAGCGCCGCCCCCAGATAATCCCGGTGGCCCGGCCGGCCGAAGAAGCTCTGATAGGCCACGCAGCCGATCTTCTCCTGGTCGGGGATATCCTCCCCGGTGAGATAGTCCGGCAGAAAAAAGCCGCACCGCCGCTCGCAGTCCGGCCCGCCGCCGAAAAAGGCCAGCCGGGGCTCCCCCCGGGGCGCCGCCCACTGCTCCAGCTCCCGCTGCTCCGCGGGGGTGAGAAAGGCGGTGGCTGTGAGGATCGCGCTCCGTTCGCACCGGTCCCGGAGATCCTCCGCCCGGCGCAGCAGTTCGTTGTTTTCCATGGAGAGAATTATACCAGACCTGGGAGAAAAATACAACCGATCCCGGCGGATCGCCCGGAAATGAAAACCGCCTCCCCTTTTTTATGGAAAATGCTCCGGAGAAATTGACGGGACGACACAAAGGGTGATAGAATAAACCAAATCCAAATCAAACTATCACCCAGAGGAGGTTTTTCATATGCCGCCCAGCGGACACAGCCACAGCTCCCATTCTTCTTCCCATTCCTCCTTTTCCTCCCATTCCAGCTCTTCCCGGTCCTTCAGCAGTTCTTCCAGCCGGTCCTACAGCAGCTCCTCCCGCAGCAGCTCCGGCTCCCGGGGACCCAGCAGCCATTCCTCCTCCAGCATGACCAGCAAGCCCAAGGCCTATGTTCCCCCCGCCCGGCCCAGAGTGAACCAGCCCAGCGGCTTCCGCCCCACCGGCGGCATGGGCGCCCGGCCCACCCATTACTACGGCCGCCGCCACGACTACATTTATTACCCGGTGGCCTGGGTGGACTCCTCCACCGGCAGCAGCTATCAGGCCGGCTATTACGACGAGGACGGCAATCGCTATGACAACGTCTCCTTCCAGGAGAACGGCAAATACAAAAACGTGGTGTGCCACTGCGATTACTGCGGCCAGGACACGGTGATGGATCTCTCCGCCGAGGAGGCCAAGAGCACCGAGATGAAATGCCCCAACTGCGGCGGCCCCCTTCTGGTCAAGTCCTTCCTGGACGAGGAGATCAACGCCAACCGGAGCGGTGCCGCCGTCTCCGATCCCGGCCAGAGGCGCAAAAGACGGGGCGTCGGCTGTTTGGTGGCCGTCGTCGTCTTCCTGGTTCTTGTTATGGTCGGCTCCTTCATCAGCCAGCGCCAGGCCGCCATCGAGTCGTTGTACGTACCGCAGCAGATCCAGACCGTGCCGGGAGACCAGGTTTCCGACACGCTGCACCTTGTCCGGGGCGAGGGAAGCGCCTACCGCGTGGCGGCGGAGGGTGACGCCTGGGACAAAGAGCTGGTCTGGGACGCCGACGCGGACAGCTTCTACGACGAGGCCACCGAGGGCTGGGCCTGGTACAACACGGACATGTACCCCGCCGTGTGGCAGTACTGGTATGAGGGCATCTCCTCCGACTTCGGCGACTACGGCTGGATGGAGCACGACAGCGACGGCTGGTATATTGAAGCCTCCGAGGGCAACTGGATCCCCCTGCCCGACGGCTACGACACCGGCCACCTCTGGTACATCGAGGAAAACTGAATCCTTTCACGCCATATCCCCGGCGCAGGAACGCCCTGCGCCGGGGTTTTTGTATGCCGAAAGCCACAGGCCAGGCCCGTGGTTCAAAAGAGCGTAAGCGATGAGGAAAAACGAGAAAATGCGTGGGGGAGAAAGCCTTCTCCTTGAGGAGAAGGTGGCATCCGGCGTCTCCCGCAAGCCGGATGACGGATGAGGTGGCGGAAGCCCGACCGAAAAAAACACCTCATCAGTCGCTGCGGCGACAGCTTCCCCTCAAGGGGAAGCCATAAGAGCGGAAAAATCCCTGACAAAAGGAAAAGGCCTAGGCGGGCGGCGGATCGCAGTCGGCAGATCGTATTACACGTTTGACGTGTCCGCGAAGAACAGAGGGCCATGCCCGCATGTGAGCAACCACCCGCCAGGCGGGCGGTTGCTTATTCATATTTCAAAAAAAATTTGAAAAAGCTATTGACAAGACTGTATCAATGTGCTATTGTACTAATCACATAATACAATAACACAAAGGAGGGACGATCATGGACTTTGCCATCCAGAGCTCAAGACCCATCTGGCAGCAGCTCACGGAGCAGCTCCGGCGGCGGATCGTGACCGGGGTGTACCCGGCCGGGTCCCGGTTTCCAACGGTTCGGGAGCTGGCCGCCGAGGCCGGGGTGAACCCCAACACCATGCAGCGGGCCATGGGCCAGCTGGAAAGCGACGGGCTGGTGATCACCAACCGGACGCTGGGCCGCACCGTGACGGACCGGGAGGACGTGCTGGAAGAGATGCGCCGCCGCCTGGCCACGGAGCGGACGGAAGAATATTTCAAAGACATGGAGACTCTGGGCTATGACCGCGCCGCGGCGGCGGAGCTGGCCCGGAGCGAGGGAGGAAGAACGGATGAGTGAACTGGTAAAATGCACGGCGCTGCGCCGGGACTTCGGTCCGGTGAAGGCGCTGGACGGCGTGGATCTCACGCTTGACGCCGGCAGGATCGTGGGGCTGCTGGGCCCCAACGGCTCCGGCAAGACCACCCTGATCAAGATCCTGAACGGTCTGCTGCAGCCCAGTTCCGGCGAGGCGCTGGTGAACGGCTGCCGTCCCGGCCCCGCCACCAAGAGCCTGATCAGCTATCTGCCGGACCGGGGCTATTTCCCGGACTGGATGCGGGTTTCGGACATGATCGACATGTTCGCCGATTTTTACATCGACTTTGACCGGCGGAAGGCGGAGGATATGTGCCGCTCCCTGGAGCTGGAGCCCGGCCAGCGGATCAAGAGCCTTTCCAAGGGCACCAAGGAGAAGATGCAGCTGATGCTGGTGATGAGCCGGCAGGCCCGACTCTATCTGCTGGACGAGCCCATCGCCGGGGTGGACCCGGCAGCCCGGGATTTCATTCTGCACACCATACTGACCAACTACAACGAGGACGGAACCGTGCTGATCTCCACCCACCTGATCTCCGACGTGGAGCAGGTGCTGGACGAGGCGGTGTTCCTGCAGAAGGGCCGGGTGGTGCTCCACGAGTCGGTGGACAGCATCCGGGAGCGGACCGGAGAGAGCGTGGACGCTCTGTTCCGGGAGATGTTCCGGGCCCAGGCCTGGAAGGAGGGTGAAAACCATGCTTGGTAAGCTGATGAAATACGATCTCCGCTACGGTCTGCGGAAGTTCTGGCCCGTGTGGGCGGGCATCGCGGCCCTTTCCATCCTCAACGGCTTCACCATCCGGGGCGTGCTGATCGACGGAAGCCACGCGAACGGCCTGGTGACCTTTGTAGCCGGTATCCTGCCCATCATCCTGCTGGGAGTGCTGGGTGTGACGCTGGGCATTCTGATGCTGGTGTTCATCTGCGAGCGGTTTTACCGGGGCCTGTTGGGGGACGAGGGCTATCTCATGTTTACCCTGCCCGCCACCAGCGCCGAGCTCATTGCCTCCAAGGCGCTGACCGCTCTGATTTTGATGGTGCTCAGCGCTCTGGTGGGCATGGTCAGCGGCACGGCCCTGGTGGCACTGCTGGGCGGCAGCGAGTTCATCGAGGCGCTGAAGTCCATTCCGGAACTGCTCCGGGAAGTGGAACTGCCCCGGGGTCTGGGCTGGGTGCTGGCGGAGTTTCTTGTTTTGGTTCTGGTGGGTACGCTGACCAGCTGCCTGCATATTTATCAGGCCGTGGCGCTGGGCCATCTGGCCAAAAAGCACCGGGGCGCCTGGGCGGTGGTGGCCTATATCGGCATCGACATCCTGCTGTCCATCGTCCTCAATGCCATCGGTCACATGCGTTTCCCCTGGCAGCTCCTCGACCGGTTCGAATTCTACTTTGAGAACGGCGTGCTCCACAGCTCCGTGGGGGCCATTCAGGCGGCGCTGGCGGGCATCGGCATCGCGCTGCTGTGGCAGCTGGTTCTGGGCGTGATCTTCTTCTTCGGCACCAAGGTCGTTCTGGACCGGAAGCTGAATCTGGAATAAGAGTGAAATACCCATAAGGCGCGGGCAAATGCCCGCGCCTTTTCTATTGACAAGAGAAGGTCTGTGTAGTATACTCTTAATAAGAATAATTCTTGTTAAGGGGGATGGACATGGAGGCTCAGCGGCGCGTCAGCCGAAAGCGGGAAGCCATCCGCGCCGAGCTGCTCCGGTCCATGGATCATCCCAGCGCGGAGACGCTCTATGCCCGGCTCCTGCCGGAATTCCCGGATCTCTCCCTGGGAACGGTGTACCGGAATCTGGCCCTGTTCCGGCAGGAGGGAGAGGCGGTCTGCGTGGCCACGGTGGCGGGGCAGGAGCGGTTTGACGGCCGCACGGACCCCCACGCCCACTTCATCTGCCAGCGGTGCGGCCGGGTGGAGGACGTGGCTCTCACCGTGCCGGACAAGCTGCTCCGGCTGGAGCTCCCGGGACGGGTCAGCGGCTGCACGCTGACGTTTTACGGTGTATGCGATCACTGTCTGTGACGCGAATAGATCAAATAAAAATTTTTTACAAACGGAGGATGCAAGCATGAAAAAGTGGGTATGTCCTGTCTGCGGTTACGTCCATGAGGGCGACACGCCCCCCGAGCGCTGCACGGTGTGCAAGGTTTCCGGCGAGAAGTTCACACTGTTGGCCGGGGAGCTGACCTGGGCCGCCGAGCACGTGGTGGGCGTGGGCAAGGTCTTCGGCGCCGAGGTGCCCGAGGATGTGAAGGAAGAGATCATCGCCGGACTGCGCTCCAACTTTGAGGGCGAGTGCTCCGAGGTGGGCATG